>NZ_JBYLUK010000008.1:0-582500 GCF_058107395.1 Gluconobacter sp. ESL1110
GCCCCATATCGTTTTCATTATCGCCGCGCATCCAGCAGGTGCCGCGATTATATCCCGAGCGGGCTTTCAGTTCTCCTCTCCGGGTACGCCAATCGGTGCCTGCGCTTTCGCGGGCCCCTGAAGCGCCCCACAAGGAACGCACTGACATGACCCTGCCTTTGATGCCCAAGGCCACGGCCGTCTGGCTGATCGAAAAAACCGGCCTGACATTTACACAGATTGCTGAGTTCTGCGGCATGCATCCGCTTGAAGTACAGGCGATTGCTGATGGCGAAGTTGCTGCCGGCATCAATGGCTACGATCCGGTCAAGAATCATCAGCTTTCCGAAGCTGAAATCAAACGCTGTGAAGCCAACCCTGACGCCAAGCTCAAGATTCTGTCTTCCGGAAGCCCGGTCAAGCGCCGCGCCAAGGGGGCCCGCTATACGCCGGTTGCGAGACGTAACGATCGGCCGGACGCGATTGCGTTTATCCTTCGTCAGTTCCCGCAACTCACGGAAGCCCAGATCGTCAAGCTGCTTGGCACGACGAAGGACACCATCATCAAGGTGCGTGATCGCCAGCATTGGAACAGTGCCAACATTAAGCCCCGCGATCCTGTTATTCTTGGGCTGTGCACGCAGATGGATCTCAATGCTGCTGTGTCAGCGGCTAATGACCGTCTTGCGCGTGAGGGACATACCCTGCCGGTTGTCAGCGCGTTTGACGCCCACGAAGACGAAGCTCTCTAAGTCAGACGATGAGGATGCAGTGCCTGATGGGGCTGCATCCTTTTTTATTGGCATGGGCTGGAAACAACCTCTGCCTTTTTGCCTGTGATATGGAGACATGATGGTGGACGGAACGACTTCAGTTCTCCATCATGCCCAGACAGAGTTCCGGGACTGACAGCGATGATGACTGACAATAATGCCATGCTCAGACGCCTCCACGAACTGCGGAGCGAGCATCGCGATCTTGATACGGTCATTGAGCGTCTGGTGGACCATCCCCTCAACCAGCTCCAGCTTCAGCGTCTCAAAAAACGCAAGTTGCAGCTTAAAGACGAGATTTCCTGGATCGAGACCCGTCTGATTCCGGATAACATTGCCTGATGAGCCAGATCCTTTCTTCCAGCGAGACCCTTCAAGCCGAGAGCGCCGTGCGCGTTGGCGTCATCATGGGAAGCCAGTCTGACTGGGAAACCATGAGGCATGCCTGCGATATTCTGGATGAACTCGGTATCGCCCATGAACGTCGGATTGTTTCGGCGCATCGCACGCCTGACCGTCTTGCCGACTATGCCCGGACGGCCCGGAGTCGTGGGTTGCATGTGGTTATTGCGGGCGCTGGCGGCGCTGCCCATCTGCCGGGTATGTGTGCGGCGTGGACGTCTCTGCCTGTTCTGGGGGTTCCTGTTGAAAGCCACGCCCTGAAGGGACAGGACAGTCTTTTGTCCATCGTTCAGATGCCGGGTGGTGTGCCTGTGGGAACACTGGCTATCGGTAAGGCAGGCGCGAAAAATGCTGGCCTTCTGGCTGCCTCCATTCTGTCTCTCTCTGATCCTGAACTTGCGGCGCGGCTTGACGCATGGCGCGGCACGCAGACGGCTACGGTTGCGGACGTACCAGTCGAATGACAGTGCAGACGAACGCCGTATTTGAGCCGGGGAGCACGGTCGGGATTATTGGCGGAGGGCAACTTGGCCGCATGTCAGCCATGGCTGCGGCCAAGCTGGGTTATCGCGTTCATATTCTGAACCCTGCTCCGACGAGCCCTGCAATCGAAGTTTCGGCTTCTGCGACGATTGGCTCGTATGATGATCCAGCGGCTCTCGAAGAATTTGCATCCCGTTGTGATGTCATCACATTTGAATTCGAGAATATTAGCGCCGAAGGATTATCGCTTCTGGCGAAGCATCGGCCTGTTCGCCCTGCAGGCGAGATCCTCCGTGTGAGTCAGGATCGTATTCTGGAAAAGACGCGTCTGGCCAAAGCAGGGATCACACTTGCTCCCTGGAAGGCTGTGTCTGGCCCGGAGGACCTGAAATCTCTGGAAGAACTCGGTTTTCCTCTCATTCTGAAGACCACGCGTTTTGGGTATGATGGCAAGGGGCAGTTCCGCGTTGAAAGTGCGGAAGCGCTTTCTGCACTGACAGATCTTTCCTACCCTCTCGTTGCCGAGAAGATGATTGATTTCCAGCGTGAGCTGAGCGTCATGGTCGTGCGTGGTATTGACGGGACCGTGCGGTGTTTTGATACGGTCGAAAACCGTCATCGGGACGGTATTCTGGACGTCACTCTCGCACCAGCCCGGATTATGCCTGATGTGGCTGAGGAAGCTCAGGCGATCGCGATGAAAATTGCGGTGGAACTGGATCTTGTCGGCATCATGGGGGTGGAGTTGTTCCATGGAGCCGATGGCCAGCTTCTGGTGAATGAAATCGCCCCTCGCCCGCATAATTCAGGGCACTGGACGATGGATGCGTGTTTGATCGACCAGTTTGAGATGCACATCCGCGCTGTGACCGGGTTACCCCTACCGCCTGCACGGCGTCATTCCGATGCCGTCATGCACAATCTTGTTGGTCCGGAAGATGTGGCGCGCGTGGCGGGTATTCTGGCAACGGATGGCGCATCGCTTCATCTGTATGGAAAACGTGACGCCCGCCCGGGCCGGAAGATGGGGCACGTTAATACGATTTTTCCTCGTGGTGCCCTGCCGGGTGAACTGGCGCTGGAAGGTCTGCTGCCTTCGCGAGGCTGAAGCAGTTCTAGAGCAGGCCTGTACGCTGAAAGCTGGTGTGGCGGCCATTTCCGATGATGAGATGGTCCGTAAGTTGAATGCCCACCACTTCCAGCGCAGCCTGAACCTGCTGGGTCATCTGAATATCGGCCTGTGAGGGCGTTGGATCGCCGCTAGGGTGGTTGTGCACCAGAACGAGAGAGGTTGCTTCTACTTCTATAGCGCGTCTGGCCACTTCTCTTGGATAAACGGGAGTATGGTTGACGGTCCCGCGGGCCTGAGCCTCATCTGCAATGAGGCCTTGCTGCTCGTTGAGAAAAAGAATGCGGAATTGCTCAATATTCTCACGGGCAAGCCGGGCTGTCAGATAGTCGAGCAGCTTCTGCTCACTATCGAGCAAATCGGCTGTTGGTAACCGTTCCCGGTTATACCGGAGCGCGGCTTCCTGCAGGACGCGGATCATGGGAACCATGTGGTTACCCATGTCCCTGATGCCTGCGAGTTCCCGATTGCTGGCGGAAAGCAGGGTTGCCACTGAACCAAAGCGTTCCAGAAGTGCTGGAACGAGGGTTTCCACTTTTTCTTTGCGGCCCGTAAAAATCTGAACGATCAAGCGTAACAGAGTGTCATCGTCCAGGTGTCGTCCTCGTCCGCTCAGAAGGGCGACAGGGGGCGGAATATGCTCGTCGTTGGTCGTCTGCGGGTTGATGGAGAATGGTACGGTTTGGAAAAGGATTTTTCCTGAGTATTCAGCAAACCCATCATCAGAGGCCGGAGCATTAGTCATTTGTTTTTCTGGCACTGTAAGCCGGAGAAGATCAAGGTAGCGGCGGCCCTCAAAAAAGCTTAAAAAATCGGTAGATTTTTCGAGGGCTGTTTTTCCCTTGGAAAACAGCTATCTAACAGGAAGAGTGTTCCCCGCACACGCGGGGATGAACCGGCGAGACCGTACCGCAGACGCCCATCAATGTAGTGTTCCCCGCACACGCGGGGATAAAACTTACAGGAGGCCTTCCTGTCTGAGGCTGCTGAGAGTTGCTGTTTTGGTGCTGATAAGGACATCATGCAGAACAATGGAGAGTGGCCTGAGAGCGTTTTCCAATGTTCGTGCGGCTGTTGAGAGGGCTGGTGCTCTCAGGGCGGGCTGGACGTGTACGCCGATGATGGCTGTAGCGTGCAGAGCCAGGGCGCGAATGGCGATGGCGCGGTTCAGGAAAGTAATATCTTCCTCTTCGGGGGCAGCTTCATCAGCGAGGAGCCGGTTGCGGTTATCCAGATAGAGGATGCGAAGTTGTCCGGCGACTGCGCCTTTCAATGTCGTTTGAAGGTAGTCTGTCAGTTGTGGCCAGTTCCCCAGAACCGGACGCTCACGGTTTTCAGCGGAAGCAAGGCGTTCTGCGGCGACTGATGGCAGACGAAGGGCGCGGATGGTATCGTCGTTCAGGCCGGCATTTCGTAGATCGCGCGTTGGCGCACGGAAGACGTTGATGAGACTTCCGAAGTGGCTGATGAGGCCCTTGGCAAGAGGTTTCGTGTCTTTGCGCGGGATACCCAGAAACAGCAGCATTTCTAGAAGTTCATAATCCGCAAGGGTTTCGGCGCCGTTGGTTTCGACGCGGGTCCGCATCCGGGCGCGATGTCCCTGCGGCCCAGTACCGCGTGTCAGGTCAATCCGGGAAGATGATGTGTTGGCCATAGGAGCATCACACTCTATATCGGGAGTGTGCCGCAAGACCCTCTCATCCCCACCCCCGACTATCTCTCCCGCCTGAACCCGGAACAGAGACGTGCCATCGAGACCACCGAAGGCCCTCTTCTGATCCTTGCCGGTGCAGGAACGGGAAAGACCCGCGTTCTGACGACGCGTTTTGCCCATCTGCTTTTGACTGGCCGCGCCTATCCGAGCCAGATCCTGGCCGTGACCTTCACCAACAAGGCAGCGCGGGAAATGCGCGAGCGTGTTGGGGCGATCCTTGGCGAGCCGGCGGAGGGGCTATGGCTCGGCACGTTCCACGCCATCTGCGCCCGGATGTTGCGGCGGCATGCGGAATATGTGGGTCTGACGAGCGGGTTCAATATTCTGGATACGGACGATCAGCTTCGTTTGTTGAAGCAGATCATGGAGCCGTTTCGGCTGGATACGAAGCGTTGGCCGCCGAACCAGCTCATGGGGATTATCCAGCGCTGGAAAGATCGTGGTCTGACGCCGGATCGCGTGACGCCTGCTGAAGATACCGATTTTGCCAATGGGCACGCGCTGGCGATCTATCGGGCCTATCAGGTGCGGCTGCGGGAACTGAATACCTGCGATTTTGGCGATTTGATGCTGCACATGGTGGAGATCTTGCGGTCCCAGCCGAACGTGCTGGCGCAGTATCATCGGATTTTCCGCTATATTTTGGTGGATGAGTATCAGGATACCAACACGATCCAGTATCTCTGGCTGCGTCTGCTGGCAAAGCGGGAGCAGGGTCCGTCCAATATTGCCTGTGTGGGGGATGACGATCAGTCGATCTATTCCTGGCGTGGGGCCGAGGTTGAGAACATTCTGCGGTTCGAGCAGGATTTTCCGGGTGCAGCGGTCGTAAGGCTGGAGCAGAATTATCGTTCGACGGCGCAGATCCTGGCTGCTGCTGCGGGGTTGATTGCTCATAATGAAGGGCGTTTAGGCAAGACACTTCGACCGGGACGCGAGGACGCGCAGGGCGAGAAGGTGCAGATCATCGGTGTTCGGGATTCCGATGAGGAAGCCCGGATTGTCGGCGGAGCGATTGAGCGTCTTCACGCCGATGGGCACCCCTTGTCCGAAATGGCTATTCTGATGCGGGCCGGTTTTCAGACGCGGCCCTTCGAAGAGCGCCTGATGACGATCGGTGTTCCTTATCGGATTGTCGGCGGTCTGCGGTTTTATGAGCGTGCGGAAATTCGGGACTGTCTGGCGTATATGCGGGTTCTGTCGCAGCCTTCTGATGATCTTGCGTTCGAGCGCATCATCAATGTTCCCAAACGTGGTGTGGGTGCTGTCGCAGTGCAGAAGCTGCATGGGCTGGCGCGCACCCTGCCCGGCCCGTTGACGGCTGCTGTTCTGACGCAGATTGAACAGGGCGCGCTCAAGGGAAAGTCCAAGGAGGCTCTGACCAGTCTGATGGAAGCGTTCCAGCGTGCGAAAGCGACGCTGGAGACGGAAGGTCAGGTTGTGGCGGTCGAGCAGCTTCTTGAGGATAGCGGTTATCTTCAGATGTGGCGTGATGACCGGTCTGTGGAAGCGCCGGGGCGTCTCGACAATATCCGTGAGCTTTTGCGGGCGATCGGTGAGTTTGCGACGCTTGAGGGCTTTCTGGAACATGTGGCGCTTGTCATGGATACGGAAAGCGAGACGACTGACGACAAGGTCAGTCTCATGACGTTACATGGCTCCAAGGGGCTGGAGTTCGATACGGTGTTTCTGCCCGGTTGGGAGGAAGGCGTTTTCCCGTCTCAGCGGTCTCTGGATGAAGGCGGGAACCGGGCGCTCGAAGAAGAACGGCGTCTGGCCTATGTTGGGCTGACGCGGGCGAGGCTTCGGGCCATCGTTGTTCACGCGGCCAGCCGGCGGATTTACGCGAACTGGCAGGCTTCAATGCCAAGCCGGTTCATCGAAGAAATTCCGTCCGAATACGTTCAGACAAGTGGGCAGTCTCTTGAAAGCCGGCGGCAGGCTGCAGCGGCGCCTTCCATGTTTGCGTCCGGGCCTTTTACGAGCACCCGTCCTTCCGGGATGTCTCAGGTCCCTCGCCCCCGCGTCACGGATGTGCAGCCGCAGGCGAATGTTCCGGTTGGAGCGACGGTTTTTCATCAGAAGTTTGGCGAGGGCACCGTGATTGCGGTGGATGGCAGCCGGCTTGAAATCAACTTTGAAAATGGCGGCATCAAGCGCGTCATGGCAAATTTCGTGGAGATCAGATCGTGATGGCACCCCGCAGCATTGGCCGACGCCATGCCAGTGCGCTTGAAACCCTGTCCATTACGGTGGAGGAGGAATACGTTCCTCTCTTCGAGCAGGTGCTGATGTGCGTCTGTGAGACCGTTGGTATTTTCGAGGCTGATGACGAGCAGAAATACTGGCGCCTCGAAGGGGTTAAGGATATTGGCTACAAGGAAGACGAGCTTGAAAACGCGCTTTCTGTTGCCCGTCTTCTGACAGGCTGTGATGCTGAACTTGTTCGGGAAGCAACCGAGGCAGAGGGCTGGCTTGCGCGGACGTATGAGTCCTTTCCGCAGCAGAATGTCGGCAAGCGTTTTGCCATTCGCGGCACGCATCTGCATGGTGCCCCGGACCAGTCCCGCCTGACCATCACGCTGGATGCAGGTATCGCGTTTGGTTCGGGTGAGCATGGCTCGACGCGGGGTTGTCTGCGCGCTCTGGAAATGGTGGCCTACCGCAAGCCTCGGCACATTCTGGATATGGGGTGTGGGTCGGGCATTTTGGCTATGGCGGCAGCCAAGCTGCTGCATCGTCCCGTCCTGGCCGTTGATATCGAGCCATGGTCTGTTCGGACGGCGAAGACCAATGCCAGGTTGAATGGCCAGGGTAATTTGCTGGATTGCCGTTTTGGTAATGGCTGGAATACCAATCAGGTGCGAGTCAAGGCGCCGTATGATCTGGTGTTTGCCAATATTCTGGCGCGTCCGCTTTGCCGGATGGCGCAGTCTCTGGCCCTGAATCTTGCTCCGAACGGTACCGCTATTCTGGCTGGACTGCTTTACACGCAAGCCAATATGGTTCTGGCAGCGCACCGTCGTCAGGGATTGGTCCTTGAACGGTTATTGCGCGAAGGCGACTGGGCGACACTGATCCTGCGCAAGCGAGGCTGACAATGGGGTTCGTGATCCGGGACGTTCAGGATGAAGATCTGCCTGCAATCCTGCGGATCACGAATCATGCGATTGCCCATACGGATGCCCTGTGGATCAGCACACCATTCACGCTGGAGCAGCGTCAGAAATGGGTTTCGGATCGTCTGGCTCAGGGGTTTCCGGTGTTCGTGGCTGTGAGCGAAAACGGTGACGTTTGCGGGTATGCTTCCTATGGGGCTTTTCGCGCTTTTGAGGGCTACGCCAAGACGATTGAACACTCAGTGTATGTGGATGTCGATCATCAGGGGCGAGGTCTCGGGCGCATGTTGTTGGCCCGATTGATCGATCATGCCAGACAGGCCGGTTTTCACGTCATGGTGGCCGGTATTACGGCTGGTAATGAGGCCTCGGTTGCCCTTCATCGCCAGTTTGGTTTTCAGAACAGCGGTATCTTACCTCAGGTGGGACGAAAAGGTGGACGTTGGCTCGACCTTCTCTTCATGACGCTCTGCCTTGAGGCAGTATTCGAACCGGAAAAGGATTTTCCATGACCGTTTCTTCTATTCCCCTGAATGAGCGCCCTGCCCTTGTTCGCAAGGCTTGTGAAGCTCTGGGAGTTGCAGGGTTTATTATTCCTCGTGGAGATGAATATCTCGGGGAATATGTGGCTCCCTGCTCTGATCGTCTTGCCTGGCTGACGGGCTTTACGGGAAGTGCGGGTCTTGCGGTTCTTTTGCTGGACGCAGCGGCTGTGTTTTCCGATGGTCGTTATACGGTTCAGATGGAAGAGCAGGTTCCGCATGAGCTATGGGAGCGGCGACATGTGACGCTGGAACCGGCTTCGGATTGGCTGGCGGAGAAGGCAGCCGGTTTGCGGGTTGGCTACGATCCGAAGCTGGTCAGTCGTTCCATGCTTGCCGCATGGGCTGCGCCGGGCGTTGAACTGGTTCCATTGGCGGTTAATCCGATTGATCAGGCCTGGATGGATCGGCCTTCTGCTCCGGCAAGCACTATTGTTGAGCAACCGCTGTCGCTTGCAGGGGAAAGCGGTACGAGCAAGCGGGAGCGCCTTGCAGCCTTTCTGACGCGTTCGGGTCAGGACGCCGTTGTGCTTGCTGACTGTACCTCTATTGCGTGGTTGCTGAACATCCGTGGGAATGATGTGCCCCTTACCCCTGTAGCGCATGGTTATGGCATTCTTCATGCCGATGGCAGGGCAGAACTGTTTGCAGATCCTGCTCGCCTTAAGAGCGGTCTGGTCGATGTTCTAGGTGCAGATGTTACAGTCTATACGCCGGAGCTGCTTGAAGGGCGTTTGGGTACGCTGGCGGGCAAGATTGTGCGCCTTGATCCGGTGACGACGCCGGTGTGGTTTGAAACGACTCTGAAAGCTGTTGGCGCCAAGGTTGTGGATGGCAATGACCCGTGCACCTTGCCAAAGGCCGTCAAAAACAGTGTGGAGCAGGAAGGGTCACGCCGGGCGCATAAGCTGGACGGGATTGCGATGGCGAGGTTCCTGCATTCGCTGTCTACCTCTGCAGCCGGTCAACGTGAGACGGATCTGGTCTACCGTCTGAACGGCTTTCGTGCCCAGTCTTCTGATTATCGGGAGCAGAGCTTCGACGCGATTTCTGCGGCGGGACCGAATGGCGCGTACCCACATTATCGTGCGGAAGTCGGCAAAGACCGAGTTCTGGCGCAAAACAGTGTGTATCTGATTGATAGTGGTGGTCAGTATCCGTTCGGGACGACGGATATTACCCGCACGCTATGGATCGGGCCTGATGCCGCCCCGCAGAGCATTAAAGAGAATTTCACGCGTGTTCTGAAGGGAAATATTGCGCTTTCGCGCGTGCGCTTCCCGCCCGGTACAACGGGGCATCGTCTGGACACTCTGGCGCGTGCTGCGCTGTGGGAAATCGGGCTGGATTACGATCATGGGACAGGTCATGGAATCGGCAGTTATCTGTCAGTTCATGAAGGGCCGCAGAACATTTCCCCTGCTCCTCGGCCAACGGCCCTGGAAGCGGGTATGATCGTTTCCAATGAACCCGGATATTACGAGCCGGGTGGGTATGGCATTCGTATTGAAAACCTGATGCTCGTAAAGCCATCAGCTTATCATGGCGCCAAGGGTGTTTTCCTCGAGTTCGAGCTCTTGAGCTATACGCCGATTGACCGCGAACTTATTGATGTGACGTTGTTGGATGATGCTGAACTGGCGTGGCTGAACGCCTATCATGCTGAAGTTCTGACGCGTGTTGGACCTGATGTTGAAGCGGATGTTTTGGGTTGGCTTGAAGATGCCTGTGCGCCTGTTCTGAGAAATAACGCCTGATCTGGTAAGCGTTTCTTCATATTTGCCGGTCATATAGAGCATTATGACCGGCAAAACGCTTCTTCTGCTCTTCTGCATTGTTCTGGGCTTGCCGAAATTGGGGCATGCTAATGACTGGAATGTGGCGGGCGCTGTTTGTCACGAGGCGGTTGCTGATGCCGAGCGAAATACAGCTATTCCGTCTGGATTGTTAAACGCTATCAGTTATGTGGAAAGTGGTCGCCGCGATCCGCTATCGGGTCAGATCGTAGCATGGCCTTGGACGGTCAATGCCGCAGGACGGGGATATTTTTACGGTTCAAAAGCAGAAGCTGTTGTCGCAGTAGAAGAGTTTCGACGGGTAGGAATCGTTTCGATTGATGTAGGGTGTATGCAGATCAATCTGCATCATCATCCTGACGCGTTTGCTTCGCTTGAAGAGGCATTCGATCCGTTCAGAAATGCTCGTTATGGAGCCCTGTTTTTAAGAAATCTTTTCAGTCAGTTTCACGACTGGTCTGCTGCTACTGCGGCCTATCATTCACTGACCCCCTCTTTAGGTGCTGAATACAAACAGCATGTGATGGCTGTCTGGAATGGAAAGCCTGATACGTATCGCCCCCCTGACTTCCTGCCTCAGGTTGTCATGACGGGCACAGGCCCGAGGGTCCTTATGCCGGAACCGACGTGGCATTCACCCAGCCATAGCCAATATGCTTATCCTCATCCTATTCCGGCCCCGCAGAGAATTCAGGGGGGAGAGGTAGGACGTGTCGTTTATGGGCCCCCACCTCGTGTCATCAGGCGACCTGAAAACTCTGGAAGCAATGTGTCTGGCGCAGGCCGTGGCCGGGACCTGATGTCTTACAGGGCCGCGCCTGTCCGATTGGCCTGGCGCCAGAATTAGAAAAACCGATGTCAGTTATGTGGTGCTGTCCACCGGTTCTGCTTGTAGCCTGAGTATGGTCCGGGTGTATCCCCCTGGCGCCAGTGCGTTCGGTCTGTCCGGTCATGGTGGTGATGGTCGACGCAGGCTGTCAAAGACAGGGCAAGCAGTACGGGCCCCAAGAGCAGATGGAACCTCATGATGTTTCTCCGTTAAAGGCCGGCCGGATATAAGCAGGCCGACGATAACGTCTCATCTGGTTCAATGTTGCGGAGGAAAACCTGTCAAAAGATGATAGAGGTAGAGCATCAGGCGATATAGCCCTTTCAACAGCTCCCAAAGATCACGAAAGATCTCAAACGGATCGAAATTTCCACTGAAAGACAGCTCGGATTATCCTTTGAAAAATGTGTTTCTTGGTAGTGTTTCGGATCGTGAGATTGGTTCCGCTACGCTGATTTGTTTAAAATTTACTTCGGTGCGAGATCTCACATCGCGGCCCTTATCCTCGCTATAAGCAGGCTGGCATGCCTCATCAAGACATTCCGTGTGACGCCTGGTTTCAATAAGGCTTCGCTTTGTTTGTTTCTAAAAGCGGTAAGTTTTTTTGCCTAAAATAGTAATATTCTGCTCTTAAATTTAGGCTGTACGATGTTCTTTGATTGACAGATGTTTATCTTTGGTGAGCGCAATTTTTCTTGATAAGAAATATAATCCTAAAATTACAATAACTACTTTTGTTGTGATTTTGGTTTGGAAAAATATTGTATAAATATTTTATAAAAAGATAATTAAATGTTTCATAATTGTAGATCTTTTATTAAATACCTTACGGTGGGATTTTCTATCGGTATACTGGGAGCTTGCACAGTCACGAGTTCTGGTAATGTAAAAACCGTGAGGTTGAACGTTGCAAAAATAAAAGCTTATGGAGATGCAGGCTTTAACGCTGTAACAACAATCCTGTCCATCGGCGCAGTCTCTTCAGTGATTGGTTCTTCATCTGTAGCGGCAATCGAAACTGCCAGGGTAGCGTTGCAAGATGCTTTGACTGAATTTTCAAATTCAGCGGGATCGAATGTCATAATTACTTATGACAGTACGTCTTTCAAGAGTCAGATTGATTCTATTCTGGAAGGTTTGCAGAATGTTGCGGCGTTGCTTGGGAGTGTTTTGTCTCGGGCATCATCTATGACTTCTGGCTCGATCTTGGCGAACGCTAGCACGACTGTATCTGCCTTAAAAAACGGTTTTGTCTGTTTTTGAAGGTGTGCTTGGCATTGTATCTGTATCTGCTCCGCTTATGACGGAGGAGCAGGCCTTCCGAATTTTGCATGTTTCCCTATGAGTGCTCGTGTTCATCTCTATTATTTTGTGAGGAAGTTTGGGGAACTGATCTGCTGGCGGCTGTCATTCAGCGCAAGAGATGCAATCGTTCCGTTAAGCATACTATTCACGCTCTCGATAACCAGATCTCTAGGGCTATCAGAAGCACCTGTCTGATTGTCGTAGAAGTTATCGCTATCGGAGGCAGATCCAATCTCTCGCCGGACTTCTAACGCCTCAGCGACCAAGTGGTCTTCATTCATCCAATCGGGCACATCAACGTCTTGAAGAGGTGCAAGGCCAGCACCTACCAGCTTTCTATTCAGATCCCGCCTGATTTCCTCAATAGCGGTGTTACGAAGTCTGAGAGTTTCTCTGTGTGTGAATGTCTGGAGAGATTTGAGGATATTCCGGCGGATGCCTGTGTTTGATCCCAGTGCCTTGTCAGCGTCTGTCCTGCGCTCTTCCGGGATGCGGAACCGGACATATTAGAGTCCATACCGGTTCGTCAGATTAGCCATATCCATGCCACCTTCTATCAACGAAGGCTGGCCCGAGCCATAGCACCAAGAGCGACGTGAGACGCTTGCAGTGCTTGTCACCAAGGGGACGCTAGACCAGTGACGCAGCGTTAATGTGAAGTGACACTCACTCTGGCTAACAACCGCTTGATTTTCTAGGGTAAATTAGAAAGTGGCGGAGGGGATGGGACTTTCCGCTATGAATATCAAAAATCGCAGAATATCAACAAAAATTAGTCAAAAACCACTACCGACAGAGCCTCTTCCGTGTTGGTAGTACCGACAACCGAAGTCCAAACTATCTCAGGAGGATAGTGAGGAACGCAAAACAATCAAAGACTTTGCTTCCTGTTCCTATGCTTCTTTCACGGTGTTTGTCTGTTTGTGGGGCTCCTTTAGCTTCCCAAGGCACCGATAGACACTTGTGCGGCCCATGCCGAGCTTCTCAGCGATCTTTGATGGGCTCATGCCTGAGGCTGCCAGAGCCTTGACCTCTTCTGTCTGATTGCGTGCTGTGGGTTTGCGTCCGAGGTATTTGCCATCAGCCTTTGCTTTGGCGATGCCTTCAGCCTGCCGTTCCTTCATCAGATCCCGCTCGAACTCTGCGACCGCTGCAAGCATGGTGAGCATCAGCTTGGATGTGGGGTTGGTAGTATCGAGTGTCATGCCGGACATGGACAGGATCACCAGACCACAGCCCTTTGCCTTCACCTTCTCCACATAGCCCAGAAGGTCCGAGGTCGAGCGTGCAAGACGGTCTGGCTTTGTGACCACCAACACGTCACCTTCCCGCATGTGGTCCAGAGCGGCTTCTAGCTGGGGCCTGTGAGTGGATGCACCGGACACCTGCTCTGAGAAGATGCGTTCACACCCATGATCTGTCAGGTCACGGCTCTGGGCTTCCAAACCTGCAAGCTGCTCAGTCGTGCTGGTGCGGGCATATCCGATCTTCATGGTCAGGCGTCCATATGTTCCAAAAGGTCTAGACCCTTTAGCGGGATCGTTCCAGAACGTCAATATGGACCCTAATGGAACATATAACTGTTCCACGCCCATCGTTCCGATAGACCTTGCCCTATTGGGACACGAGAAATGAGCGAACATAAAATGTCCCCTAATCCGATTGGGGGGCGCTTTCCCAGAGCTAGGGACTCCTAACGGGCCACCGTGAGCCATTTCAGCACCTGCTCGACCTTCAAAAATCCGGGGTAAAGCTCAGGTTGATTTTGCTGTTCGATGGAGACGAGCGTTGTTGATCCCAGAGAAACTAGAGAGATCCCGGAGAGGCACTTGGTCGGCATCCCACTGTTTCACACAATGTTTCACAGGGCAACTTTAGGGTCCCATAGAAGATAGTTTAGGTTTCTCAAAAAATGGCAGTTTTTCGCCACGAATAGGGTGTTTTCTGCTCTAAGCGTACCTAATAGGTGAACACACCTCCCCCAGCCCTATAGAGATCCTAAAAAGATCCCTGAGGATGAGGAGTGTGCGGAAGCACCGAGAAAGAGGGGCGCTTGTGGCGTCCAGACGCCTTGTCGATGCCTCATCGACTTTCCAGCACTTGGAGACCTTCAGATCTCTCTCTGGAGATTGGTTTTCTCCAGCATTTACCCACCCGCTCAGGTGCTTGGTGTCGTCCCGACGCCTAGTCCCCCTCTGGGCCTCAAAAGGTATTCTTGAGATACCGCAGAAGACCGCCGATTTCCCGGTGTTTTTGGGCAAATGTAAACCCCCTATGATTAATACATCCAAAGCGGCTCTCAGTTTCTTTGTTCAACACACGTCTCTGAGAACTCAATAGCCGTTTATTAGGACAAAAACGGTCCTTTTTAATCGCCCGAGTGCCTCGCTTGTCACCCTCCAAGCTCCCTCAAAATAAATGACTGCCCAGCGGTGAACCCGCTTTCCTCCGTCCATAGACAGGGCGCAGGGGTGGTCGTTCCTTTTGAGGCTCAAGCAGCAGAGCGGTGAAGTGCCCGAGCACCACCAGAACTCACAATCCTCCCATATATAACTCGAAAGGACCCGATGAACCCTGACGCTCATTTCTCAAACTCGCCCTTTCACGGGCCCGGCGCTGACAAAGCGTCTGCTAGAAAACTAGCCTCCACAAAGTGTCCAGACGCCACAATCGACAGACTACTGGCCAGAGTGGACAAAAATGGTCCGCTGCATCCGACAAAGCCTGAGAAGGGACAGTGTTGGATCAGTGGGTATCGGAAAGTCGGAAACGGCTATCCCCAGATATATAGCCACAGACCAGATGGCACCAAGTCTCAGCAATACACCCATAGAGTAATGTGGGAACACCTCAACGGGCCAATCCCCTCTGACATGGTGGTGATGCACACCTGCGATAACCGAGCGTGCTGCAATCCCGATCACCTAGAGCTGGGCACTCAGGCCGATAACGTCCGCGACATGATGAAGAAAGATAGAGCCCGACTTGGGAAGAGACTGTCTTTGTCAGAGATCGGACGGATCAAAGCACTGAGAGCCGCAGGGTCCACTATCGTCCAGATTGCCAAGATAGTGAGTAGAGACCCCAACACTGTTCGCAATGCTCTCCGCCAACAGGCTAGCCCAGAGCAGCCTGATCTCTTCGGCTTTCCAGCGTGATCTCTTCACCAAGCGAGCGGATACTTTCAGGTTCTTTAGAATAGCCTGAAGAAGAGGGAGTGTGCGGAAGCACCGATAGAAAGGAAGCTTTTCAAGATCCTTGTAGGCAATCCTGAGTGAGATGTGCTCCCGCACACTCCTTCTTCTCTCAAGCATCTCTGAGGTGGTGCTTCCGCACTCACTTCTTCTTCCCTTGGCATTATGACCTCTGAAGCCCATATAGACACCCTATAGGGTATAAGTAGAAAGATTTCGGACATTGTGTGAAACCGTACCAGCTTCAAACACGACTAAGCTTCGCCTCGGGTTCTCTCCGCCTTCACATCCCTATGAGGCAAAGGAACTGCAACAGGCAAAACCTTTCTCTCTTGGCCGCATCCCGAACACAGAAGCCGCTCATGCCCTAGTAGCCCGGATTGCCGAAGACATTCGCCCTCATCTTGGAAAGCGGGCCAAAGCGACCATAGGAGCTCGTGACAAAGGCAAGGAGAGACGTATCAACGAAACGGGCATCATACTCGCCGGGCTTCTTTGGCGAGGCATGACAGGCACTTGGTCGGCAGTTAATCAAAGTCCAAGTTCGTGGTTTTGGAAAGCGTCTCGCCAACTCCCCATGAAACATGGAGCTTTCTGGACGAAGATCAAAGCCATGATGGTATTAGGTCTTTTAGAGAATGTTCCCGGCAAGGCATATGTAGGCATCTTTGGTGATAAACTGGGCTATGCAGCCCGCTTGCGACCATCTAAGCGGCTGCTGGACTTGGCTCATCAATATCGCTGCACTCCTGAAAACGCAGCGCATGACTGGAAATTGGTAAAGCCAGCACCTGTTGAACCGCTGAGTGCTCAGAAGCTTGTGGTTTTCAGTACCGTCCCACGCAAAAAGAACGGTCGGGTAGACGCATCAAGCAAGCAGGTAATCGATATTCCGGTTGGATGCGAGGATCTTCAGGAGTTCATGCAGGCTCTGACACAGGCCATCGCAGGATGTACATTCACAGGATGTGCGGAACCTGTCTTTCAGGCCAGCTTCAGTGGGCGACGAGAGTTTGGTGGGCGTATATATGCTCAGGGAGCCGACAATTATCAGACACTGACCAAAGCTGAGCGAAAACAGATCACCATTAATGGTGAGCCCGTAGCAGAGTTGGACCTGTCCGCATCGTTCCTGTCCATCGCTTTGGCTCTTCTAGGTCAGCCTGCTCCTGAAGGCGATCCTTATGCTCTTCCGGGACTGCAAGAAGCTCATCGGGATGCAATCAAACATTGGTTTGTCAGGATTTGGCAGGTGGGAAGAGCATCTACAAAATGGTCCAAAGAGACACCTTTAGCCATTCAGAATAGTATCTCTGCTAAAGCGATTACCGGCCCGGCGTTCGAGCGTTATCCCTTCCTGAAGAAGTTAAAGACCATTGTACCCGAAGAACTAATGGAAAGCGCAGGAAAGCCAATGGAGAACTGGGCAGTCGGGCAATATCTAGTTGGTATGGAAGCTTCCATCATGCGGGAGGCAATGAATGCCATCATAGACGCAAAGGGTATTGTCCTGCCAATGCATGACGGCCTCATCGTGCCTCGTTCCCAAGTAGAGAGTGCTTTGACTGCTGTGAAGCAAGCCTGTGTAAATCGCTTAGGCAAGAAATACCAGTGGAAGTCCAATAAATGGCAAAGCCAAAAGCCCCCAAAGTGAAATGGAGACTTGAAGATGCTGAGAACCGCCTCTGGGAAGTGGGGATAGAAGTCTCCACTATTGAGAAGATGCCCAGCGGCTATGGTTCAATCATCAGGACCCGTGATGGCCGGATAGTGTGTGTCTATGACACGGGCTCTCTAACCTGTCAGGGCAAGCTGATGGCTGATACAAAGCTCCTGTTTGAAGAGCCACCTTCCAGTCTCTTGAACGCCTCCATAGGAGCTTCCTCAGAGTCTGTGGAGAGCTTTTCTATGTCTGGCTGCACCAACCCGCTTGAGGAACCTAAAGCGCCTTCCAGACCCCTTGGTGAGGCGTATTCCAAGGCGTCTGGACGCCCCAAGAGCCGGGTTATCACCTTGGATGGAGCGAACCCTGACGAAGTGATGCCTTGGGACTAGATAGCGCCTCTCACAGCTTCAGGTATTCCCTTCTCCACCATGCCCAGAATTGCCCGGCTATAAAGGTCCCATCCGAGATCCTTTGCCGCATAGGTGTTTCCGGCAAGTGATTTGGACTCATGCCCGATCAGGCGATCCCGAACCATCTCTGTGCAAGCTGATGCACCATTGGCATTGGCCTGCTCAAAGAAGGTGATGAAGCTCCGTCTGAAGCTGTGGAAGTCCACAATCTTGTCAGACTCTCTCCCCAATACCCACCGGCGAAAGTCAGGAAACCTCTTGGCGAAATAGTAGCCACGTTTCATCCCCGGTCCGCCGGGCACGCAATCCGGGAAGAGCGGAGCGTCTGTGTTCCCCTCTCCAGCCTCTCTGAGGCGTCTTGCAATGATAGGCTGAACGAGTGGATGGAGAGGGATGCGTCTGACAGAGTTCTTTGTCTTGGCTTCCTGATTGGTCACCTGGATGCCCCAGAGTTTCCCTTCAGCTCCATCCCGATTGAGGATGCGTCCCACAGTGAGAGTGGCGAGTTCGTTCTGTCTTGCGCCTGTGAAGAGAGCGAGGCGCATCATATCGCTGATAGCCGGACCCCATGCCCATTTCTTGCACTTGGCTGGGTCTGCCTGAAGGAGCTTTAAGAGTTCGCCTTCAGTGAAGGGGCGAACGTCAGGCTTCTGCTTCCCTGCCTTCCTCTTCAGCCCGGCGGTAGCACCTACCCATGGGTTCGGGCCTTTGAGGATGTGCTTCTGAATAGCAAAATCCCACATGACCTTCAGGGGCGAGATGCGGCTTCCTACGGTATTGGCACTCAAGGCATGCTCATCCATGAGCCATTCAGAGAAGCCGCCCAAGACCATTTCAGGCACCTCCTCGACTATCTGGGTACGCAGGAAGCCTATGAGATCGTCAGGCTCTCCAAGGCCCTGAGAATGAGCCAGATAGCGGGAGAAGTGATTTAGGGTGGCGCGGTCTAACGATATGACGGAATGAGACGCATAGCGTTCCCTGTCCTTCATCCACCGATCCAGCAGCAGGGAGAAAGGTGTCTGGTTTCCCAGAGCGATCTCTTTGAAGTGAACCCGGTATTGATCTCCGTCTTTTCCTACCTGATTTAGTTCCTGAGCCCGGTCTTCAAGCAGGCTGTCCATGCTCTCGATAACCCGATCTCTAGCGCTATCAGAAGCACCTGTCTGATTGTCGTAGAAGTCATCGCTATCGGAGACAAAGCCAATCTCTCGCCGGGCTTCTAACGCCTCAGTGAGTAGCTGGTCTTCATTCATCCAATCGGGCTGCCAATGGCCGTGGATAGGCAGGAAGCCAGCCTTCACCAGCTTGGCGTCCAAATCCTCTCGCATCGCTGCAAGGGCCTTGTCGCGCCTCCTGATGGCTTCTTTAGCATCTTGGGTTCCAAGAGATCGGATCACTTCCTGCTTGATGCCTGATGCGGTCCCGAAAGCCTTCCCGGCATCCGCCCAGCGATCACGCGGAATAGACAGTCGAGCAGACCATGTGAGGCCACCTGTCCGCCTCAAGCCGTGCATATCATCATCTTGTAGAGCCTTCTTGGTCATGGAAGGACTACCGATGGGGTGCTACCAGCATGGTAGTGGACTACTACCGACATGTGGTCATAACTGACTGATTTCATTGGTATTTTTGAAAATTGGCGGAGGGGATGGGATTCGAACCCACGATACGACTTACATCGTATAACGGATTAGCAATCCGCCGCCTTCAGCCTCTCGGCCACCCCTCCGCTCTGAAACGCGATTTTTACATCGCGTTTGCAGGAGCGTTCTTAGGGGGGAACGGCGTTGTCGTCAAACCCCCTAAGACACTTTTTTTACGTCTTATTCTGAAAGAAGCTTTTTCAGCATTTCGTTGACCAGAGCCGGGTTACCTTTTCCTTTCATGGCCTTCATTGTCTGGCCCACGAAGAAGCCAAACAGTTTGTCCTTGCCGGATTTGTATTCCGCAACCTTGTCAGCATTCGCCGCGAGGATTTCGCGGATGGACGTTTCGATCGCTCCGGTATCCGTAACCTGACGCAACCCTTTGCGTTCAACGATTGCAGAAGCCGATTCGCCGGTTTCTACCATATCTTCAAGGACTTCCTTGGCGATCTTTCCATTGATCGTGGAGTCCGAGATTAGAGCCAGAAGTTCGCGCAGGCCTTCTGCGCTGACTGGACTGTCCTCAATGGACCGACCAGTCCGGTTTAGGGCTGCGAAGAAATCTCCGAGCATCCAGTTCGTGGCCAGACGGGCATCTGCCCCCTTCGCAACGGTCTCGTAGAAGTCGGCGACGGCCTGCTCTGCGGTCAGGACGCTGGCTTCATAACGGCTGACACCGTAGTCCTGCTCTAGACGTTCGCGCTTGGCTTCTGGCAGTTCCGGGAGGGCGGCTTTCAGCTCATCAACCCAGGACTGTTCGATGACGAGCGGCAGAAGATCCGGGTCCGGGAAGTAGCGGTAGTCGTGCGCGTCTTCCTTGGAACGCAGCGAACGTGTTTCGCTGCGGACGTGATCGAACAGGCGTGTTTCCTGATCGACTTCGCCACCAGCTTCCCAGATTTCGATCTGGCGCTGTGCTTCGACTTCGATGGACTGCATGACGTAGCGGATCGAGTTGACGTTCTTGATCTCGCAGCGGGTCCGATATCCCTCCTCACCCGGCTTTCGCACGGAGACGTTTACGTCTGCACGCATGGAGCCTTCTTCCATGTTGCCGTCGCAGGTGCCAATATAGCGCAGAATCTGGCGCAGTTTGCGCAGATAGGCGCCAGCTTCTTCCGGCGAACGGATGTCCGGCTCACTGACGATTTCCATCAGCGCCACGCCTGCGCGATTCAGGTCGATGAAAGAGCGTGTCGGGTCCTGATCGTGAACGGACTTGCCTGCGTCCTGCTCCAGATGAAGGCGCGTGACGCCGATTTCACGGGTGCTTCCGTCTGCCAGATCGACCAGCACCTTGCCCTCACCCACAATCGGATGAGCGAACTGGCTGATCTGGTAGCCGGTTGGAAGATCGGCATAGAAATAGTTCTTGCGATCAAAGCGGCTGAACAGATTGATCTGTGCATTCAGACCAAGACCCGTACGAACAGCCTGCGCGACACATTCCCGGTTCAGAACAGGCAGCATGCCCGGAAAGCCTGCATCAATCAGGCTGACATGTGTGTTCGGCTCGCCGCCATAAGAGGCGGATGCGCCGGAAAACAGCTTGGCGTTGCTGATGACCTGGGCATGAACTTCCAGCCCGACGACGATTTCCCATTCGCCGGTGTTGCCGGTGATACGATAGCTCATGCCGACACTCCTGCATGGATGGCGGGTCTGTGGGTGAAGGACGCAGCCTGCTCAATGACGTGGCCAGCGGCGATCAGTGTTTCTTCGTCGAAGAACTTTCCGATGAGCTGAAGTCCAAGCGGCACGCCCTGTGCATCGAGACCAGCTGGGACGGACAGAGCCGGAACGCCTGCCATGCTTGCCGGGACAGTAAAGACGTCGTTGAGATACATCTGCACCGGATCGGTCGGCTTCTCGTCCTGCGCGAAGGCACCGGAGGGCGCAGTCGGCGTCAGGATCACGTCTACATTTTCGTAGGCGTTCAGGAAGTCCCGCTGGATCAGCGTACGAACCTTCTGAGCGCGCAGATAGTAGGCATCGTAGTAGCCAGACGACAGAACATGCGTGCCGATGAGGATACGGCGCTTCACTTCCTCGCCAAACCCTGCGGCGCGCGTGGCTTCGTAAAGTGCATCCAGCGAGGAGCCATTGACGCGTTCACCGAACCGAACGCCATCATACCGTGCCAGATTGGACGAAGCCTCTGCCAGTGCAGCGATGTAATAGGTCGGGAGACCGTACTTTGTGTGCGGCAAGGAAATATCGACGATTTCAGCGCCAGCCGCCTTCAGCCAGTTGATGCCCTGCTGCCAGAGTGCCTCGATTTCCGCAGGCATTCCCGGAGCATGATACTCCTTGGGAATTCCAACGCGCAGGCCTTTGACGCCGCGTGTCAGGGCCGCTTCGTAATTTGGAACGGGTGTATCGACGCTTGTGGAATCCCGCTCATCGAAACCTGCCATGGATTTCAGAAGAATCGCGCAATCCTGAAGGTTGCGAGCCATCGGGCCAGCCTGATCCAGCGAGCTTGCGAAAGCGATCGTGCCGAAGCGGGAGCAGCGGCCATAGGTCGGCTTGATACCAGCAATGCCTGTGAAGGCGGCCGGCTGACGGATCGATCCGCCTGTGTCCGTGCCTGTTGCGCCCAGGACCAGACCCGCAGCCACAGCTGCGGCAGAGCCACCAGAAGAGCCACCAGGAACCAGCTTGGCATCAGAGCCATTGCGCTTCCACGGGTTTTCAACCGGACCGAAAGCGGAAGTCAGGTTCGCGGAGCCCATGGCGAATTCGTCAAGGTTCAGCTTGCCCAGAAAGACTGCACCGTCACGAAGCAGGTTGGACGTGACCGTGCTTTCGTAGGGGGGGACAAAATTGCCCAGGATCTTGCTGGCAGCAGTGGTGCGGACGCCATTCGTGCAGAACAGATCCTTGATGCCGAGCGGGATGCCCGTTAGCGCTCCGCCCTCACCTTTCGCCAGAGCCTCATCGGCAGCCTTGGCGGCTGCACGGGCCTGATCAGGCGTGCGAGTGATGAAGCTGTTGAGGCGGCCGTCCAGACGCTCAATGGCATTAAGATGAGCGTTCGTCAGTTCAACGGCGGAAATCTTACGGGCCTTGAGGGCGTCCCGGGCAGAAGCCAGCGTAAAATCATGCATGCTGGACATTATTCGACCACCTTCGGAACCGTGTAGAACGGACCTTCACGGTCCGGAGCGTTGGAGAGCACGTCATCACGGCGATTACCGTCCGTGACGCGGTCTTCTCGCAGGCGCGGCTTGGCTAGGCCCGTGCCGATCATGGGCGGCACATCCGTGACATCCACTTCGTTAAGCTGTTCCACCCAGTCGATGATGGATCCCATCTCCTTGCCGAGAGCGTCAACCTCTCCCGGTTCGAGACCAATTCTCGCCAATCTGGCGATGCGCGTGACCGTTTTCGCGTCGAGCGACATGAACATTCCTGAAAAAGAGGAAATTATGGTAGCTTTTCAGCCGTCAGACGGATCATAACGCCGGGATATGTCCCTGTTCAATCCACATGCCCTCCGTAATGTCCTTCAAACTGATCAGCGCATCCTTGGGATAGACCCAGGATCGAAGACGATCGGTGTCGCAGTGACAGATGTTTCCCTCATGCTCGCCTCCCCTCTGATTGGCCTGAAACGGCGCAAACTTGGGGAAAATGCGAAGGAGCTTGCAGAGATCGTCAAGTGTCAGGATGTTGGGGCGATTGTTGTCGGATTGCCATTGTCACTTGATGGATCTTTTGGCCCTGCAGCGCGCGCGGCATCGGATTGGACAACGGCTCTTTCCGAACGTTTGGGCGTGCCTGCGTGTTTATGGGATGAGCGGTTGTCTTCGAGTGCGGTGAATCGTTTCCTGATTCAGGATGCAGATATGACTCGGGGTCGACGCGCTGAAGTCGTGGATAAGATGGCTGCTGCCTATATGCTTCAAGGCTGGCTGGATGCGACCAAGCCTGAAGCAATTGAGTCTTTTTTCTAAAACTAAAAGAATTGGTGTGAACGCACCTTATATGAAGCTGATACCAATAATAATCCCGACGATAGACAGGCCAATCAGGATACAGACGGGCAGCACGAGGCTGGAGAGGAGATTCTCTCCTTCCTCTGTGGCATCTAGTGCGACATCGTCATCATCAAGATCGGTTTGGTCTGTCATATTCCAACATTAGGGCAGGCATCGGGGTGATGCGAGTAAATTATGGCTCATCACCCCATTTACTACTGACGATGAGAGAGTTCTCTCGGTCGGGTTGTGGCCTTCAATTTGGATCTCTTGTTAGTTGGCATGTCTTCAGGGTTTTATGAAGGTCTAGTCGCGTGTGGGCTGCATACGTGCTGACTGTCCAGAGAAGCACATTTGACGCTGTGGGCGATCGAGGCTTCAGAAACATATCCGAATGTCTGGCGCAGGCTTCCAGCATTCCGCCTTTGATCGATTCATCAATTCTGTCTTGAAGAGAGAGGCTGGAGATTTTGTCGACCATTAAACTGCCTTCCATTAATCTGGACCAAATATACCCTATTTGAACTGTGAGCGGTAGAAAAATCCCGTTCCAAGGGGAAAAATTTATCAGTCTGATCAGAGTGGTTTATGAAAAGATGGAAAAAGCGCCTTTCCGCGCCGTTGTCGAAAATGTTTCATCTTTCATGAGGCGGTACGGCTAGATTCTCTGCTTTCAAAGGAATTGACACCACACATGAAAGAGCCTCTCCTCTCGCTAAGGAGGACCATTATCATGGCCGATGAAGATATTGCTGGTGACGAAGTCGCAGGTTACCTGATCCGCCGCGAGCTGGAGAATGGGGACGATGAGTTCTGGAATCCTGCGGAAAAGTGGGTTTCGGATCCAGGTGATGCCGAGCTCTATGAAGAAGAAGATGAAGCCAACGCGGTTGCTGATCTTCTGAGCGAGAATGACACTCTTTCTATCACTGTCGAAGAAGTTCTTTATGATGACGGTGAAGAAGACGAATTCAACGACGGCGAGTAAGTTGTTTTGAGTTCTGTAAAAGCCGGTCTGCCGTGGAGGTGGTCCGGCTTTTTTATTTTTCAAAGAAAATTCAAGCGGATGAAAATTATTTTGCTAAAAATTCGTATGCGAATTGAATGATAAAAATATTGCGTTTCAAATATTTGGGTTCTTTCTCGTTTTATAATGACAACATTATTTTCAGTATATTTTATGCTTTTCTTGCATTTTTATCTCGCTTAAATATATATCGTCATTGGCGGATGCTTTTATCCGGATCATGGATGCGCGCTGCATCAATTTTTCCCTTAAAAGTTATGATTGCGTGCGTGTTTTGCGCGCGACCGCCTTTCTAATAAGGAGCCTCGTTATGACAACAGGCACCGTAAAGTGGTTCAACCCGACCAAGGGTTTTGGTTTCATTCAGCCAGAAGGTGGCGCTCAGGATGTGTTTGTTCACATTTCTGAAGTTGAGCGTGCAGGTCTGCGGACTCTGAACGAAGGTCAGGAGGTTTCCTTCGAGGTCGAAGCTGGCCGTAACGGCAAGAAGTCTGCGGTCGCTCTCAAGGTTGCATGACGTCCGGGTATTCTTGCCTGTAGAAAAAGCCGCCTGTTTGGGCGGCTTTTTTGTATTCTTTGCGAGTTGGCATTTTGAAGAGCTGAAGCAAACTGTGCGCCGTAAGGGAAAAATTCACCGAAAGCCGGCTAAAGCTCATCTGCCTGAAAAGATTTGCCCTGTTTGCGTTCGGCCGTTTTCCTGGCGTCGGAAATGGGCCAAGGACTGGGATCAGGTCAGATATTGTTCAGAAGCCTGTAAGCGAGCCAAGCGCGAGGTATGATTATTTTTGCTTGTTAAGGGGCTATAGGGCCGCTTGGAAAAGATGCTGGTTCAAGCATTCTTTAAGTTGCAGATTTCAGGAAAAATTCTGACCGGATCGGGTGGTGGGCGCAACAGGGATTGAACCTGTGACCCCTACCATGTCAAGGTAGTTGAGAAATCACAGAAAATGGCGGTTTAACAACAGGTCTAGCGCAGTCCAATGGCGACTGCACCAATTCTGCACATTTAGCCACTTATCCCCAGCCACTCACTATGACTTCATCGCGGTAGGCATCTGGCATCACCTTGGCGTACCGAGTCACTGTCGTAATGTTCCCCCAGCCGCCGTCTGCTTTCAGTCTCATAAGATCCTTGTGGATGCAGTATTGCCAGCTTGCCCACGTGTGACGAGCATCGTGAGGCGTGACGTCTGGAACGAAGAAGTGCCGTTCTGTCTGCTTCCCTTTCGGCACCCATATCCGCATCTTTCCAGGCAGCCCAGCCTTGTGGCATGCGACTGACCAGCCTGACTTAATCTGTCCACCACTCGTGCGGCCATTTTCAAAGTAGGCGCTCCCGACCTCCTTCCCCTGCCCGCTTCGCGACTTGCGAGAACGGACGGGACGAAACACACGACCATCCCGATTCGGCAATGCCGCCAGAGCTGCACACACCCTTGCCGGGAGATCGATGTGTCGTTCATTGCCCTGCTTCTGCCACACCACTGCCCGTTGCCCGCGCAGATCAACACTCGACCAGTCCAGTTCCAGTGCCTCAGACATTCTGGCTCCGGTTCCGAATAGGAAAACCAGCAATGGCCTGAGATGGGGCGCTGCGCACTCGATAAGGCGCGTCACCTGCTCTGGGCGTAAATAGATCGTTCTGTTCGTTGGAATGCGCGGCTTATCGAACGCGGGACGGTCACACCATTTGCGGATGGCAGCGAACTCGAGAACTGACCGCAGTGGCGTGAGGACCGATCGAACCTTGGTGGCTGAACTGGCCTCGGCACCGTCCCGAAGGATATGCCGATAAGCCTGATCTAATGATGTTTGACCGATGTCCGAAAGGCGGATTGTCCCGAAGTGATCCAGAAGCCTAAGAAGGTAAGCCTTGGTCGCATCGGACCTTGGCTCTGCCTCCAGATAAGCGGTCACAGCATGAGCAAACGTTACAACGGCGCGTTTGCCATAGATGCCTTCTTGCCAGAGTTCTGCTTCGCGTTTTGCGCGGTATTCTTCTGCCTGCCTCGGGTCAGCAGTTCCTGTGCTTTCATAAACGCCCTGTCCTTTGACAGTTCCACGGACATAGAGCGTTTCTGAATTGGGGCGTTTGTAGACTTTAAGGGGCATTCCAAGCTCAACAGAAGGCGTTTGTAATCTGCCGGATAGAAGATAATGCGGCTACCCCATCGGCGGTGCGTAGGGCCTCCGTGGAACTCTTGGACGCGACTCAGGTGCTCTCTGAGCTTCGTCTTGCCGATGCGGCCTTTCAGGCGATCAAGAACATCCTGAAAGGTCATCGTTTCATCAAGCGTCTCACCCATGGGCGCCCTCCCTCACCTTAACGGCGCGATAGAGCCCGTCCGGACTGCACTCTGCCAGCCCGCGGCGAACGAGGAACGGATACGCGAACCGTCCCTTTTGCGTCGGTGCGTGCCAGACGTCCGGCTCTGCCCGCAGCAGGTTCAGGACGTCGCGTTGCGGGCGGGTTAGTGTCAGGTCCGTCATGGATTTTCTCCCTTCCGGACTATAGCCCATCCCATGCGGTCCAAATCGTAGAGAACGCGATCAACTCTATCGCCAGGAGAAACTCCGAGCTTTTCTTTGCGGGCCATGCCCTGCTCTTGAAGAGCTTCCAGTAGATCGCATTTGAACTCGACGCGAGTCATCGTCTCACTCACCTCAAACACTCCCCGGCCGCTGACCGGCCGACAGGTGGAACAGGATCACGAGGGCCAGGGCCTCGATTAGGGTGGGGAGGTGCATCATGCCTCACCTCGGGCTTTGGTAAGGGTGGCATTTGCCTGCTTCACCGTTTCAAGGAGTGCAGGAGCAATGTCTGGGAGTAAGCTCGCCGCAGTGTTCAGATCATTCGCAGCCATGCGCAAAGCCTCGTAAAGCTCCGGTGCGGCGGCGATTAGATGGGCATCGGGAGCTGCAATCCCGCGGATTTGAAACCGATAGACAGACGTATCTTTTTGAGCCGCATCCAAGCCAACAATCGACTGATCGCCGACTTCGAATTGCAGAAGGTCTTTTGCCTTCACCATCCCCCGGCCTTCGGGCTGGAAGGAAGGCTGCGCCCCATTCAATCCCCATCGCTGAAATCCCATCACATACCGACGCCCTGAATGGTTAGTCGCAAGATAGATCTCTGGGCATCCTCCAGCAGTTCCAAACCAAGCCCACGGACCAGGCGCAAACTTCGCTTCCGACATCACGCCTCACCCCCAACAAACCGCCCGTCCAGGTGCTCAATCTGCGCAACATCGCTCGTGAGGTCTCGGCCCCACGGCGTGTGCTTCCACTCGTTCGCGGCTTCCCGCAGCGTCTCCGCCATGTGCTGCACCCAGATGGCCGGGCGCATGTCTTGATCGAGGTCGCGGGTCATGCTGGCATCTCCTCAAGATCGACATTCGCGTTCTCGGCAGCCTGCTGCTGTTCCTGCTGGACTAACTCGCCGTAGCGATCTGCGATCAAGTCTTGCACGGCTTCTATGGTGTCATCCGGGATCGGGCGCCCTACCTCCATGGCCTTGTCTTGCGTCTTGGCCCAATTTGCCTGGAGCGCTTCAACGCCTCGTGTATCCGGGCAATTTGCAAGGCGACTCTTGAACCACTGGATGTGATCGACCGGCCGTTCTTTACGTGGGAGTTGGCGCGTTTGAGACGGCTGTGGCGTCACGTCCACAGGCTCGGCAAATGTCTTGCCTTCCATCTCGTCGTTAGTGTTCGTGCCGCCTGTTAGCTCAGGGAACGCCATGCGGAGTGCCTGCGCTTCTGCGCATTTTGCAAGCTGACCGAAAGATCGCTTTGCCCACATAGCGTTAGGAGCATCCGTGTCTCTCTTGGCTGTCGCATAGTTCTCCAGCCAAAACTCCATGGCCGGAAATTCGCAGACATGGCCAGCAACGAGGCGCTTAACTGTGACCTTGCACCATTCGGGAAAGCGGACGTCTCGACCGCCCAACTTCATCGTGCGGATTGGGCCGAATTCAGGCTCACTCTTACCGAGGTACTGGCCAGTGCGCGCCGCCTCAATGCGGTAGAGTGCGATACCTGGCATGACCGTATCAATCATGCCGCCCGCTGCCTTGGACCAGACCGGCACGATATGAACCGGCTTCTTCATCACGTCGAGGCCGGCCGCGCGACAGTATCCGATCACCATGTGTACGGCTGCATCAGACGCGCCCGGATATAGGCTGTTCTTGAGCGTATCCATTAGATCACGTTCAGTGACCGTACCCATCTGCTGGCTTGTTTTTGCTACTGCGTTCATGTCCTCAAACCTTCCGAATGGCGAGCGACGGCGCGCCAGTGCTGAGTTTCGCGTCATCCAGCTCAGCCATGACGAAGAACAGACCTGGCTTCACGGCCTCTACCAGCTTCCGAAGGCGGGCGATGGCCGGCACGTTTTCTAGCGCAGCAATCTCGTCCAACTTGCCGATGAGCTGCGTCTCGTACAGATCACGCAGCCCCTGCGTCGGAGCGATATTGCGCTGATTGCGGAGGTAGTCCGCCATCCGGTGCAGTTGCCGGATCTTGCGGACCATATCTGGATGAGGAACGAATGACATAGACGCACCCCTCCCGTTCACTGCTTCACGCATTGTTCGAATTTCCTGTGTTTTACTTGGTTATTCTTCGAAGTAGGTCAGTTCATCTATGAGCTGCTCAAGTTCGCCTTTTGCCAAACTGCGTTTCTCGGAGATTTCGCTAGCGCCCATCTCTCGCATGGCGTCTCTGCAGCGTAAAAGGATCTCAGTTACTGACTGAATCCGCCCCATGGCCGTGTTGAAGTCCATCGTGACCAGCTTGCCCTTTGGGCGGTCGAGGACCATGGGCATTAGTTTGATCCTTCGAAAGGAATTACTGCTTCATCATGGGCGAGCATCCAATCTTTGCACCATTGCACGGCTTTCCAATCATCATCCGAATGGCGCGCAACTAGGCCCCGCACTAATGACCCGTCTTGATTGCGGCGGTAAATCTCAAGCCCTACTTGGGCTTCTGCTAATGCAAAGTGACGAGATTCCCATACGGTACGCTTCGTAAGCTGATGACTGGGGAACAATCTCTGGAAAATATTGGCATCGCATGTCTGAACAACTGGCTGCCCAAAGTCATTCACAGGGAGCGCTGCTCCATGATTGGTCTGTGAGAAATTGTCCGGCAGGTTTGCCATTGTTGATCTCCCGTCGCCGTTTTGGCGTGGGATTAATCTATGGCCAATGTGGCCACTTCGTCAATATCTATTTGGCCATTACGGCCATCTTTTTTATGGCCACGTAATCTTATCGGTTCTCTCGCACAAAAAGAAACCCGGCATTCACCGGGTTTCGTGTAGGTCATTTGTCGTGGTAGCGCCCGTAAAAGGCCTGGGGCTGCCCAACTGGCTCGGCCCCTGCCTTGCCTGTGTCGCTTGGAGTACTGCATGCAGCTATGGTGAGTGCCAGACCAATGCCTGCGCTGATTTTGATGATCTTGCCCATTCAAACCCCCACAGCCCGCTGGATGCGAGCCTTAGATGAGAGATCATATCAAAATCGCAACAAATATAAATCTAGATTTGCTTTTAATTCATGAGCTCCGGCGGTTCCTCCATCGGAGGTGGCTCATCAGGCAAGGTGGGAGGATTGGGCGCCGGGGGCATAGGTGGCGGCATTGGAGGGGGCGGATTGGGCAACTCGCTCGCATGACTTTCCAGCAGGTCAAAGATCAAATCAGAAACGCCGTGCATGGTCCCCTCCTCTCAATTTCTGCGGTGAGACCATTTAAAGTCTGCATGCGGCGGCAGTTCCCCCTGAGAAAAGAAAACCCAGCCGAAGCTGGGTCCCGATCTTACATTCCGCCGCCTGGGCCACCACCGCCCATGCCACCCATATCTCCGCCACCACCAGGGCCTCCTTGGCTATAGCCACCACCTGGGCCGCCTTGGTTGCCTCCACCTGGGCCACCGCCACCTCCTCCCGGGCCACCCATACCGTCTGGGCCGGGGCCCCAACATGCGGAGAGTGCGAGAGCCAAGCCAATGGCCGTGCCGATCTTTGCAATCTTGTTCATAAGAACCTCCTGAGCATCATAACGCAGGGTTTCTTGTGCAAGATCATGGCGAGTTTGAAACAAAAAGAAACCCGGCCGGAGCCGGGTACATATGAGTAAAAAGTATGCCGGAAATTCAGTCCGCCAGCCCTAATTGCTTCAAGCGTATATTGACGGCCTCTTCTGATGCGCCAAAAACCTTCGCTAACACATTGGATTGGCGCAGGTGAGCGTTCCAAAACGATAAGATCAAACTTTTAGGCATTAGTAACTCTGCTGCCATTCGGTTTGCCTGATACTCCTCTTCGCGAGATGCGCCACTCCTGTACATTGCATCATCAACCAATCCTTTGCGATCAATGATGTCTTTATGGAGAAGGAAATGCGCTATCTCGTGAGCGATTGTAAACCGTTTTCTATTGTCGGAATGGCTACCATTTACTGAGATACGGTAGGTGCCATCACGCATCTTCTTGATAGAGCCGGATGTCTTGGGGTCAGTAAATGAGGCGTTTTGGTCCACGTCGATATCTAAGGCCCGAGCCATACCAACCAGATCTACTGGCGCTCCATTTTTGAACTTATCAACGATATCGAAGGGAGTGAGGCCAAGCTCTACATTGATTTTTGGCAACATATTCATTCCTCCCCGTATCCTAGTGTCTCTGCTTCTTGAGACTGGCGCCCCTCAGGCACCCCCAAGGCAGTCAGCGATATCTGGCGTCGCATTTCGTTTACGGCATCTTGAGCCGTTTCCCTAGCAATATTCTCCGCTTGCTCGCGGAGGGTAGCGTAGCCCCATATAGCTATGATGCCGACCATTAGTGTTACTGCGGCCATAGATATGGTCGCAGCGGTAAGAGCCATCGTAGAAACAGTAGCGCCGTTCCACTCACCGTCAAACGACGCTCGGTGAAAAGAGAAAAATATGAAGATTGCGCCAAAGAGTAGGATATTGGCGGCAAAGAGTCCACGAGAGCACCATCTCTTTGCTATAGATCTACGGTTAGCTTCTCTGACGGGTCTCATCCCACCCTCACTTCCAAGTCCACTTCCCAACGACGCGGCCGTTGATCCGCACATCATCCAGCGGCAATTCATAGGCTGGGTACGCCGGGTTAATACTCATGATCCGGATGAGCTTAGGCTCTGATCCCATCACTACTTCTACGCGCTTCAAAACAACTCCAAGGCCATCCCAAAGCACATAGACGCCTGCGGGTGACGGTGTTGTGTGGCCTGTATCGACCAGGATGCGGTCTCCCGCGCAGTAATCCGGCTCCATGCTATCGCCAGCCACGCGGATGATAGTCAGCTTGGAGGGGTCGGAAATAAACGCGCTCACCAACGCACGTGGGAAACTCCAGTGGTCTACAGGCTGCTGGTGCTCAACAATATCGGAGACCACAGCTCCCATTCCTGCCTGCGGGCTCACGTCGATTTCTGGGACGGTCAGAGCATCGCCTGCTGTCCGGGGAGACTCTGTTACTTCTATCAGTTCATCAAACTCTATGGGGGAGCCGATCTCTTTCAGGAGTTCTACGCGCTCCACCCCCAAGGCTGAAGCAAGAGCCTTGGCGAATTGCGGGGAGACGCCTCGCTTTCCCTTATCAATTTTATTGTAAGTAGAGGGATCCATGTTTGCGCGTCGCGCCACATCGGCTGCACGCATTTCGCGCTTTACGCGGATCTCTTGAACGCGGCTCTCAGGTGTCTCGTCGGTCATGTGTCCAATCTGGCCATACTTAGAGCAAAAAATATATGGCCATGATGGCCGTTTATGATTGACTAATTGGCCATTACGGCCATAACGTCGTGGCCATGACCCTGGACGAATACAGGCGCCAAGAAGGCGTCACCGTCTCGGATCTCGCTGATGCAATCGGCGTGACCGGGCCCCACCGCATCAGGACCGTATATCGGTATCTGACACAGGAACGCACTCCAGCACTCCCGGTGATCCGTCGCATTGTGGAGTTCACCAATGGGAAAGTCACATTTGAGGACTTTCTACCAGAAAGGGCGGAAGCGTAATGGCCGTTTATATCGTCCGTCCGCAAGGAAGTGGCCTCGTAAAGATCGGCCACTCCGGAGACGTTCAGCGCCGCATATCGCAGATGCAGGCAATATCTCCAGTGCCGGTTCTCTTGTTGAAAGAATGGCCAGGCGGCTCCCAAGAAGAGGCGGCAGTTCATCGCTTCTTTGCTCACCTAAAGCAGCACTCAGAGTGGTTTGAGTACTCACCTGAAATGCTAATCATCGAACCTGCTTCTCTTTTGAAAAAAGAGCGCGAAGCTAAGCGCGTGCTCACTAGCCGCCAACGGATTATTTCTGATCTCGATACCAAAGCACTCGTCATCATCGAGGAGCATGGGGGCACACGCCCACTCGCTCGTAAGCTCGGACTTTCGCCCTCCACTGTTCAATCGTGGAAGCGCAAGGGAAGCATCCCGGCAAGCCGGGTTCCTGCAATCGCAGATGTCACAGGTATCTCTCTTGATGAACTGCTGAAGGCCTGCCTTCCACCACTCCCCACCCGCGCCAAGCGCCCCACGAAGGAGGTGGCGCATGTCTAACGCGGTCGTGGCTGAAATTCGTATGCCGCCAAAGGCTCGTATCGCCCGCGCTGGCCTCTCGCTTGTGAAGGCTGAAGGCCTCTGGTGGGTCGTCCCTTCCGCAAACCCAAGCAGCCGCATGGGCGATGGCTTCCAACTCAAGTCTGAGGCGCAAAAAGCCGCCCTCGGTGTGATCCGGCTTGCTCGGGAGGCGTCATGAACGTCCCCAAAAACTGGACCACCATTGCGGTCTACTCCCCAAACGAGAACCGCTTGGTCCCGGCTCCGGGAGCGAAAATCACTGAAAGTCAGGTGATGGCTCGCGCCAACGTCCAGCACCGAACGGTGACGGTATCCGGCAAGAAAATCCTTCAAGTGAAAGCGAAGTAAGATGGCAAAGGAAGTAATCTGCGCCACTGCCTCCGGGTTGCTGCAACTTGGTACGGTGACGCCGTTCGGCATTCAGACCTCTATTGAGAATTTCGCTTCGTTTTCTGATGCGAAAGCATGGGCAAATCGCAACGGCGTTAGTCTCCGTTATCACAGCGATGGACAGACGATCCGACAGGAGGATCTGTCATTCCTTGTTGCGATCCAGTCGAGCACTTCAATTGAAGAAGCCGTGACAGCATCAGGGCGTTCTTCATCTGGTATCGTCGGCACTCTTCTGCGTCTTGCGTCTCTTGGTTACCTGAAAATTTCCAAGGCCAAGCGCCGCAAGGACTGGACAATCACCCTCACTGACCTCGCGAAATCCACGCTCACCTCCTTGGCGGGAGCGTTGAACCATGCCTGACCTCCAGACAATCGGCGCTTTCATCACGATCGGCGCGGGCATGACCATGCTCGTCACCCTCTGCGTGATCCCGGCCTTCATGGCCCCATTTCGGGGGATGAAGTGATGGCCGTGCATGGCAAGCGCGTAGGCATTAACTGGGATGTAGAGACCGAAAATGTCCTCAAGATGCGCCGTGAAGGTCTCTCTTTCAGCAAGATCGGCCTGAAATACGGCTGCTCAGAATGGTCGGTCCGTGACGCGATGAAAGTGCGTGGCGTGAAGACCATTCGGACCAGGACGGCGAAAACTGAAGCTGAGATCCGAAAAGCCCATCAGGAAAAGGCTGTTCGGGATGCTCTGCGCAAACATGCCAAGGTGCAGGCCAAGAAGGCGGCATCCACATGGATTGGCGGGTTAGCTTCTTTCAGCGTGCTGTCGAAGCTAGACCGCGACATTCAATCGGGTGCCGATCCGGTTGAAGCGGGACGTGCCATCTTCGGTAATCGCATCCCTCGCCCGCTTATCGGCGTGTTCGGCTGACCTCACCCGATGAGAGCCCCTAACTCCTCAGCAACGCGAAGCGCGATGTGGTCCCGCACCTCCTGGCACATGCCACGGTGCAAGGTTGCCCATATCCGCGCCTGCAGGATCAGGCCGCGAGCCAGCACGGGCTCGTCAATGTCTTGTTCCAGTTGTGGTGTTCCGGGCGGCATGTCCTCCATCGCTGCTTTTCCTTCTTCGCTCAGTGACATGACGAAGAATGGAGCCAGCCGTGTCCAAAATATTGGAAAAGAATTCCGCCAGATTGGAAAAACCCATGATGCACTCGCCTGAGAGCGTGACGCATAATGCCCAGTCTATGGCCCGAACCATCTCTGAGACGTTCGGCCAAGGCCTCGGCGTCAAAGAGACAATATTCCGCCTAGCACGCACCCTTAAGCTGACTGAACGCCAGGCAAAAAGCCTGTTCTACGGCGAATGGGAGCGCATTCCTGCCTATGTTTATCTGCGGCTGGAGCAGGCGTACCGAAGCAACCTGGAGCGCGCAGCCAGACAGGCAGAGCACAAAGCCGCCGTCTATCGCGCCCTAAGCAACGAATGGGATGAATTATGCGCACAGGATACCTGCGCCTACGCATCCACTGCCTCCGATGGAGAGCGGAGTATGCGATCCGTGCAGCCATTGCCCTTAAGCGCCTTGGCGACCGGTTCACAGCCGTCGCGGACCGGCTCGAACGCCGCATAGCGGAAATGGGGGACGGGCGATGACTGACCGACCGATTACAGAAGCGAAATCAATAATCGCGGACGCAGTTGAGATGGCAGGAGGTCAACACGCCCTCGCCCGACTGCGCGGCCTCAACCAGTCCGACATTTCTCAAGCCGTAAATAACGGCCGCACAGACTCACGCAATCGGGTGCTGAACGCCCTCGGATACGTCGTGATTGAAACGATCCGCCCGATGAAAGGCCAGAACCGATGATGCAGAAACTCAGTGTCTTGGTTGCCTGTGAATACAGCGGCGTTGTCAGGGATGCGTTTCTCGAACGTGGACATGATGCCATGAGCTGCGATCTGCTCCCTACCGAGAAGCCGGGCCCTCATTATGAGGGCGATGTACGGGACGTTCTGGATTACCCGTGGGATCTGATGATCGCGCATCCGCCTTGCACAGACCTTTCAGTCAGTGGGGCAAGGCACTTTGCTGCGAAGCGTCTTGATGGCAGGCAGCAGGCCTCGGTGGCATTTTTCATGGCGTTGGCGAGATGCCCCATTCCCAGAAAGGTCATCGAAAACCCGGTAAGCATCATGTCCACCATGTGGCGTAAGCCAGACCAAATAATTCAGCCTTGGATGTTCGGACATGGCGAGACGAAGGCAACATGCCTCTGGCTTGGAAATGTCGCACCACTGGTTCCGACAGACGTCGTGGAAGGACGTATGCGCGGGTGCATCTCCTGCCACCGTCAGAAGACCGCTGGAAACTCAGAAGCACGACTTATCAGGGCATCGCTGATGCTCTCGCTGAACAGATCGGGGGCCGTGTCCATGCCTCTGCAACTCACATTCCGGAGATGGCGCTATGACCCAAGACATGACAGGCCACAATTCCGGCGCTTCTGAGGGCGGGATTGCCGCTGATCGGCTGCGCTCGATCATTGAGAGAGTGGAAAGACTGGATGAAGAGCGCAAGGCGCTCGCGGGGGATATCAAGGACATCTTCTCAGAAGCCAAGTCGGCCGGATTTGACGTGAAAACGATCAAGCAGATCATCCGGATGCGAAAGCAGGAACCGGCCGATCTGGAAGAACAAGAGACGCTTCTTGACGTCTATCGTCGCGCCTTGGGGATGTGAGCCATGACGCACGAGGAAGACCGGCTTCATACATACATCTGGCGAGCGCTTCAGATCTTATTGCCAGATGACGTCGTGGCCTGGAGCAATGAGAACCGACGCAATGGCCTGCGAGAAGGTGCGAGGCGTAAGGCGCGCGGGTGTATTCCCGGAGTGCCGGACATGCAGTTCACGCACGCCGGACGAACGCTTTACGTCGAGATCAAGACGCCAACTGGTACCGTAAAGAAAGAGCAGAGAGACCTGCACAAGCGCTTGAAGTCTGCTGGTGCATCCGTGGCCGTATGCCGGTCCCTGGAGGATGTGACGGGCTTTCTGGCTCGTGAGGGTATCGCTCTGCGTGGCGAGGTGATGGCATGAGCGCGCGCAGATGGGCAAAATTTTGGTGGCAAGACTGGCAACGTGATCCTGCGCTGAGAATGTGCTCCCTCGCAGCGCGTGGTGCATGGATCGAAATATTGTGCCTGATGGCAGATGCAAATCCGGTCGGACACCTGCTGGTAAACGGTCGCACGCCGAACATGAGGCAGCTCGCGGCTGTCCTGGGCTGCTCTGAAAAAGATGCTAACAAGCTGGTTGCTGAACTCGAAGAAAACGGAGTTTTCAGCCGTTCAGACGATGGCACGATCTATAGCCGCCGTATGGTCAGGGATAAGACCATCAGCGACGAAGCATCAGCCAACGGTAAGAAAGGGGGTAATCCCCAGATCAAGCCGAAGAAGGCAACTAAGGTTAAGCCGGAAGAAGACAAGGGGTTAACCCCCACCCTTAACCAAGAGGTAACCCCCACCCTTAAACACCAAGAAGCAGAAGCAGAAGCAGATACAGAAAGAAAGAACTCACTGCGTGAGTTAGAAAGCGCGTCTGGCGACGCTTCGCCCGGTCAGGCTGTCGCGGTCGCCACGAAACCCACCAAGGCCAAGCGGGCTTGCCGCCTTCCCGAGAACTGGCACCCATCCCCTGAGCAAATCCAGTTTGCCCGAGAAAACGGCGTGGACCCGGTGAAGACGGCTGCCGTGTTCCGCGACTACTGGCTCGGCGTTCCGGGTTCTCGAGGATCAAAACTGGACTGGGATGCAACCTGGCGGAACTGGGTCAGGCGGGATCAGGACATTCGGCCAACTGCCCGTGCAACGCAGGCTGATCGCAGAGCCGCCGTCAACGCCGCATGGGCTGGCGTTCCCGACATCGAGGGGGTTTGAGCATGAGCATCGCAACCAAAAGCAGCGGGGCGGTTGTCCTGGCCCCGACCTACACGCCAGCCACCGGCGACCTGAAAGCGCTGATTGCAGCCAAGCGCGAAGGGTATCTCTGGCGGTCTGATCTGACGCCCGATCGTGTCCGCGCCATTCGCAAGCAACTCGCCGATGCAGAACGGGCATCCCTGCCCCCGAACCCGGTCATCGTGGCATCGTGGCTGATGAAGCTCACGAAGCTGGTCACGAACGCGCCGGCAGAGCTTTCCCGCGATTTGGCGGAGGTGATTTTCGAGGTCTGCGGCGATATTCCGTCCGGAGCCTGGAACCCGGAGAGCCGTTTGGCCTGGACACGTCAGCCGGACCGGAATGGCTATCCGGTTGGTTCGCGTTGGCCTGCACCGGGAGAACTGCACACGCACCTCCTGCCCTTTGCCGATCGGATCAGGGACGAGGTTTCATCGCTCAAGGCCATGCTTGCGATGGTCGAAGCACCTCCTGAGCGGCGCGAGCGCCAGAAACCGACGGATGCGGAAATCGCCGCTGTTGTTCGCTCTGCGCGGATGGCCAGACAGGCACTTGCCGAAGGTGTGGAGGAACTCGGATGAAATCCGCAGAAAATAGCCAAAAACAGAGCGATTTTCCTTGTACTGAACTCGGTGCCTGTACTACCATTCCAGCCATGGAAACCCGCGAAATTCCGCCAGAAACGGACGTCTGGCCGCACTGCGTCGATACCTCGGCGCATAACCTGCTTCCGGCAATCGACTGGAACGCGGCTTGTGCGAGACTGCGAGCGCGTCAGGTTCGGGATATGGCCCTGAGAGCGTCACAGTTGAGCGCTGAGCGCGATGACCGTTCGTTGACGGTAGATGGTGGGTCGAAATCACCAGAGAGCGAATATGACGCTTCTCCGGATATGTTCGATTATGGTGGAACAACGGAGGTGACGCCATAACCCTCCCCTGGTTCCTGAACCCTTGGGCGGAAGTGCGACGGGATTTGATGTGTCGAATGTAACGATTTATGAACTCCTCGAACGAGAGGAGAGACTCGATAGAGTCCTAAATTACATGACGTTAATATCCCCGACCAAGCTTCCAACGCGGAAAAGAATAACAAAAGCAGGAAGATCTGTCAGGGATAATTTAGAAACAGAAGAAGATGTTGAAGTAATTGATACATGGCGTTCTGCACATGGTGCTGTACTCAACACTTTTCAATCTTTACTTAGGGCCAGGGCTAGAGGTAAGGGTGTAATTGTAGCCCAAAGGCACAAAAGAAAAAATACAATATTCGATAAATTAAAGCGATATCCGGATATGAACCTAGCGAGAATGGATGACATCGCGGGGTGTCGGTTAATATTTAAGGATATACCATCTCTTAATAGATTTCGCGATGAGATGCATAAAGGCGGATTTCGCCATAAATTAGTTAATGATCCTAATAAGTATGATTATATATTCCGCCCGAAATCCACAGGTTATAGGGGAATACATGATATATATTCATATGATGTCAATTCACCCTATGGTGAGCATTTAAAGGGTTTAAAAATTGAGATCCAGTATAGAACTGTAGCCCAGCATGCATGGGCTACAGCAAATGAAGTTATAGGGAATATCACAACCAGTCAGCCCAAGTTCCAGAAGGGCGATAGGCGATATGAATATTTTATGGCTTTGGCGAGCGAAATGATTGCCCGCTCAAAGGAAAAAAGCCGATCTTGTTTCCCTGATTGGGATAATGGAAAGTTGGTACAGACTTTCGTCGAACTGGATGCAGAGCTCCAGTTAAGGGGGAAATTGAAAAATACTAACTCTGACGAAGCAAAAACAAAAAATTATGGAAATTATATATTAGTTTTTGACAAAGAATTAAAAATCTATCCCCATAGATATGAATCAACAGCCCTATTAGAATTGTTTAATCTTGAGAGAGAATTTCCAAATATTGATATTGTATTGGTTAGAGCTAAGGGTGAAAAGGAGTTAAAATTTGCTTTCAAGAACTACTTCACCGATGCGCAGGATTTTGTAAATTTAATAGATAAAGCGATAGAAAGTCTCTCTAAATACAAAATATACGATGTTAATCCAGCTCACTTTGAAGGTCTGGGCTGGGACTACGGTCCTTAATATCATGCCGCGGCCAACACTCGTAGCAGTAGGGCAGATCCCCATTTGGGCGTTCAATGCCAAATGGTGCACCCTTTCCTTACGAGGTAAAGTGAATGTCGCGCGGCAAAGGCAAGATTGCTCCCAAACCGCCCAAGCGGGATCTTCCCTCAAAGATATGCCCTGTCTGCGACCGTCCGTTCACCTGGCGCAGGAAGTGGGCGAAGGATTGGGATCAGGTCCGGTATTGCTCTGAGGCTTGTAAGGGCATTCGGAAGTCATGAGACCTTGGATTTCAAACTTAACGGACAATCTTGCGCTTTACCAAATGCTACCAAACTTAGGAGGGCTTTATGCGGCGCATTCTCACATCCCTAACCGTGGTATTTCTCGCAGGGTGTACCTGTCATTCACATGAGCCCCCGAAGCACGAGACGGCGGCTTGCATGAACTACAGAACCATGATGACCGCACCAATGCCGCCAGACGCTATGCAGCGGCTTCAAGAAAAATGTGCGGCGTCGCGGCGATAACGTGACGAGAGCTTACCGCCCCCTTGGTTCCTGAACCCTTGGGCGGAAGTACGGCGGTTGGGAGTGAAGTTTACGTTACCGATCCTAGTCAGTGTATTCCGTGATATGAACGTCATGATCTGGATCGCACCCTGGCCCAACACGATCATTCGGAATTGATCCGGACCCGACTTCTTTTGTGCCTTTGTACCAAATTCCAAGGTGGTTATTCGCATCGTGACCTGTCACCTTCATGACGCTTTCTAGCGATCCGTCATGGATGTCCGAGGCGTAATCTCCAACTTTAATTTTCATCATTTCTTGTCTCCATTTTCACGCTGCGGCCAACACTCGTAGCAGTAATGCAGGTCCCCGTTCGGGCGCTCAACTCCAAATGAAGCGCCCTTCCCCGCATTTACAGCAGTCGTAGGCCCAGCCTGATTTTGTTTTTTGAGTGGTCAATTGTTTGGCTCGTACTGATCCAAAAACGCCTCTATATCTCCACTCATAAGATCCTTTACGCGCTCCTGAAGAACCTCCTCTGGCCAGTTCCACCAAGCTAGCGCCAGTAATCGTGCGATAACGCTTTCAGAAAAGCGGAATTTGAGCAGCTTGGCCGGGTTGCCCCCTACTATGCCATAGGGGGCGACATCTTTGGTCACGACCGCACCAGCTGCAACAATTGCTCCGTCGCCTATCGTGACCCCGGAGAGGATAGTTGCGCCAGATCCAATCCAGACGTCGTTACCGATGACCACATCGCCTTTTGATGAATGGTCCCCTTCCCCGTCTTCAGCTTTCGGCCAGAACTGGGAAAGAGTTTTGAACGGATATGTCGTCACAAGATCGGCACGGTGATTGCCCAGAGCGATTGTGACATTCGGTCCAATGGAGCAGTAGTCGCCGATTGTGAGGTGAGCTTCTCCAGCTTCTAGGATTAATGGAGCCCCATAAGTGTGCGGGCCAATAACCCAACCCCACTCAGCGATTTGATAAGCAAGGGCGAAGTGCGTCAGCGCAGAAAACGCGTTGTTCCCAAATGACATAGCAATGTCCTGTGGAGTTGCAGGGCCTCAACGAAAGTCTTCACCCAAAATGAGCTGAGCGCAATGGGTATGATCTCCAATCATCGTGTCGTTTTGTCCTTGTACAGCGACCTTGGCCTGTACTAAGATTCTGCCATGCCAAAAGCCCTGACATCCCGCGACGGACTCGCCGAAACTGTTCGCCAGTTTTCCACTCCGAAACAGACGCGAAAAACGGCGTTCGTTTTGCCGAGAGCAGAGGATAACTCGCCTACGGTCGAGCGGATGGCGAAGGGGGATTATGAGACGGTCGGGTCCGGAAAGAAGGTTCGGCGAGCAAAAGCTACCGTCGTGAACACGCTTCACATGGCGGGCGATATTACTGGCGACGATGTTGCTTCGGCCAAGAAATGGCAGCGGGAATATGACTTGGCACGGAATGGCTATTTCGAAGCCCTGCCCGTTTCTGAGCGGCGGCACGTTGAGCAGGAAGAAGCGCTGAAACACGACGCTGTTTCGTGGCTGATCTTTCGCGGGCGTGCGAGCGCTCATCTTCGGGAAGTGTCCAACTCGCTTGGGCTTTGCTCGTTCAAAATCCTGAACTGGATGCTGGTTCAAGAGCTATCGCTTTCGGCAATGGGCGCCCTGCTTTATCCGGGTGTCAGCCGCGCGCAGGCGAGCCATAAAGTATCGGGCCGGTGCGCTCACGTTCTTCAGCAGCTCACTGAGTTTTACGAACTCAAGCGCACTCAACGACAGGCTGAGCTGAGGGCTGAGAAAGTGCTTGTACCTGTGTCACAGATGTGAGATTGTTTTTTCACGCTGCGACACCTGCGCCTAGCGTCATCACTGGACAATCAAACTCATGCCGTCACCCATCCAGACTGGATCTGTGGTGTGGTGGCGTAATGGGCGTTATCTCGTCGCCTCGGTCACTGATCGAAGCGTTGCGATTTGTCCGATTGAGGGTGGTCCCTGCCCTCGCCATCGTGCCGATGTGGCGCTGGATTGGTTTGAAGCGCTCAGCCTTCAGGTTGATAGCGGTTATGTAATCAGGTGTGTGCCGTTTGGCGTTCCGGTCTCGTCTGTCGTTTTGGCTGGCGGATTGGCGTTTGGTGCTTTGATGGCGCGGGTTCAGGTGGGGATCTCGAAAGAGGTTCAGGCTCGGGCTTTTGAAATGCGGCATTCCCCATACGACTGTGAAATTCTCTAAAGTCCGGAGCGAACAATGGCGAACCTAACGCCGAAGCAGGCGCGGTTCGTTGAGGAATACCTTGTCGATCTGAATGCAACTCAGGCTGCTTTGCGTGCCGGGTACAGCCAGAAGACGGCAGCTAAGATCGGCTCTGAAAACCTCCAGAAACCAGAAATTCAAGATGCGATTTCTGAGGCGCAAGGGCGTCGCTCCAAGCGAACGGAAATTACTCAGGACCGGGTCTTGCAAGAGTTGGCCAAGCTTGGCTTTGGCGACATTCGTGCAATCTTTTCTGAGAATGGCTCCCTTAAACGTCCGAAAGACATGGATGAGGATGCTGCGGCCCGGATCTCCTCGATCGAGGTGGTGGTTAAGCCGGTACCGGGGACGCAGGGGCAAGAAGTTGAGCATGTTGCCAAGATTAAGTTGTGGGACAAGCTCGGTGCACTGACGCAGCTCGGGCGGCATCTTGGCATGTTCAAAGACAAGCTGGAGACGTCAGGCGAAATCGGCATCAACATCACATCGGACGACGACGCGCTGTAACTATGGTCGCAAAGCTGAACCCTGCACAGGCCGAGGCAAACCGGCTACTGGGTTCGCCTGCGACGCATATTCTGCTCCGTGGCGGCTCTCGGTCCGGCAAGACGTTTCTACTGGTGCGGGCTATTGTGATCCGGGCGGTCAAAGCCCCCGGTTCACGGCATGGTATTTTCAGGCACCGGTTTAACGCCCTCAAAGCGACGGTCATCAACGACACCTTCAAGAAGGTGATGCGCCTCTGCTTTCCGGATCTGCCCTACACGTTGAATCAGACTGACTGGTACGTGCGGTTCCCCAACGGCTCAGAGATCCTGTTTCACGGGCTGGACAGTTCGGACCGGACGGAAAAGATCCTCGGTCTGGAATTCGCCACCGTTTACATGAACGAGGCGAGCCAGATCAGTTATGCGGCACGAAACATGCTGCTGACGCGACTGGCGCAGAGAACCTGCCTGGCGCCGAAAGAGTACATCGACGCCAACCCGCCTACGACGTCTCACTGGCTGTACGGGGTATTCGAGCGCAAGGTCGAGCCGAAATCCGGGCAGCCTCTTCCGAACCCGGAGGCGTATGCGACGATGCAGATTAACCCGGACGCAAACCGGGATAATCTGACGCCTGAATATCTGGCCTTTCTCGAAGGACTTCCTGAGAAAGAGCGGCAACGCTTCCTCCATGGCAACTACCAGACCGCCATTGAAGGTGCGCTCTGGACGCTGGATCGGATCAAGCGGGACGCGCCTGTAGCGGATGCGAACCGGGCGGAAATCCTTTCCCAGATGCAGCGTATTGTTGTGTCGGTCGATCCTTCGGGTTGTGCAGGCGAGGAAGACAAGCGGTCTGACGAGATTGGGATTTCCGTTTGTGGGTTGGACCGTGACGGCGTGGGGCGCGTTCTTGCCGATCTGACGGGGCGCATGGGCCCTGCTCAGTGGGCGAAAGCCGCTCTGGATGCCTTGGATCTCTGGAAAGCCGACCGGATCGTTGCTGAGAAGAATTTCGGCGGTGCGATGGTGGAGAATACGATCCGAGCAGTGAGGCCGACTGCGCCGGTGAAGCTGGTGACGGCATCGCGTGGCAAGGCTGCTCGGGCTGAGCCTGTGGCGGCACTCTATGAGCAAGGCAAGGTCGTTCATCACGGGCGCTTTCCCGACCTTGAGGACCAAATGTGCCAGTTTTCTGCGGCTGGCTATCAGGGCTCGAAATCACCTGACCGGGCTGATGCTCTGGTTTGGGGCTTAACTGAACTGATGCTTGAAAAGCAGATCGGTCCTGCCGCCTGGCAGCCAACATCATTCTCTCTCGGCCGTTAAGGGCAAGTCATGGACTGGCTATCTCTCAAAAGCACGTATCCGGACCCGAAAGGGCAACCGGCACGATGCGGGCGACTGCTGGCCTTGCGGCGGGTGCTGAACGGTTCGCAGTACGACAGGATACCGAATGACTTCGCCACGGAGCGTAGCGGGGCTGGTGAATATATTCCCCTTTCCCGCCGTCGCCCATCAGTACGAACGAACATGTGCCGAGCCGTTGTAGAGGACAGCGTTTCCCTGCTGTTCGGGGATACGCACTGGCCGTCTTTCGTTGCGAACAGTCCTGAGACAGTTGAGGTCCTAACAGCGTTTTCTCATTGTGCAGGCTTGGAACAGCTCTTCAATCAAGCTGCCATTGAGGGTTCGGTTGGGTCTGTCGCCATTCTCGCGGAAGTTGCGGAGAATATCCCTCGCCTGACGCTGCTTGATACGGCGTTTCTAACCCCACATTGGGGCTCGGATAACGGTGAGCTGACGTCCGTCTGTGAGCGATACACCGTCAAAGGTCGTGATCTTGCAGCTCAAGGGTTTGCGATCCCCGAAGACCGAATGGCCGTTGACCACTGGTGGCAGCGGACATGGACCGCCGACGACTGCGAGATCCTCACGCCTTGGCCGGTATCCGCCGACGCCCCGGGCGAGCGGGATAAAAGCCGTTCGGTTCGTCATGGGCTTGGTTTCGTACCGATCGTGTGGATCCGGAACCTTGGCGGCAGTCTCGGTGATCCCGATGGAGACTGCACGTTTGAACGCGCCATCGATACGGTCATTGAGGCGGATTATCTCCTGTCTCAGGCAGGGCGTGGCCTGAAATACGGTTCCGACCCGACGCTTGTTCTCAAGACGGGTGCCATGCCTGGCGGACCAGCTCGTGAGGGTGGCGCTTCATCGGCTCTGACTCTCCCGCCCGAGGGAGATGCGAAGCTGCTGGAGATCAACGGCAACGCGGCTGAGGCGGTTCTCGGGCATTACCGGGAATTGCGGGCTATCGTGCTTGAGCAACTCCATGGAAACCGGGCGCATGCCGACAAGATCAGTGCAGCGCAGTCGGGCCGCGCGATGGAGATGATGTGCCTGCCGCTGATCTGGCTGGCTGATCGTCTTCGGCAGTCCTACGGAGCGGGTTTGTGCGATCTGCTCAGGATGATCTGTCAGTTTACGCACGCTGTGAACGATGGCCTCAAGATCGACGGAACGGCCGTCACGAACCTTGACCCGTCTGGGATCGGTTTGCACTGGCCTCCGTGGTTTGCGCCAACCGAGCCTGAGCTGCTCCAGTTGGCGCAAGGGTTGGTCACAGCCGTTGATGGCGGCCTGATCAGCAACGAAACGGCTTGCACGATCTATTCAGCCCGCATTGGCATTGCTGATGCTGCGTCAGAGTGGGCGAAGATCCGCGATGAAGTGTCCAAGGGTACCCGTTTAGCTAAAAGTGCTGAAACGACCCGCAAAGACAGCAACGCCGGCAAGACCCTGTCCCATCAGGTGACAGCGTAATCACGCGGCTGATGCCGTAATCCACATGAGGGACTGATGTCCGAAGAAAACCCCATCGACCCGAACACGGTCCGAGAGCTTGAACGCGCGCGCGCTGATATCAAGGCGATCCGAGCAGAACTAAAAGATGCCCATGCGGACGTTGATCGCGCCCGCAAAGAGCGCGACGGCTTCAAGGGCCAGCTTGAGACCCAGAAGAATGCGTTTGAGGCGCAACTCGCGGAAGCCAAGACGGCCTCGGAAAAGGCCACAGCAGATCACGAAGCGGCGTTGGCGCAGCTCAAAACTGCTGGTGAGCGAGCAGTTATGGAAGCGCAGGCAGAAACGCTTGCTACCCGGCTCGGTGCGCATAACCCCGCTGATGTGGTTCGGCTGGTCGATCTTTCAGCGGTCAGGCGTGGCGAAGATGGCAAGTTCGAAGGGCTGGCAGAGGCACTTGAGGCCGCGAAAACGGAGCGTGCTTATCTTTTTGGTGAGCCACCGAAAACGGGCGCCGAACAGGGGCGGACGATCACTGCCCCTGCTCCTAAGCCGGGGGCATCTGAGCCAGTCAATGCCCGCACGATGGATGGCAAGGACTATGAAGCGCAGAAGCGCCAGTTCCTCGCCTCCAAGTAATCGAGTTTCCCCGCCTGGCTGATGCTCGGCGTGACTGTGCCTGATGGCACGTAATCAGAATCAACAGACACAGGGACACGCCCAAATGGGTATTGAGAATTTTCCAGTCCAACTTCAGGCCGCCATTCAGCAGGGCTTTCTGGCCCGCGAGTTTGAGAATGGGCTGAAGTCCCGTCTCGGTTTCCGTCAGGTTGCGGATCGGGAAGTTTTCCCGAACGCGATTGGTGAGACGCTGACCAAGACACGAAAGAGCCTCAAGGCTCCTGTCACCACGCCCCTCAATCCAGCGCAAAACACCAATTTTGACAACGGTCTGACTTCCACGGGCTGGAACGTCGAGCAATATACCCTGACGATCAATCAGTACGGCGATACGATTGACCTGAATATGGTCACGAGCGGCGTCGGGATTGCGTCCCAGTTCCTCGCGAATGCGAACACCAACGGCATCCAGGCCATGCAGTCTATCGACCGCCTGGCTCGAAATGCGCTCTTTGGTGGCGCAATGAACGGCGTCGGTGGCTACCTGGGCGGTAATACTCGCGTAACGCAAACGCTGGGGGCTGCTGGTAACACGGTCAATGTGGACGATATCCGTGGATTCCAGCGCGCCATTGTCAATGGTCAGGTTGCCGCCGTTGGAGTTGGCGTCAGCCTGTTGGTGACAGTGGGAGGCGATAGCTACACTCTCGTTGGGGTCACGGCTGATGCAACGAACGTTTCCACTGCGCCTGGTGGGATTTCAGGTACTCTGACGTTCTCTGCCAACGTTACCGTAGCAGATGGAACAGCTGGCCAGGCGGTCGTCGCCGCTACGGCTCCGCTGGTTATTCGTCCGAACGGCCGCCTGACTACTGCCGCCCTGGCAACATCAACCGGGACGACGGCAGCTGACACCCTTGGCGTCCAACAGGTTCTTGCTGGCGTTGCGACACTGCGCCGGAATAACGTGCCGATGATTAATGGTGCGTATCACTGCTATCTGGATGATCTTCAGCTTCTGTCGCTGTTTCGGGATGATGATTTCAAGCTGCTTTATCGTGGCGCTTACGGTTCGGATGAATACCGTTCAGGGCAGGTGATTGAGCTACTTGGTGTGCGCTTTATCCCAACGACCGAAGCGCCTCAGCAGAAATCGCTTGGAGCTGGCGCCATCCACCGTGCACTTCTGGTGGGTCAGGGCGCGCTGGTTGAAGGCGACTACGCCAACACGGGCCACTCCGACATTCCTGACGGAGAGCGTGCACTGATCGAGATGATCGATAGCGTGGCTATGGTCACTCGTGAGCCTCTGGATCGTCTGCGTCAGATCATTGCGCAATCCTGGTACTGGATCGGCGGTTTCGCGCTGCCAACTGATATGACGGCAAGCGTAGACATTATCCCGACTGCCACGAACAGCTACCTCAAGCGCGGTGTCGTTATTGAAAGCCTTGGCACTGATGCGCTTGGCCTGACGTACTGATGGCCCGCCGTCCTAACGTCAGGGCGGCAACCATAGGGGGAAGTAGTGACGCTCCCCCTCTCCCGCCTTCAATTCGTCTGACATCGCCGCACGGCTTCATTGAGGCAGTTCACAACAAAGGCGTGTTTCACTGGGAAGCGGGTGAGGTTGTCACTAATCCCGTCACGATTGCTCTACTGATTGAGCGCGGGGCCAACTGGGAGCCTGTTGAATGTCTGGAAGTGCCAGTCTCACCACAGGACCACTGACGGATGCCGAGAAAACGGATATTCGCCGCTTTCTCGGTTACCCCGCAATCGGGTCCGATGCGTCCGGCCGGTCATCGTGGCGTTTTTTCGAGGCGTATGGGCAGAACGAATGGCGGATGAACAATCTTGCCGCTCCGGAATTGCAGCAGGTCCGGCTTTATCTGTCTCAGCTTTATCCGCTTGAAACGGCCATTCTCGGGGCGTCTGACAATCTCGACACGGACAGGGCTGCTGTCTGGCAGCACAATCGCAACGAGGTGTCGGACCGGATGGGACTTTACGATCTCTGGCGTCGTCGCCTCTGCGGGTTCCTCGGAATACTGCCAGGACCTGACCTGCAAAACTCGTCTTCTCAAATCATCATCTGAGGTGAGATATGGAAAATCTTGACGATCCGGTCATCACGACCGCGACCGGCTACGCCATTCCGCGTACTGCCTGGGCTCATATCCGGGACGGCTTCGTGGTGGCTATCGCGCAGACCTACGATCACCTGAAGCACCCGTTCGGTGACGTTGCAGAGGCTAAGCCGGGGAATGTTCCACTTGAAGGCGAGACTGTGATCCGCGTCACGGGCTCCAATGCTGCCGTCGGCCACCTTGTGGACAGCAAGGGGAACCTGACGCCGGCAGAGGGACGCACGACCGCGCTTTCTCCGGGCCAGCCAGCCTATCATGAGGGAGTTGTGCCGGAAGCGGTGCCGGTCAGTACTCCTGAAGAGGTTGAGCCAGAACCGGCGCCTGAGATTCCTCCACCCGATAAGCCCGAAGGGGAATAACCCATGGATCAGGCTCGATTGCAGGCCCTGACGGCGCGTGGCTACGGCAAGGCTGCCAAGCGCATCGGGGCTGAGACGATCCAGTATCGTCCGACGAGCCTGACTGAGCCCCTCGCCTCGCCGCATGCTTCGTTTCTGGCGGCGTTCAACAATGATGCCGGGTTTTCGTTCAAGGCTCCGACGCTGTGGGGAAAGCCTGCGGTGTTCGGGCTGTTTGATACGACGGACGTTCAGGCCGGGGATATTCTTGTCACGGGCGGCGAGAACTATTTCGTTGCTCGTTTCGAGGCTTTTCAGCCGCCGTTGTGCATCCTGTGTAACCGGACGATTTCCCTGTTTGGGAATGCGTCGTCAGGGGATGGCGCGACGGGGAATGACAGTTCATCCGCCTGCCCGCTGGCCGGATATCAGGACGATTACGGCACATCCGGAGGCGGTAGTGCGTCTGCCGTGGCCACCGGCTGGCCCTGCTCCATCCTGCTGAAAGGCAGTGGCGAAGCGTCCGGCAGTTCTATTCCGGGCGCCATCAAGGCAGCGGTCTATCAGCTTCTGTTGCCAGTCATGCCCGGATTCAACCCGCAGGTTTATATGACTGCCACGGATGATCTGGGCCGGTCCTACGTGATCGAGGGCGTGGAAGTCTCGCAGTACGGGACCAAATGCCTCATGCGCGTTCAACAGGTGTGATGTGGCAGATATCGGAACGACTTCTACCGCTCTGGCGATGACGCTGGCGGGGTTGCTTTACCCGAACGGCCTGACAGGCTCATCTATCAGTGGACGGCGAACAATTATCCGGCGCGGATGGCTGCTGCCCTCTGATCAGACTGGGGCGTGCGGTCTCAGCAAGGGCGTTGATTACGTCACTGTCATGCCGATGGGTTCCAGCTACAAGCGCATTGATAGCGCGCTGGATTACCCGTGGCGGACGGTCTCTATTTCGGGCTGCACGGTGATCCTCGCCGTGGACGACAACACTCTGACGGTGTCGATCCCGGATGATGTCACGCCTGCTGGTATCGTGGGCGCTCAGATCCTGTTTCAGGACGGAAGTGACACGCCAAACGCAACGTCTGTGTCGTACGCTGTCACAGCTGATGATACGGCCGTTACGATCGCTATGGCGCTAGCTCAGCAGGTCGAAGAAGCCTACCCGCGTGGGGCGATGGTCATCGTGCCAAATGCCCGTCAGATCATCGCGCGGACAGGCGGGATTGGCACGCAGAAGCGAGTTACACGACGACAGGAGACACTGTTTCGGGTCTCGCTCTGGTCTGGCTCGTGGAAAGGGCGTGATGCTCTCGGGTCCGCTCTTGAAGCCGCAGCTTCAGCGCAATGGTTCATCCCGAACACGGACGGCACGTTTTCGCAGATCAAGTTTGCGGGCGCGCAGGACGTCGACACCCAGCAGACGAGCAGCATCTACCGCCGTGATCTACTCTGGAAAGTCACTTACGACACGATCCAGACACAGACGGCACCTCAGATGCTGTGGGGCATTGGGAACAATAACGTCGTAACGCATGCGGGTCTGGCGCTTCATTCGTTCGGCTCAGTCCTGCCGACAACGGGCGTTCTCACGGACAATTTCGAGACAGTTTATCTGGATGCGGCGGGCAACCTCGTGTTGCTGGCACAGCAGCCCTACTCCGGCCTGGCGATGGACGCGGCTGGGAACGTGATCGAGGACGCTGGCGGCAATCTGGCTGCGTTCCCCCAATAGCGAGAAAAAATATGAGCGAGACGACAGTATCGTCTGGCGGGAGCACTTCTTCTGTCAGCGCGAGTTCAAGCACGTCCAGTGCGGCGGTCACGAGTGGTGGAACTACTGTGACGTCGGGCGGCACATCCTCTGACGCAGTAGGTTCGGCAACGTCAGGCTCCGACACCGGTGCCGTAACCTACGTCGTGGTCCGGGGCGGTTACGGATATGAGATTGGCGCGCCAATCGCCACGACAGATGACCCAAATATCCGCGCCTACGCGGTGCCTGTCTCAGGAGAATAACTGGTGGTCAAAATTTATCAGGATGGTTCGCTGAACACGACAGCCATCACCGTTCCGAACCTGTATGTGCAGATCGTACAGCCGCGGACCGTTCTCAATGGCGTGTCTTCCAACCGCCTCGGCGTTGTCGGTACCGCCTCGTGGGGCGCTATCGGCAAGCCGGTAATCATCGGTGGTATGGGCGACTATCTGGCGGCATTTGGCACTAAGCAGGCTCTGGCCACGAATATCGGCGTTGCTGTGAACGTGGCGCTTCTGCAGGGTGCCAGCGATTTCCGCTGCGTTCGCGTGACGGATGGCACCGACAAGGCGGCGACAGGGACACTCGGAACGGTCGGGCTGACTGCGGTTTGCACCGGTGCGGCGGGCAATGCCATCACGGCAACGCTTGTTGCGGGATCGGGGAGCAATTACGTCCTGACGGTCTCCCACCCAACGCTCGGAACATCAAGCTATACGGGCACAACCTGGACAGCAATCGCAGCCGCTTTCGTTGCAGACGCGTCCGCTCTGGTGGTCGCGACTGTGCCAAGCACGGTCCCTGCGCTGACTGCTGGCACTGTCACGCTTTCAGGCGGATCCGATGGAGGGGTGCCTACGACAGCTCAGTTCCTTGGGACTGACAGTACGGCGACCCGAACAGGTATGTACGCTCTGCGTAACAGCGGATGTGCGATTGGCGTTCTTGCTGGCCTAACGGACGCAGCGTCGTGGACCACGCAGCAGGCTTTTGGGCTTGGTGAAGGAACCTACATGGTGACGTCCTTCGCTTCGGGAATGTCGATTTCGAACGCTGTATCTGGCCTCGCCTCTGCTGGCGTTACGGGTTCGTATTCTCTCAAGGTCATGCATGGGGACTGGCTTTATTGGAACGATGACACGAACGGCACCATGCTCCTGCCGCCATCTTTCTGGGCTGCCGGCCGACTGGCGGCCCTTTCACCAGAGCAGTCATCTCTGAACAAACAGCTCTATGGAGTGGTTGGCAGTCAGAAATCCGGCCTTACCTCAACCAGCCAGGCTCTTACTTACTCTGACGCAGAACTGACAGCGCTGTTCGGGGCCGGGATCGACGTGATCGCCAACCCCTCTCCGGGTGGTTCGTACTGGTCGTGCCGTCTGGGTCACAACACGTCCTCCAGCGCATCGGTCAGCGGTGACAACTACACGCGCCTGACCAACTACATTGCCGAAACGCTCGCCACGGGCATGGGCGTCTATATCGGTGAGGTGATCAACGACGGCCTATTCGCAGACGTTCGGGCCACGTTGCTCGGCTTTCTCAAGACCATGCTCGATGCGGGAATGTTGGGCCTCTACGGCGGCGCAATCCCTTACACAGTGGTCTGCGACACGACGAACAACAGTCAGGCACGCACAGCACTTGGTTACCTCCAGGCTGACGTGGCCGTTCGGTATCAGGGCATCGTCGAGAAATTCATCGTCAACCTGCAGGGCGGAACGACCGTCACTGTCACGACCAGCAGCGGGAGCTAAGTGATGGCAAATCCGTATAGTATTGGCCTGAACTGCCGCATTACGATCCTGTGGAATGGCACCCGCGTTGACCTGCGTGACGTCACGCGCTTTCAGGCCAATCAGGAAGTGCGCCAGCAGCGAGCTGACCCGCTCAATTCCACGCCGGTCGAGTTCAACACTCCGAACGGTTGGCGTGGATCATTCCAGATCGCGCGTGCAAATGCGGCTCTGGATAATCTGGTGGCAGCCATCGAAAGCGGCTTCTGGAACGCGGGAACAATCAACACTGGCAAGATCTACCAGTACATCCGCGAGCCTGATGGATCCACGACAACGTGGGAATACGCCCCCATGTCGTTCTCTCTCACCACTGACCCGTGGCAGGCCGAGGGCTTGGTCCATCAAACCTGTAATTTCTTTGCATCCCTGAGGACAAAAATCTCGTGAGCATTCCTTCTGAAATCACCCTCCCTGACGGCCGCAAACTTGGACTGAAAGAGATCGATCCGGGCGATATGCTGGATCTGATCGAGGCTGCCGGTTCGGCTATGTCGGGCGCGGCTGCGGGCGCATGGCTCGGCTATGCTCAGATGATTGCGACCGTCACGAGTGTGGATGGTGTTCCTGTGCAATTTCCTTCTACCAAGGACGAGGTGAAGGAACTGGCCCGTAAGATCGGAAACACTGGCGTCGTAGAGCTTCAGAAGATTCTTGCTCCTGAAAAGGCCGATGAAGCCGCGAAAGACACGGCAAAAAACTGAGCCGGTCCCCGCTGTTTCAGGAGCTGCTGTTTCTGGCAGACCACGGGATAGCGTGGGACGTGGCTAAAGGCTGGTCCAATGCCCGGAGAATGGCCGCTTGCGTGGCGCTCCGGGAAATGAACGGCGAAGTGTGCGACTGGGACACCATGACATTCCATCGGAGGGGCGGATGAGGCAGTTCAAAGACATTGCTTCGTTTCAGCAGTTCATGCGAGAGCGCGTGCTGCCCTCCCTTCCTAAGGCCGTTCATCGCGGCGTGCAGGATGGCGCGGACCGGATCAAGGTGGAAACGCAAGCACAGCTTGGGCACTATCTGGACGGGCCAGAGAGCGGACTGCCGACTGCCCCGCTTGTTGACAGCACGATTGATGACCGTATTCGCCAGGGATTTACCCCAGACGATCCCGGCTTGCGTACGGGTGACATGCGGGACAGCTACGGCACCCGCGTGTCAGAACCGGCTTTGCGAGTTCACGCTTCTATCGGGTCGGACGACATCAAGGCCGTTGTGTTCGAAATGGGCCGATTGGAGCAGGCCAACTATCAGCCCCCTCGCCCGGAACTATCGGTTGCCGCGCATCGGAATGAGGATCGTGTGGCTCAGGGGGTGGCGAAGGTTATTGTTCGGGTGCTTGAAGGAAGGCCACTACCGAATATGCGCCTTGATGAAGATGAGATTTGAAGGCCTTGCGTCTAAAGCGGAATCCGAGTGTTGGTCATATTCGTTAACAAATAGACATTATTTGTTGCATAGACTCGAAAACCTGTGACCAGAATTGGTTGTCGTCATGAGCGGCAAACAACAAATCAGAGAGTGAACGTCATGAAGAAAAGAATCTTGCTGCTTCAAGTGTTTCTTTTTGCTCTGACTGCGGGCACCCTTATCTCTGCACCCGCTGCGCATGCAGCGGATGAATCTTGTCCTGTGAAACCTTATATCTACATTTGCCCGGAGACTGGAGAGCCGGTCTACCCGCCTGGAAAGCCTCATCCCAATCCCGGATTCTCACAATAAGAGCCCGTATCTTCTCTTAGAAGCCGCCCGCACCGGGCGGCTTTTTTTATGGAGAAGTTTTCAGTTTGACTCCAATACGTGAAGCCATTTGCTCTGCGTGCTTCGTGAACCCTCCGGGGCAGATCACAACGGCATCGTGCGCATTGTAGTAGGCTCTGGCTGCGTAAATCTCTTGAACAGCCCGGTTCCCCGCTCTGCCTCTGTAATTCTTGCATTGGACAGCTACGATCCGGCTCCCATTCCGCACAATCAGATCAGCACCGTGATCCCCCGATGCGGGTGTCGTAGTGACGTGCCAACCTCGAGCGCGGAACGCCGCTGCGCACTCAACTTCGAATGTTAAACCTGAGCGTGTCGCGGCATTGACTGGGCGCGCGCTCATTGGAGCATAAGTTGGCTGCTGACTGCCGTCTTCCCATGCGGAAAGCGCCTTAAAGACCCAAAGTTCGGGGAAATCCGGCCACTTCTGGACCGTAAATTCCGCCCATGTGATCCGGCAAGACCACCACAGTGACTGTAGGGCAATACTCGTAACTGCAACACCTATAGCAATACCCACAAGTGCGATTGCTACGCTGATAGCTGCGGCAATAGCCAGCAGTACAATTAGCCCGGCACCTCCGGCGCTATTTGATCGGTAACGGCGTCTAGCCACGTTTTCTTTCAGGAATCATCATGAGCATCGAAGCCTATCAGATTGGCGTATCCTTTGTCGCGGATGCAACGAAGGTTTCCGGTCCGATTGGCGAAATGCTGCGTGGAATGGATCGTATTCTTGAGCGGCAGAAAGACGTGAACATGGGGTTTGTCTCCATGGTTTCGTCTCTCGGTGGTGCTCGTCGGCTTGCTGGCGGGTTGGCGTCTGATCTGGAGCGGGCCGCCAAAGCCGCTCGGGATGTAGCCTCTGCCTCCGGGCGGTTTCGTCCGGCCCCCGCTGCGTCTGGTGGTGCATCTGACGGTGGAGAGCGTACATCTACGTCCCGCTCCTCCAGCCGTACTTCTGCGGCTGAGATGGCTGCGGCTGCAACCGCTGCGGCTCAGCAAACGAATGCTCGGGGTCAACTGTTACTCCCCGCCCCTGATCTGCGCCTTGCATATGATCCATCGGCCAATATGCGCACGTCTACGGCGGGAATGCCCGGCAACGGTATTCTGGGAGGGCCCGGCATTACTGTTGGGGCTCCATATGGGCCGCTTCCTCCTTCTCGTCCTCAGCGTGGCCTAACTCTCGTTCCTGGCTCAGGATCTGGCGGAGGGGGTATAACCAATCTACCTAATAACGGCTTTGAAATGCCGTTTGATCCCATCCCTGTTGGCTCTGTCTCACTCCCTCGGAATACGAGTCTTGGCAAAGCAGCGACAATTGCGGGTAACATGACGCGCGCCGTAGGGCCGTACGCTGCGTTCGCTGGAATTTACGGTGGGGCTCACGGCATCCACGCCATGTTTCGGCAGGGAGAGGATGTAGGCGACACAGCTGCGATGATGGCGCATGCCTATGGACCCAATGGCCGACTGTGGAGTGACGAGCAGATCAGGCGCGCTCAGGATCTGGCGTTGAACTCTGTTCGGACAGTACCAGGCGCCAGCTATGCGGGAACGCTCGAAATGACCGCGCGTGCCTCTGGCATTACAGCAGACGCGAACGAGGCGCTGGCTTTGACACCAACGCTTGCGCGTGCGGGTCAGATATTCGCAATGCGCGGGGCTGGCCCAAACGCCATTCAGCAGGTCGAGGCAGCAATTCAGTCGGGTGAAATCTCAGGCCTGAATGGTAAGAACGGCGAACTGGACGTCAACAAACTCAACACGTTTATCGACAAATTGTCCCAGACAGCCTTTGCGATGCAGGGCACGTTTGACCTACCTAAGTATTTGACCGGCCTTCGCCAGTATGGCGTTGGTGCCAGTGGGTCCGACATGGACTTTCTGACGGCTCGCCTCCCTTCCATCATGCGGGTTATGCAGGAAAGCCGGGCTGGCACTGCACTGTCTTCACTTGATCAGCTTATGCTGTCGCCCGCGCCGAACACGCGAAATGCGCGATATGCCAAAGAGCAGGCCCGGATTGGTCTGCGTGATGCGAAAGGGAATGTGACCAACCGGGACGAACTGATCCGTGATCCTGCGCAATGGTATTACGACACGCTCGTTCCGGCTCTATCATCCCATGGTTTCACTGATCGCGGATCGGTAATCGCGGAGTTGAGCAATCTTTTCTCTCGTAGCACCGTTCAGAGGCTTGGGGCGTCCCTTTCGGCTGATACAGCGCTGTATTCTCGCGAATACCAGCGGAACCTTGCCCAACAGCAGCAGGGCAATGCGCCCTTGATGGACTATCTGAAGAATGCTCCGGGCGCACAGTTTGCCTCTTTCACAGAGTCATGGCGCGCATTCGAAGCCGTCACATCAACAGCAATGATGACACCTGTAGTGAAGTCCGTTCAGCTAATGACGGGGGCACTTCAGGACATTACATCATACGTCCAGTCTCATCCCGGGGATGTGCGCCAGTTCGGTGATGACGTTCATCTTTTGGTCTCGATTATTACAGGTATCGCAAAGGGAATTGGTGCTGTTTACAGCTATATCCCCGCTCCGCTTCGCCACATGATCGCTGGCGGCGTGGTAGGTGCTGGTGTGGGCGCGGTAGGCGCGAGCGTCGTACCGGGCGCGGGTACGGCCGTCGGTGCGGCGGGGGGATTTGTCGTCGGCTCCGGCCTCGCGGCATTGTCCGACGAAAAGCAATTAGCCAAAGACATCGTGAACAATATTCATGTCTATCTGGACGGAAAGCAGATTGCGACACACACCCAGAAGCTTACGGCAGGCCAAGCGCGGAAAGAAAGCCGCGCCAGCAACGGTATGTATGATTCCTGGGCTGGTATGACGCTGCCGGGGGTTAGTGGGGGACGGTAGAAATGTTTAGCAATCAACATACTTGAAATGTCTGGACGCAACACAATGTGACTAGGAAATAAAATTCCTAGGACTTTCCAATGCTGCTATCTTTTTTCACAGCGAACGGTGGAGCGTTAATTGCTCTCTTATCTGCTCTTTGGTGGGCATTCTCCGCCGTGGCATCCGAGAGAAATTGGGATTATTTCTCGAAAAGGATGAATACTGCAGCTGCATTTGGATCTGGAGCAACCGCGCTTGTTTTGACCATGTCAGATCAAAGCATGCCGTGCTGGATGCACACAGTATTCAATATTCTGATCGTATTCCTTTCGATTACTAGCTGCTTTTTTGCGGGCCACGCCATCTACAAGAAGAACCAGCCTCGCTGACTTATAGCCATTCATCTACGCCACCATGATGCGAGCAAGTCCCGCGATGATGCGTACTGAAACTGTAGGTACCATCGCCGCATTTGGCTGAAGCCCCGGCAGGAACGCGGTTGCCCGTCGTATGGCTTGGGGAGTGGATGCTTTTGCCGTCCACGTTGGTGTAGTGGCCGCCGTCCAGGAGGGTGACGTCTTGGGAGGGTTTTGTCACCTGCGGCTTTGGTTGTGGCGGCTGGAATGCTTGGGCTGTCGGGGTTGTTACGAACAGTCCCGTTGCAATAACAAAAGCGTATAACGACTTATTAACGAAATACCGTAACCGAGACATATTTAGCCCTCCGTAATGGATAGGCTCATTTGTCTTGGATTCGAGTCAATGACCTCGGATAACTACTTTGGCCAACCCTCAATCATTAAATGTTTGTTCTTTTCTGGCGTTATAATGCCGGGAAATGGATTTACGCCGGTAACGCGGATCAGCGCTTCAATAGGCACCTGCCCGCATGTTGGTTGGAAGACGTTTTTGCAGACGATTACCGCGACCGCTCCTTCCGACGGGTCATAAACCGCTTTCCAGATTGAAGTCGGGATACGAACCTTGCTCTGACCTGTTGCGCCGGCATCGCCGCGGAACGCTGGTCCGGTGACGACAAAGACCTCGCCATCTTTGGCGGCCAGGCTGCGCACATCGCGCTCAATTTTGTTCCATAGGCCAGTATTCAGGGCGATGGATTGCGGCACGACGTTTGACAGGGCGTACGTCTCAGCGCGTGAAGCCTTGTCCGGAGCGTCCCCGCTTGGGGTCATGTGACCGCGTGACCAGCCTGAACGTTTGTAGTCCGTCAGTTCGGCGCGCTGGCCAGACGGTAGGCGCAGATCAGCGTGAAAGCTCGCCCTGCCCTGTAATTTCTCTGCTTGTTCAACACCCTCTTCCGTCAAGTGCTCAGCGGACCAAAGGGGTTCTTTGAATTCGAGCGACTGCTGGGTGGCGTAGAACTGATTGCACAGGACCGGGCCTGCATTTGATTGCGTGGGAAGTTGTCCGTTTGGGCTCACGTCGGTGCATGCAGGCGCAGCCAAGGCGGATACGGGCGCAACGGTCAGGAAGGTAAGCAGGAGCGTAAGGCGCATCTGAGCATCTTACACAGTTTCGGGCCGTTGCCATCTCAAGTGAGGTCAGACAGGTCGCACCTCTTGTCGTACTCGTTGATTGCGGCCGTAAGGGCATCAAAGCGGGCGGCCTTCGGCGTTCCGCGAACAGGCTCATTGTCAAAGTACTGTTCGATCTCGCGCAGTGCCCACTCGTAGTCGGCTTCAGTTCGAAGGGAGCGGATACGCTTGACTGCAACCGGGCTCGGGACAACCTGCACGGGTGGCAACATAGCCTGAATGTCAGCGACAGTAAGTTCCGGATTGTCCGCATCCATAGAGATGCCCTGATTGATCAGAGCATCTTCATCATCAGATGGCATGACGATATTATCCTTACGAGACATGGGGCCCTTTCGCGTTTCCTGATCTTTCTCAAATTGATAATACGAATGATCCGGGGCGCAAGACCAAGGGGATAGTGCGACCTCTCCTGCTGGAGTAATAGCGAATAGATGTGTACGCTCACATCATGCGCCTCACTCCTCTCGCCGCCCTGTCGCTTCTTGCTCTGTCTGGATGCGCTGGAATGCACGGCAATCCCCGGCTGAACTGTGATCCGAACCAGATCCAGTGCCAACGAGAATGGGCGCTGTTCAACGCGCATACGAAAAAGGCGCGGATTATGGGAAATCCTGTGTCTGATATTGCCTGTGTCCGGCACAATATGCGCTACGGCGGGGCAAACTGGACCCCTACGAGCTTTACAAGTGCAGCGTCCCAATGCGCCTACTGGCAGTCCGACGACCCCTTGGGAATAACCAACCCGCGCCAGCTCCCGCTCGATCTGCGGGATGATCCGGAATTGCAGCGCATGGCTGAAGACCCGGTCATCAACGATGCGGGGCCAGGGAAAATCTGGGACTACATGCGACGGGATGGCACGTCTACGAACGGATATTATCAGTAGCTACAAGAACTAAAACGCTTTGCGTGCAGCTCATATTTTCTGAAACAGAACGAACTTTTCAGAGCGGATATCTACAAAGTTCGGAATTACTTTGTACCCCCTCTCCCCAGCGAATTTGTCCAAGGCACTTTTATCAATCGCATTGTGTTCGAATGTCAAATGATGCGGACGATCACTTGGAAAAAGATGAGCTAAGATACAGTATTTGAAGGCACCTTCGCCCCGAGTGCCGTCCAGTTCGTCTGCTAAGGCGGCCATAAACATCTCTCGATCATCAGCGGAAAATGAGTTGGTCATCCGATTAATTTCCTTTGCTATTTTGAGTATCAATGAGCGGCAGCGCCTTGGGACTTTGAGCGACTAAATAGGAACGGTCAAAACTCATTGTACTGCCCCTTCCCCTGTACTACGATTCTGCCCTTATCGGAGGCGGCATGAGCAGCACACTTCTCAACATAGAAACGGCACTCAATTACGTTTCCGGCGCGGGCAAAAACACCACGGTCAAGTTGGGGAGTTTGACGCTCAGCGGCCCCGAGGTTCCTGACGCATTACGAGCGGGCGGCGAACAGGTTCTTGTCATCCATAGACTTCCAGGTGGCGACAAGATCATCGACAACGGCGGGAACGATCCTTACCGGCTGTCGCTGACGGGGCGCTTTCAAGGCACGAACGCACTAACCCGCGCACGGTCCGTCGATACGATGCGTCTGGCGGCCAAGACTGTCACGTTCTCCGCTGCTGGCGGAAACTGGCAGGTTCTGATCCGGTCCTACGCGTACACCTACGCCCAAAAAGGGGCGGTCATTCAGTACGAGCTGGAACTGGAGGTTATTCCGTCCGATGCTTCGACCGCGGCATCTGGAACCTCTGCCCTTTCCTCTCTCGTCGGCTCCGGCGTCAATGGCGCACTCAAAACAATCACGAGCACGATTGCGGATGTGTCATCGGTGGCATCCAGCATCACGAGCACAGCCCAGAATGTTATCGGGCAGATCACGCCGATTGCGAACATGATTGGTGTTGGTGGACCACTGGCAAAAGCTCAGGACGCCCTGACAAGCGTATCGGGCATGGCGACGACGGGTGAAAATCTCGCAAACCTGCCGACGGCGCTTTCTGGCACGATTACAGGTTTGCAATCGACTGTTGGTCAGTTGGGCTCTGTCGTTTCTCAGGCGGGCGAGAATCTCGAAAGTATCGGTACGGGCAATGCCGCTTCTTTGCTCGCTATTGCTGGCAATGCTCACCTTGAACTGGGCGCGCTCGAAGCCAGTCAGTCGGCCAGTGTGGCTCTCAAAAATACACAGGCGGTTTCCGGGCAATGAGCAAGACGATTACCGTCACGGCTGGCGACGTCTCGTTGTACCACGTTGCCGGACGCGAACTGTCTGACAGTACGCAGTGGTGGCGCATTGCTCAGGCGAATGGGTTGAGTGATCCGGATCTGTCGTGGCTGACGGGGCCTGTGCCGCTTGTTATTCCGGGCATTGATCCGTCCCTGACGACTGGTCTTCCGGAGGTTACCTCTTGAGCGAGAGTACGATCACGGCTGTTGGGCACCGATCAAGCGGCCCGGTCCGGTCGATCCGGGCACGCCTGCTGGTGAATGGTGTCGAGCATCCGGAGACGCGCGTTGAGCAGGCAAGCTGGAGCCGGACGCGGTATTCGCGGGCCGATACGGCTGATCTGACGCTTGCTGTGGATCGGGTGAAGTTGAATGCTGCCGGGCAGAAGTGGTTCGATCCTGTCACGGCTGATGGGGCACTCCCGCCTGACGTGAAGGTCACGCTTCAGTTGCGAGACGAGACAGTCACGAACGCGACGTGGAAGACGGTGTTTTCAGGGCTTGCTGACCGGGTGCGGTGGTCTCCCACCCAGACGCGGGTTGAGGTTGAGTGTCGGGATATGCTGGCAAAACTGCTTGATCTTCGTGTGCGTGAAGCGTGGATGAACAAGACGGGGCCGGAGGTGATCAAGGCTGTGGCGTCTGCTGCTGGGTTGTCGTCTGATGTGACGTTGTCCGCTGGTATGACCGGGCAGTTCTGGCAGTTGGAGCACAAACGGTCCTCGTCTGCCACGCATCACAAGTTTCAGACGGCCTTTGATCTGGCGCGGTATATTGCGGACGAGTTCGGATGTGACCTCTACGCTGAGGGCGAGACGATTGTGTGCAAACCGGTCGGCTCGCCGTCTGACAGTGGGGCGCATATTCACGCGTTTCATTACAATGATCCGGGGCCCGGTTCTGCGATCCAAGCAGGAGCTCTGAGCCTGACGCTGGAACGGGACTTTCTCACGAGCAAAAATGTGGTCGTGCATGTCATGTCGTGGGATAGCCGGCAGCGGACACGGGCTGAAACGTACTTCTCTGCAGACGGCCACTCACGGACGCTCGCTGAGAACGCTGGCACGCTCTACAGCTATCGATTTCCGGGGCTGCGGCAGGAACAAATTGAACGCAAGGCTGAGGCGATCTATCGGCAGATCATCGCGCATGACCGGACTATCTCTCTCAATATCCCCGGTCGGATCAAGCTTGAACCGCGCCACTTCATGCGGTTTTCAGGCACGGGTAGCACCTGGGATCTGACGGGTAACGATGCATACGCGGTTGATGCCGTGTCCAGCACTTACGGGGCTGATGGGTCGTTCCTGCAGGACGTGACGCTGCGGAACCGTGAAGCCTCGAACGGAGGAAACAGTGACAGCACTGAATGAAGCTCGCCGCGTGGCTGAAGCTGCCGTGGCGCGGATTGGCAAGCCCTGTCATGGCATTGTCACTGCCGTCGATCCGGTTAACCATGCGGTTAAGGTTCTGGTGCAGCCCGATAATACTGAGAGCGGCTGGCTTCCGGTATCGACGATTGCGGCAGGATCTATTCGGATTTGTCGTGTGCCGGACGTGAACGAGCACGTCACGCTTCTGGCGATGGAAGGCGATGCCGAGTATCTGAGCGTAATCGGGGCGCAGTTCGATGCTGTTGTCATGCCGCCTGTATCTCCCGCAACGGGCAAGCCCGCGCAGCCGGGTGAACTGTTAATCCGGACCGGATGTGGCCAGCCGCCTGCCCTGGGGAGCCAGACAGATGGCGCTGCAGATAGTCAGGCGTCGTGGTGGCATATCACAAAGGATGCCATTTATTCGGGCGTTGGCGAGACTGCCGAAACCGTGACCGCCGATGGTCTGACCTGGAAGGCGGGTGACTGCACAGCATCCCTCACCTCGTCTGGTTTTGCGGTCAGTGGTGGCAATATCACGACAGATAAGACTGTGACTGGTGAAGCGGATGTGAAGACTGGCGAGCACTCTCTCAACGGCCACGTCCACACCAACGGGAACGATGGCGGCGATACAGGAGGCCCCGTAGGATGAGTGCTATTTCTCACATTATTGGCGGAGACTTGGCGCTGGATAGCGCGGGTGGCCTTGCAATCGTCGGCACTGCCGAAGAGGCGCGACAGGCGATCCTGAGGCGGCTTTGTACGAACGCGAGCGATTACCCCTGGCATCTCGATTACGGGGTTGGGCTCCCTGCTCGCATCGGCTCTCCAATGCAGGAAAGTGATATTCAGGCAGTCATTCTTGCTCAGTTGCAGCAGGAGAGCGCGGTCGATCAGTCTCAGGCCCCGACGGTCACGATCACGGATCAAGGGTCTGGGCAGTATCTGTGCGTTATCCAGTACGTGGACAAGGAGACACAGACTGTCCAGGGGCTCTCCTTCTCAGCCTGATTTCGCTTGTACTTGTGACACAGACGGCGTACTCCTGATCTATCATTGCCCTCTTTGCGGCAACAAGGCGCTCTTCGGGGCGCCTTTTTAGTTTCTGGCGCCTGTATGTCCCTCAATATCCGTTCGTTTTCAACGACCGTCAGCACGGCTGTGACGGCTGCACAGGCGTCTTGCGCCTCGTTGCTGGATCTATCTGTTGGGACACCTGGACGAGCGCTTCTTGAAAGCGTTTCTGGCGTTGCGCTTTGGCTGCAATATCAGGCCATCCAGATCCTTCTGGTTACACGACTAGCGACGTCTTCCGGGTCTGATGCCGACAGCTTTGTTGCTGATTACGGCATGACACGACTCCCGGGAACGGCTGCAACGGGCTCCGTTATTCTCACGAGTTTTACGCCGTCTCAGTCCTCGGCTGTTGTAGTGCCGGGCGTTCTGGTCCGGACGGTTGCGGGCGTGTCCTACGCAGTTGTGAAGGACAGCTCCGTTTCAACGTGGTCTGATACGTCAGGCGGCTACGTTCGGCCCGTTGGGGCGTCCTCGATCACTGTTCCGGTTCAGGCTGTAACGGCTGGATCATCTGGAAATGTGGCTGTCGGGGCAATTTGCCTGTTGGGCACCAGTGTTTCCGGCATTGATACGGTCACCAATGGCGCAGCGCTTACGAACGGGGCTGATCAGGAAACGGACGCGGAATTGCGCGCTCGCTTTCCGGTCTGGCTGGCCGCGAAAGCGACGGCCAATCGGGCATCCGTTCAGAATGCTGTTGCTGGTGTACAGAACGGCCTGACGCAGGAACTGATTGACGGCTACACACCAGATAACACGTTCACGCCGGGATATTTCACCGTCGTAGCAGACGATGGCTCCGGAACGCCGTCTGATGCTCTTCTGAGCAGTATTTACGACGCAATCTCTGATGTGAAAGCCCTTGGTGTCCAGTACGCGGTTCAGGGTCCGACAGATGTGATTGCAAATGTCTCGCTGACGGTTCTCGTGCCTGTAGGTACGGACGTCTCTGCTGTCACGACGGGTGTTTCAACCGCGATTTCCGCTGACATCACGGCCCGTGCCGTGGGTGCTGGCTACGAATATTCACGCCTCTCCTATCTGGCCTACACGAGCGCTGGCGTGACGGTAAATGGCGTGACGAACGTCCTGCTTAACGGGGCGCAGTCTGATATTGCGGCTTCTCAGAAAACCACAATCCGTCCGGGAACGATCTCGGTCACAGTGAGTGCAACCTAGTGAGTACGGGCGATCAAAGCGATTTCGTTCGTAGGCTGCGGGGATTGCTGCCGCGCGGGTGGTTTCCTGACCCAGTCGCAACAGGCTCGACTGAGCAGGCCCCGGTTCTTGTCGGCATCCTGTCAGGTTTTGGCAGCGCTCTTGCCGGGACGTGGACTCTCCTTCAGCAGGTTCGATCCTCTACCCGCCTGAGCACCTCGACAGGCTCCGTTTTGGATCAGGCTGCCAACGATTTATTCGGTGTTGGCCAGTTCCCGCGAACAAGTGGTGAGGCAGATGCCTCCTATCTGGCGCGCATCGAAGCCGCATTAATTGCCAAGAAAAACACGCGGTCGGCCCTTTCCGCGGCGCTGACTGCCGCTGGAGCTGCTCAGACCCAGATCGTCGAGTGCTGGAACGCTGCGGACTGCGGCGTACTCCTGCCTGCGGGGGCTGCTCGTGGGCTAGGCGGATATGGCGCGCCAGCGCTGCGATATTCGGGACGCCCGGGGCAGTTCTTTCTTGAGACTGCCGTCACGGCTGACGCCCTGTCAGTCGTCCGTAAATCAGTCGTGCAGACCAAGGCAGCCGCTGTCGTCGCCTGGATCCGCAACACCATCCCATCATAATGGAGGCCTGAATTGGATACTCATATCGTTTATCCGGGCCAGATCCCGCAAGATACGGACCTGCTCCTTGCTCAGAAGCTGATGGCGTTGAGCGTTGGTGGTCTAGGTGATGCTCTGTTCGGCCGCACAGTCGCTGCGTGGGGTTTTTCTCCGACGCTAAGTCCGGAAGCTCTGACTGTTTCGATCGACGCGGGTGTTATCCTTGCTTCGGGGCCAATCTTGCCGACTGCGCTTGGCGGCCAAGGCGGTGGCCTCCCTGCTGACGCAACGGTCACGACCAAGCAGTATCTTCTCCCTTCGGCACAGACGCTGACCATCCCTGGAACAGGCGGCACATATACCCTTTATGCGCTGTGTTCGGACGTGGATACGGACAACACACTTCTCCCGTTCTGGAGCGCTGACAATCCCACGCAGACGCAGGCAGGCCCTAACAATGCAGGCACTCAGCTTGCAACGCGGCGGACCTCGCAGGTTGTACTAACGCTGGCACAGAGCGCCCCGGCCGCTCCTGCGAATGGAAGTGTCATTCCGTTGATGACGTTCGCAGTTCCTAGCGGCGCGACGAATGCGTCTGGCGTGACGTATTCCAAGATCGCGGATATGTTCTGGATGACAATTCCTGAGATCCAGAACCTTGTTCTTGCTAATGAGCCGGGCCGCTTTCTTGGGTCGGAGATTATTACGGAAGATGGTTCCTACACGATACCGACTGGTGCAAAACTGCTTAAAGTCATGGGAGTTGCCCCTGGAGGGGCTGGTGGATACGCAGAAGGTGGTGGAAGCACTCAGGGCGCAGTTTCTGCGGGCGGCGCGGGCGGTGCGGGTTCATTTATAGAGTTTGAGATGGACCTAACCAAATTTGCAGGGCTCACTTCTATTCCTTTGACTGTGGGGGTCGCAGGCGTAGCCACGTACACCACCCAATCTGGGTCGGCGACGAACGCGACATTTAATGGGACAGACATTGTTCTTGAGGGGGGGCATGGAGGGTACTACGGCCCCCTGACAACATCCACGGCCGTTAATGCGAGTGGTGCAGGCGGGCAGATCAGTATTGGCTCACAGCTCTACAAGATCAGGCGGCAGGTCAGCGGTGGATTTGGGCAATCTGGTATGGCGCTGAATGGCACGACATGGCCCGCAACCGGCGTTGGAACTCCAATGGGTGGAGGCACCGGCAACGCGGCAGTTGGACGGGGTGGTAGTGGACAGGGCGCCGGGGCGTCTGGTGCTGGTGGAGGCTCGGGTTACGGGCAATCAAATTATCTTGGCGGCGATGGAGCCCCGGGAGCCTGGATCATTGAGGCATATTCCTGATGAGTGATACGACGATAAACAATCTGGTCCCTGTCACTTTGAACGTACTCGCCAAGCAGATCGTGCCTCTCCTTTTGGCTGCGCAGCTTGAAGGGATTAATATCAGCGGCGCTGAGATTGATGGCGTTGCGGTCTCTGACGCCATTTTAGACGCATCGAAAACAGCGTTGGACGGGCAGAAAGACATAGCAAGTGGCGTTGCCGCCCTTTCGGCTGATCTGGGGCTGATGCTGAATGGCGTTGAAGTCATGGGCACATCTACAGATGGCCACCTGCTTATCAAGGCCGATCTGCCAACAACTGACCCCGGCATCTCCGGCGCACTTTGGAACAACGGTCAGTACGTGATGGTATCGGCGGGATAATCCGATGAAAAAGTTATTCCTTTTGGCGGCTGCGGCCACTTTTTTTGTGTCTGGTGTTCGGGCTGCTGACGTTGTTCCAAACCATATCCGGCATCCTCTCCATGCTTCGGCCGTGAAGGCGTTGGCGCCAAAGTCTGTGATTCGCATGGGGGCGACTGCATCAGCAGCGGCCAGCGCGGCTACTCCTGTCCCAACGCTGGCCCCAGGCGGTCTATCTAACGCCAATATAATCGCTGGCCTGTCGTGGTCTGCCCTTTTGGGTGATACCGCCACCTATGCGGATAACTCTGTCCAGCAGGCGGATATTGGCTCCACGGTTGCGGGGCTGGATAGTAATGGAAACGTCACAGCCCCGTTGTCAGACAATGTGATCCACGCCCCTAATACAACACTTGATGGCAAGACTATTACCTGGTGGGGGGCGGCAATCGACGCCAACTCCACGACTGCCGGTGCCGCCGTTCCGAAAACGTGGATTGGTGCGAACACGACCAGTTCAGTGATGGGTGTTGCGCCTTTGGATGCTTCAGGTAACGTTACCGCACCCTTATTGGATAACGTACGCACAGGCGGAAGTGATACAGGAACTGACGTGAGCGCCGCTACTTCACAGGCTTCGGGTGCAACTTCTTCCCGTTCCATTGCCTCACATTTTGGAGATTTCTTAACAGCCACTGACTTTGGGGTTGCGCTTGATGGCTCAGACCAGCAGACAAACCTAAGCACATACCGGGCAAGTCTTACCTCGCCAGGATTTCTGTTTATTCCAAGCGGGAATTTATGGTCTTCTTCTCCGCCAACCGGGGGCTCTGAATACTCGCAAATTTGGTTTACTAACAATTCTCTGTGGTCGGGCACGGCTCCCTTTACGCAATTTTATGAAGGGGCCAATACAAACAACAACAAAGATACTGTTATCTCCAACAATAATGGCGCTTTATACATAAATAGAGCCAATAATGTTGGATCAGATGCAGGCGATCAGCCCGTCATAAAACTGGACTACGGAATATATAGAAGCAATTCCAACTACCACCAAGAGGCCGGAGTGTACTTCAACTGCACTAAAGGGGCGATTAGTACGAAAGAAAGCCATTATTGTATGCAAAGTTTTATGACTTCCGACGCGTATGGCGGTCCTATAGATGCCGCTGCCAATGTGTTCGGGATCAGGAATGCTTTCAGTGACGGTAACGGGCCGAGAAACATGCTTGCTGGCATGAATGTTGGTGTTATCGACAACACAGGATTGAAGTCCAGTGAGTCAGGAGCCATTAACGCTTTTGAGGCTGACCTTTACGCCACTGGTGACGATGATGCTGGCGACTGGCGAACGGTTGGAATGTTCAACCTTGCGCCTTCCTCGGCCGCTGCCAGTGGGTCATCTGTTCGCGCATCTCAGGGAGTAATTATCACCACCCAAGGCAACGCCACGTACGGCAGAGCATTGGCCTTTTACAGTCAGTGGGATACAGCAGGAATTGATTTATCAGTTGGAACGTCTGTCAATAATGCGCCTGCGCTTAGAGTTGGGACAAATAAAACCATTGATTTTAGTGCAAACTCAAAGGTTATGGCATCGGCAGATTCCTCAAATGATCTTTTAATAAACACTAATGGTGCATTTGCATTAAGCATTGGTGCGGATCAATCTCTAAATCCCCAAGGCAATGTTAATATCACAAGTGGGAAATCGATCTTTTTTTCGGGTGGCGAAAGGATAAATGATGCTTCAGGTTCTCTTGTTGTGACAACTTCAAGTAACACGATTGCATTATCTGTTGGACAAGATGGAAATCTGCACACCGATGGGTCTGTTTATGCGTCGGGTGCGTTAAGTGGTTCAATGGTTAAAACATCATCACCATCCAAAACACTTGCGACAATTAAATCTGAAAGCCACTCAGAAGGCGATCAAGTGTGGTGCCATGATTGCATTGTCGGCTCCGAGGTAAGTGGGGCCGGAACAGGTTCTTGGATTGTACTTGGATCGGACGCCACGTGGCGCAATCAAGGGGGCAGCGAGGCAGCAAGTAACTAATGCCGCCGCTAATGCAACAGAGGTTTATACTACGAATACAAAGACCGTTGTGTTGCTCGTGGATGGAACATGGCACCAGATTGCATTAGGGGACGCCCTATAATCCATAATCAGATAATATCTGATTACTCACGGAAACAGGTGGAGGGTTCGAACTGATGTCCTTTGATATCCAATCCAAACTAGACAGCCAGAACAATACTATGGCGAACTAATCCGACAGACAATTTGACTGACACAGCCGCCCGATGAGGCGGTTTTTTATTGGAGGGGCGGATGCCCGATGAAGTGCTTGAGGCACCTGAAACGATCTCCACGCTTCAACGTCGCCTCAGAGCTGCTGAAGATACCGCGCTGCGTCTGGAGACCCGGCTCGATGCCGTTGATGCCAAGCATGATGATCTGAGAGCTGAGCTCAAGGCTGAGCTGCTGGACGTCAGGCGGGAGATTAACCTGATGCGGGACCAAATTCTGATCAGTGTGCAGGATCTCGGAAAAAAGCTGGATGACACGCGCTCGCTTCGTAGCTGGCTGATCGGCGTCCTGGCTGCAGGAGGCGGAAGTGTCGGCGCAGGTGCTGCCGTCTCGTTCTGGCACATTCTCAAGACAACCTATCCGCAGTGGCTGGGATGATGTCATGATAATCAATTCTTCTTACGGCCTTGATCCCGGGCAGGTGAAGCAGTTCATCGTCGTTCCGACACTCACGGCCATGGGTAGCCAGTTCGCAAGTCTTTCGGCCATCAATCTCTGCCTGGGAATTGCCATGGCTGAGAGCCGGTTGCGCTATAAACGCCAAATCACGAACTCCGGCTTCGGTCCGGCTCGCGGACTTCCTCAGATGGAGCCGGAGACCCACGACGACTGCTGGACCAACTGGCTGAATTTCCCGGCTCAGGCTCAGGTTGCGAAGGTTATTCGAAATCTAATTGGCAACCTGGCACCGAATGCAGATCTGATGATCGCCAACGATTCCTATGCGTTCGCATTGGAGCGGATCAAGATCTACCGGGACAAAGAGCCGCTTCCGGCATGGAATGATGCGGCAGGGATGAGCTGGTATCACAAGCGCGTTTATAACACGTCGTCCGGGGCTGCTGATGCAGACGCCAACGTCGTGCATTTCAAGGCCGCGATCGCGGCTTGACCTGATTTCCTGCTTGGTGCGTGCGCTCGACGCTGGCTAAGCCGGATACTCTCTCAAGGAAAACAAGACATGGATCTCTCGACGCTTCTCAGCGCAGTGCCGGACAAGTACGCCCTGTACGTGTCCGCCTTCATTATCCTCTGCAAGCTCGTCACGGTGCTGGTGAAGCCACCGGCCTCCACGTCAAAAGTGGCTTGGCTGTACCAAATCGTCAGCCTGATCGGACTAAACGTGGGCTGGGCAGCCAATCGCCTGCAGGTCGGAAAGACGGGTGTGATGGTGGCTCGGTCTGATGCGGATGAAGCCAAAGCAGCTCTTGCCCAGGCGAATATCCCGCTGGCCTCTCCCAAGCCAACTGACCGCCCTTCCTGACCGGAGGAGGCAGATTTTCCTGCCAGACCGCCCGTCTTTCTTGCCGCCCTATGAGGCGGTTTTTTCATATCTGGAGCTTTTCCATGCGTCTTCGTAATCGCTTCGCCGTTCTCGGTCTTTCCGCCATTCTTCTTGGCTCCACTGCTGCCTGCTCGAATGACGCAGCTAGCGGTACCACGACGTTCGACACATCCGCCCTCAATAAGGATGCCACGGCCATTGCCTATGCGGTGCAGGTCATCGAGACGATGCCCGGTGTAGTCGATCACCTGTCTGACGCCGACAAGGCCAAGTTCGACAACCTGGTCGCTCAGATCAAGAGCGTCACGGCGTCCATTGAAGCCAGTTCAGACGGCTCCATCACTGTCAATACGGGTAAAGACTGGGCCAAGAGCCTTGGCACCGACCTCAATACGCTGCTGACAATCGCGTCTCCGATTGTGTCCGTCTACTACCCGTCCGCGTCCACGTATCTGAGCACGGTTCAGGCGATGATTCCGCTCGTTGAAACGCTCGCGGGCCTGACGGCTGCTCCGTATGCGGCTCCCGTGGATAGCCCAGCCCTGCTGCGGGCCCGCATCTATCAGGGCGTTTAAGTGCTTCAGCCATAACTAACGGCAAAGGGGAGTGGCTTCGGCTGCTCCCCTCTTTTTTTTGTTTCTGGAGCAAGTGAATGACGCTCAAACTCGGAAAAGGTGCTGTTAAGCACGACACACGCACCTACAAACTCGGCCGGGTTCTCGCGGTGCGTCTGCCGGATGTGCCTGCAAGCAAGGACTGGTCGCAGGACGTTCCCTATCAGATGTGGGGCAATGATCGCTTCGGCTGTTGTGCCTTTGCGGCCTATGCGGCTCTGACCGCAACGTGGACGAAGGCAGCTCAGGCGCTTGTCCTTCTGACGACAACGACGGTTCTGTCTGCCTACGCCGAAGTCACCGGGTTCAACCCGCAGACCGGTGCGAACGACAACGGTACGATCCTTCTGGATCAGCTCAATCATTGGCGCACTGCCGGACTTCCGCGTCCGGGCCAGCCGGGACGCGATTACCTGACAGCGTTTGGCGCGATTGCTCCGACGGACGTTCAGGGAATCAAGCGCAGTATTTGCTATCTCGGCGGCGTTCTCGCGGGCGTTCAGGTGCCTCGCGGGTTTATGAACCTCGGTCTTGGCGATACGTGGGATCTGTCGAAACTGTCTGGCACTGATCTGGCCCCGGAAGGCGGCCACGCCATCGCGTTAACCGGCTACACCGCTGCCGGCGTCTTCTTCAATACATGGGGAACGCGGACGTTCATGCCCTGGGCAACGTTCACGCAGATTGCGGATGAGGCATACGGGCTTCTGTCTCGCCAGAACTGGCTTGGTATCCGGGGTTTTTCCCCGAATGGGGAAGAATTCGATTCCCTACTGGCGGAAGTGAGGGCGGCGTGATTTGCGAACTTGCGCAAATTCGCAAGCTGGCGCTTTTCGGGTTCCTGTCCCTCTCTGCCTGTTCGGCCGGGACAAGTGCCCCGACCACGATCAGTGCCGCGATCGCTGGCGTTCAGGCCGATCTAACAAAGGCAGGTGTCGTTAGTGTCTCGGACGTACAGGGCTGGTCGGCAGCACAGATGAGCGCGTTCGATGCCAACGTGCGTGCGCTCCAGTGTTCGCAGAAGACCGCAGATCCGGTCGTGGCCATGATTGCCGGTCCAGTCACGATGAACCTGACAGGCTCGTTCACGCAGTCCGGTTCATTCTCCGTGTCTGCATCCGCCTCAAGTTTTGCCCCTGTTTTTGGCTTGCAGGCCGATGCCTCGCGTATGCATGCGCAGACGCTTTCCCTGCCAGTTCAGTTCGTCCCGCTATCCGCATTGCCGGATGCGGAGATGGGGCGTGCTATCGGATACGCAGGCGACCTCATTAAGCAGCGACAGGACGTGACAGATCGGATTGTCTCGGATCGGGACGCGCTGGCCGCGCATGTCCGGCTGCTCACGTCCGGTTATGATGGGGGCGGCTGTTCTGGTGGTGTGCATCCGTTCGTGGGTATGCGCCGTGAATAATTCTGCTGCGAAGTTAGTTCTCTGATATGGCCAACTTGGGGGGAAGCGGTCCGTCTGCTTTTGGACAAATTTCATTCGAAGAAGACGTTTTGTTGCGATGTTGACACGGCGTCTCGCCCGTAAGAGCATCAGGATTGTTGCAATAGAGCGAGCGGACGCTGAGTAAAATGAAGTTGATCCCGTGCTTGATGACTATTCTAATCCTGCCAAGCAGTGCCGTCTCTCAGACACCCAAGCAGATTTCCTGTAACGCTCGCAGCTGCAATGGAACCTTGTTTGAGGTTTTCAACGCCATACGTACTGAAATGGAGAAACCTGCTCCCCGACTTGCGAATATTTTCTCACCTCCGCTCCAACAGAAGCTTCGGCACGGAGGTGATATAGAGACCAGTATCCGCACACAGGATGCCTATATAATTCGCGGAATCGAAGTACGTCCGTTCACACTTGGGCGGCATGGTATGGTTTATCTTCGCCTGAGTAACCGCGATGAAGGCCGCTGCCTTGAAAGAGACAACGTGGAAAAGTATTATAAATTTACTAATAGAAATATTTTTATAGACGCTGCCGATCCACCGCCCCCGCAAGGCTGGGGGTACAAGAAAAAGTATTCGTCAGCGACTATCTACGTTAGTTTTTCTGACGGGCCGGCCAACTGTGCGAACGGGCTATCTGTTCACTTAGGCGAGTAGTACTCACGTTTGCATCTTTAGATGTAGTGTCCCTCATTCTCTGAGGTAACCTTTGCGGTGAGTTAACCGCCCGGGATTGGCGAATACTAATTGCGCCCAAGAAATTGCGTCGGCTTTGGAGAAGAAAAAGACTACTCATTTACGTCCGACTTGAGGCGAAAGCAGTCTTCACCAACTTCGAGCCCGAACGATCTCATCCAATCGCGTCGTATAGCGGGCAGATAACAATGATGCCCTTGGTGCCCATGTGCGACATAGCCCTGTCGATGATGGCCGTAACGCCCCACTTCCAAACCGCGCGTTGATGGCGTCCATGGCGGCCATTGCTGCGGTGGATGGCTCGGGCGCTCGAGCAGTAAATAAAGCGCCTTGGCCATCTGCTGGCCTAAGATCAGTCAACACAACTCCAGCTTTGAAATACCTGTACCCCGGCAACCAAACGGCCTGAGCCAGATTGGTTGCATGACGGATCAGATCCCGGGTGTCCGAGGTTGGCTCAATGCCCGCGCCTACATGTTTGGCGTACCAAGGATCTCCATTGTGCGGGTTGGTCTGCATAAGGATGGAGAGGTGTGCTGCTTCCAAATGCTCCGCACGCAGCTTTTCTGCTGCTCTGGCAGCATAATGAGCAACAGCTTCACGGATTTCGGGCCATTCCGTGAGTAGCCGACCAAACGTCCGGGTTGATGCAATGCTCTTTCGCGTGGCTGAGATCTCGGACAGGGCCAGGCACGATTGCCCGCGGAGCTCGGCCTGCACGCGGGCTCCGACAACAGTCAGTATGTTGCGGATCGTTTTGGGATCGAGGGCCACGAAATCCGCCACGGTTTCAATGCCCATGGCCCGCAGCTTTTGTGTGGTCTGTTTTCCAATCCCCCAAACCTCATCAATGCTGGTGACGGCGTACCACTCAGCCCGGATATGCGGATCTGTCAGATCACACAGACCCTCCAATCTTGTGTGATCTTTGGCTAGGCCGTTCGCGAGTTTGGCGATCGTTTTGGTCGGGCCCCACCCAACGCAGGTTGGAATTTTAGCCTGCTTCCAGACTGCGTTTTTGATTTCGCGGCATAGTCCGTGAAGATCCCCTGGGAGGCCGGTTAACTCGAGAAACATCTCATCGATCGAATATGGCTCGACAGACGGAACGCGAGACTGAAGAACTTCGTACATGCGCCGCGACATGTCAGCATACAGGGCGTAATTGCTGGAATACCAGACGACCGGCTTTGCCTCGGGACGCTTTCGGGCGAAGTGCCAAGGGTCGCCCATCTTGATACCAAGCGCCTTTGCCTCCCGCGTGCGGGCAATCGCACATCCGTCATTATTGCTGAGAACCACAACAGGCTTACGCTTCAAACCAGGTTCAAATGCACGCTGGCAGGAGCAATAGAACGAGTTTCCATCGATGAGGCCGAAGGTCGGCATCAGACGTCCGTGCGAACTAGACCGGTTGCCACAGCCCAGATTGAGACGTCCGTGTCATCATCAACTTGAACTGGGTGAGCTGCACCAGATGGTCGTAACCACCAACCGTCAGACCTCTGTGTCAGCTCGCACACGCGCAACTCATCACCAACGCTCGCAACGACGACGACACCTGCACGCGGTGCCAAGGCAGAATCAACAACCAAAATATCGCCGTGCTTGATTCCCCTTCCCGACAAGGCATCGCCCTCAACGCGCACCGGGTAACGGCTTGGCTGGCGCAGATCCAGAGCAGCCGCCATCAGGTCGATCGTTCCCTCGATATTGTCCGCCGCTGGGGACGCAAAACCCGTTGTGCGATCGCCTTGATAAGCCATGTTCTCCTCCCGATATAACGGAACAAAAAGAGAACAAAACAGGCCGCGTCAAATGAAATCTGAGAGCGAATAATCTTCTTTGGCGATTTCAGGTAGTTACGATTTCAGCTTTCCGCCGCCGAGAGATCACTGCAACCTGACACCCTCGGCGACTACGCTGCATCGCGTGCAGATACACTGAGGCCACCTGCGGTCATCCCGCAATTAATTATGTCTTTATATTTCTGACGTGTTTGGGAGTGCGAACTATTGAGGATTACTCAATGCTTCGCCTGTCAAGGGATCCTTGACGGCTGAACTTGTAACAAATGCTGATGAGTTGCTGCAGACAAGACCGCCCCGCTGCTGAAGTGTCAGGGTCCTGCGGCGCCCATGGAGTCCCGTGCAATTGATAAGCGATTCGGCCTGATCTCAATTTCTGCACGGATTTTGCACGGATTTCATCGGTGCAACGCGATTCTACATGATAGAGATCGGCGATAAATGGCAGCAGAAAGGATCGGATCGGTTCCGAATTCTCTCTCTAAAAACTGCGATTTTATAAGGAAAATTCTGACCGGATCGGGTGGTGGGCGCAACAGGGATTGAACCTGTGACCCCTACCATGTCAAGGTAGTGCTCTACCGCTGAGCTATGCGCCCCCGATCCGGTGAGGCGGTGTTTAGCTGTATCAGTTCGGGGTGACAACCCCCAAAAATGAAAAAATTGCATTGAGGTTATGACGAGCCTTCCCTCCTATCCTGCTGTTATCATTAAAAAACCTCAGAAAACTGCCATTCCGATTGTGGTTTCCTCTCCCCATTCTGGAGAAAAATATTTCCCTGATTTTCTTCAGATGACCCGATTGTCTTTACGGGAGCTTCAGCAGACAGAAGACAGGTTCGTTGACAGATTGTTTGATTATACCTCTGAGGTGGGCGGTACGCTGCTGACGACAGAATTTCCGCGTGTCTGGTGTGATGTGAACCGGGATTGTCGGGAACTGGATCCGGGAATGTTCCGTCCCGCACTGTCGAGTGAAGGTCTTGTGCAGAGTGCGAAAGTCCGGGCGGGATTTGGTGTTATTCCGCGCTGTGCTTCCCAGGGGCGGCCGATTTACACTCATTGTCTTCCTGTCGAAGAAATTCATCGGCGGCTGCAGTTGGGATGGATTCCTTACCACGAGAGCCTGAGCAGATTACTTGAAGAGCTAAAGCAACAGTTTGGCTTCGTGATTTTGCTGGAGGCACATTCAATGCCACCTCTCCCCCAGAGCCGTGCGTGTGACATGGTGATTGGAGATGTGCATGGAAAATCCTGTTCCCCGCACCTTACGGACATTGTGCAGCAATCTCTGTGTCAGCTTGGATATGAGGTTCGGCGGAATGTTCCTTATGCAGGCGGATACATTACAAGTCATTATGGTCGTCCCCATGAAGGAATACATGCCATCCAGTTGGAGATCTGCCGCTCGCGGTATCTGAATCCTGCGACTTTACAACCATCGCGTGGTTTCCAGCAGGTTCAGAGCGATATGGCGGCCCTTCTGGAGACGCTCTCTCACTTTGTGGAAGACCGTCTATCCTCGCACGCCCCTTCCAGAGTGCAGTCAGCCTCGTGATGGCTTTTCTGTGGCATCCGGAAGATTGGGACAGTCACTTAAAATTGCGGTGAGTAGCAGCCGGAAGTATGCCCTAAAGGCGTGTTTTTGAATCTGAGTTTGGACAAGTGCATGTTTCTGGGAATTGACGTCGGGACATCCGGAATCAAGGCTTTGCTGGTGGATGAAAACCAGCATGAAGTTGCATCCCATACGGAGAGCCTGACGGTGAGCCGGCCTCATGCGGGGTGGAGCGAGCAGGATCCGGAAGACTGGTGGAAAGCCGCTTGTCGCGCCATTGATAAACTGCACGGTCAGCATCCTGAAGCAGTTGCGGCGATCCGTGGCATTGGTCTTTCAGGACAGCAGCATGGCGCGGTTCTGGTTGACGCATCTGGTGAAGTCTTACGCCCGTGTATTCTTTGGAATGATACGCGTGCAGAAGCGGAATGTGCACTCTTTGAGGAACGGTTCCCGCTCAGTCGTGAAGTGACGGGCAATATTGCCATGCCGGGCTTTACCGCTCCAAAGCTGCTCTGGGTAGCACGGCATGAGCCCGAAATTTTTGCCAGAATCCGTCATGTTTTGCTTCCAAAAGCATGGCTGCGGTACCGGATGACTGGCGAGATGATCGAAGACATGTCGGATGCCTCGGGGACGCTCTGGCTGGATGTTGGAAAGCGTGCCTGGTCGGCCGAGGCTTTGAAGGCCACGGGTTTAACGCTGGCCAATATGCCAACTCTCTGTGAAGGAACGGAGCCTGCCGGTGTTCTGAAGGAAGATCTGACGCACCGTTGGGGCATGACGTCTGCGCCTGTATTTGCGGGAAGTGCCGGAGACAATGCTGCCGGAGCGGTAGGCCTTGGCGCTATTCGTAATGGGGATGCTTTCGTTTCTCTGGGGACTTCAGGCGTTGTGTGGGTGACGACTAATGAGTTCAGGCCTGAGCATCAGTCTGCCATTCACGCTTTCTGCCACGCTGTACCGAAAACCTGGCATCAGATGGGGGTGACACTTTCTGCTGCTGCGTCTCTCGCCTGGTGGGCAAAAGTGTGTGGTGTGACGGAACGCGAGCTGTTGGCTGAGTTACCAGAGCGCCCTACCCGCCCATCATCTGTTCTTTTTGCGCCTTACCTGTCCGGAGAGAGAACGCCTCATAATGATGGGACCATCCGGGGCGGATTTGTTGGATTGTCTCATGATACGAGCCGGGCAGAATTGACGCAGGCTGTTCTTGAAGGGGTCGCGTTCTCTTTTCGTGATGCTCTGGAAGGTTTAACGGCTTCCGGGTCCGTAATCACCGAAGCCGATGTAATTGGCGGTGGGTCTCGTAGCCCGTTCTGGATTGCTATTCTTGCTTCGGTTCTTGGTTTGCGGCTGCACAGCCTTGCACATGGGGAGCATGGAGGTGCGTTTGGTGCGGCGCGTTTGGCCCGAATTGCTGCAACGGGTGAAAGTGTGGAGAGTGTGTGCACACCGCCGGAGCGGGTTTCTGCCACTGATCCTGTCCCCGAAATACAGAACGCCTACGATCAAGCCTATAGCCGCTATCGTCGTCTTTATTCTGCTCTTCGGGGAATTCAGGACGCCTGAATGCACCAAACAGGCCGAAAAGAAGATGTTTTGCCTGTGATGCCGGTATGATAATCCCGGTCATATGCAGGCAAAATTTCCTTCCGTTTATCTGGCCGGTGATTTGGTGTTTCGGCCGGATGCGCTCTCCCTTTTTGATCGTCTTAAAGCCATCTGTGCAGAGGTAGGCCTTGAAGGTATCGCCCCTTTTGACGGGCAGGCTGAAGCAAGGCTGATGCCGCCGGGACGCGAGACCATTCTGGCTTTTGTTCGTGCGGATCGCGAACTGATGGATCAATGTGATGGCGGGTTGTTTTGCGTAGATCCATTCCGTCGTTCAGCGGATATGGACCCTGGAACTGCGGTGGAAATTGGCTACATGCACGGTATGGGAAAGCCGATGGAAGGCTACACTGTGGATGGTCGGCTTTATCCTGAAAAGGTCGAAGCTTACTGGCATGAAGCCTGGGGGGAACCGCTTCGTGCACGGAAAGAAGATGGGACACCCGCTTCGGGGAGTATGGAAGATCCGGACGGAATGCTGGCGCATTCCGAAGGGTTGTATCAGAACGGCATGATTGATGGATTTATCGGGTTTTCCGGCGGACAAATTGCGGTAGATGCCGATTTTTATGAAGCGTTTCGGAAGGCTGCAAAACGTCTCTCTGAGCGTCTGGGCCGTTAAGAGATCACAGCCCTTCTGGTAGGATAAATGATAATCAGGCTTGTTTGTGGGGCTGATGATCATTGTCTTTGCATGAAGGAAATCGCGGTGCGCACGTCTGGTCTGATGCTAATTGCCATACTGGGGCTGTCTGCTTGTGCAGTCCCGCAGCGGAAAGATACCCGGGCAGATCTTTTGAGGCCCGTCAAAAGCGACCGCTCGGGAACAGATCCCTCATCTGCTTTACAGAAAGATGGAAAGGTCCATGGGGCCATGTCGATGAGTTCCGGTTTCGGGGCTGGCTCAGGGATGGGCACTGGGGCCGGCCCTTCTTCTCTGAGTGGCCCGGGATGGTAGCCGTTTATTGCATATGGGATCGAAAACTCGATAGCGGCGGAGCCACCTCTTCGAGAGATTTATTCTCGGCATCAACGCCGAAAATCCACGCGACAATACTGGCGCCAATCATAAGAACGGCTGCAAAAACATATCCTGCAACAACGGAATCAAGTTGACCCGTTTCAATCAGGTATCCGAAAAGCACGGGGGCTGCCGCGCCGCCAAATAATGTTCCCAGTGCATAGAAAACCGCGATCGCGAAAGCGCGCATTTCAAGTGGGAAAAGCTCGCTGGCGGTCAGATAGGCAGAAGAAGCTGCTGCAGATGCAAAAAAGAAGACGGCGCTCCAGCCCAGTGTCTGGCTAATTGCAGTCAATATTGAGGCGTGCATGGCCCAGGCCACCATCATCATGAGCAACCCCGAAAGCGCGTAGCTTGTTCCAATCATGCGACGGCGACCGATCGTATCAAACCATCGTGCCAGAAGAAGTGGTCCGAGGAGGTTTCCAAGAGCCAGAGGAAGAATATACCAACCCACATGCCCTGTAGGGACGGACAGGTAAGTGGTTAGAACCATTCCATAGGTAAAGAACACAGCATTGTAGAGAAAAGCCTGTGCAATCATCAAAACAAGAACGTAAAATGTTCTGCCGCGATAATCCTTCAACATGATCCGGATCATATCCAGTGGCATGAAAACGCCTGCGGGATAGATCAGAACTTTTGGGAGCGTACTGTTGCTTTCAAGGTCTGATGAGTGGGCCTCCATTTTGGAAACGATGGCTTCGGCTTCCCGTATGCGGCCATGTGTCATCAGCCAACGAGGGCTTTCAGGAACAAAGGCTCGCAGAAAAAGAATGATGAGGCCAAGCATGGCTCCGATGGCAAAGGAGACCCGCCATGCAATGGCAACGGGGAAAACAGTGGTGTTTAGAAGGGCTATGGATCCCAAGGCCCCAAGGGCTGCACCTGCCCAGAATGTTCCATTGACCATGAGATCAACACGCCCGCGCAGACGGGCGGGCACCAGTTCATCAATGGCTGAATTGATTGCGGCATATTCTCCGCCAATGCCGAGACCTGTCACCATGCGGGAAAGAGCGAAGCTAACCGTCCCCCATGCGCAGGCGGATGCACCTACACCAAGGACATACAGTCCGAGTGTCAGGAAGAAAATCTGTTTGCGTCCCAGTCGATCTGTCATCCAGCCAAAAACAAGAGCCCCGAGGACTGCACCTGTTACGTAGGCAGAAGAGGCAAGACCAACGCCTTCGGCGCTAAGGTGGAGCGTATCTGCTCTTTGTAGGGATGGTCCGAGAGAACCAATGACGGTTACTTCCAGCCCATCAAGGATCCATGTGATCCCCAGAGCGATGACGATGAGCATATGAAACCGGGACCAGTGCAGCCGGTCCAGACGCGCAGGGATATTTGTTTCCAGCGGTTTTCCATTCTGAAATGCGCGGATGGAGGAATGAAAGTCCTGAGTATTTTTCTGCAAGTCCGCCTCCTTTATGGTCTGTCATTCAGATTTTCGACTTGTGCAGCAGGAAACGCGGGGACTTTGACGTTGCAGTGGCAAAAAATGCTCTCAACACTCACATTTTCTCGACCGACCTACTCCTGTAGAGGTGGCGATGAGCAATTGAGAGGTTTTTTATTGCTGCTTCAGAGGGAGCGTGAATTCAGGATTCATTCGTTAAGATTTATTTTTCTTTATGTTAAGATTCTGCAACCTATTATGTAGCGTGAAATGTCGGTTGTTTATGTTGATCCAATACTTTAATGTTTTGAAAACTTTATTGGCATGTATTCGATCTGTTATTCGTTAATCTCAGGAATAATTTAAAGCCGTATGTTGTCCCGCATCGCAGAAAAATATACTCCTGCATTGCTTGTTGGTGGAATTGTATTCTCTGCTGCTGTAATGGGCATTTATTCCAGACATTTTGGTCAGCTTGCCCAGATATGGCCAGCAAATGCGCTGTTGCTCTGGATCATGATTACCTATCGCCAGCTTGACCGATTGTCTGGTTGGCTGGGAGCCTGCGTTGGCTACCTGTTGGCTGGTTGGGTCATGGGGGACAGATTTCTGATCAATGTCTGGCTTGGAACTGCCAATCTGGCGGGTGTCTGTGCCGGATATCTGCTTTTTGGAATTTTTAGGAAGGATGGAAATGGACTGATCGGCCCTAAATCCGTGCTTTCTCTTCTGCTGGTGTGCAGTGGAGCCGCAGCGGCATCTGCTTCGGTCGGAACGCTGCTTGCAATGTCTCTTCCCGGAACTACGGCATGGAGCCGTTTTATCCTGTGGTTTAGCAGTGAACTTAATCGGCACCTTGTTCTGCTGCCCGTATGTTTTTCAGGGCGGGAATGGTTTTCCAGACAGACCTTTTATCAATGGCGTCAGATTTTCGCTCTGCGAAAGATGAATATCGCACCGGTGGCAAGTTTGGTCATATCCGTTGTTCTGGCAACAATTACGGGCGGCCCGGGAGCCATAGCCTTCCCGGTTCCTGCTCTTCTTTGGTGTGCCTTGAGTTACACGGTTTTACCGCTGTGTCTGATCGTCCTGATTTTCAATGTCGCGGTAATGGGGATCGTCGAGGCCGGATTTCTGAACTTTGGTCAGATGTATCCGCATCTTGGTGGCATTGTTTCTTTCCGCCTGGGATTATCTTTTCTGGTTCTTGGTCCGTTAACAGTCACTGCGATCATGACAACACAGCGAGCTTTGGTGGATCGCCTCAATCAATCAATTACCTGGGACAGTCTGACAAAAGTTCTCAGTCGTCAGGCGTACCTTGAGCAAAGTCAGTCCTTTATTGAGAGTAAAAGAAAAAAATCGGCGTTAGGGATTGCTGTCCTGATGTTGGATATTGATCAGTTCAAAAGGATTAACGATACATACGGTCATTTTGTGGGCGATAACACTCTGGAAGCCGTTGCAAAAGCAATTTCGGATATTTTGTCTGATGATCAGATTTGTGGTCGTTTAGGGGGGGGAAGAGTTTGCGATTACCATTTCAGTTGAAAGGGGTGAAGAAGCGACCTGTCTGGCTGAAAAGATCCGATTGTCTGTTGAGAAAATTCTCATCCCGGTAAACGGGGATACGTTCATTCATATGACTGTCAGTATTGGTGTTGCGTTCCAGCTGTTTACGGATGATGTGAAGTTTCGCGTTCTGTTGGCCCAGGCAGATGTGGCCCTCTATCAGGCTAAAGCCAACGGACGAAATCGGGTGGCACTCTCATCGACCGTATTGGAGAAACAGGAGCGCCCTGCTGTTCATCTTTCCTGAAAAACCAGTTTTTTCTAATGCCCAATGTAGCGGCCGGGCCTGTGAAAGACCATGAGAACACTACTCATGGCTATGGCACTTACGGCAGAGAGCAATGCTTTTTCCCACGGCAGGAAGAATGCGGATGTAGCCAGAATGGCAGCATCAATCATGATTTGCACCCGACCGGCATTGAAGCCGCGGCTTTTCTGAAGCCAGAGCGTAATAACGCCTGTCCCGCCGACGCCCGCTTGATGGCGTGCCAGAGACAAAATTCCCATACCAATCACGGTTCCTCCAAAAAGAGCTGCAAAGAGAGGCTGAATGGAAGAAAGCGTCATGACGCTGGGGATCAGGCGGGCAAGTGCTGTAATCCCAAAGCTCGCAATCGTTGTCTTTAGCGCGAATTGCGGCCCCATTGCCCGGATGGCAAACAGAAGAAATGGGATATTGATGGCTGTAAACAGATTTCCTGGTGTCACAGGTAGAAGATAAGACAGTAGCAGGGCAATGCCTGCAACACCTCCCGTGACAAGACCCGCCTTGTGAAGGCACATCAGTCCCATGACGATCAGGGAGCAGCCGATCAGAAAGGCGTAGACGTCCTCGGCATAAGAATGACGTAGCCCAGGCCCATATGGCGAAGTCATAATCGGAAAACCCAGTCGTTCAGCAAAAGATCCAGTCCGCCAGACTGGAATAAACCATAAGATTTTGAGCCAGATAATTCAGCTATGCCGCATTGCCCAGCCTCATTCATCATTGGAAAATATTGTTTCAAGAAGGCCGTTCCCAGCTTGCTTGATGCTACTGTCAGGCGAGGCTTGATCGGATTTTTTGTACAGTACGGCTCAGATTGCGATTCTTGAAAAAGCTGACTTTGAGGGTAAAAGAAAACCCGGCTTGAGCCGGGCTCCTAAAATCACATTCTGTCGCCTGAGCCGCCATTGCCCATGTTGTCATTTTGGCCGCCTCTGCCATCACCTTGATTATAATTGTCGGGCCCATCCATGCCACCTTCATGATGATCATGATAGCCGCTGTAGCCCATATCACCTGGCCCCGGCCCCCAACAGGCGGAAAGAGCGAGAGATAGTCCGATAACCGTACCGATTTTAACGACTTTATTCATATGGTCCTCCTGCGGATAATAACGCTGGAGTGGGAAAGCTGAATCAGGGCAATATTAAAACAAAAAGAAACGAATTTTTAGAAAATACAGAAAGTTTGGGAGAAAATTGAATTTTCTATTACATTTGAAGGTATTTGAAACATAAAATTTTATAAACGGAGCGATATCTGCCGTCACTTTGAACAATACATGATCTGTAAATATAGATCAGAAGAGTATGTTCTAAAAATTACTACGGACTTTAGGAGAATTCGAATGGTGGGCACGACAGGGATTGAACCTGTGACCCCTCCCGTGTGAAGGGAGACAAGTATCATATATAAATAGCTGTTTTCGTTTGGTTTATTGGAGTGATAGTTTCAAACTTGCGCAGTTATTGCAATTCTTAGTTCCTAAGAGATGTGAGACTTGCCTAGCCCACGGCAACTCATCAGCATCTCTTACAAGTTCAGTCGTCAAGGATTCTTTGACCGTTGAACTATTGAGAAATCCTCAATAGTTCGCGCTCCCAAACACGTCAGAAATATAAAGACATAATTAATTGCGGGATGACTGCAGGTGGCCTCAGTGTGGCTGCACGCGATGCAGCGTAGTCGCCGAGGGTATCTGGTTGCAGTGATCTCTCGGCGGCGGAAAGCTGAAATCGTAACTACCTGAAATCGCCAAACAAGATTGTTTGCTCTCAGATTTCATTTGACGCGGTCCACTTCGTTCTCTTTTTGTTCCGTTATATCGGGAGGAGAACATGGCGTATCAAGGCGAGCGGACGACGGGTTTTGCGTCCCCAGCAGCAGACAATATCGAGGGCACCATCGACTTGATGGCGGCTCTGGATCTACGGCAGCCAAGTCGCTACCCCGTCCGCGTCGAAGGTGATGCCCTGATCGGACGAGGGATCAGGCACGGCGATATCCTTGTCGTAGATTCTGCCCTGGCACCACGAGCCGGTGTCGTCGTCGTTGCCAGCGTCGGGGATGAACTGCGCGTCTGTGAATTGACACAACGTCCTAACGGTTGGTGACTACGCCCGTCAGGCGCAATGCAGCCTGTGCAAGTGGATGACGATGCGGACGTTTCGATCTGGGCCGTGGCGACCGGCCTGGTTCGCACGGACGTCTGATGCCCATCTACGGCCTGATCGACGGGAACTCATTCTATTGTTCATGCCAGCATGCGTTTGAACCTGGCCTGAAGCGCAAGCCTGTCGTGGTTCTCTCGAACAATGACAGGCTTGCGCGATTGCCCGCACGCGGGAGGCAAAGGCGCTTGGCATCAAGATGGGCGACCCTTGGCATTTCGCCCGAAAGCGCCTCGAAGCAAAGTCCGTAGTCTGGTATTCCAGCAATTACGCTCTGTACGCCGATATGTCGCGGCGCATGTACGAAGTTCTTCAGTCTCGCGTTCCGTCCGTCGAGCCATATTCGATCGATGAGATGTTTCTCGAGTTAACCGGCCTCCCAGGGGATCTTCACGAACTATGCCGCGAAATCAGAAACGCCGTGTGGAAACAGGCAAAAGTCCCAACCTGCGTTGGGTGGGGGCCGACAAAGACCATCGCCAAACTGGCAAATGGCTTAGCAAAGGATCACGCAAGACTGGAAGGTCTATGTGATCTGACAGATCCGCATATCCGGGCTGAGTGGTACGCCGTCACCAGCATTAATGAGGTTTGGGGGATTGGAAGACAGACCACACAAAAGCTTCGGGCCATGGGTATTGAAACCGTGGCGGATTTCATGGCCCTCGATCCGAAGACAACGCGCAACCTACTCACTGTCGTCGGGGCCCGCGTGCAGGCTGAACTTCGCGGGCAATCGTGCCTGGCTCTGTCCGAGATTTCAGCCACTCGGAAATCTATCGCATCCACCAGAACGTTTGGCCGGCTGCTGACGGAATGGCCCGAAATCCGTGAAGCTGTGGCGCACTATGCCACCAGGGCTGCGGAGAAGTTGCGCGCCGAGCGACTGGAGGCTGCACACCTCTCCATCCTTATGCAGACTAACCCGCACAATGGAGATCCTTGGTACGCCAAACATGTAGGCGCGGGCATTGAACCGACTTCGGACACCCGAGACCTGATCCGTCATGCAACCAATCTGGCTCAGGCCGTTTGGTTGCCGGGATATCGATATTTCAAAGCCGGGGTTGTGTTGACTGATCTGCGGCCAGCAGGGGGCCAGGGTGGGTTATTTGCAGCACGGGCGCCGGAGCTATCCAATGCAGCAATGGCTGCCATGGACGCGATCAATGCGCGATTTGGGAGCGGCTCATTGCGGCCATCATCGACGGGGTTAAGTCGCACCTGGACGCCAAGGGCGTCGTTGCTATCTGCACGCTACACGACGCGACTGGATGAGATTGTTCGGGCTCGGAGTTGGTGAAGACTGCTTTCGCCTCATGTCGGTCATTAGATAGCTGTTACGTTGCGCCGAAAGCAGACATTGTTTTTTGAAATAGCCGACCAACCACAGGACCATCAGCGCTTGAGCATATTGACTGTCTGCCGCTTGGGGACTTCACATCGGGAGAGTGCCTCCTGAACCGCCAGTCCCAGGTCTTCATCTGAGACAGACAGAGGGACATGCATGACTTTTTCTTTATGCTGCTTTGTATTGGATGGCCAGGCAAAGTGTCCGCCAGTGGTTCGCTTGCTGGGCGTGAGAATAACAAAATCGTCCACAAGATAGTGCCACTGGGCAAAGACCATATCGCAGCAGGACCCTGCCTGTTCACGTTTCTTATAGCCGTAAGTCGAGGCAACCTCTTCCCAGAAAGCCAAACGGCGCACGTTAGAGTCCTTCTCCATTACAGCACGATCCGCAGGGTCTACCGGCGGATCTTTCGCGAGATTGGCGAAATACTCACTGGATAAAAGAGCTCTGCGAAAATTCTCTCCAATCCAGTGAGGAGAAGCATCTTTGGGAGCATGCGTACTCCAACCCGTACGTGAAAAATAGCCGCCACCCCAGACTTCTATGCACTCAATCACCAAAAATCTCGGGGACATAATGATGTTGACTTGCTTACTATGAAGCCACTGGATGCGTTCGGGCGTAAAATAGGTCTGGGTCATTTGATTTCATCAATCTCAAAAGTGAGAGGCTTCGCGCCGTTCGGAGTGTAGGCTGCCATCTTGGCCGCTGCGCCACGATAGGCCTGACAGATCTGCTCCCACTGGGCTTCGGTCGTGTCCTCAGACCGGACAGCCAGCTCAAAACGATAAGACTTAATTTGATCTTGAGTAAACCGAACATATGAATTTGAAGACGTCCTGCTATTCCCTGTTTGATACAGGGTCATTTTCTTCATGTCGGCCCAGATCTGCCACTTAATTTCTGGGGGGTGATCCTGGTAGCTGTCCCTTTTTGTGTTGAGGGTCTTATCGCTGACAGCGTCAAAAGTGTCTTTGTTCCAATGATCGAATGTTGGCCAGTTCCCGCGATGATCCTGCAGCCAGACATAGCCGCCATCCGGACGCCAGTTGTTCAGCTTCTGCTGAACATAGGCTTCGTAAGGCAGACCCTGTTTGGACAGGTTGTTACCAGCGCCAGCATCGTTCCAGGTGATACCATTGGTCTTATACGTATCCGGCCAGTCTTTCTGATTTACAAGCGACCAGAGGACATTGGCTGACGTAACTAGACCGATATTGTCGACCGGTTTCGGAATTGTCGTGCGGAATTTGTTTCCATCATTACAAGGCGGGGTCGGGTCGTCTTTGTCCAGCTTCTGAACGGTCTTGATAATGGCCTGATTTGTGGCGGCAGTCAGGACGGCTTCTCCCCCTTGCGAGGAGAGATTATCAACGTCCGCAACGGTATCGGCTTCCTCCATCATGGGCTCTGCGCGCATGCTGGCTGTCAGATCCGTTGCCTGGTCCTGAGAGACAGCAAGCGCGCTGATATAGTCCTGGAACGTCGCCGCTGCAGGAAGCGCCTGATATTGCTGGACTTCAGCCTGAAGCTGCGCAGATGTCTGCGCCTGCGTCATGACCCAGGCTCTCTGAAGATGAAACAGGGCGGTTCCCACGATCTGTAGCTGACTATCGGTGGGAGGGACCTGGCCCCAGTCTGCATAAAGGTTCCGGTACTGGGTGTAGGCTTCAGAGGACTGTGAAAGGGGATTATAAATGCCCTCGAGACTTATGCCGGAAGCGATCGTCGCCTGTGCTGTCGAAAGCTCACTGGCGGAGACTGGCCTTCCGAGGAAGAAGCTGTAACCTTCTCCGAGTGCTGCTGTGACTTCATTTCCATACGCGTAAGAGACGGTCATGGCCTGAAGAGACTGAACGCCAGCGATTGCCGCACTGATTGTGGTTGGCGCACTTGTCCCGGCCGAGCAGGCAGATAGGGACAGGAGCCCGAAAAGCGCGAATTTGCGCAAGTTCGCAAATCACGCGGCCCTCACTTCCGCCAGGAGCGCGTCGAAGTCCTCGCCGTTCGGAGACGTGCCGGGGATCGACAGCCAGTTCTGGCGAGACAGGAGCCCGTACGCCTCGTCTGCAATCTGCGTGAACGTCGCCCAGGGCATGAATGTCCGCGTACCCCATGTGTTGAAGAAGACACCGTCAGCTGTGTAGCCGGTCAGTGCAATCGCGTGGCCACCCTCCGGATCCAGATCAGCGCCAGATAGCATTGCAAGATCCCACGTCTCGCCAAGACCGATCGACATGAAGCCGCGCGGAACCTGCACGCCTGCCAACACACCCCCGAGATAAGCAATCGCCCGCTTGATTCCCTGAACGTCCGTCGGAGCAATCGAGCCGAACGCCGTCAGGTAATCACGCCCCGGCTGTCCCGGACGGGGCAGACCTTCACGCCGCCAGTGATTGAGCTGGTCCAGCAGGATCGTGCCGTTGTCGTTCCCACCGGTCTGCGGATTGAACCCCGTGACCTCGGCATAGGCTGACAGAACCGTCGTCGTCGTCAGTAAGACAAGCGCCTGAGCGGCTTTGGTCCACGTTGCCGTCAGAGCCGCATAGGCCGCGAACGCACAACAGCCGAAGCGGTCGTTGCCCCACATCTGATAGGGGACACTGGCAGACCAGTCTTTGCTGGCAGGAACATCTGGCAGGCGGACCGCCAGGACGGGGCCGAGTTTGTAGGTGCGGGCGTCATGTCGAGGCGCGCCTTTGCCGAGTTTGAGCGTCATTCACTTGCTCCAGAAACAAAAAAAGAGGGGAGCAGCCGAAGCCACTCCCCTGTGCCGTTGGTTATGAGTGAGGCGCTTAGACACCCTGATAGATGCGAGCCCGCAGCAGAGCTGGACTATCCACAGGAGCGGCGTACGGAGCAGCCGTCACGCCGGCCAGCGCTTCCACCAGCGGAATCATTGCCTGAACCGTGCTCAGATAGGTGGACGCGGACGGGTAGTAGACAGACACAATCGGGGCCGCGATCGTCAGCAGCGTGTTGAGGTCCGTACCAAGGGATTTCGCCCAGTCTTTGCCTGTATTGACCGTGATGGAGCCGTCAGAGCTGGCCTCAATCGAGGCGGTGACGCTCTTGATCTGAGAAACAAGATTGTCGAACTTGGCTTTGTCTTCGGCAGAGAGGTGATCGACCACGCCCGGCATCGTCTCGATGACCTGCACGGCATAGGCGATTGCGCTCGCATCTTTATTGAGGGCCGCTGTGTTGAACGTGGTCGTGCTGCCAGTCGTGGTGCAGGCAACAGTAGAGCCAAGAAGAATGGCGGAGAGGCCGAGAACGGCAAAGCGATTACGAAGGCGCATGGAAAAGCTCCAGATATGAAAAAACCGCCTCAAGGGCGGCGAGAAAGACATTCGGTCTGGCAGGAAGACCTGCCTCCTTCGGTCAGGAAGGGCGATCGGTCGGCTTGGGAGAGGCCAGCGGAATATTCGCCTGGGCAAGAGCGGCCTTGGCCTCGTCAGCATCTGTCCGGGCGACCATCACACCGGTCTTACCGACCTGCAGGCGATTGGCCGCCCAGCCTACGTTCAGGCCGATCAGACTGACGATCTGGTACAGCCACGCTACTTTCGAATTAGACGAAGGCGGCTTCACGAACACCGTGACCAGCTTGCAGAGGATGATAAACAGGGCCACGTACAGCTCGTACTTGTGCGGCACGGCGCTGAGAAGCGTCGAGAAATCCATGTTTTGTTTTCCTAGAAAGAGTATCCGCCTTAGCCAGCGCTGAGCGCACGCGCCAAGCGGGAAATCGGGTCAAGCCGCGATTGCAGCTTTGAAATGCACCACGTTGGCGTCTGCATCAGCAGCTCCGGACGACGTGTTATAAACACGCTTGTGATACCGGCTCATGCCTACTGCATCATTCCACGCCGGAAGCGGCTCTTTGTCCCGGTAGATCTTGATTCGCTCCAATGCGAAATTATAGGAATCATTGGAGATCATCAGATCTGCATTCGGTGTCAGGTTGCCAATCAGGCCGCGAATAACTTTTGCAACCTGCGCCTGAGCCGGGAAATTCAGCCAGTTGGTCCAGCAGTCATCGTGGGTCGCCGATTCCATCTGGGCAAGTCCGCGAGCAGGACCGAAGCCCGAGTTCGTGATCTGGCGTTTATAGCGCAACCGGCTCTCGGCCATAGCAATTCCTAGGCAGAGATTGACGGCCGCGAGGCTCGCGAACTGGCTACCCATGGCCGTGAGTGTCGGAACGACGATGAACTGCTTCACCTGCCCGGGATCAAGGCCGTAAGACGAATTGATTATCATGACATCATCCCAGCCACTGCGGATAGGTTGTCTTGAGAATGTGCCAGAACGAGACGGCAGCACCTGCGCCGACACTTCCGCCTCCTGCAGCCAGGGCGCCGATCAGCCAGCTACGTAGCGAGCGCGTGTCATCCAGCTTTTTTCCGAGATCCTGCACACTGATCAGAATTTGGTCCCGCATCAGGTTAATCTCCCGCCTGACGTCCAGCAGCTCAGCCTTGAGCTCAGCTCTGAGATCATCATGCTTGGCATCAACGGCATCGAGCCGGGTCTCAAGACGCAGTGCAGTATCTTCAGCAGCTCTGAGGCGACGTTGAAGCGTGGAGATCGTTCCAGGTGCCTCAAGCACTTCATCGGGCATGGCCCCTCCAATAAAAAAACCGCCTCTGAGGGCGGCTCTGTCAGTTGATCTCGTTCAGCGCCACCTTTTTGTAGGTCAGCGCGCTGGTGCAGACGTAGAGGTAATTGTCGTCCGAATGCATCTCGCCTTGCTTGCAGGCAGTCGACGAGGTGGGCGTTGTTGCGTCAGTCGCGATCAAGTCGGTACCCGTAACAGATCCAGTCACCGTTACAGGTTCGCGCGCTGTTATGCCATTGGTGCGGACAGACAAGATCGCACTACCGGCAGCTTGCTGAATCGATCCGCCAGACGACGCCGTGTAAAAATCAAACCCTCCGTTCGCGGAAGAGCCGATCGTGTCAATAAAATCGACTTCCGCGCCAGTGCTGTGGTTCCAGCACGTGCCCAACCCTTGAGCTCCTGCGATAGAGCATGAAGAGTTGAGTGAAAAATTGACATTGCCGGAAAACCAGGAATCAGCTGCTGCAACGTGAAAAATGTTATTTATGACTGAAACGTCTTTGGCGAAAGAGTCCTGTATATTACCATAAGTCGCCACAGATGTAGATTTTATACATGAGGAATTGCTCCCTCCGGTTGTATTGAGCATGTTTCCACCTACAGTCATTTTGCCGTAAATAGAAGATGCGTAAATACCGCAAACATTTGTCGCTTGTACAGAATTACCAGAGACGGAATTTCCCCATTCGTAAGTCGGACCAGAAATAGTCGCCCCAGTCGAATCAGTAAGTGCGGAATCGTAGAAACCTATCCCAATGCTGGCCTGATCCGAGCGCAGAAAACCATAAAAATCTGAACTCGACACGCTAGAACTACCGCAGTTCATGCACCATACTCCACCCCATGCACTGGAAGCACCGGACAGCATCCCCTTAACAGTAGAATAGTTTACTGGAAGTATTGCAGAAGACGCTGGCGTGTAACTCCCCGTGGAATAGAGCAATGAATTAACAATTTTGATATCTGAACCGTTCTCGACATAGGCACCGGCAATATAATCATTCAGATGGGAACTCGTGATGCTGAGCCATAGGAGACCACCACCGCCAATCCGCGTTGGTGAATAGACACCATACGAACTTGCGAGATTGGTCGCATCCGTAATGTGGACGCCCTCGACATGGTTATCCGTCCTGAGAAGAGCGAATCCCCCAACCTGATTTATAGAGTAAAAATTATTATCGACTGAATAATTAGTGCCACCAGAAGGATCTGGAGTCGTATAAATCCAAATATCTGTTCCCTGACTTGGTATTCCTGTACCATTACTTAGACCAGTGTTGCTAACATCTCGAACGCTTGCATTTGAAACGTCTGAAAGTTTCACACAAGAATAAAGCGTGGACCCACCTTTCGTATTAACACATCTAATGTCATGGATGGACGGTGCAAAACCTGACCCGCCGGATGCGCGCGGTGTTGCAACAATCTCCGCTCCGTTTCCGCCCGAAACTTGTGGGATAATTGTAAAGTTTGCGGAAAACGCATGTCCGCTTTTACCATCAGTTGAGGCATCGTGTATCGACAAGGGACTTGTCGTCGTCGTCAGTTTTAGAATCGCATTTCCTTCGCCACCAACGATACCCGCAGTAAGGCCATCCGGAACGCTGATGACAGGCACCGATCCAAGCACATATGTCCCGCGCGGGTAAAGGATCGTCACGGACGATCCTGATGCAAGCAGAGCATTTGCCTTGGTATAGGCCGCAGTCACAGCAACCGTATCGTCTGTGCTCCCATCGCCAGTCGCGCCAAAGTCTTTGACATTGATGGTGTCGACAGCGCGGGTACTCAGGCTCCGCGAGAAGGTTGATCCCGTCGCAGTCGCCTTCGCCGCGCTCACATCGCCCGCCACCGGTGCGGTGACATTCCCCGAGCTATCCAGCCCCGCAACCGTCGAGCCAACGTCCGCCTGCTGGACGGAGTTGTCCGCGTAGGTAGCAGTATCGCCGAGTAGCGCTGCCCATGAAAGACCTGCGATTGCGTTTGTATTGGATAGACCGCCATTGGCATACAAAGGCACATATGATCCGGCGCTCGATGCGGTTGCCGCGACCCCCATACGAACAACAGATTTTGGGGCCAGCACCTTCACGGTCGAAGCATGAAGAGGATGTCGGATGTGGTTTGGAACCACGTCGGCCGCCAGAACACTAGACACAAAACAAGTGGCCAAAGCCGCCAGAAGGATACGCAGGGAAAACTTCATGTCAGCTTCCTTCAGACATATGCACGAAGCCATCGCCTGGCTTGAAGACTTCGCCAGCTACGCCCGGATCAGATCCTGGCACCACAGGATAAAGATTACGAAAAGACTGCTGCAGCGCGGTGGCGGATAGAGGGGTACCGGACACCACACCGCCTCCCGTTGTTCGACGAAGTGTGTTGACATCCACCCAGAATGGAGAGTTTGTACCATCCTCCGTTGGTAGCGCATCCCAGATCGTCGCTAGTGCCGTCAAGAACACTGAAGAGAACCAATCGGCCGTAGTTATATTTTGCGGCGCGTAGGTCGTTTGCCCGGTACTGGCCAGAACGGGACGTAGAACCACAAGCAGATCTGTCAGCTCGCCTGTTTTGATATTTAGCGCCGGATCAGACGCCAGTTGTGCGGTCGACATTGTTCACCCCAGTATCAGAGGTTGTGCTCCCGTCCCGTCTTGGACGAAAACTGAATTAGAAAGGAGAAAGGCATTGGGTGGCAGCGCAGAAGTGTCGGGAGAGAAAAAGCAAAAACTCGCTAGCCCCGCTATTGAAACGTTTTCTGTATATGTTGCCCCGGTATCAGTTTTTACCGAGACCGCAACAATTTGATCTCCAAATGAGGTCAATATTAACCAGACGGTCACGATGTTATCGCAAATCGAAACCCAGACCGTTGATGCCCCCAAAGCCTGTGCGGCTGCTTGAACAACTCTGCAGCCCGCGCCAATTTTCCTCGAGAAGTCGATGCTGTAATCGGCACCCGAGTTTAGGGCTGCTGAAGGCCAACGTAGATTCAAGGGCGGGAAAAGACCCCTAACTTGAAACGACACTGGAGGAATCGTGCCGACAGTCCTTTCGGGCGCCGAGATTTTCATGACTACCTCACTGAGCCGCGAAATTGCTCTCTGCAGTTACGGTAGAAAGATCAACAATGGCACCCGAGGGGGTAACAGCCTGGGGCGTCCCGTCGCTTGCCGCCTGAATTGTTGCACCTCGTGCATTCGCCAATAAAAGGGCCGCATACGTCGTATCGGAGATGTCGATTGCGTCCGCCGGCAGTGTGCCCGCGTAGCCTGAATCGGGGTAAAACCCGCTAGTGGATTTAGAGAATTTCATTTTATTTTCCTACCGCAATCCAGTCAAACGTGACCGTTTTCCCGCTGAAATAAGTTACAGTCGGGTTGTTACCGGATGCAGATACTTGGATTACAGTCGTAAATAACTGCATCTGAGATGGGATAACGTGAGAATTTCCGACTAATACCGCAAAAGTCCCAAGAGCCCAGTTGGTTGCTGCGTTAGAATCCTGTGCATTTTGGTAAAGCACCCCAGCCGGGAATGTGTAAGGGAACGTTAAGACCAGGTTTCCGCCTGAATTTGTATTCGCTCGTCCCCCCTGCGTTATTCGCCCAGAAAGATCAATGTTATACCAAGAGTCGCCGTTCACGACGAAAGTCCCGCTACAGAATACCTGCCACTTGGTCGCATCTTCCCCAGGAACGGATAAGTTCTCATCCACAAGAGACTGATAATTTATCCCACCGTAATTAATGACGGCGAACTTAGGGTATCCTCCAATCTCAGATGCCAAGGTAGAGGAATACGCCCCTATCAAACCCAGCTTCTGCGCAGCAATCCTGACCTGCTGCCAATTCGTTCCGCCCGGAGTGAGTCCGGCTGCCAAGATCAAATTGTAGAGCTCCGCAATGACCATGTTGTAATGGTACGCTGGAAAATCTGTTGCGGGGATTGACGGACTGGCAGACGGGTTGCCGTCCGTCGCCCATTGAGGCGTTCCTGTCGTGGGCATGACATCGCGCCCAGACGCAGGAACGGTATTAGCGCCAATGATGAGGTCCATTTTTTCTCCGATACAGAAAAAACATAGAACAAGTCGCCTTAAGCGTCGTCTGTGCTGTAATTAAAAAGAAGAATGGTATGCGCTGGCTTTAATCGGTTTAGTTCACATTGAAGAACCGTAGTTCCCCACGATGCAAAGGCCTTTCCGAACACGTCACCGAACTGGAGATGACTGATGGAAAACTCCGGGACATTAATCTGCCAAGTATAATTCCATGAATCTTCACCAAATCTGCTTCCAATTTTTTTTCCGAAGCGTGAAGAGGTGAATTCCGTGATTGTGACAGTGTACCCCAGAGTTGCCGCGTATGCGGTGTAATAGGCTATCGAACTGCCGCGTCCCTGATTTTTCGGCCTCATGCCCTAGAAGCCATGGAGCGTCGCGGCATCAGGGTAGAATGGGTGGAAGACACTGTTGCTGACCCCGAATGGCGAGAAGTCGACCCCGTTCACCCTGCCCGCGTCCGCTCCTACCGCGCTATTCCGGAGTTGGGTGGCCGAATTCTTCGTGTTGTCCATTGGCCTGAAGGATCTGATATAGTGGTGCTTACTGTTTTCCCGGACAGGGATGCTGAGAAGAGGAGACCGAGGCCATGGTCAGAATCAACTACGATCCGGAAACCGACGCCATGTTCATCTGGGTCGGACCCGAAGGCGCAAAATCGGCCGAAACCCGAGAGGTCTCGCCCGGTGTGATGCTCGATTACGATGCCAAGGGGTCGCTGATCGGGATTGAAGTGCTGGACGTTCGCGAGCGCACGAGCCAGTCCCTCCCGACCGCCGCTGTATCCTGATCAACCCACTCCGGATACCCTAAAGACTAGTTAGGGCATGGGTGTCGCCAGTGACGATACCCTACTAGTTACCAACAGCCGAGTTCAGCGGGTCCAGGAGAAAGGGCATCAAACCGCCGCCCCCACTTTTCGGCCATGTCACCACGGATCGAGGCCTCATTGTCCCGATCCTTGGGACTTTCGTAGAGCTTGGAGACGATAGCTGCGGCCTCACGATCAGATCGTGCGCCCCGCAGCGCCTTCCCCGCACCTGCATAACCACCGTTCGTCAGCTCCCACTGGACAAAAGCCAGCTGCTCGTCATCGGTAGATTGACGGATGTCATGCCCGTACAAACGTTTGAACTGGTCCTGCCTCGGCTGATGCCACTGCGCTAGACCGTAAGCCTCATACTGGCCCGTCTTCTTGTTCTTATCCCCAGGGCGGTTAGAGACGAATGCGCTCTCACGGTCTAAATTGGCGACAATCCCTGATGCCTGCTGTGGCGGCCATCCTTGGCCCCGGAAATATTGCCATGCTTTTTGAGCGGGCTCAGCATCCTAACCCAAAAACCTTCTAACTCCGGTGGCAAACTTATTTTCCGGCCCTTGCTTAGGGTCCTTGATAGACTTCCATGTTTCGTACCCGACTACCGCCGCAGAAATTGCCGCAAACCCTGCTACTGCTACAGGACCCAACGAAGCAGCTATGGCTTGATGCTGACGCGCGATGGAGGGGTATGATGCGAGATAAGAATGTTATGGAAGCTGCTACCAGAGCTATCCGCATCCAAATCGCAGATGAACAGCGGAATATATTGATGGCTCAAGAGCGCATTAACGCTCTAACAAAAGCAGAAATCATGGTCGAACAAGCCATTGACCAGTTCGAGAAGTCTCAGGCGCTCAAGCCCGCAGGAGACCCGGCATGAGCCAGAGGACGGATACCGAGCGCATGAACTGGCTTGAGCGTAACGGGCGCGATATCTGGCGCTGCACTACCGGATTTTTGGTCATGACCCAAAAGGACACCAAGCGAAACAGCGGTGCCATGGGAGATACGCTGAGAAGCGCCGTGGATGCGGAGGAACGGCGATGAGTGAGATCGCGCCCCTACCTCAGGTATTCACCCTTAAGGACATCCTCATCCACCTGAAAGCCGTTCCATCATGGGACAACGGTCCAACACATCGGCGCTGGTCCAATCGCTACATTTTTCATAGTGATGATTTTAACCGCTTACTGCTGAGTCTCGAATGTCCCTCAAAATCGTCAACCGTTACGGTACGTCCTGCCTCTACCTCAGCGGCACCGTCGGCGGAAAACGCGTTAGCGAGAGCACAGGCACTTCTGACCCCAAAAGGGCAGAAGAATATCGCGCCAAAAGAGAAGCCGAACTCTGGCAGGAGAGCGTCTATGGCAAGAAGTCGGTCGTTACATTCGCCCATGCGGTAGCCGCCTACCTGGAAGCCGATGAGCGTTCAGAGAATACAAAACGTTATCTACGGCTCTTGCTACAGCATTTCGGAACCAGCCGCCTGATCCACATCGACCAGGGCGCGCTGGACGAAGCATATCGGAGAATCCTGCGGGACGGCATCAACGCCAAGCCCGCAACAAAAATGCGAGGCGTTCTTACTCCCCTGAGAGCCGTACTCGAGTTCGCCGCGATCCGTCGCTGGTGCGACCGGCCCGTGTTCGATGCCCCGAAAATTCCCAAGCCTCGCACAACCTATTTGAAGCCAACAGAGGTGGAGCGCCTAATTGCATCCGCCGCCGCTCACCTAAAACCAATCCTGATTTTCCTGGTCGGAACCGGAGTAAGAATGTCCTAGGCTCTCGACCTGGAGTGGAAAGACGTCGACCTCCCCCATCGCCAGGCCGTTGTCTGGCAAAAACAGCAGACACAACGTCGCGTCGATTTTACCAGCCGTTGTCGCAGCCGCCCTTCAAAAGCTTCCGCATCGAAGCGGTCATGTTTTTCGGCCCATGCAGATAAGGCGCTTAACGCCAGGAGCAGATCCTCAGCAGGTCATTGGCGAGCGCTATCACAACAACGGGCGAACGAGCGAAGGTCAGATCAAATCAGGATGGGCATCCGCCCGCCGTCGAGCAGGACTACTAGGGCAGATGAGAGTATGGACCCCCAAGGGCCCTACCTCTACCCGCCATACCTTCGTGCCAGAATTCACCCCCCACGATCTCCGCCATACATGGGCGACGTGGCATTACTGCCTGCACCGCGACATTCTTCGACTGAAGGACGAAGGCGGATGGGAAACGATTGGAATGGTCATGCGGTATGCAAAGCAGATGCCGCAGACGTACAGAGACCAGATCACTGCGTGGCTCTCGGGGGGGCAGACGAACCTCTCAACGACTCCTGAATGGGACTGTTGCAAAACTTGCAAACTCTGTCCGAGTCGCAGGGAGATTATAAATGCACCGAGATGCATCAGATGAAGACAAAGGCGATCTAAGAAGTACCTTAAAACCGGGAGAATTCTGGGGGTTTCGAATGGTGGGCACGACAGGGATTGAACCTGTGACCCCTCCCGTGTGAAGGGAGTGCTCTACCGCTGAGCTACGCGCCCATTCGATGGACGGGCTTTTATCAGTGGGCCAACTCCCTGACAAGACGCTTTTTTCGCCACGCGCTCGCCTTTCTTTGAACTCATTGCCCTTCCAGAAACACTTTGTCTGACAGGGAATGGCAATGAAACGGAATGCGGCTCTGGATTGTATGCGCGGCGCTGCAATCCTTCTGGTGCTTGGAAACCATCTCGGTATCCGAATTCCCCTTGTTCATACGGCCTTGGGTGATTTCCTGCCGCACTGGTTTTTGGTTGGCATGAACTACAATGGTGGCGAAGCTGTCAGCATCTTCTTTGTGCTGTCGGGCTTCCTGATTGCATCGCGCGTCATTCAGCGCTTTGGATCGCTGGATCAGATCCAGCCTCTGCCCTTCATTGCTCATCGGGCTGCACGCATCCTGCCCTGCCTTGTTGCACTCGTCACGGTATTGGGACTGCTCGACTATATCGGCTTCGAGGATTACCGATTCGTTAAGTCGGGTCAGAGTTTTTCCGGTGCGACACTGGCTGCGTTCGGCCTGTACTTCAATGTCTGGCAAGCACGGCATGGCTGGAGCGTGGCAGGTTGGACTGTGCTCTGGTCCCTCTCGATTGAAGAACTGTTCTATCTGTTTTTCCCGTTCTTCTGCCGCCTCAACGCCCGTATCCGAGTTGGGGTTCTCGTTGCTCTCGCCATCACCGCGCCGATTTACAGGGCAACATTGCATGGCAATGAAATCTGGCGCGAACAGGCAACGCTGACGGGCGTCGGAACCATTGCGATGGGCGTCCTCATGGCGATTGTTGCTGCCAACTACCGACCCAAGGGGCGTTGGCCTGTTGTCATGGGTGCTGTCGGCTTAGTCATGATGCTGGCGGAGATGTGGGGCCCCATGTCTTGGTGGCGCCTGCTTCCGAATGGCCTGATCGCTATCTTTTACGCCGGGATTGCCATGCTGGTGCTGGCCTGTGGCTGGAGGTCTTTCGAAGGAGGCGCAGGAAGCTGGTGGATCCGCCGAATGGGGCAGTTGTCCTATGAGGTTTATCTGACACACATGTTCGTTGTTATGGCGGCTGTGCGGATATGGAAACACAATCATTGGCCACAAAGTATGGGCTGGATCGTCTATCCGATCTGTCTGGTACTGATCTGGGGATTGGGAGAAGCGGTATCTCGTTTCTTCTCCCGCCCGGTTGCCCTCCTGCTGGACCGGGAAGTTGCCTCCCGGTTCCGGCGGCGGGTGCTGGTTCAGAACCCGAACATGTGATCGAGAGAAAAGCCGCCCTCGTCATTTTCGAGGCCATGATAGCCGAACAGTCGGCACGTCAGATCGCGGATCAGAACATATCCGCCAACGCCAGCCCGCTCCAGATGCGCGCCTTCGAACAGGTCATGTGGACGGACCATGAAAGAACCTGACGGCTGAATGTGGATGGTGGTCTCCGCGATGAGGCTGCCATCTGCGGCATGAAGCAGCAGAACCGTTTCGGACGGACTGGTGCCTTCGATGGAGGCCGGATGGATCAGGCAGCAGAAACTCTGCAGTGCATCATGGCCGAGTTTCAGGAACAGTCGCGTTGTCAGGCCCGGCGGCGGTCCGGAATAGGACTGCGGCTCGGAGCGCCACGTCATCAGCGTGTTGAAGATGTGGGCGCCAAAGCTGGTCTCGGCGGCGTGATCCGTGTCCCGATTGCGGTAGCGCATCAGGGCATGAAGCCAGCCATCCGCCTCCCCGCCATCGCGAAAATCATAGACCAGATCAGCGTGGCCCGGACGATCGGTCAGGTCATGCAGGGCAATCGCCGTGGAATGGTCGCGGGGCAGATTTCCGAGGAAATGCGAGCCGACGGGCTGGCCAGCCTCATCGAAAATATCGAGCCGAACGGGGAGTGTTTCCAAAGCTTCGGACATCGGGTTGGGTTGAACGAAGCTCTCGAACTTCGCCGGGTCGAGAATGGGGAATGGCAGAAGGAACCCACGGCCCAGCGAGGGTGCAAAGTTCCGGATAGCCGGGTCTGGACGGATATTGTCCCGCTCGACGTTCAGATGGGCGATACGGGTGCGGCCACGCTGCTCGATTTCGTAGCGGGGACGCACAAGATGGCGACCAGACCGCATTTCAAGCTGCGCTGGCCAAGCCAGATCCGGAAAAAGGGCTCCGACATTTACGGCCACTGTCTCAAATGGCCCGATCGTACGATCCACGCCCCGATGATCGTCCACGCCCATTGGATTGAACGTAATGGCACCAGCCGGAATGGTCGTGGCGTGGCTGTTCTGTACCCAGACCGTTAGGGTTTCGTCGGCTTCGGGAGCGGGAAGCGTCGCATAGCGCACGGACGGCCAGGCGTTGGCATCGTGTGTGACCGAAAGGCTCGGATCGCCGTTCTTGCCCCAGACGTCGAGCGCATATTTCACCACGTCATGGCCACGGGCACCAATGACATGGATGAACAGCTGCCCCATGAAGGCAGGTAGACCAAAGCGTTTACGGACATCCGCACTGTCGATGGTGATGCCAGCGCCTGCATGTTCAACGGGCTGTTCCCACTGCGCGATGATTTTCCCTGCCCCATCATAGAGACGCAGCCAGTAACGCAGGTTCTGCGCTCCGTAATTGGACCAGTAGTTTGCCGTGACAATCCGTGTAGAGAAGCGGTCATCGTCGCGGAAGAATGCAAAATTCGTCGCAAAGTTCAGCTTGTCGAGATATGGACGGCCACGAACGATCATGTCGTCCGGCAGGCGTGCAGGCGCGAGGGTGTAAAGGTCACGCCCGTTCAGAAGAGACCCTAACCGGCCGCGCATTTTTGCATCGTCGAAGGACAGCGCGAGAATGATATCCGCATCCATATGCGGCAGGTCCACGAGGGCTTTTCGATTGCCGCCAAATCCGTCCGGCTGGCCGACCTGTTCCGTATCATGAACCAGAACGACCGAAGGGCGCAGGTCAGGATAAAGGGCCACCAGCGTCCGGACCGTATCTTCGGGATCGTAAATGGCGATCGTCTGCCCGGCGAAGTGCTGCTCCATCCGCGTCAGCGCCTCGGCGGCAAGCGGGTGGGCCAGCGCCTTGTAGAGCACATTGCCACCCTGTGGACCGAACGTGCGGATATCGAGCATAGAGGGCCCTTTCAGAGCTTCAGTCGTTGGCGCATTTCTCTCGCCGTAGCAGGGGTGTCGTCAAGCGGGTGGACGGACCAGGGTTCAAGGTCGGGGCTAAAGGGCCGGATACGCCCGGCGTTCTGGAGGGTTTCGATAAACCTGCCAATCCGGGTGGACTTGCCGGGCAGCGGCAGGATCATGACCGGAGCGGTCGTCGCCGCTGCCTCCGAAATCATTGAGACACTGTCTGTCGTGACGGCAATAACGTCCGCGCAGGCTAGCATTCCCAGATAGGGGTTATCGTTGCCCTGCCCTTCCAGAATCCGTATTCCCGCCGGGATGAGCTTTTCTTTCAGAACAGCCAGTGCGGCGTCATCCGTTCTGCGGGATGGTGTCAGAACGGCCTGCATCCCGGTGCGGCTGGCGAAAGCGATCAGTCCATCGGCCATCTCTGCTGCTTCGGCGGCTCCAAGAGAAAAACGTCCATTCGTTCCGCCGATCAGGATAGACAGGAGTGGTCTGTCATCCAGTTTCAGGCGACTTTCCCACGCGGCGCGTGCTGCCTCCAGCTTGTGCGGTGTTACGGGGTGAAGCGCATTGCGAGAAGTCAAAACATTCTCGCCGGTGATGCCATCATGTGTATTGGCAATTACGAGATTGAACTTGGCCAGCGCTGTTCTCGGGTTCTGGATCTGGACGACTGGCAGCCCTTCTCGTCTGGCAACAGCAGCCCCGGCAATCCCGCCCGTTCCGCCAATGCTGATAATGAGGCGGCTATCAGGCGAAATGCTGATCGGGGCAATCCGTTTCAAAGGAGAAGGCCAATAGCGGGCTGGAAAATGGCCCCAGGGTTTGCGGATCAGAACGGGCCGGAACTCCCACTCAAGATCTGCCTTTTCGGCCAGCCCTGCCCCTTGTGCCCGCATGCCGGCGAAGTCTTCTGCGATGATTGTTGCCTTCATGGCGGGCCTCCTGAAAAAAAGAGCTATTTCCCGAAACGGAAGAAATTTGGCAAGAAGCGCATATGACGATGCCAGAAACACCCTCGACTGACACTCCTGACGGCTTTGCCGCTTTTGGGCTGATCCCGCCTCTTCTCGCCACATTGGAACAGGTGGGGCACAAGCGGCCCAGCACGATTCAGGTTCAGGCCATCCCGCCTTTGCTGAAGGGGCGCGATGTTCTTGTGGCATCCCAGACAGGCAGCGGCAAAACGGCTGCTTTTGTCCTTCCCATGCTTCAGATCCTCTCACAGGGTGAAAGTGCTCCTGGCCCGCGTGCTCTGATTCTGGAGCCAACGCGTGAACTGGCTGCGCAGACGGCTTCGGTCTGCCGTCAGTTAGGCCGTCGCCTGCCCCTGAAGACGCGTGTGATCTGTGGCGGAACATCACGTGAACAGCAGGTTCGTTCCATTGTCGATGGCGTTGATATCGTTGTCGCGACGCATGGTCGTTTGCTGGATCTTGTGATGCAGGGTGATCTGGTTTTGGAGTACCTGAGCTATCTCGTTCTGGATGAGGCTGACCGTCTTCTGGATGAAGATTTCTCCGAAAGCATGACGGCTCTGACGCCTTATTTCCCGGATGTTCCGCCCCAGACGGTTTTCTGCTCCGCTACACTGCCGGAGCCAGTCATGGATCTGGCCAAGCGTGTGACGCGTGATCCTGTTCGGGTTGAGGTGGCTGCAGAGACGTTCACGCCCAAGAAGATCCGCCAGCGTGCGATGTTCGTGGAAAAGGAAGACAAGCCTGAGACGGTAGCGCGTATTCTGGAGCGTTTTCCGGGGCGGAGTATGGTGTTTACCCGCACGAAGGCGAATGTTGATCTATTGGCGAGGGTTCTGCGCAAGCACGACATCAAGTCTGAAACCCTGCACGGAGATCGGACGCAGGGCGCGCGAAACAAGGCGCTGGATCTGTTTCGTCAGGGGCGCGTTCCAGTGTTGGTCACGACGGATATTGCGTCCCGGGGGCTGGATATTTCCGATGTGGATCTCGTGATCAACATGGATATGCCCGAGACGCCGGAAGCTTATGTTCACCGCATTGGGCGTACAGCCCGTGCTGGCAAGAAGGGGGCCGCCTTCTCGCTCATCAATATCGACGAACGCCTGTCCCTTCGTGATATCGAGAAGCACATTGGCTATCGCATCCGCATTGCAACGGAAGACGCTCTCGATACTTAACCCGCGACACTGAGGATTTTCTGCCCCAGGTCCTGCCATGCTTTAGCGCTGTCAGGGACCGGGGCGACAGGGGGTGGAGCGTTGAGAAGTTGAGCGATGGTTCTTGCGATGGACGCTGGGTCAGGCTCGCAGAGCATGGCCTGGGAATGTTCGGAGAACTGTTCAGACAGTCCACCAACATTGGTAGCCACCACATACCGCCCGCCCGCAACGGCCATGGCGCCGACACCGCTTTGTGAGGCTTCCCGATAGGGAAGAAGCAGTACGTCTGCCCAGGCAATCAGTTGTGACAGTTCGTCTTCCGGAACCCACCGGTTTTCGACGATTACGCCCTTCATTCCAGATAAACGAAGCAGCTCCGGGCTTTGAGGGCCTCTTCCGATCACTCTGCAATCTACTGCGATTTCGAGTTGAGGGAGGGCATCGGCCAGAAGGTCAAGACCCTTGTAGGGGAGCAATCGCCCGAACATCAGCAGTCTGGGTTTTTCGCCATGACTGAAAGGCAGAGGTGCCTCTGTTCCCACGAAGGGTGGATGTAACAGGGAGACTACGGGTTTCCCGCGACAGATGGCATCCCCCGACAGCACCGTGGCAACGTGCTGGCTGAAAGTCACCAGAAGGGACGACTGGCTGATAAGCGCCTTTTGCAGAAACATCTGAAACGGATAACCGTCTCCCGGATGTGTCCTGGCGTCATGAACAATTGTCACGACCTTGACGCCTGCCCTGCGGAGAGCATGAGCCATCAGAACATCAAGCGGGGCTGGCATCGCGCAGATGGCGACGTCGGGCTTGTTCCGAAGCATCAGCAGGAACAGCTTTGAGATGATCAGTGGGGCCTGAAGAAACCTGCCGAACAGCCCAAAGGCGGATCTGTAGGCTTGGAGCATCAGAGCATCCTGTGGAGCATGATAGCTGTGAAGAATCTCTGCTTCTTCTGACAGGCACAATCTCACGGAGACGTCTGGTAACGCTGTCAGCCCATTGGCGAGGTCGACCGCAATGCGTGGTCCTGCTCCTCTTTTGCCCCATTGCCAGACAAGGACAGTCTTTATCGCCACGCTTCAACTCCTGCCGCGTGGATGGCTTTCAGAAGGCTGGTTCCGTCAAGATGCTTTGCAACGCGTTCCTGAGCCGCAGTTCCAAGGCGAGCTCGAAGATCAGGATGGTCCGCTGCCAGACGAAGGGCTTGTACAGCCGCTTGTCTGTCCGGGAGCGCCCAGCATGTCTGCGGCATGTCCAGCACGCCTCGGGGATCATTGGCGGGGATGAGGTTGTAATCGATAGGAAGCCCGCAGGTGCTGTCCATAAATTCTGCTGTGGCAGACCAGTCGGTTGCAATCACGCATCGCCCCAGAGCCATCGCTTCGGCCACGACAAGGCCGAAACCTTCACTGCGATGCAGGGACAGTACGATATCGCAGCATCGCATCAGGGCCAGGCGATCGGCCCCGTTGTAAAGATGTGTCTCTATCTGGATATTGGAAGCGCCGTTAACGGCACTCCGAATGGCGGCCATATCCTCAGGATAATGGTCTGTATGGCTGATTTTCAGAATCAGAACCCTGTCCTGACGATCTCCGAATGCTTCACGGAACGCAGCAATCGTATCAATCGGGTTTTTGCGCACCATGCTGGACGCCAGATTGAACGAGACAAGAACCGTAACGGTTTTTTCTGGTAATCCGAAGAATGCCCTATCTCGTGTAGAGGGGGCCTGTCCCACAAGGCCGACGGGATGTTCCACAACTCTTACCGGACGCCCCAGCGAAACCAGTGCATCAGCCGTGAAGCGGGATGGCGCCCAGATTTCATGAACATGCCGCCGTGCGTGCGTCCATGTGTCAGGCACGACCGGAAGCTCCCAGGCCCAGTAACCAATAATTTTTCGCCCGGTTCGGAGTGTACGCGGCATTCTGAGCAATACGGCGGGAAGCATCGGTGCGTTCACATGTACGATCAGCGGTGCGCCAGGACCGACAGAGTCTCCATCCAGTCGGTGTGTCTCAATGTCCCATGTGGCACAGAGAATGCCGAGTTTGCGAAGAGCTGCCACCATAAGGCGTGCCCCCTCTCCCAGACCGGAACCTCGACTGAATTCACCTGCGATGATGACACCAGCGGCGTGTCGAGGGTAACTGGCTTTAACGCCGGGCGTCACACCCGCTGTTGCCCACGCAAAGAAACGCCGTCTCTGTTGCTGGGGAAGTTTTCGCCACATTCTGTGAAAAACAGAGAGGCCCGCACTGCGACTCACAGAAGTTCCTTCAAGGCGTTTTTGGAAAGAGTCGGAAATTGTTGGAAACTAAAACCACAATTTTCGTGTCTCATTTTTTACAACATGTTGCGGGCGCACACATCGTCATCCTCTCCCCCTTTCAAAGGGCCTATGGTGAGAGATGAGGAACGTGCTTACAGTACAATCTATGACGGATCAGCGACCCATTTCCCTCACCTTGGAAACGATTCTTTCGGCATTGATATCGTTTGATACAACGAGCAGCCGGTCCAACCTGCCGATCATCGAATGGATTGAGGCATACCTCGTGTCCCATGAGGTCTCTTTCGTTCGTTATCCGGGTGGAGATGAGGGGAAATGGAATCTTCATGCCATCATCGGCCCGCAGACTGCTGGTGGCATAGCGTTCGCAGGGCATGTGGACTGCGTTCCTGTTGATGGGCAGGATTGGTCCTCGGATCCATTTGTTCTTCGTGAGGAGAATGGGCTGCTTTACGGGCGTGGTGCTGCAGACATGAAGGGATATGTAGCCTGTATGCTGGCCGCTGTGCCTGATCTCAAGGTTATGGAGCTTCCCAAGCCGGTTCATCTTCTCTTCACGTGTGATGAAGAAATTACCTGCGATGGCGCACGATATTTGATTGCGGATATCCGTCGTGCCGGCCATCTGCCTGAGCTTTGTGTCGTCGGCGAGCCGACCATGATGAGCCCTGTGATTGCTCATAAGGGTCGTTTTGCTGTTCGAGTCCAACTGACGGGAAAGCCCGGTCACTCCTCCCTTCCGGAAGGTGGTCGAAACGCGCTGCATGCGATGGGACGGGCTATTGCTTTATGTGCAGATGAAGCTGACTGGTTCGCTCTTAAGGGCCGTAAAATTGAGGGTTTCGCCCCTTCTTACACCACCATGCAGGTCGGGTTGGCCTCAGGAGGGAGTATTCTTAATATCATCCCCGAACAGGCGCAGTTCGACGTGGAGTGGCGAAACGTACCGGGCGATGAAGGTGCCGAAGAGTTTGAGAAGCTTAAGGAGGCTCTGGCGCCTCTGGATGAGGATCTCAGAAAGGATAATCCCGAAGGCGGTATCAGCTATCTCCAGTTGGTAGACCTCCCTCCTCTCGCCTTACCTGCGAATCATCCTCTGACTGAGATGACATGTCAGATCACTGGTCGGAACACTCCTGGCATGGTTTCCTACGGCACCGAAGCTGGCATCTATCAAAGGGGTGGGATGGACAGCATTGTCTGTGGGCCGGGCGACATCGCGCAGGCTCATCGACCGGATGAATTTATTGCCAGAGAACAACTGGAGCGTTGTGGGAAAGCACTGCGGGACTTTGCACGAAGGGTGAGCGGGACAGCATGAGTTGCAAGGCTGGTCAGAGACATCATCCGATCAGGGTCCGTCAGCCTCGCTTGACGGAAGACCTGCCTGGATGTGGCCGTCCGGTTTATCCTCTGGATGTGTGTCTGAAGGCTCCGGACCTTTCTGCCTGGCGTAATACGGCCTCTGGCATTCCTGGTGTACAGATTTTTGACTCCGGTTTGAACGGCCCGGACCTTGTCATTGTCGGCATGGTACACGGTAACGAATATGCAGGCGGCCACGCTCTCGAAACCCTTCGTCGAAACAACCCGGTTCCGCGCGCCGGACGACTAACTCTGATTCTTGCGAATCTGACAGCATTTGGTTGCTTCGATTCAACCGCGCCGATGGCCTCTCGGTATCTGACCGAGGATCTGAACCGTCTTTGGCATCCGTCACGACTGAACAGTAGTGAACGGTCCAGTGAACTGGATCGAGCTCGACAAATTTTACCTTTTATTGAGCGTGCGGACCTGCTGCTGGATCTTCATTCTACACTATGGCCGTCTGAGCCCGTCTTTATTGTGCCTCCGCGACGGCGCTCCAGTGATTTTGCCTGTGTTCTGGCTTCCGAAGAGCAGCCTGCACCGTTGGTTGTGACGGATCTGGGGCATCAAGGTGGCTCGCGTCTCGTCGAGTATTCCCGATTTATGGCGGTTGGAGGGACCGGCCGTGCCTGCCTTCTGGAAGCCGGTCTGCACTGGCGACCAGAAACCGTGGATATGATGGTGAAGGTTTCCGAGCGTTTTCTGAAAGACGCGATGCGGATTCATTTTCAGGGACGCGAAACGGATACGAAGCAGCCCGCAGAGATGGCCGTCGTGACGGATAATGTTCTGGCGCGAAGCGCAGACTTTAGATTTGTGGAGCCATGGGTTGGCAATACCTGCATCCCGAATGCGGGAACCGTTATTGCTAGGGACGGTCATGATCTGATCTGCACACCTTATGACAAGTGTTTACTGATCGTCCCGAATTTGCGCCCCAGACTGGGGCAGCTTGCGGTGCGCCTGGCGAGACGCACCGCAGTCCACCTCAACGCTTAGGCGGAAGCGCGATCATAGATCGGGAAGCGACGGCAGAGCGCTTTCACTTCTTCATGGACACGGTTGGTCGTGTCATTGACGTCGCCCTCTTCCAGAGCTGCCGTCAGAACTTCGTCCATCATGCGGGCAATGGTGCGGAATTCTTCTTCGCCGAAACCACGTGCTGTTGCAGCAGGGCTGCCCAGACGAATGCCGGACGTTACGAACGGCTTTTCCGGATCGAACGGAATGGCGTTTTTGTTGGCCGTGATGCCAGCGCGCTCCAGAATCTCTTCCGCAAGCTTGCCCGTCACCTTCTTGGGGCGAAGATCAACCAGCACCAGATGGCTGTCCGTGCCACCTGTCACGATGTCGAAGCCGCGAAGCTGAAGTTCATCTGCCAGTGCCTTCGCATTGGCGACAACGCGCTTCTGGTAGTCGCGGAAGTCGTCCTTCAGGGCCTCACCGAACGCCACAGCCTTGCCAGCGATAACATGCATCAGTGGGCCGCCCTGAAGGCCCGGGAACACGGCAGAGTTAACCTTCTTGGCCAGCTCTGCGCTGTTCGTCAGAATAATGCCACCACGGGGGCCGCGCAGCGTCTTGTGTGTCGTGGACGTCACGATGTCCGCGTATGGAAGCGGGCTTGGATACAGGCCAGCTGCGACCAGACCGGCAAAATGCGCCATGTCCACCATCAGATAAGCGCCAACTTCGTCAGCGATCTTCCGGAAGCGCGGGAAGTCGATGACGCGCGGATAGGCGGAACTGCCTGCGACGATAATCTTCGGCTTGTGCTCGCGGGCCAGCTCTTCCATCTGATCGTAATCGATCAGGCCGTCCTGCGCGCGCACGCCATACTGAACGGCGTTAAACCATTTGCCAGAATAATTCGGAGCCGCACCGTGGGTCAGATGTCCGCCAGCCGCGAGGCTCAGACCCAGAATGGTGTCGCCCGGCTTCGCCATCGCCATGAAGGCTGCCTGATTGGCATTGGCGCCGGAATGAGGCTGCACGTTTGCAAATTCTGCGCCGAACAGCTTTTTAAGGCGTTCGATGGCGAGGGTTTCAACGCGGTCCACGTCAACGCAGCCACCATAGTAGCGCTTGCCCGGAAGGCCTTCAGCGTACTTATTGGTCAGAACAGAGCCCTGCGCTTCCATCACGGCAAAAGATGCCATGTTCTCGGACGCGATCAGCTCGATACCATCCTGCTGACGGGTCAGTTCGTCGTTCAGGATTGCGGCAACTTCGGCATCAGCCTCTTTCAGAGGCGCGTGGAAAAAAGGATTCAGCGTGGACTGGCTGGCGTGTTCCGACATCGTGGTCCATTCTCCAGGGTGAGTTCGCCCCGTCACTACCGCAGAATGCGCGCGTCGGCAAAAACAATCCGTGTTTCCAACGAGGATCTTTCATGACCAATCCGCTCTGGCGGACCAAGCCTGTGTCTTCCGCTGCGTCTGACAACACAGGCCTGAAACGTGTTCTTGGCCCCTGGCACCTGATCGCTCTTGGCGTTGGTGTGACCATTGGTGCTGGCCTGTTTTCACTAACTGGCGTTGCGGCTGGCCAGAATGCAGGCCCTGCCGTCACGCTGTCCTATCTTATTGCCGCCCTCGCCTGCGGATTTGCCGGCCTCTGTTACGGCGAACTGGCTGGTATGATCCCGTCAGGCGGGTCGGCGTATTCCTATGCCTATGCATCCATGGGCGAGTTGATCGCATGGATTATCGGCTGGGATCTTGTGCTGGAATATACAGTGGGAGCCGCTGCTGTCGCCTCAAGCTGGTCGGGCTATGTGGCCTCCTTGCTCTCGGGTTGGGGCATCACGATTGATCCGAGGCTTCTGGCTACGCCCATGACGCCCGTGACACTTTCGGACGGATCAGTCGTCAGCGCCTGGTTCAATTTCCCGGCGGTTCTGGCTATCTGGGTCGTGACGGCGTTGCTGATGCGCGGTGTCAGCCAGTCCGCTGCCGTGAACAATGCCATCGTGGTGATAAAGCTGGCAGTGATCGCGTTGGTGCTGGTGTTCTGCATTCCGCATATCAAGCTGGCCAATTACCATCCCTATATCCCACCAAACGATGGCACCTTCGGGCATTTTGGCTTCTCTGGCGTGATGCGTGCCGCGGGGATGGCCTTCTTTGCCTATCTGGGATTCGATATCGTCTCCACCACCGCGCAGGACAGCAAAAACCCGGCTCGGGACATTCCCGTGGGGATTATAGGAAGCCTGCTGATCTGTGGTGTCGTCTATGCTGTGTTCTCGGCGGTTCTGACGGGCGTTGTGAACTATAAAGGCATGGCGAATGATCCAAGCCCGGTTGCAACAGCGATCGATGCTGCGGGTGCGCCCTGGCTCGCCAGTCTTGTGAAGCTGGGGATTACTGTCGGGTATGTTTCTGTTCTGTTTGGGCTGCTTCTAGGGCAGGCACGCGTATTTCTGGCCATGTCACATGACGGCCTGCTTCCGAAAGTTTTTGCGAAGCTGAACACACGCACACATACACCGTGGACGTCCCATCTTTGTTTTGCTGCGCTCACAAGTGTTCTGACAGCCGTGTTGCCTATTGGTGAATTGGGCAACATGACATCCATTGGAACCCTCCTTGCATTCATCATCGTCTGCGTTGGTGTTCCGCTTTTGCGGATGCGTGAGCCTCAGGCGCCACGTCTCTTCCGTGTGCCAGGTGGCCCGATCATTCCGGTTCTGGGCGTGCTGTCCTGCGGTGCGGTCATGGTATCTCTGGACCTGCTGACCTGGGTTCGGCTGGTTGTATGGCTTGCAATCGGACTGGCGATCTATTTCTGTTACGGAGTACGTCACAGCCTGCTTTCCAGATCAAAAATATAGGAGCATGATCGGGGGCATGACGAACGCATCATTCCCCCTCTTCCGCCCGCGGCGTAATCGCCACGATGCCTTTACACGTCGGCTGGTTCAGGAAAATCGACTGCACGTCGATGACCTGATCTGGCCGATTTTCGTTTGTGAAGGCGAAAACCAGCGCCAGAAAGTGTCCTCCATGCCCGGTGTTGAGCGCGTCAGCCTCGACAATCTCGTGGAGCATGTCCGCCCGGCTGTTGAGCTTGGCATTCCGGCGGTTGCCATCTTCCCCATCACGCCAGTTGAACTGCGGGACGCAACGGGTACTGAAGCCCTGAACCCGGACAATCTGATGTGCCGCGCGTCGCGCGTCATCAAGGAAGCCTTTCCCGAACTTGGTGTTATTGGTGATGTGGCGCTCGATCCCTACACGGATCACGGCCACGACGGCGTCATCAAGGATGGCCGCATCCTCAATGACGAGTCTGTTGAGATCCTGCGTCAGCAGGCGCTTAATCAGGCTCGCGCTGGTAACGACATCATTGCCCCGTCCGACATGATGGATGGTCGTGTGCAGGCCATCCGCGAGACGTTAGATGCCAACGGCTTCGAGACCGTCCGCATCATGGCCTACACGGCAAAATATGCTTCCGCTTTCTACGGCCCGTTCCGCGATGCGCTGGGATCGGGTGGTCTTCTGACGGGTGACAAGAAAACCTACCAGATGGACCCGGCCAATTCGGATGAAGCTCTGCGTGAAGTGGAGCAGGATATTCGTGAAGGAGCCGATATGATCATGGTCAAGCCGGGAATGCCCTATCTGGACATTATTCGCCGCATCCGTGACCGTTTCTCGGTGCCGACCTTCGCCTATCAGGTGTCAGGTGAATACGCGATGCTCGCCGGTGCGATCCAGAACGGCTGGCTTGAGCGGGATCGTACCATTATGGAGAGCCTGATTGCTTTCAAGCGTGCAGGCTGTAACGGCATCCTGACATATTTTGCGATTGATGCTGCCCGGCTTCTGAAAGAAGAGCACTGATTAACCGTCGCGCGAAAGGCGTTCAGGCATATTACGGTGGCCTGAACGCCGAGGAGATCGCCAAACGCCATATGGTGGAGGCAGGGCTGGACATTCTGGCTCAGAGGCTCAGAACACCCTATGGCGAGATTGATCTTCTGGTCGCGGATGAGAACTGGATTATTGGGGTGGAAGTCAAAAGCCGCTCTACGCTTCGAGATGGCGCAGAGGCTCTGGCTTCTCGTCAGGCAGAACGCCTGATGGCGTCATTCGGTTATGTTCTGGAAACCAGACCCGAATGGTGTCGTCCCAATACGCGATTCGACGTTATTGTCGTCGATCGCATGGGGCAGGCGAGACGCATCATGGATGCGCTACGCCTTACATAAAGATCAGGTACGGCGGCTGCGTGTATGACGATGAGCTGCCGTCGCAACAGAAGCGTGCGGACGGTAAGCCACGTTCCGGATCACAGCGCGATGCCCGCTCCATGCCATGGAATGGCTTGCAGAGTGACGAGCGAAATGAACAACAGGGCGGTGATAGACTGGCGTGGCCGTCAGAGCGTCGAATGTCAGCTTGCTGGCTTCAAAATCGGTAATGGCTGCACGGGCATGAGCTTTTCCGGCTCCCATGCAAAGTCCAACTCCCATAATGCCGAGAGCAATTCGGCCAGCCCACTGTCGCGCCATTGATGTGATCCCATCCCTGTTCTGATGAGTTCACCGTATGACGTAAACGCAGAGTTCGACAACCCCGTTTGGGTAAGTTTTAGAAAAAATCAAGGTCTTGCCATTTTTGGGCGCAACATGGCTGAATTGTGGCAGCCGCAGACCTTGCAGAGTGTTGAATTCCGGCCATTTTACAGGCCGGAATTAACAAATTAGGCATTCGCCGTAGCGATTCCCTTTTCAGTCAGCAGCGTTTCAAGTTCGCCGCTCTGGTACATGTCCGTGACGATATCGCAGCCACCGACGAACTCACCCTTGACGTAGAGCTGAGGAACGGTCGGCCACTGGGAGAAATCCTTGATGCCCTGACGGAGTTCAGCGCTTTCAAGAATGTTGCAGGTCTCGAACGGAACACCAAGATGCGTCAGGATCTGCACAACGCGCGCAGAAAAGCCGCATTGTGGGAAGAGTTTGTCACCCTTCATGAACAGCATGACCGGGTTTGCGTCGATCAGGTTCTGGATGTGCTGGAACACGGTCTCGGACATTGGGTTTTTCCTCTTATGGGCAGAAGAGAGGGGGCAGCCCCTCTCCCACTGTCAGCAGTCACTTCAGAAGGGAATGATTCCCTCGGAGTTCAAGGGGTCAGGGTTTTGAGAGCCATTGCGTGGAGCTCTGTGCCCATTCGATTTCCGAATGCATCATAAACCAGTTTGTGCTGTCGTACACGCGAAAGCCCTTGAAAGGCTTCACTGACGACCGTGCAGGCATAATGATCGCCGTCTCCAGCAAGGTCCTGGATCGTAATTTCAGCATCCGGAATCGCTGCGAGAATCGTGCGTTCGATTTCAGCGGCACTCATCGGCATAACTCAGACCTCCTCACCCATGAATTTCGGGAAAAAGGCAGCGTTGATGGTGCGCAGCCTGCTGGCTTCCAGGGAAATCCCGTCAGCAAGGTTCAGTGACGTGCCGCCAGAGCGACCCAGCTTGCGTGCCGGAACATGAGCTTTTTCAGCCGCGGCAATAAGCTTCTGGGCATCGGGTGTTGCTACAACGTAGCAAGCCTGATCTTCACCAAACCAGAACGCATGCAGAGGAAGATTGGACGGAGGCGGATTCAGCGTACAGCCAACGTCCCCAGCCATGACCATCTCGGCAATCGTGACCAGAAGGCCGCCATCTGCGATGTCATGACAGGCTGTCACAGCGCCGGTTTCGATCTGCCCACGGACAAAATCGCCATTCCTGCGTTCGGCCACGAGATCAACATGAGGTGGAGCGCCTTCTTCGCGATGGCAAATCTCACGCAGCCACAGGGATTGACCCAGTTCGCCACGGATTTCACCAATCAGGACAAGACCGTGCGCATCAGGCATGGCAAGTCCAATCGAGCGTGAGGCATCTGCCAGTACACCAAGCGCACCAATGGCCGGCGTCGGAAGAATGGCCTGAGCCAGACCTGTCGGGGAGCGCGTCTCGTTATAGAGTGAGACGTTGCCGCTCACGACCGGGAAATCGAGCGCGCGGCACGCATCGCCCATGCCTTTGATGGCGTCTGCGAACTGCGCCATGATTTCCGGGCGTTCCGGATTGCCGAAATTCAGGTTGTCCGTCACGGCAAGCGGCTTCGCACCTGTCGCCGTGATGTTGCGCCATGCTTCGGCAACAGCCTGTGCCCCGCCAACTTTTGGGTCCGCCTGACAATACCGCGGTGTGCAATCAGTCGTGAGGGCGAGACCCAGACGGGTGCCTTCCACACGAACCACCGCAGCATCAGCCGCACCAGGACGACGCGCCGTGTTGCCACCGACAGACCCATCATACTGGTTCCAGACCCAGGCACGGGAGGCCAGATCCGGGCAACCAATCAGCGTCAGGAGAGCATGTTCGACACCCACTGGATCAGCCGGAGGCTGAATGTGGCGTGGTTTTTCCAGTGGCACAGTCGGACGGTTATAGATCGGAGCTTCATCGGCCAGCGGTGCCAGTTCGATGTCAGCTTCGATCACGCCTTTGTGCTTGACCGTGATGCGTCCGGTATCGGTCAGATGCCCGACAACAGCAAAATCCAGCTCCCATTTTTCGAAAATGGCACGAGCCTGTTCGGTGCTTTCCGGCTTGAGGACCATGAGCATCCGCTCCTGGCTCTCAGACAGCATCATCTCATAGGCGGACATGTTGGGTTCGCGCTGCGGAACCGCATCAAGATCCATCTCGATGCCGACGCCACCCTTACCTGCCATTTCAACGGCAGAAGACGTCAGGCCAGCAGCGCCCATGTCCTGAATAGCCACGATCGCATCCGTTGCCATCAGTTCGAGGCACGCTTCAATCAGAAGCTTCTCGATGAACGGGTCTCCGACCTGCACGGTCGGGCGCTTGGATGCGGCCTCTTCGTCAAACTCCGCGGAAGACATGGTGGCACCATGAATGCCGTCACGTCCTGTCTTGGAGCCGACATACACGACCGGATTGCCCACACCAGCAGCTGCAGACAGGAAGATCTTGTCCTGCTTGGCCACGCCAACCGTCATGGCGTTGACGAGCGGATTGCCGTCATAGGCCTTGTGGAAATTGACTTCGCCGCCGACTGTCGGAACGCCAACGCAGTTGCCGTAGCCACCAACGCCGCGAACCACGCCATCAACAATACGGCGTGTCCCCGGTGTTTTCGGATCGCCGAAACGCAAGGCATTCAGGTTGGCGACCGGACGGGCACCCATGGTGAAGACGTCACGTAGAATACCACCCACGCCTGTTGCAGCGCCCTGATAAGGCTCGATGAAAGACGGGTGGTTGTGACTCTCCATCTTGAAGACAGCAGCCAGACCCTCGCCAATATCCACAACACCTGCGTTTTCGCCCGGTCCATGGATAACCCACGGAGCCTTGGTTGGCAGCGTCTTGAGGTGGATGCGGGAAGATTTGTAGGAGCAGTGCTCCGACCACATGACCGAGAAAATTCCAAGCTCCGTAAAGCTCGGGGTCCGACCCATAATGGTCAGGACCTTCTCATATTCCTCGACCGTCAGACCGAAGGACTGAGCCAGTTTGGCGTCGATTGTCACACTCATCCGACGAGAGCCTCCACAAGGCCTTTGAAGAGCGGCACACCATCGGTGTCACCGATTTCCGGGTCAGTCAGGTTTTCCGGGTGCGGCATCAGACCGCAGACACGGCCGTTTTCGCTCAGGATGCCAGCGATGGAGCGAGCGCTGCCATTGGGGTTCACGTGACGGTCATCATGCGAAACCTCGCCCTTGGCACCACAGTAGCGAAACGCAACTCGGCCCTCACCTTCGAGACGTGAAAGTGTCTCGTCAGAAGCCGTGTAGTTGCCATCTCCATGAGCCAGAGGCGCGCGGAAAACGTCCCCAGATGACCAGCCCTGCGTGAAGGGAGACGATGCGTTCTCGACCTTCAGGTGACAATCCTGCGACAGGAATCGCAGACCGGCATTCCGAAGCAGTGCACCCGGCAGAAGATGGGATTCCGTCAGGATCTGGAAGCCGTTGCAGACGCCCAGAACGTGACCGCCCTTCTCGGCGAAGGCTTTGACCTCGCGCAGGATGGGGGAATGAGCCGCCATGGCGCCACTGCGCAGGTAGTCCCCGAAGCTGAAGCCACCCGGCAGAACCACGAGATCCAGATCACCGAGAGATGTCTCGCGATGCCAGATCATTTTCGGGGTCTGGCCTGAGATCAGCTTCAGGGCATGCACCATGTCGCGCTCCCGGTTCGTACCGGGGAAAACGACGATACCGGCCTTCATTTCTGGCCCTCCGCTGGAGCCGATGCTGCGGCATGACACGGATAAGCCTCGTGCAGAGCACGATAAACGGCCTTTCCACCGGGCTGCGTCAGGGCATCAGTGTGCGCGTGCAGCCATGAAATCAGCTTGCCACGAACCTGCGTGGTGGTCTCACCCGTCGGAACGCAGAATGCGACCGGAGCACCTGCATCGTCCGCATAGCTGTCGTATTTCTTGGCCCAGACTTCGCTATCCATCATGCCTGCGAGATAGGCATCGCACAGAGCGGTGGACTTGCTGGCAGAGCACATGTTGCCAAGAGCTTTGCCGGAAACTTTGGAGACGCGTTGTGCGTGAGCCGGAGCGGCGGTTACGGCCAGAAGGCCGCTTGCCAGAAGAACTGCGGAGAAAAGCTTCATTCTGCCACCTCGACGCTGAAATCCTCGATCACTTCGTTGGCCAGAAGCGCACGGGCCATGGCTTCACCCTGCTGGATCGCCTCGGCCTTGTCCGTTGCAGGAACGTCCAGTTCGACAACGCGGTTCACACGGACTTCGCCGATACCCTTGAAGCCAAGAGACTCAAGTGCATGGCCAACAGCCTTGCCCTGAGGATCAAGAACGCCGTCTTTCAGGGAAACAAAAACGCGGATCTTCACTGTACTGCCTCCGGACCCTTGAGGTCTCCATTGCTGGCTTCGGGAAGGATCCCGAGACGCCGTGCGACTTCCTGATAAGCTTCCTCGACGCGGCCCATGTCCCTGCGGAACCGGTCCTTGTCCATCTTCTCGCTGGTTTTGGCGTCCCACAGGCGGCAGTTGTCTGGAGAGATCTCGTCAGCGACGATGATCCGCATCTCCTCGCCTTCCCACAGACGGCCGAATTCCAGCTTGAAATCAACAAGCGTGATGCCGACACCCATGAAAATTCCCATCAGGAAATCATTGGTGCGGAGGGCCAGCGTGTTCATGTCATCCAGGTCCTGCGGAGAGGCCCAGTCGAATGCGGCAATATGCTCTTCAGAGACCATCGGGTCTCCAAGGGAGTCATTCTTGTAATAATATTCAATGATGGTGCGTGGCAGGCGCGTTCCCTCAGGAATGCCCAGACGCTTGGCGATGGAGCCAGCCGCGACGTTGCGGACCACAACTTCCAGAGGAATGATCTCGACTTCCCGGATCAGCTGCTCACGCATGTTCAGACGGCGAATGAAGTGCGTGGGGATGTTGATGTCATGCAGCTTCATCATCAGGTGTTCGCTGATGCGGTTGTTCAGAACACCCTTCCCGGTGATGATGCCACTTTTCGCACCGTTTCCGGCGGTGGCGTCATCCTTGAAATACTGCACGAGTGTTCCGGGCTCTGGCCCTTCAAAAAGAACCTTGGCTTTGCCTTCGTAAAGCTGGCGGCGGCGGGCCATGAGCAATCCTTACTGCGTTGCGCCGTCCCGGTTCATAGGGATGCGGAAACGGCTGGTCCAGCGACGGTTTTCCGGTTCCATAGCATTACGGAACCGGAACCGCGAGAGTGCGGGAAAACTATTCCCGCCCAGATTTGTCGAGATTAGCCGAAAACGCGGCTGTAGATACGATCAATCTGCTTGAGATGCTGGGCCGGATCGAAAGCGCGATCCAGAACCTCGGCACTCACACGACCTGACACTTCCGGGTCGGTCTCCAGATTTTCGCGGAACGTGCGGAAGCCCGGCTTACCCAGCTTCGTCCATGTCTCCATGGCATTGCGCTGCACAATCCGGTAGGCATCTTCACGGGAAATACCGGCACGGGCCAGAACCAGCAGAACTTCACCGGAATGCACTACGCCACCAAGGCTTTCCATGTTGGCAATCATCTGATCCGGATAGATCACCAGCTTTTCCATCATGCCAGCCAGACGGATCAGGGCGAAATCAAGCCCGATCGTACCGTCCGGGCAGATGTTACGCTCCACGGAAGAATGGCTGATGTCCCGCTCATGCCACAGCGCCACGTTCTCAAGTGCGGGAACGACGTGAGAGCGGATCAGACGGGCAAGGCCGGTCAGATTCTCAGAAAGAACCGGATTCCGCTTGTGCGGCATCGCGGAACTGCCCTTCTGCCCCTTGTGGAAGAACTCTTCCGCTTCCCGGACTTCCGAACGCTGAAGATGACGCACTTCAACGGCCAGACGCTCGATGCCGCTTGCAATGACGCCAAGCGTGCAGAAGAACGCAGCGTGGCGGTCACGTGGGATGACCTGTGTGGACACGCTCTCGGCAACAAGGCCGAGCTTGTCGGCGACATATTCTTCAACAGCCGGGTCAATATGCGCATAGGTACCAACGGCGCCAGAAATGGCGCAGACCGCGATTTCCTTGCGAGCCTGAAGCAGGCGCTCTTTGTTGCGGGCAAATTCAGCGTAATGACCAGCCAGCTTCAGGCCGAAGCTCGTTGGCTCTGCATGGATCGCGTGGCTGCGGCCGATCGTGACAGTCAGCTTGTGCTCATAGGCGCGTGTTTTGAGGGCTTCCAGAACGCGATCCAGATCTTCCAGAAGAAGATCGGCGGCCTGAGTCATCTGAACAGACAGGCAGGTGTCCAGCACGTCGGAAGACGTCATGCCCAGATGAACGAAGCGGCTGTCCGGACCAACTTTTTCCGCAAGCCAGGTCAGGAACGCAATCACGTCATGGCGCGTTTCAGCCTCGATCTCGTCAATTCGGGCCAGATCAGCATCGGAGAATGCAGCCATGGCAGCATCCCCCTTCTCACGGATGGTTTTGGCTGATTCGACAGGCATGGCGCCCTGTTGAGCCATGGCTTCACAGGCCAGAGCTTCGATTTTGAACCAGATCCGGTAACGGTTGGCGGGCGACCAGATCGCGGTCATCTGGGGGCGGCTGTAACGCGGAACCATGAGAACTCCGGAAGCGAGTGGGGCTTTACGAGGGCTGCTTAGACCAAATACGAAGAGATTGCACGGACCCCTTTTGGAAGAAATGACCCTTTGACCCCCGATACCCTGACCCACGCCTTGATCGCGCTCGCGCAGGTAACGCTGATTGACATTACCCTTGCCGGAGACAACGCGGTTGTCATCGGGATGGCGGTGCGTAGTCTCCAGGGGCGTCAGAGACGGCTTGCCATCCTGATCGGGACAGCTTTTGCAGCTCTCCTGCGTGTGGGATTAGCCCTTGTTGCCGCACGCCTTCTGGCGGTTATCGGCCTGACACTCGCCGGTGGTTGCCTGCTGCTGTGGGTCTGCTGGAAGATGTACCGGGAGCTTCGGCACAGCGATGCCGAAGCGGAAGTGGAGGCTCCGTCCCGACTGGGGGCCGCCATTCTCAAGATTGTCGTGGCCGATCTTTCCATGAGCCTGGACAATGTTCTGGCGGTTGCGGGTGCTGCTGTCGGGCACCCTTGGATTCTCGTTGGCGGCCTGGCTTTTTCCGTATTGCTGATGGGAATTGCGGCGTCGTTCATTGCAGGGCTCCTTGCCCGCTATCGCTGGATCGCCTGGTGTGGTCTGCTTGTTGTGCTAGCCGTGGCGATTGAACTCATCATCCGCGGCGGAGGAGAAATCTGGCATCATGTTGTGCTGCCGAGCTAAACGTCCCGTTCTGCTGGCTGCTGCTCTTTTTATGGGAGCCGCAGCGCCTGTCCCGAACGTAACGCCCCCCGTCCGGGACAGGCTCGTCCAGTGGCTTCAACTGGTGTCACCTGGCGCAGGTAATCTCCCTGCAGAGACCTATCAGGCATTTCTGGTGCAGACGCCGACTTGGCCGCAGCGGGCAAAAATGATGTGGCGTTACCAGACCGCCCTCGGCCACACATCCGATCCGGCAATGCTTGACCGACTTTGCCCAACATTGCCGCTGACAATGGTTTCAGCGTTTCTGACATGCTCCGACCATATGTCTGATTCCGCTGCAAAGGCTCGTAATCTCTGGATTGCTGGCGCTGGTAATGCGCAGGAGGAAGTCTCGCTTCTTGGGCTTTACGCTGCAGATTTTACGCTCGATGACCAGTGGCATCGCTATGAGCGTCTTGAAAGCTCCGGACAAATTTCGGCTGCAAGTCGCCAGATTGATCGCCTTCCTGCGGATCGGCAGGCATTAGCGGAGGCCCGCCTCGCCGAGCGTGCAGCGTCTCCAGATGCCGACACGGCTTTCAATACTCTTTCATCTCGTGATCGGTCAGACCCCACGCTGATCCGTTATCGTTTGAAGGCGCTGCGGCGTGGAAATCGTCTGGATGAAGCATTAGCTCTCTGGGCATCGGCAGGCTACGCCCTTCAGGCTGTTGCCCCATCCCACGACTGGTCGAGCGAAAGAGCCAGTCTTGCGCGAGCCTTTCTTCTGGCAGGCCGGACGCAGGACGCTTATGCACTTGCCCAGGATATGACGCTGCCTCTCACGGAAATTGATCGTCAGGAAGCGCAAAATCTTTCGGGTTTCATCGCTTTGCGACTGCTTGAAGACCCGCAAAAAGCCGAGCAGTTTTTCAGTCCTTTGCAACAGGCAACCTCGCTCGCCATGCAGGCGCGAGGTTGGTACTGGACCGGGCGAGCCCGGCAAGCCCTGAAAGACGATGGTGGTGCACAGATGGCCTTCCAGCAGGCCACACGCTTTCCCACGACATTTCATGGTCAGCTCGCTCAGGCTGCACTGACTCAAGAACTGTCCTTGCTTGTCTCAGGTGCGTCGTCACCTGATTTCGATCATGCCCTCCTACAGGATTTGCAAACACTCCCTGCTCTGAATGCGGGGGTATTGCAGAGACAGGATCTGGTTGAAGCAGCCTCCGAACTCGCGCAGTCGGGCGATCTGGAGCATGCAAAAGATTTTCTTCTTCTGCTTCAGATCGCAAATCCATCACCAGAAGGGCAGAAAGCAGTCGCTGATCTGGGGGGACGTTTGAATGTTCCGGCTGCTGAAGTTTTTGCAGCACATGCCCTGTCTCGAAAAGGGGTGGCTCTTTATCCGCAAGGGTTTCCTGATCCTTGGCCTGCAGCCTCTACAGTCCCTGTGGGCCTCCTTCCTGCTATTATTCGGCAGGAAAGTGGGTTCGACCCTTCTGCAATCAGCAGTGCACATGCCATTGGTTTGCTACAAATCCTTCCCGCAGCAGCGAAGGATGTTGCCCGTCGTGCGCATCTCGGTGGAATGAATGTTTCGGCCGCAGCTTTGCTCGACCCGCAGACCAATCTGACCGTTGGAAACGCATATGTATCGCAGCTTCTGGCACGGTTTGAAAATACCATTCCCTATGCACTCGCTGCCTATAATGCAGGTCCACACAGAGTGGATCTCTGGCTTAAGGCAAATCCTCCGGCTGATCCGCTGACGGAAGATGGGCTTCTGGATTGGATCGAGCGTCTGCCTTACCGGGAAACGCGGATGTATATCGAGAATATCGAGGCAAACATGATGGTTTATCGGGTGAGTGCAGCAAATGTCGGAAACTGACTTTCAAACCCTTTCGGAAACCGTGCTGAAGCACCTTTCTGACCGAAAAATGCGCCTTGTCACCGTAGAAAGCTGTACAGGGGGAATGATCTGCGCGGCATTGACAGATATCCCGGGATCTTCAGCTTTTATTGAGGGCGGCTTTGTAACGTATTCCAATGCTCTTAAAACAAGCGCCGCCGGTGTTCCTGAGGATATTTTGTCTCGCTATGGGGCAGTCAGTGAGGAAACTGCGCAGGCTATGGCGGAAGGTGCATTATGGCATGCGACGGATGCTACGATCGCCATTTCGGTTACAGGCATTGCGGGGCCTGATGGCGGAACGCTTACCAAGCCTGTTGGAATGGTTTGTTTCGGGTTGTCCATCTTTCAGGGGGCGAGTTTTACAGAACGCCATGTTTTCCCAGGTAACCGCTCAGATATACGGCGAGCGACGGTGAGACATGCTCTGGATATGATCCTGAAAGTCTGAAATAAAAAAATCCCCGCTGCCGAGCGGGGATTTTTTATTAGCCAAACGATTGGAAACTTACTGTCCGTCGTTTGGAGCAGTCGCAGGCATTGTGGAAGCTGGCGGGACTGATGGCGCAGGAGCCGTAGGGACGACAGCAGATGTCGGAACCGTTGCAACCGGTGTCGGCGGTGCTGGAGGCTGGACCTGAACCGGGGTCTGTGCCTGCTGGAGAGAACGTGCGTTCAGGGCATCAGTGGCTGAGACTTCATCGGATTTCTGGGCATGCGCACCAGACTTCTTGTGATGGTGGCCGTGATGTTCGGCCATGGCAGGAGAAGCAGCAGCAATCAGAGCCGAGAGAGCAAATGCGCCGAAGGAAAGCGTCTTCATTGCGTAATCCTTTCATGACACCATTCGGTGGTTGGGCCTGAAACGGCCCATGGCCCAAATAGTTCATAATATATTACGGTATTTCTTTCTCGGTCAGGAAAGTCCTGGCTGTTGAGCTGCGCGGCTCTGAGCTGTCTGTACCCCATAGGTATCCCGCGCTCTTTTGATGAACGCGGAGACCATCAGGCGAACACCTTCGTTGAACACCACGCCCATGGCATTTTGCAGCAGACGCGAACGAAACTCGAAGTCCACGAAGAAATCGACCAGACAGCCCCGTGGGTCCGGCGTGAACGTCCAGACATTGTTCAGATATCGGAAAGGCCCCTTTTCGTAGCGGACCCGAATACGTGAGGGACGCTCGAGCGTAACGCGGCTGGTAAACGTCTCGCGAAAAGGTCCAAAACCGATGGTCAGGTCTGCTACAAGTTCCTGCTCTGTCTGGGACTTGATGGCGGCTTTGACACACCACGGCAGGAACTGCGGATATTTCTCCACATCTGCCACCAGATCAAAAAGCTGTTCCGGTGTGTAGGCAATCAACCGTTGCTCGGCATGTGTCGGCATCAGAGACTTTCTTTCAGACGGCTGTTCCGCGCGGCCTGGAGCTTCGCGAAATCGCTGTCCGCATGATAGGAGGATCGCGTCAGAGGGCTTGCGCTGACCTGAAGAAATCCTTTCGAACGGGCAGCCGCAGCATAGCCATCAAACTCTTCCGGCGTAACAAACTTTTCGACAGCCGCATGCTTTACGCTTGGCTGAAGGTACTGCCCCAACGTCAGAAAATCGACATCGGCGACCCTGAAATCATCCATGACCTGCCATACTTCCATCTTCTCCTCACCAAGGCCCAGCATCAGGCCAGACTTGGTGAAAATGGATGGATCAAGCCTCTTCACACCGTCCAGCAGACGCAACGACTGGTAGTATCGCGCGCCTGGGCGAATTGTGGGATAGAGACGCGGTACAGTCTCGATATTGTGATTGAAAACGTCCGGCCGTGCCTCCACCGCAGTCTCCAGTGCGCCTGGTTTCCGAAGAAAATCAGGCGTCAGGATCTCAATGGTTGTTTCCGGGGAGGCTGCACGGATCGACTGAATGACATGCGCAAAGTGACGTGCACCGCCATCCGCAAGATCATCACGATCAACCGATGTGATAACAACATGCTTCAGGCCCAGTTTCGCGACAGCTTCGGCAACCCGGCGCGGTTCATCGGTATCCAGCGCCTTGGGCAGGCCTGTGGTCACATTGCAGAACGAGCATGCCCGTGTGCAGATTTCCCCCATGATCATCATGGTCGCATGGCGCTGGGACCAGCATTCCCCGATATTTGGGCAGGCTGCTTCTTCACAGACCGTAACCAGATTCGCCTCCCGCATCAGAGCCCGTGTCTCGTGATACACGGGATGATTGGGCGCCTTTACCCGGATCCAGGATGGCTTGCGCTGAATCGGGTTGTCAGGACGATGTGCCTTCTCCGGGTGGCGGAGAGCCGACATCTCACGATGATCTATGGTGATGCGCTGGGACATGGCGTCAGATATGGAGCGGACCGTCGAAGGCCGCCAGAGTGGCTTCGTGCATCGTCTCGGAAATTGTCGGATGCGGGAACACTGTCTCGATCAGCTCTGCCTCCGTCAGTTCACCCGTGCGGGCAATGACGTAGCCCTGGATCATTTCCGTGACTTCCGCGCCAATCATGTGTGCGCCCAGAAGTTCCCCGGTCGTGGCATCAAACACGGTCTTGACCATGCCTTCCGTCTCACCCATTGCGACGGCCTTACCGTTCGCCATGAATGGGAAGCGCCCGACACGAACCTTGTGGCCTGCGGCAATAGCCTTTTCCTCGCTCAGACCCACCGAAGCGATCTGTGGGCGGGAATAGGTGCAGCCCGGAATGTTCAGTGCATGCAGAGGCTGTGGGGAACGGCCGGCAATCTTTTCAACGCAGAGAATGCCTTCATGGCTTGCCTTGTGAGCCAGCCACGGGGCGCCCGCAACGTCACCGATGGCATAGATGCCCGGCTCTGCCGTACGACAGAAGCCGTCCGTGACAATATGAGTCCGATCGACCTGAACCTTGGTCCCTTCAAGGCCAAGATCCTCAACGTTTCCAACAATGCCGACGGCGCAGATCACGCGATCCACTGTCAGATCAAGCGTGCCGGATGCGCTTTCAATGGTGGTGGAAACCTCGTTTTCACCCTTTTGAAGCGGGCCAACCTTTGCGCCGGTGATGATCTTCATCCCCTGCTTCTCAAAGGCCTTGCGAGCGGCGGCGCTGATCTCGGGGTCTTCGGCAATCAGAATTCGGTCCGCAACTTCCGCAATGGTCACTTCGCTGCCCATGTTGCGATAGAAGGACGCAAATTCGATACCAATGGCACCAGAGCCAATGACCAGCAGGCGTTTCGGAAGCTCGGTCGGGGTCATGGCTTCACGCGCACCCCAGATCAGCTTGCCATCTGTCTCCAGACCCGGAAGCTGACGGCCACGTGCGCCAGTCGCCAGAATGACGTTGGGCGACTTGATGACCGCCACTTCGGCGCCATCCTTGGTGATGGAAACCTTGTGCGCTTCCCCTGCCCGACCAGCCAGTTTTGCCCGACCGTCAAAGGTCGTGACTTTGGCTTTCTTGAGCAGATGAGCAATGCCACCGCCCATACGGCGTGCAATACCGCGGGAGCGCGCAACAATCTTGGGGAGATCAAAAGACACATTTTCGGCCGAGAAGCCGAAGGTGCCCAGATCATGCAGGAGGTGATGAATCTCGGAAGACCGCAGGAGCGCCTTGGTCGGAATACAGCCCCAGTTGAGGCACACACCGCCAAAATGCGTGCTCTCCACGATGGCAACGCTCATGCCGAGCTGGCTTGCCCGAAGTGCGGCAACGTAACCGCCAGGACCGCCACCAACAACGATCAGATCGAAAGTATCGGACATGGATCAGACCACCAGAGTGTAAGGGTTCTGTACGATGTCGCGCAGGGCGTTCAGCCACTGTGCGCCGAGCGCGCCATCAGCGGCACGATGATCAACAGAAAGTGTCGCCGTCATGACGGTTGCAATTGCAAGTTGGTCTCCCCGCACAACAGCGCGTTTCTCGCCTGATGCAATGGCCAGGATACCAGCCTGCGGCGGATTGATGATCGCCGCGAAATCCCGAACGCCAAACATGCCCATGTTCGAGATGGAGAACGTGCCGCCCTGAAATTCTTCCGGCTTCAACTTGCCTGCACGGGCGCGCTTGGCCAAATCCTTGGCTTCACGGCTGATCTCACGCAGGGACTTCTGGTCCGCATTGCGGATAATCGGCGTGATGAGGCCTTCCGGGATGGAGACAGCCATCGAGATGTCCACATTCTCGAAATGCAGTGTTTCGGCATCGGTAAACTGAACATTGAGACCGGGCTGCTTTTTCAGTGCGAGCCCGACCGCCTTGATCATCATATCGTTGACGGAGATCTTGAAGCTGTTGTCCTCAGCCGTGGCGTTTAGTTTCGAACGCAGGGCCAGCAGAGCATCAAGTTCGATGTCCACGGATACATAGAAGTGCGGAACCTGTGTCTTTGATTCCGTCAGGCGCCGCGCAATAACCTTTCGCATTGTGGAGTTAGGAACACGCTCTACATCCCTGTCTGTAGCAACCGGGGTCGCGGGGGTCGTTTTCGGCGCGACCGGTGCAGCGTTGCCGCCCTTCTCAACATCCCGCTTCAGAATACGACCGTTCGGGCCGGTCCCGTTGAGGGATCCAAGAGCAATTCCGCGGTCTTTAGCCATACGTTTTGCCAGTGGGGAGACGAAAATACGCTCGCTGCTCTCCTCTTTCGGCGCGGCTTTGGTACTTGCTGGAGGTATACTTGCAGCAACAGGCTCAGCGGCTGGAGCAACAGCAGGAGTTTGTGCTGTAGATGCATCAGGTACATCTTCGCCTTCCTCAACCAGAATGGCGATGGGTGTGTTGACTGCAACACCCTCTACGCCTTCCTGAACAAGAATGCGACCGAGAATACCCTCGTCCACAGCCTCGACTTCCATCGTGGCCTTGTCGGTCTCGATCTCCGCGATCACATCGCCGGCTGAAACCTTATCGCCCTCTTTTTTGAGCCAGCGGGCCAGTTTGCCTTCGGTCATTGTCGGCGACAGGGCCGGCATCAGGATATCGGTTGCCATTGTTGGTCAGTCCCCGAACTGCTTGCGGACTGCTTCCACAACCCATTCGGGTTTCGGAAGTGCCAGTTTTTCAAGATTGGAAGCATAAGGCAGCGGCAGATCAAGGCCGCAGACGCGGGCTGGCGGTGCATCGAGCCAGTCGAACGCCTGCTCAACGGCAACCGTGCAGATTTCTGCACCGATACCTGCAACCGGCCAGCCTTCCTCAACGGAGACAATCCGGTTCGTCTTTTTGACGCTCTTGATGATGGTCTCGGTATCCAGCGGACGCAGAGTGCGCAGGTTGATGACTTCGGCCTCAATGCCTTCTTCGGCAAGTTTTGCCGCAGCATCCAAAGCCACGCCGACCATGATGGAGAACGCGACCAGCGTAACGTCCTTGCCTTCACGTTCGATCTTGGCCTTGCCAATTGGCAGGATGAAGTCTTCATCCGTCGGGCATGGGAACTTCTGTCCGTACAGGATTTCGTTTTCCAGCACGACAACCGGGTTCGGGTCGCGGATAGCCGCGCGCAACAGGCCCTTCGCATCAGCGGCAGACCAAGGAGCCACAACCTTCAGGCCCGGGATATGAGCATACCAGCTTGCAAAGCACTGGGAGTGCTGTGCGCCCACGCGCGCTGCGGCACCATTAGGACCGCGGAATACGATGGGGCAGCCCATCTGACCGCCGGACATATAAAGTGTCTTGGCAGCAGAATTAATAATATGATCAATGGCTTGCAGAGAAAAGTTCATGGTCATGAACTCAACGATCGGCTTCAGCCCTGTCAGTGCTGCGCCGACTGCCATTCCCGTAAAGCCATGCTCGGTGATTGGCATGTCGATGACGCGCTTTTCACCAAATTCGTCCAGAAGACCCTGACTGATTTTATACGCACCCTGATACTGGGCAACTTCCTCACCCATCAGGAAGACGTCTTCGTCGCGGCGAAGTTCTGCGGCCATTGCATCCCGCAGTGCTTCACGAACAGTGATGTTCTTCGTTTCGCCCCAGTCCTTTTCCTCTTCCGCCTGTTTGAGCGCCGGAGCCTCAACGATGGCAGGAGCAGATGGGGTTTCAATCGCAACAGGTGCGCCAGCAGCCGGATCGGCAGGACGTGTTACGTTGTCTGCTGCCGCCGCATCTTCACCGTCTTCAAGCAGAACGGCGATAGGTGTGTTGACGGCGACACTCTCGCTGCCTTCGGGAACCAGAACCTTGCCGAAGACGCCGTCTTCAACAGCTTCGACTTCCATCGTGGCCTTGTCGGTCTCAATTTCAGCGATCACATCGCCCGACTTTACAGCCTCGCCCGGCTGACGGAGCCAACGCGCAATCGTACCTTCGGTCATGGTCGGCGACAGGGCCGGCATCAGAATCAGAGATGCCATGGAACTCAGGCCTCCACCAGAATATCAGTCCAGAGCTCGGATTCATCCGGCTCCGGGCAGGTCTGTGCAAATTCGACAGCGTCAGCCACAACGGCCTTCACGTCAGTTTCAATGTCTTTGAAGACGTCTTCGCCAATGCCATTCCGCAGCATTTCAGCCTTCAGATTTTCGATCGGATCGCGCGTGCGACGCATTTCCTCGACTTCAGTCCGCTGACGATACTTCGCCGGATCGGACATGGAGTGCCCGCGATAGCGATAGGTTTCCATTTCCAGCAGGAATGGTCCCTTACCTGCGCGGCAATGCTCCATGGCTTCCTGAGCGGCCTGATGCACGGCGAAAACGTCCATGCCGTCAACCTTGCGGCTGGGGATACCCCATGGTTCTGCATTGCGGGACAGATCCCGGGATGCAGACGCACGCTCAATGGACGTGCCCATGCCGTAGCGGTTGTTTTCGATCACATAGATGCAGGGCAGCTTGTGCAGGGCGGCGAGATTGAAGCTCTCGTAAACCTGCCCCTGCGCAGAAGCCCCTTCGCCAAAATAGACGATCGAGACTTCGTCCGTGCCACGATAATGGTTGGCAAATGCCAGCCCCGTTCCAAGTGCAACCTGAGCACCGACGATGCCGTGGCCACCGTAGAACTCCTTCTCACGGGAGAACATGTGCATGGAGCCGCCCTTGCCGCGGGAATAGCCACCGGAGCGACCTGTCAGTTCGGCCATGACGCCACGGGCTGTCATGCCGGCAACCAGCATCTGGCCATGATCACGATAGGACGTGATGGACTTATCGCCCTGCTTCATGTTCAGGCCAATGCCGACCACAACAGCTTCCTGCCCGATATAAAGATGGCAGAAGCCCCCGATGAGCCCCATTCCGTAGAGCTGCCCAGCCTTTTCCTCAAAACGTCGGATCAGGAGCATGTCCTTGTAGGCACGCTTCATTGTCTCCGGCGAAAGGGCCGGACCGTTGCTCCGGATGGAAGCGGACGTTGTCTCGTCCATGGCGGTCTCCTGGAAATGCACAAATCTGGGGAAGCTCTTACCGATACTTGGCCTCGAAGGCCAGAGTGACCCCAGTTACATCTCAGAAAGGAGAGGCAGGGTCCGGAAGCTTAACGGAAACACCCTGTTGAAGAGAGACGCGAAAACGTCCCCTTCAACAGAGCCGGATGTCAGGTAAAGCCAAGAAGGCGACGAGCTGCTGCTCCCGGATCATCTTCGCGAAGCAGGCTCTCTCCAACCAGTACGGCGCTGGCTCCTACCTCACCAACCTTGAGAAGGTCGTCCTGCGTTTTGATGCCACTTTCAGAGACAACCAGACGATCAGGCGGCACCATAGGAGCCAGATCAAGTGTCGTCTGAATGTCTGTTTTAAGCGTGCGAAGATTACGGTTGTTGATACCGATCAGCGATGTATCAAGAGCCAACGCACGGTTCAGTTCATCTGCGTCATGCACTTCCACCAGAACGTCCATATCCAGACCACGGGCGATACCGATGAGTTCGGATGCCTGCGTTTCTGTCAGTGCCGCCATAATGAGGAGGATACAGTCCGCACCGATCAGGCGGCTTTCATGCACCTGCCATGGGTCAAGAATGAAATCCTTGCGGAGAATCGGGAGGCTGCAGGCCTCACGAACAGCGCGAATATCGTCCGTGCTGCCATGAAAGCACGACCCTTCCGTCAGAACGGACAGACAGGTCGCGCCCGCTGCCTGATAGGCCTGAGCAATACCGACAGGATCGTATGTCGGGCGAAGAACACCTGCGGACGGGGAAGCTTTCTTGATTTCGGCAATCAGACCGACCTGTCGGTCTGCCGTCAGATGCTGGAGAGCCTGTCCAAAGCCGCGTGTGGGCGTCGTAACTTCACGTGCCCGGAGCGTAATGTCCTTGAGCGACATGATCTGGGAGCGCTGCTCTACGTCCACACGGGTGCGCGCGCAGATGCGGGCCAGAACATCGCTCCGGTCCGTTGTTTCGACTGAAGGGTCCTTGATGGGCGGCGTGGTCGTTTCCGGCACTTCCGGGTCAGGAAACTGCTCTACCCCTTCAGGTGCATAGGTCATCGCTGGTCGCTGATGCATGAAGGTCATGATAGTCCTGCATTTGTCTCTATAAGGGAGGCCATGGCGTTACGTGCCCGCGTCAGGGCCGTGCGCGCGTGTCCATAGTCGATGGAACGGGCTGCTATTGCCATATTGTTACGGAACGCCTGAGCGTCAATTGTGCCATTATGCACAACATTTCCGCGTCCAGCCACATGAAGCGCAGCTGCGGCATTCAAAAGAACGGTATCACGGTAAGGTCCATGCGCTCCCTCAAGGAGTGCAGTCAGAGCCTCCGCATTCGCATCCGAGTCTCCGCCCCGCACGGCAGAGATGGGAGCTGACGCAACGCCCGCCATATCGGGGTCGAAAGCCAGTTGGCTGATCGTTCCATTTTCAAGGCTGACGATCTCAGCTGGGCCAGCAAGGGTCAGTTCATCACTCCCCCCCTCGTCTGTCGTGCCATGAACAGCCCAGACATGAGTGCTACCAAGGCTGCCAAGCGTTCGAACGACCGGTTTGCACCAGCGAGCGTCAAAAACACCAATAAGCTGACGCTGCACCTGAGCCGGATTGCAGAGCGGTCCCAGCAGATTGAAAAGTGTTCGAAATCCTAGTGCTTTGCGGACAGGAGCCGCGTGGCGCATAGCGGGATGATGGAAAGGTGCTGCAAGGAATGCCAGATGGTTCTCCCGCAGCTGTGCGCTCTGGAAAGCAGGATCGTCGATTGGCGGGACACCAAGCTTTTCCAAAACATCTGTCGCGCCAGATCGGGATGAAAGCGCGCGATTGCCATGTTTGGCCACCGGAACACCCAGCCCTGCCAGAACGAACGCAACAGCGGTCGAGACATTCAGCGTGCCAAGTCCGTCGCCGCCCGTTCCACAGACGTCCAGCGTATCCGCCGGAACATCTGGCAAAACCGTCATATAACGGCGCACGGCCAGCACAGCCCCTGTTAGTTCATCGGGAGCTTCACCACGCATCTTGATCGCTGTGAGGAAGGCTGCGAGCTGGGCAGGTTCAACCTCTCCCGCCATGATTGCTGAAAATGCTTTTTCTGCGGCGTCTGCGGTCAGAACAGAACCGTCTGCAACGCGGCGTAGAAGAGTCGGAAAATCAGCCGCCGCCGTCATGCCGGTTCTACAGCCTTATGCGGAATACCAGCGATCGTCAGGAAGTTCGCCAGTAGTTCGCGGCCTGCCGTAGAGGCAATGCTCTCCGGATGAAACTGAACGCCATGCACATCGTAGTCCCGGTGACGGACGCCCATGATAATGCCATCCTTCGTGGACGCATTAACGATCAGTTCCGGGGGAATGCTTGCTGGCTCCAACGTCAGACTATGATAGCGCACGACGTTCACCGGATTAGGAAGGCCAGCGAAAACACCGGTGTCGTCATGGTCAACCGGGCTGATCTTGCCATGCATTGGAACAGGTGCCCGGACGACCTTCGCGCCAAAAACCTGCCCGATTGCTTGATGCCCAAGGCACACGCCGAAAACCGGCACTTTTCCGGCTGTGGCCCGGATCAGATCACAGCAGATGCCAGCACCGTCGGGCGCACAGGGACCAGGGGAAATCACGATGGCGGAAGGCTTGAGAGCAAGAGCTTCCTCGACGCTTAGTGCGTCATTGCGCCGCACATCACATTCAACACCCAGCGCGCCCAGATGATGCACGATGTTGAATGTGAAGCTGTCGTAGTTGTCGATGAGCAGGATCATGGCAACAGGATGGCCTTCACGTTTCGTTACGTCAAATGCAACATTGTTTCAGGATTTTGCTGCGTTGGAGACAGCGACTTCCGCGGCCCGGAAAAGTGCTCTCGCCTTTGCCTGCGTTTCGCGGAACTCCGAGTTCGGATCACTGTCTGCCACGACGCCGCAGCCTGCCTGAACATACATCTGACCATTCTTCAGAACAGCCATCCGTAGCCCGATGCAGGTATCCATTTCCCCATCCGCACCAAAATATCCAACGCAACCGGAATACGGCCCACGACGGGTCGGCTCCAGTTCGTCGATGATTTCCATGGCACGGATTTTGGGCGCGCCTGTCAGCGTTCCGGCTGGAAACGCAGCAACAAGCGCGTCCATGGCGGTCTTGCCAGCCTTGATCTGCCCCGTGACTGTCGAGGAAATGTGCATGACGTGGCTGTAACGCTCGATGACGAACTGATCGGGCACCTGAACGGTTCCGAGTTCCGAGACGCGGCCCACGTCATTCCGGCCCAGATCAATGAGCATGAGATGCTCGGCGAGTTCCTTCTGATCCGCGAGCAGCTCTTTCTCAAGCTCTAGGTCATGTGCCCGGTCGTTGCCACGCGGACGGGTGCCAGCGAGGGGGCGAACTGTGACTTCCCCTGCCCGTAGCCGAACAAGAATTTCCGGCGACGAACCAACCAAGGCATAATCTTCCAGTTCCATCAGGAACAGGAACGGAGCCGGGTTAATGCGACGCAGGCTCCGGTACAACGCAAGCGGAGACAGCGGGAATGGTGTTGTGAAACGCTGACTTGGAACGATCTGGAATGCGTCTCCGGCCGCGATGTAATCCTGCGCGGTTCGGACATTCGCTTCGAACTGCTCCTGCGTCATATTCGATGATGGTGGAGCAAGTTCAGTACCAGCAGGTAGAGTTTCCGTCGCATCTTCTAGAGGAGCAGCCAGTGCAGCCCGTGCCCGATCCAGCAGGGCATGAGCTTCTAAGGTGGTCATGGCCCCGCGAACTGGCACAGCCAGTGTCAATTCATCACGGACCGAATCAAACACGGCAAAAAGCTGAGGACGGATCATGATGCCTTCCGGCAGATCCACATCATTGACCGGAGCGTTCGGCAGGAACTCCATCTGGCGGACCATGTCATAACCCAGCACACCAAACACACCGCCGATCATCGGTGGCATATCAACAGGAAGATCCATCTGGCTCTGGTCGATGATGTCCTTCAGCGTGTCCAGCGGTTTGCCCTGAAGCGACGTTCCATCAAGGGTTACCTCCCCGTTCCGGCACTTCCAGACCAGATCCGGCAGAAGGGCAATCACGGAATAACGGCCTCTCGCCGCGCCGCCTTCCACGCTTTCCAGCAACATCCGGTAAGGATCATCGGAAAGACGGGACAGGCGCAGATAGGCTGAAACCGGGGTCAGGAGGTCTGCGGCTTCGATACTGTGAACAATCGGCATCACTGCGCTCCGTTAGCGGCTGCGGGGGATGTCGAGGCCACAACCTGATTGAACAGGTTAATGTTCATGTGTGAGACGGGAACGGTTTTTTCCAACGCTGCGTCCAGAGCCATCGGAATGTCAGCCTGCAGGGACTGAACATACTGAGCGTCCAGATCGTGGCGCAGAGACTGGCTGTCACCGGCATCGCCTGGCTTCTGCGCCGTCACGTTGACTAGCCAGAACGCGTCCGGGCCTTCATACATGCCGGTTGTGCCAACCTTCAGGCCGAAGGCAGCCCGCAGAACATTCTGTGGCAGGGACTGATCAGGATGAACGCGGGAAACAGCAACGTCCTTGCGCAGGTTCGAAGCTTCTGGCTGGTTTTCAAGAGCCTTGGCCAGAGTGCTCTTCTTCGCTTCCGTGAACAGAGCCGTGACGCGTGCATCAGCGGCATGACGCTGCTGGTCTGCGGTCCAGGCCTGAACGACCTGATCGCGGACTTCCGTGAAGGGACGCAGCGTACCTGGATGGATTTCGTCAACAGCAACTGCGAAAGCAGAACCGTCCGGACCATTCACAACAACCGGCTGTGCATCCTTTTTCTGGGAAAAGATGTGCTGGATGATGGACTGACGCAGATTGGCATCCCCCGGGATCGGAGCGGGTACGCCGTCCTGCGTCATGCCGCGGGCATCAAGGGAACCTGCTGCTGGAACCGCGCCAAGATTGGATGGAATTTTTTCAAGCGTTGTTGAGCCTGCAATCGCGTCCTGAAACTGCGCAAGGCGCGCCTGAAGAGCCTGCGGGGCTTCCTGCTTCTGGACCTGATCGCGCAGATCGTTCTTTGCCTGTTCAAAGCTTGTCTGATGCGGTGCGACAACATCGGTGATGTTGAAAACCACCCAGCCTGCTGCCGTTTTGGTCGGGCCAGTGATCTGGTTTGCCTGAGCTGCGAATGTGAGCTTGGCCAGTTCCGGGTTCGGGATGTCACTCTGGCGCACATGTGGAAGAGCTACGGCTGCCGCGTCCGGGTAAGCCTTTTGGATAGCGTCCCACGCATTCGTGTTGCGCCATGCCGTTGCGGCAGCGTTGGCTTTTGCCTCGTCCTGGAAGGTCAGAACCTGAAGTGTCCGTGTTTCAGGAACGTTGTAGGTGCGGGCCTGGAAATCATACAGTTTGTGCAGGACGTCATCCGGAACTTCGATCGTCTTGGCAACACTGTCTGCCGTCATCACAACCATCTTGGCATGACGATATTCCGTAGTGCGGAAATCCTGCGGGTGATTGTCGTAATAGCGGTGAAGCTGTTCGTCTGTCGGTGCAGCAGCAACCGTACCAGCCGTGAACGGTACGCGCAGAACATCCAGAACGCGCTGGTCTGCATCAAACGCAAAGAGACGATCCATCAGGGACGTCGGTGCCTGTACGGATGCGCCCATGCCCTGAAGCAGTCCACGGGAAATGATGTCCTCGCGAATCATCTGGATCAGACGCTTTTCAGTAATGCCGATGCGCGTCAGGCGATCATTGAGCATCGCGCGATCGAACTGGCCCGCAGCATTATGAAACGCCGGGATCGCGAAAATTTCTTTGCGGATCAACTCGTCTGGAACATTCATCCCTGCCCGTTCACCAGCAAGCTGAACTTCGTTCTGGATCACAAGATTGTGAAGAACCTGACGGGCGATCTGCTGCTTGGTGCCATCGGGAAGATGGGAAGCATCCGCCAGACCCATCTGCTGCGCTGCGGCTGGCAGTTGGGTGGAGAGCGCCCGTGCCAGATCGTCTGGTGTGATGTTGCGGCTACCGACCTGCACAATCGTGTTGGAGCCGCTGGTCCCCATATTGGAGTAAACATCCCCTACGCCCCACCCGATAAAGGCCAGGAAGATCAGGATTGCGGCGGCGCGGCCGGCCCAGGAGTCAACGAGAAGATGGCGTAGGGTGGTAATCATAGGGTCAGGACGGATCCGGATGGCGGGATGGTGCAGGCGTGGAAGGCCCGCTAAACTTGCGGCACCATAATGTCGTGAGCCGCGCTTGACCAGTAAGCGGACGGCTCACCCTCAGGAGGAAGCATGGACGTATCGCCGAAACTCGTAATCGGTAACTGGAAGATGAATGGCTTGCGGGACCAGACCGTACAGCTTGCAACTGCCGTAGCCGAAGGCGCACGCTCCCTGCCTGACGACGTGAAACTGGTCATCTGCCCGCCCTTCACCCAGCTGGAGCGCGTGTCTGATATTCTCGAAACAGCCGGTCCTGACCCAAAGCTCCAATTAGGCGCGCAGGACTGTCATACTGCATCATCCGGCGCGCATACGGGCGAAATTTCAGCGGATATGCTGGCTGATGTTGGTGTTAAGTACGTTTTGCTGGGGCATTCCGAGCGGCGCCAGAACTGTGGAGAAACGGACGCTCTCATTCGTCGCAAGGTGCAGGCAGCTGAAGCTGCTGGGCTGGTGCCGGTTGTCTGTATTGGAGAAACCATGGTCGAGCGTCAGGATGGCCGCGCGGCGACCGTTCTGGCTAGCCAGATTGATGGCTCTCTCACCGATAATTTCAGCGGTGTGCTGGCTTACGAGCCCGTCTGGGCTATCGGAAGTGGCGTTACGCCGTCCCGTGATGAACTGGAGCGAACGCTGTTTCTTCTGCGCGGATTGTTGCAGTCCCGCCTCAAGATGGATGACATTCGCGTGCCAATCCTGTATGGCGGCTCCGTAACACCGGCCCAGGCGCCGACCATTTTTTCCATCGGGGTGCTGGGCGGGGTGCTGGTTGGCAGTGCGAGCCTGGACGCGAAAAGCTTCCTGCGCATTGCTGAAGCCGCATCGCTCCGCCTGTCCTCCCAACCATTGTCCGGACCCTATCGTTCATGACCACATTCCTGCTTGTCATCAATCTGCTGGTCACACTGGCCCTGATCGGTACGATCCTGATCCAGCGCAGCGAAGGCGGCGGCCTTGGTATCGGCAGCAGTCAAGGCATGGGCTCTTTCATGACCGGCCGTGGAACGGCAACGCTTCTGACGCGTGCGACTTCCGTTCTGGCTGGCGTTTTCATGCTGCTTTGCCTCGTTCTGGCCCTTCTGAACCGTGGCGCCTCCTCTGGCGTCGGAGGCCATGACATTCTTGCTGATCCGCCGGCTCCGGCTGCTGCCACGACGGCTCCTGCTGCACCCGCAACTCCCGCCGCTCCAGCTCCTGCCGAGACGCCTGCTCACTAACTGAGTCGGGAAGCATCTCGACGCTTCCCCTCGCCCCCACCTTCGGTGTATGAGGAGCGCCCATGACGCGCTTCGTATTCATCACCGGCGGTGTGGTATCTTCTCTCGGCAAGGGTATCGCTTCTGCGGCTCTTGCTGCTCTCCTCCAGGCACGCGGCTACAAGGTCCGCATGCGCAAGCTGGACCCCTACCTGAACGTGGATCCGGGCACCATGAGCCCGTATCAGCATGGTGAAGTGTTCATCACCGATGACGGGGCTGAAACAGACCTCGATCTCGGTCATTATGAGCGCTTTACGGGCGTTCACGCCCGCCGTGCTGACAATACCACGACAGGCCGTATCTATTCCGATGTCATCGCCCGCGAACGTCGCGGCGACTATCTGGGTGGAACCGTTCAGGTCATTCCGCACATCACGGACGCCATTAAGGACGTCGTGGTGGCTGGAACGGAAGACTATGATTTCGTTCTGGTGGAAATCGGCGGAACGGTCGGCGACATTGAGAGCCTTCCTTTCCTTGAAGCTATTCGTCAGCTTCGCAACGATCTGGGCCACAACCAGACCATGTGCGTTCATCTGACGTTGCTGCCCTATATTCCCTCAGCAGGCGAACTGAAGACGAAGCCGACGCAGCATTCCGTTAAGGAACTGCAGAATGTCGGTATTCAACCTCAGGTTCTGCTGTGTCGTTCCGATCGGCCGATTCCGGAAAACGAACGCCGCAAGATCGCGAATTTCTGTAACGTTCGCCCGGAAGCCGTGATTGCGGCGCTGGATGTCGATACGATCTATGCGTGCCCGATTTCTTATCATAACGAAGGCATGGACCGCGAAGTCCTGCGTTATTTCGGTCTGCCGTTCGAAGGCTCACCGGATCTGACACGATGGGAAAAGATCGTCCATGCGATTCGCGAGCCTGAGGGCGAAGTGAATGTTGCTGTCGTGGGCAAGTACACGGCCCTTCTGGATAGCTACAAATCGCTGGCCGAAGCCCTGCTGCATGGCGGGATCGCGAACAATGTCCGTGTGAAGCTCGATTGGATCGAATCGGAAGAGTTCGAGAAAACGGCTGACATTGCTGAGCGTCTGAAGGATGCGGATGCCATTCTGGTGCCGGGCGGCTTCGGTGAGCGTGGTGCAGAAGGCAAGGTTCAGGCCGTTCGCTATGCCCGTGAAAACGGTATCCCGTTCCTTGGGATCTGCTTCGGCATGCAAATGGCTGTGATCGAATGTGCGCGTTCGCTTGCTGGTCTGCCCAAAGCCTCTTCAACTGAATTTGGCCCGACGAGCGAACCGCTGGTTGGTCTTATGACGGAATGGGCAAACGGCAATGAACTGATGCGCCGTCGCGAAGGTGGAGATCTTGGCGGCACGATGCGTCTGGGTGCTTTCCCGGCCAAGCTTGCTCCCGGCTCTCGCGTTGCGGAAATCTACGGCAAGACGGAAGTGCGGGAACGTCACCGTCACCGTTGGGAAGTGAACCTGCATTACAAGGATCGTCTGGAAAAGACGGGTCTGCGTTTCTCCGGCATGTCTCCAGACGGCGTTCTGCCGGAAGTCGTGGAATACCCGGATCATCCGTGGTTCATCGGCGTGCAGTACCATCCGGAACTGCTGTCCAAGCCATTTGATCCACACCCTCTCTTTGCAGGCTTCATCGGTGCAGCCCGCAAGCGGACGGAAAGTAAGTGAGCTTGCGGGTTGGCAATCTCGAGATCGGTCAGGACCGGCCCTTCACCCTGATTGCAGGGCCGTGTCAGATCGAATCCCGGGAGCATGCTGTGGAGATGGCGGATGCCCTTTCCACAGTGTGTCGCGAGCTTGACATCGGTCTGATCTACAAGAGCAGCTACGACAAGGCGAACCGCAGTTCCGTGAATGCGGCGCGCGGCGTCGGTATGGAAAAGGGGCTGGATATTCTGGCCTCCATCCGTGAGCGCTTTGACGTTCCGGTTCTGACGGATGTTCATTCTGCCGATCAGTGCGCTATCGCGGCGCAGGCGGTGGATGTTCTGCAGATCCCTGCATTTCTGTGTCGGCAGACGGATCTGCTGTTAGCTGCGGGTCAGACGGGTCGGGCCATCAACGTCAAGAAGGGGCAGTTTCTGGCTCCCTGGGATATGGCGAATGTTGCGGCCAAGCTGGCTTCGACGGGGAATGAGCGCATCATGCTCTGTGACCGTGGAACGAGCTTTGGGTACAACACGCTTGTTAGCGACATGCGCGGACTGCCGATCATGGCGCAGACGGGTTATCCTGTTGTTTTCGATGCTACCCACTCGGTTCAGCAGCCGGGCGGCCTGGGGGCTTCGACGGGTGGACAGCGGGAGTTCGTTGAACCCCTCGCCCGCGCTGCGTTGTCCATTGGTGTTGCTGCTGTCTTTATTGAGGCGCATCAGGACCCTGACAATGCTCCGAGCGATGGCCCCACAATGGTTCCTCTTTCGGAAATGAGAGGCCTTCTGACGCGCCTTAAGGCGTTCGACGCGCTGGCGAAGTCTTACAGCGTATAATTCTGCAACGGTGCGAGGGCTGCCATAAGGAGACTTATGACGGCTCCCGCTGTCAGCACGCCCCGTAAGGGCATGTAACCGGGTGGCAGCGCGCCATGCTTCCAGGCCACCCGTTCCACAGCAAACGTGGAAATGAAGCCGATGACCTCCAGCAGGTATCCGGCACGCAGGCCCCCCAATAGTCCGACGCAGAGTGAAAGCCATGCCCAGAGCGCAGGGCAGACTCCCAGAAGGAGTCTCTGACGATCACGATCTGCCGTTCCCTGAACTGTGATGATGTCAGGCCGCTCCATGGCTAACCCCCAATGGACAGCCCCCAAAAAGGACAGGATACACGCGCCGTACGCCAGAAGAATGACGGTCAGGTGCGGCAGTGGGGAGAAGAGCCCTGCCAGAAAAATCCAGCCTCCCAGCGTCAAAAACGGGAGGAGTCCCGCGAGACCAAGGATCAGGGCGAGAAAAGGAAGACGCATGTCGTCGATTGACCTTATGTTCTGATTTTGAGACGAAACGGTGATCCGTCCCGAACGGTTATGAGCCACACCCGGTTCACGCATATCCAGGAGAGCTTCCATTGAGCGCCATTGTTGATATCACTGCCCGCGAGATCCTGGACAGCCGCGGTAACCCGACCGTTGAGGTCGAGGTTGAGCTGTCATCTGGTGCCCGTGGTCGTGCCGCTGTTCCCTCTGGTGCTTCTACTGGCGCCCACGAAGCTGTCGAGCTGCGTGACGGGGACAAGTCCCGCTACAACGGCAAGGGTGTTCTGAAGGCCTGTGGGTTCGTTGAAGACGAAATCCTTGAAGTGCTGCAGGGCGCCGAATCTGAAGACCAGATCGCCATCGATAACGCGATGATCGAACTGGATGGCACGCCGAACAAGTCCCGCATCGGTGCGAACGCCATCCTTGGTGTTTCCCTTGCGGTTGCTAAGGCGACGGCCGAAGAGCTGGAACTGCCGCTCTACCGTTATGTCGGTGGCGTGTTTGCACACACCCTGCCCGTTCCGATGATGAACATCGTCAACGGTGGTGAGCACGCAGACAACCCGATCGACATTCAGGAATTCATGATTCAGCCCGTTGGTGCGCCAACGATCGCTGATGCTGTGCGCATGGGCTCTGAAATCTTCACCGCGCTGAAGAAGGGCCTGTCTGCTGCTGGTCACAATACGAATGTGGGTGACGAAGGTGGCTTCGCGCCGGGTCTGAAGTCTGCTGACGAAGCCCTGAGCTTCATCACGAAGTCCGTAGAGGCTGCTGGCTACCGTCCGGGTGATGATGTCACATTCGCGCTCGATTGCGCTGCGACAGAGTTCTACGCCGATGGCCGCTACAACCTGAAGGGTGAAGGCAAGGAATTCGATTCCTCGGGTATGATCTCTTACCTGGAAGAACTGACGAAGAAGTACCCGATTGTCTCCATCGAAGACGGTCTGGCAGAAGATGACTGGGAAGGCTGGGCAGAGCTGACCGCACGTCTGGGTGGCAAGCTTCAGCTGGTTGGTGACGATCTGTTCGTGACGAACCCTGAGCGCCTGCGTCGTGGTATCAAGGCTGGCACGGCTAACTCCCTGCTCGTAAAGGTCAACCAGATCGGCACGCTTACGGAAACGCTGGAAGCTGTCGAGACAGCTCACAAGGCTGGCTACACCTGTGTGATGAGTCATCGTTCTGGTGAGACCGAAGATGCCGTGATCGCGGATCTGGCTGTTGCGACCAACTGCGGTCAGATCAAGACGGGTTCCCTTTCCCGCTCTGATCGTACTGCCAAGTACAACCAGCTGATCCGCATCGAGCAGCAGCTCGGTAGTGCAGCCCGTTATGCAGGCCGCAGCATTCTCAAGAGCGCCTGATCAGAAAGCCGGCCCTCTCCTGGGCCGGCTTTTTTTGGCAAAATAATCTGGTGTCTTTTGACATGAATGATTGTTTCGCTCTGTCTCTCTGCGGTAGGCTGGCGGAACGTTTGTAAGCCAAGGGAGACTGTACCCCGCGTGAGACCTCTTCGACTCATCAAGCGCGCCATCCGTACGGTTGCGCCTCCAGTCCTTTTTCTGTCATTGACGGCTTATTTTGGCTGGAACGCTCTGCACGGAGCGCATGGTATTCGCGCGTATCAGGATCAGCTCGTTCTTCAGCAGCAGGCTCTTCAGGCTCAGCAGGATGCCAAGGATGAGCAAGCAGTCTGGCACCGGCGTGTGCTGGCTCTGAAGGAGAAGGCACTTGATGCTGATATTCTCGATGAGCGGTCACGGGCCATGCTAAATCTTACCAAAAATGGCGATATCGTTGTGCCCTACGGTCCGCACGACAAGCTTTTCTGAGGTCAGTTTTTGAAAGAACCGCTTAATCGGTTCTTTTTTTGTGGGTGCAACAAAAAAGGCGACCGTAAGGCCGCCTTTTTAAACTCGTATGATCCGCGAGGTCTTACTTGATCTTGGCTTCGCGGAAGGTCACATGCTTGCGAGCGACCGGGTCATACTTACGGACTTCCATCTTGCCCGTAGCAGAACGTGCGTTCTTCTTCGTGACATAGAAGTAGCCGGTGTCAGCCGACGAAACGAGACGGATCTGAATAACGTTGGTTTTTGCCATGATACCCTCGGGCTTGCGCCGTCCTGATGCCGCTCGCAAGTGTCAAAGCAGCAGGTTGATCTAGTTCGGCGCACCATGCTGATTTGTCTGTCTCAGGTCAAGGCTTTCTCGTGAAAATCCGCTGATAACGTGTCTTTTTTCGGAAAAATAATCAATTTTAGCCGCTAAAACTCATGTTTTCAGGACGTTGATGTCCTTGTGGTCCGGTAAAGAGGAACCTATAAAGAACAAAAGGGAGATACATGTTGGTCATGTGTTCTGCCTGTTTCAGATTATGCCTCCACCGAGGCGCACGGGAGCGCCTGTATGCTGACGCGCAAGCAGCACCAGCTTTTGCTATATATTGATGAGCACCTTCGTCGGACTGGGTATTCTCCCTCTTTCGACGAAATGAAGGATGCACTCGAGCTTCGCTCCAAATCAGGTATCCATCGCTTGATTTCCGCTCTTGAGGAACGGGGTTTTCTGCGTCGGCACCATCATCGTGCCCGAGCGTTGGAGGTTCTGCGTCTTCCTCATATGGGAATGGATGCGCCACATGCCGAGAACACTGTTGCGCAGGCTCCATTCGTGCCGACAGTTGTGGAAGGTGGTCGTCAGACTATGGAGGGGGCTTTTTCGGAAGCTCCGCGCTCGCCCGTCGAAGATGTGAGTGTTCAGATTCCTCTTTATGGGCGTATTGCGGCTGGCCTTCCGATTGAGGCGCTTCAGGATGAGAGTGCCCATATTCAGGTGCCCTCGTCCCTGCTCGGAACGGGCGAACACTATGCCCTGACCGTTGCGGGTGATTCTATGATCGAAGCCGGTATTCTAGATGGAGACGTAGCGATCATTCGTCGTGGCGAATTGGCAGATAATGGCCAGATTGTTGTGGCTTTGATTGATGATCAGGAAGTGACACTCAAGAAACTGCGTCGTCGTGGGTCTACGATTGCTCTTGAGGCGGCTAATCGGGAGTATGAAACTCGTATTCTTCCCGCATCACGCGTACGTATCCAAGGTCGTCTGGTAGCGCTATTTCGCCAGTATTGACGACGTGTTTCCTGCAAGTCCTTAAGGCTTGCAGGAAACGTAGAGTATTACTGTTTGGGTGATGACGGAACGCCGCGGACGACCCGGACTGTTCCGTCAGGCGCGATGAGTGTGCTCGTGCCATCCCCGTTCGGGATAATGATAGTCTTGTCAGGATTTTTTGACAGGAAATGAGGCGCATTATCGGGAACGCTTGTTGGAAGCGTTGGGACAAGATTGCTCCGGTCCAGAGATACTCCATGATGTGTATCGGAGCTTTCGCCAGCCGAGATGCTGTCTCCCGGTTTCATCTGATGACCCATAGCGCCCAAGGCGCCAGACCCGGCGATGCCACCCATAAACGTTTTATCAATGGAGGCGCCCCCGAAATAGGTTGCGGGGTCGCCCAAAGCGCGATTGAACACGCTGTCGGGGTTTTCAACATCTTTCAGGGTTGGGAGAGGTTGGGGAGAGCCAGGCCACATATTTCCGCCTTCCGGAAGGATCGGCGTGGAGGCAACTGTTTCTCCGCGAGCGCGGCGCAAGTTCTCGCTATCCCCACGTGGTGCGTTGGGATTGCCGCCTGACCATAGGGCTGTGTCATTAAAAAATTTGCCCATGCCCGAACAGCCACTCAGGGCGAGAGGTAATGCCAATAGAGCGGCCTTACGCATTGCATACTCCCATAAGGTCGATCCTTGACCTTTAGCGGTCATTGCGTGAAAGCGCCAGATGATGGGATGATAACTGCAATAATAATCGTGCACAGTCCGGATCAGGATACGATCTTCGAGGACTTGCGCGGATCAGATGCCATCATTCTGGAGAGGCCAACTGTAAGGTAGCCCCAGCCACTGAGAACTGTTGGAATAACAGAGATCCACAGCAGAATACCACCAATCAGCGTGGCGGGCAGAAAGGACAGATGAAGAGCGGCAGCGGCCTTGTCTCCACCAATCAGGAAGCCGATGGCGACCATCTGGATGCCGGTCTTCCATTTTGCCAAACGGGTAGAAGGAAGGGTTTCCCGCTGGGAAGCCATGTATTCACGCAGACCGCTCACGAGGATCTCGCGCAGCATAATGATGATCGCGGCGTAGAGCGAGAATACCGGAAGAACCGTCAGGCCAGCCAAAGCCAGTAGCAGGGCTCCTACCAGGAGCTTGTCCGCGATAGGGTCCATCATGCGCCCCAGTTCGGACAGCATCTGCCACCGGCGTGCCAGAGCGCCATCCAGATAATCCGTGATGCAGGCCGCCGTATAGACAACACAGGCTGCTACATTCCCCAGTGCGGAATGCAGGGCTAGCAGAGCGACCAGAACTGGAATGGCCGCTATGCGAAGCAGGGTCAGGACATTTGGCAGATCAGTGAGCATCGAAGGCAGTCTAGAACAGTTTGGCTGGTTCCGGTATGCGCCAATCTGATCGGGATGTGTGTATTTTTTGTGCCAAAAGGAGATGGAGCCCCGATCCTCACGGAAATGTCAGCTTTGCGTCCTAAGCCATTCAGGATGAAAATGTCCGTATATGGCCCTGGCAATGCCTGAACTTATTCCTGGCGCTGTTTCAAGCTCTTCAAGGCTGGCCTGTCTCACACTTTTTGCAGAGCCAAAGTGATTCAGAAGAGCTTTCTTGCGAGCCCCACCGATTCCCGGAACGTCATCCAGTTCTGATTTTCGCAGTCCTTTGGAGCGCCCTGCCCTGTGTGTTGTGATGGCAAAGCGATGAGCCTCATCGCGTAGGCGCTGGAGGTAGTAAAGAACCGGGTCTCGCGGTGGAAGCTGGAATGGGGGCTGGGTTTCCGTAAAGAACCATTCTCTGCCCGCGTCCCGATCCGGCCCTTTGGCAATCGCCACGATGGGAATGTCCGTCACGCCCAGATCATTCAGGACCGCGCGGACTGCATTGAATTGTCCCAGCCCGCCATCAATCAGCAGAAGATCCGGCCAATCTTCCGGTCTCTCGCCGTCTTCCTTGTCCTTGCCGAACCGACGTTCCATGACTTCACGCATCATGCCGAAATCATCTCCGGGAGTAACAGGCCCTTTAATGGCGTATTTCCGATAGGATCGTTTTTCAAACCCTTCCGGGCCGCCCACGACCATGACACCATAAGGTGCCTGCCCCATGATGTGTGAGTTGTCATAAGTTTCGATGCGTTTGGGCGTTTCTGGAAGGTTGAAAACCTTCGCTACCTCTTCAAGTAGCTTTTTCTGGCCCGTATTTTCCGCAAGCTTCCGTTCCAAGGCTTCGCGCGCGTTTAGGGTGGCGTGATCGACGACATTCTTTTTTTCGCCACGTTGTGGAAACGAGATTTCAACCTTCTGCTCACGCCGGATGCTAAGGGCTTCCTCAACAAGTTTCTGTTCTGGCAAGGCATGATTCACCAGAATGGACGGTGGCGGAGGTTTGTTGTCGTAGAACTGCAGCAGGAATGCTGACAGGACATCCGCAGGAGCCTCCTCTTCGGCATGGACGGGATAGAACGCCCTATTGCCATTATTTCGGCTGCCTCGGATGAAGAAAACCTGAATGCAGGTCTGGCCTGCGTCCTGCCAGATCGCTACGATATCGGCATCATTGATGGACGCCGGATTGATAATTCCCGAGTTCTGGATGCTGGCAAAACCGCGGATACGATCGCGGATCGCCGCAGCCTTCTCATATTCCATGGCCTCGGAAGCCCGCTCCATTTCGATCGCCAGTTCCTGTTGTAGCTCGGTATTTTTGCCTGACAGGAACTGCTTCGCCTGCATCACCAGTTCGGCGTAATCAGGCTTGGAAATGCGATCCACGCAGGGTGCGGAGCAGCGTTTGATTTGAAAAAGCAGGCACGGGCGGGTTCTGCTGTTCAGAACAGAGTCCGAACACGAGCGGAGAAGGAAGGTCTTCTGCACAAGGTTCAGGGTCTGGTTCACAGCCCAGGCCGAGGCAAACGGCCCCCAGTATGTCGCACCTTTAACCGGTTTGCCGCGCTGCTTGGTGATCTGCGGGAACTCGTGATTTTCCGTCAGCATCAGCCAGGGGTAGCTCTTGTCGTCCCGCAGCAGGATGTTGAAGCGCGGCTTCATGCGCTTGATGTAGTTCGCTTCCAGCAGAAGCGCGTCTGCTTCCGTTCTGGTAATGACGATCTCCATTGAGACCGTCATGGACACCATACGGCGAAGGCGTTCAGGAAGCTGGTTGATCCGCGTATAGGACGACACGCGTTTCTTGAGGCTCAACGCCTTGCCGACATACAGAACCTCTCCCTTCTCTCCCAGCATCCGATACACGCCAGAGCTGTAGGGAATGGTCTTCAGAGCCTCGCGGATTGCGTCCACGCCCTGTTTTTTAACAGTCGGAACAGGGACTTCCTCACCCATCATTCTTGTTTTCATCTCCTTGGGCGTGAGGTCATTCATGCCGGTTCTTCAGTCATCCACTGAACCTGTGGACAAGTCTGTGGGTTGCTCCATGACAGAATCATGAAGGCCAAGGTTTGCAAGCCCTGCCGTCAGATTGCCTATTTTTTAATCATTAAACGTAAATAATTGAAAAGACTTATAAATTCTTTTCGTTGCATGAATGGGCGAGAAATTTTTCCCATTCTTGGCTTTGGTTGAACGGGACCTCTTGACTCTTAAAAGCATGGTGGACGAGTGCACTTCGCTTTAAGTCTTCATGGTCCCGTTCTGTTCCCGTTTGAGAGAACTTTTTTACTGAGCTGAGGGCGATTTTCAGGCTGAAATTGATGCTTGTTCGGCCTTTTCCATCAGCCGCAGCATGTTACCACCCCAGATGGCAGAAAGATCGTCCGGTCCAAATCCAGCAGCTTCCAGAGCACGGGTCACGTTTCGCGTTTCTGTTGCGTCTTCCCAGCCGGGAATGCCACCGCCACCATCGAAGTCAGACGAAACGCCCACGTGCCTCACACCGATGCGCTCGGCAACGTAAGCCACATGCCGGGCCAGATCTTCGACGGTTCCACCGCCTCCTTTGCGGAGGAAAGACCCCATAGCCGTAATCTGGATCAGGCCATCAGTCTCTTTAAGGCGATCCAACTGTTCATCATCAAGATTACGGGGATGATCGCAAAGGCTGCGGACGCAGGAATGGCTGGCGAATACAGGTGTCGTGGAAAGTTCGGACGCCTGCATCATTGTAGATTTCGCAGTGTGCGACACATCCACCAGAACGCCATGCCGGTTCATTTCACGAATTGTCTCTCGGCCAAGTTCTGACAAGCCACCATGAAGCGCGGTGACATCGTTCAGGCTTTTGAGAGGAATGGCTGCATCCGCCAGCACATTATGCCCGTTATGGGTCAGCGTCATATATCGAACGCCATAGTCCCGTGCCAACTGGCCGATTCGGGCGGGGACACCACCAAGGGCATGACCATTCTCAATGGCTGGCACGATGGCGAGAGCGTTGTTCTCGAACGCTGAGCGAACATCCTGAGCTGTCCGGCAGACACGAGCCACCAGCCCGTCCTGCTCTCCTCCCAGAGAAACAATGACCTTCAACATGGCCTGCACACGCTCCCAGGCCTCTTCATGCCCTGCCTCATCGCGTGGTCCTTGTGGGATGTAGGCTGCAAGGCAGACGGATCGCAGTTTGCCCTGATGGCACTTCCGAACATCCACTTTCCGTGGGTTATCCGAAGACCAGGCATCGTTCATGTCGGGCCAGGGAATGTCGATATGAGTGTCGAAAGTGAGAAGCGTGTCGTGAAGGTCAGTCATGATACGTCCTAGATCGGGTGCAGGGTTTCTTGACGCAAGAGGTGCTTGTCAAAGAGGGCAATTCAGTCGATCCAGAGGTGATGCGTCTGATTACATGGAACATCAACTCCCTCCGACTTCGCTTGCCGCTCTTGAAGAAGCTGGTTGAGGAGGAAAACCCGGACATCGTCTGCCTTCAGGAGACGAAAGTTCCCGATCCGCTCTTTCCGGCTGAAGCGCTAACGGCGCTCGGACTGCCCCATCAGCTTTATCGCGGCATGAAGGGCTATAACGGGGTGGCGATTCTTTCGCGACTGCCCCTGACGTCCGTTGCGAACACTCCAAACTGGTGTAGCCGCGAGGATTGCCGGCATATCGCGGCCTCCATCGAGACCCCTGGCGGTCCGGTTCTGCTGCACGATTTTTACGTTCCGGCCGGCGGTGACATTCCTGATCCGGAAGCAAACGAGAAGTTCGCCCACAAACTTGCCTTCGTGGAAGAAGCCGCTGCCTGGTTTTCGGAGACGCCCCCTGCCCGCAGCATCGTGGTCGGAGACCTTAACATTGCACCACTGGAGCATGACGTCTGGAGTCACCGTCAGCTTCTGAAGATTGTCAGCCACACACCGCCGGAGACAGAACGGCTCAATGCCTGGATGGCGACAGGTTTTCAGGATGCCATGCGGCGTATCACGCCTGAACCGACCAAGCTCTATACGTGGTGGTCTTATCGAAACAAGGACTGGAACAAGTCTGACCGTGGGCGTCGTCTTGACCATGTCTGGATGACGCCTGACCTGATGCCGGGATTACGGGATATCCGTATTCGTCGGGATGTGCGGGACTGGGAAAGCCCGTCAGATCATGTGCCGGTCGTGCTGGATTTTGATCCAGCCTGACCAGCTTGCTCCCGGCTTCAGGCCGGGAGTGATTCCGCTGTAGCGACTGTTTTGCCTTCCGGATCAAGGCGATAACCGCCCCCTTCCGTGATGAGCAGGGATGTCTTGGTCGGATCCGGCTCGATCTTCTGACGCAGACGATAGATATGCGTCTCGAGCGTATGGGTTGTGACGGCCGCGTTGTAGCCCCAAACCTCGTTCAGAAGAACCTGACGTGCCACAGGGCGATGCCCTGCACGATACAGATACTTCAGGATCGCTGCTTCCTTTTCCGTCAGACGGATACGGCGGTTACGCGCGGTCTCGACGAGGAGTTTTGCGGAGGGACGGAACGCATAAGGCCCAATTTCAAAAACGGCATCTTCGCTGTTTTCAAAAATCCGGAGCTGTGCGCGAAGTCGGGCCAGAAGTTCGCCAATCCGAAAAGGCTTGGCCACGTAATCATTGGCACCGGCATCCAGGCCGCGAACAATATCGCTTTCATCATCTGAGCCGGTCAGGATGATGATTGGCATGCGAACGCCCTCACGACGCAACTCCGCACAGAAATCGCGTCCATCCCCATCTGGAAGGGTGATGTCCAGCAGCATCGCATCATAGCGTGCCCCCGGCTTCTTCAGCAGTTCCCGAGCAGTCGCGACAGAAGTCGCTTCAATTGTCTCAAGTTCGCCACCGTGCTGAAGCTGTTCTGCCAGCAACTGCCGGAGTGTGTCGTCGTCATCAACTACGAGGATGGGGCGGGGACCTGCCATAATACCTGTCTCGTCTTATCTGAGCGGAAGCGTCACATCCGCGTGGGTTCGCGTTGATAAGCCACGCATCTAATTCTTCTCTCCCCATTGCTGGAAAGCGAAGCAAACTTGCAACATGAGGTATGACAAATGCAAATTGAAAAGAAAACAGCCTGATGACTAAAGCTAATTTGAGAATCGCTGAAAACCGCGCTTTTCTCCACTTTCGAAATGAAATCATTCCGGCTTTGATTGGATCAGGCGGCATACGCCTTGACAAGCGCGAAGGTGATCACGCGACGCCGGTGGGAGAATTACCGTTGCGCCGTATTCTCTATCGTGCTGACCGTACGCAAAGGCCGGTTTCCGGCGCCGGCTTGCCTATTGAGCCAATCGCTCCATCAGATGGATGGTGTGATGACGTGGGCTCTTGCGATTACAACCGTCCGGTTACTCTTCCCCACGCCGCCTCATGCGAAAAAATGTGGAGGGAAGACCATGCTTATGATCTCTGCATTGTGATGGGATGGAACGATCTCAAACCCGATTCGGGGCGTGGATCAGCAATTTTCCTGCATCTGCCGACTGTGACGGGGTTTACGGAAGGGTGCATTGCTTTACAGGAACGCGATCTTCGCCGCGTCCTAGCGCAGGGGCTAACCTCGATTATTGTGGAAGCGCCCTAAGACGCTTCCCCATCCCCTTTGGTCTGATCGGTAGGTGGGACCATGGAAATCATAAGATCTCCCGGCATCGGTACGATCGTTGTCGGGTCTTCGGCGGATCGAATAAGGATGGCTGTCCGTCGACTGACGAGGATATCCAGTCGGTTATCATCCGTTCCGAAACCGCCTGCATTCGCGTCTGTTGCAACGCGGGACGTAAAGCGCCACCCCTGTTCGAAAAGCGTATCGAACAGGGTGTAGTTCCACGCAGGTTCTCCAAGAACCTTACCACGCGAGTCACGAGACAGACCGTGATAGAAATCCAGTCTCGCCACGCCAGGGCTGATCTGAAATACGCGTTCCCGCCCCATAGCCGGAGCCAGATGGCCACAGATCATGCCGTTATAAATACCATCACCCGTCGTCGCGATCAGGTAATCAGCAGGACGCTCCTCAAGGGCCTCCTGTCCGTGCTGAGACAAGAGTTCAGTGCGCAGAACCGGAATATCCATCTGCGCTGCCGGCATCAGGGCGCTCGATCTGTTGTCGACCAGAAGGACTGGAATACCTTCCCGGTGCAGGCAGGCTGCAAGATCAACAGACCATCCGCTGGCGCCCAGAATGGCAATGGCCGGATCGTTTGAAAGGGTGAGTTTCAACGCTCTTGCAATGGGCCGGAGCGAGAAACCATGCAGGATCATTGTCACAGCGATAACAGCGAACACGGCTGGCATGATGAGATCGGCAGACTGGTATCCTGTTTCCTTCAGGCGAATACCTGCCGCCCCAGCAACGGCGGCAGCCACGATACCGCGAGGCGCAATCCATCCGACAAAAAGCCGTTCTTTCCACGGCATGCTCGTTCCAAGCGTGGAAAAGAAAATCCCCACAGGTCTGACAACAAACAGCACCACCAATGTCAGCATCAGAATCGGAATGGAAAGATGCTTGAGCACCTCACGATGCAGGTCGGCCGTCAGCAGGATAAACAGAACTGACACCACCAGAACCACCATGGATTCCTTGATGCGGCGAAGTTCTGCGACGCCGGGAATATGAAGGTTGGTCAGCGCCATTCCAAAAATCGTCACCGCGACCAGCCCTGCCCCCTCCATTTCCAGATTGCAGGCTGTGAAGATGACCAGCGCCATGGAAATGAGAACCGGCGTTTTGAGGATTTCCGGCATCATGTCGCGCGTGAAGAGATAGCGGATCAGATAAGCCGGAAGGATGCCTGCCGAGATGGACTCGGTTGCGGCGGCCAGAAGGTCTGGCAGCGTGTGGGTAAAGAAAACGCCGGTATGCAGATCCACATGCAGGAGCATGAGCTGTAAAACTACAGCCGCAAGAATCGCTCCCAACGGATCATTGACGATGGCTTCCCATCGCAGAAATGCGGCCACTTTAGGTTGTAGCTTCGCGCTGCGCAGAAGCGGGAGAACCACCGTCGGTCCTGTCACGACGATTATGGCCCCAAACAGCATGGATGTGCCCCATTCGAGATGGGCAACATAATGCGCAGCGAGTGATCCCAAGACCCAGTTGATGGGCAGCGCAAGCATCGTCAGGCGTGCGACACCTTCTCCGGCTTCCCGAAGCTGGCGAATGTCCAGCGCCATTCCCCCTTCGAACACCACGATCGCCACCAGGAGCGACACCAGTGGACGGAAGACCCATCCCATCGTTTCGGATGGATGGAGAATACCGAGCCCAGGCCCGAACAGCAGTCCTATGGTGAAGAGGAGGACGATCGCTGGGAGGCGAAAGCGCCAGGCGACCCATTGGGCCAGCATTCCGGCCCCGAATGTCAGGGCTATGCCAAGGAAGATATCATATTGCATGTGTAAGAGCGCGTCTGTCCCGTGCTGACTTGGAAACGGGCATCATAACCCGGATCATGGTCCGGGCCTAACCGTCTCACTTTGCAGGGAGTATCTGCGTGTCAGAATCGAAACTGGTCATCCGCCCTGCGCAGTCGCTGGATCGGGACGGCATCTGGCGTGTTCTTGCGCCTGTTCTCAAGGCTGGCGAAACCTATGCCTTTCCGAGGACATGGGGCCGTCGGCAGGCCCTCGGATATTGGATGGCTGCCGAACACCGCGTGTTTGTAGCGGAAAGCCCTGACGGTGAGATCGTCGGAACTTTTTATCTTCAGGACAATCAGTCAGGTGGCGGTCGACATGTCGGGAATGCATGCTTCGTCGCGTCTCCCGGATATGCTGCTGGTCGTCAAATGGGTGAATTTGCCCTGAAAGAAGCGCAGGCTCTGGGCTACCGGGCTATGCAGTTCAATTTCGTTGTCAGCACCAATGACCGCGCCATCGCACTCTGGGCGCGTCTTGGTTTCCGGGTGGTTGGAACACTCCCTGAGGCGTTCCACCACCCGCAAAATGGCTATGTGGATGCTCTTGTTATGTGGAAGGAGCTTCTTCCGTCTGAGCAACAGGCTCAAGACGCTGCATGACGCAGGCGAAGAATCCGTCTGTTCCGTCCCGAAGCGGCGTCAGGGAGAACTGGGCCTTTTCGCGGAGTTCAGCCGGAAGAAGATCAGGCAGATCTTCCGTCGGAACCCGAACAAAGTCCGTCCTGCGCTTCAGGAACGCATCAATCTGCTGCCCGTTTTCAGCAGCCAGAAGAGAGCACGTTGCGTAGATCATCCGACCGCCGGGTTTAACCAAAGATGCTGCACGATCAAGGATTTCCGACTGTTTGATAACAAGTTCCTGAATGTCCTCTGGCGTCAGGCGCAGGCGTGCATCCGGGTTGCGGCGCCACGTGCCTGTGCCTGAACACGGCGCGTCTACCAAAACACGATCGAAGCTGGCAGCACGACGCTTGGCCCATTTGTCGCCTGTCACCAGAAGGTGGCGTTCAACGTTGTGAACACCTGCCCGACGCAGACGCTTCACCGCACCTTCAAGGCGTTTCTCGTGAACATCGCAGGCAACAATATGGCCCTTGTTTTCCATGGTCATGGCAAGGGCGAGCGTCTTGCCGCCTGCGCCTGCACAGTAATCCAGAACGCGGTTGTCTGGGCGCGCATCAGCCGCCGCGACAACCAGTTGCGATCCTTCATCCTGAATTTCGACCAGACCATCCTTGAACGCTTGTGCGGCCGTGACGGGCTGACGCCCATCAAGGCGCAGACCCCACGGGGAAAGCTTGGTCGGAACAGCGTTTAGCCCTTCCCGCTTCAACGCGCGTAGAGCGTCTTCCCGCGTGCCCTTCAGAAGGTTCACGCGCAGATCCAGTGTGGGTGCGCCCAGCATGGCTTCCATCTCGTCCGCCATGCGGGAACCGAAGGTCTCGCGAAGCGCGGGCTCGATCCAGTCCGGATATTCCAGGCGGATGGCGATTGGTTGCTTCTGGCTGGAAAGTTCTTTTCCTTCCAGATGCTTGAGGTTGATATCCTCACGCGGCGTCAGAGGGTTCTGGGCATAGCGCTCCCCGCTGAACATCATCCGGACCTGATCCATCGTCGTGCCAGACAGCAGCATGGAGGCTGCGCAGAGCAGACGTGGAGAAATGTCGCCCTGGCTGCCTTCCAGATGCCAGTGCAGTCGTCTCCAGCCACGAAGCACATCCCAGGCCAGTGTGGAAATGGCGCGTCTGTCTCCGCCACCAATATAGCGGCGTTCACGGAAGAAAGCGTTGGCAGTAGCGTCTGCGGGACGGCGGGGCGCATTCTGGATCGCACAAAGCAGATCAATGGCGCCGGAAAGGCGAGCTGCGGGGGTCATATCGCCCCCGTAGCCGGTTTGGCCTCTCAAAGCGAGAGGCCAATGCATATGAAATGTCAGTCCCGACGGTAGTTCGGGGCTTCACGCGTGATTGTCACATCATGAACGTGGCTTTCACGCAGACCAGCATTCGTGATGCGACGGAACATGGTGCGGACCTGAAGATCGGCAACCGTGGCAGATCCGGTGTAGCCCATGCCGGCCTTCAGACCACCAACGAGCTGATGCACGACGGGAGCCATGCCCCCCTTATAAGGAACCTGCCCTTCGATCCCTTCCGGCACAAGCTTCAGCGTATCACGGACTTCTGCCTGGAAATAACGATCCGCAGAGCCACGCGCCATGGCTCCGAGAGAGCCCATGCCACGATAGGACTTGTAAGCACGTCCCTGATACAGGAACGTCTCGCCCGGGCTCTCATCCGTGCCAGCCAGCAGCGAGCCAACCATCACGACGTCAGCACCGGCACCGATAGCCTTCACGATGTCGCCGGATGTCCGGATGCCACCGTCCGCAATGGCCGGGACGTCAAGCTCATGACAGGCCGCAGCGGTTTCCATAACGGCGGAGAACTGCGGGACGCCTACACCAGCAACAACACGCGTGGTGCAGATGGACCCCGGACCGATACCTACCTTGATGCAGTCGGCGCCGGCTTCAATAAGTGCGCGTGCGGCCTGAGGCGTGGCGACGTTGCCCGCAATGACCTGAAGAGCGGGATGACGCTCTTTAAGGGTTCGGACGGTGTTCAGAACGCCATGTGAGTGGCCATGCGCCGTATCCACAACAATGACGTCTACGCCAGCTTCCACGAGAGCCGCAGCGCGAGTCAGCCCGTCTTCGCCAACGCCAACAGCCGCAGCACAACGCAGACGGCCCTGATCGTCCTTGATGGCAAGCGGATGAGTTGTGGCCTTGTCCATATCCTTGACGGTAATCAGGCCAATGCAGCGACCGCCCTCGTCAACAACCAGAAGCTTTTCAATACGGTGGCGATGCAGCAGTGCGCGGGCTTCTTCAGGCGGCGCACCGTTCAGAACCGTGACGAGATTCTCTTTCGTCATCAGATCGCGAACACGAGTATTCAGATCCGTCGTGAAGCGGACGTCACGATTGGTCAGGATGCCAACAAGGATGCCTGTCCCGTCTTCCACAACGGGCAGACCCGAGACGCCATGGCGGGCCATGATGGCGTTGACGTCTGCCAGTGTCTGGTCCGGGCCAACGGTGACGGGATTGACCACCATGCCGGACTCAAAGCGCTTGACGCGACGAACCTGCTCGGCCTGCTCTTCGATGGAGAGGTTCTTGTGAATGACGCCCATACCGCCCTGCTGAGCCATGGCAATGGCCATGCCATCTTCCGTTACCGTATCCATGGCGGAGGACATCAGGGGAATATTCAGCTCGATGGTGCGTGTAAGGCGTGTACGTGTCGACGTCTGGGCCGGAAGCACGGACGATTCAGCTGGCTCGACGAGAACATCGTCAAATGCCAGTGCCTCGCGAATGCGTGCGCTTAGATCAGTTGTGCAGGAAGAAGATGTCATGCCCGCTGGCCCCCGTTGGTCATGCGTCGTGAGACGCTGAAATCAGAACCGGGAGCCCAAAAGGCCCGACCGGCCGTTGGCGGGTCCTCATAGACTAATTTCCCCCTGGAGGGGAAGTCTCTTTTTGCGGTAGATTTTAAGGAATTTTTTGGCTGGGAGACCTGGATTCGAACCAGGGCTGACCGGGTCAGAGCCGGTAGTTCTACCGCTAAACTATCTCCCAAGCGGTGAGTGGGTGTTTACCCATCACGGCTGGGTGACGCAAGGGGGCATTTTCATTTTTTTTAGAAAAACTGATATTTTTCTTGCGGTCAGACGTTTTCCCGTCTCATGCTGCTTATCCAAGGTCCCAAAACGGGCAAATCGGGAGCCTAAACAAGATGATGAGGCAAGGAACGGAGCACAGGCTATCAGGTCAGGCGTCAGTACGGACGTCTAGTACCCGTCAGGCCGGACCGTTCTTTGGCGCCATCGACCTTGGAACCAATAATTGCCGTCTCATGATTGCTGCCGGAACAGCCAATGGTTTCCGTGTGGTTGATAGCTTCAACCGCTCCGTTCGTCTTGGCGAAGGGCTACGTCTGAGTGGCCGTCTGGCGGAAGAGTCCATGACGCGCGCACTGGATGCTTTGCGGATCTGTGTGGAACGCATGAAGCAATGGCCCCTCTCCCACGTTCGGGCCGTTGCAACGGAAGCCTGCCGCAAGGCGGTCAACGGTCGCGAGTTCCTTGAACGTGTTCAGAGCGAAATCGGCCTGACGATCGACATCATTACTGCTCGCGAAGAAGCCGAGCTGGCTCTTGAAAGCTGCTCTCCGCTTTTCCGCGTGCCGTCTCATGCCCCTGCCCGGGCTGAGCGTGGCGTTCTGTTCGATATTGGTGGTGGGTCAACCGAAGTTGCATGGGTCCGGGTGGATCAGGCTCGCAAGTCCCAGACTCTGATCGGCACAACCAGTATGCCTGTCGGCGTCATTACCCTCCAGGAAATGTTCGGCGAGGGGCACGGTTCTTCTTATGAGGAGATGGTGTCTTACGTTCAGAGCCATCTGGCCGATTTCGAGAATATTCACCGGATCCGGAGGGAAATCACGCAGGGAAATGCCTGCCTTCTGGGAACCTCCGGGACTGTGACGACCCTTGCTGGCGTGGCTCTTTCTCTGCCCCGTTATAATCGTGCGGCGATTGATGGCCTGACGTTGCCGGGTGACGTCATGCGCGAAGCCATCAATACGTTACGCGGGCTTTCGAGAAATCATCTTTCCGCCCATCCATGCGTGGGAGAGGATCGTGTGAAATATGTTCTCCCGGGTTGCGCAATTTTCGAGGCAATTCACCGCGCATGGCCTATAGAAGAGGTCACGATTGCCGATCGGGGGTTGCGTGATGGCATGCTCCTGCGTATGGCCCGCGATCATGGCCAGCGTTTCACACGGGAACGCCGCAGGCCCTATCGTCATGTCACGCCCCGTTCAAGGGGCCCTCTCGGGAATTACGCCACGATATGAAGCCGCCCAGATCCCGCTCCGGTTCTTCTAAAAAGGATACGGGACCCAAGCGCATCCCTGGAAAAGCTCTCAAGAGCGCAGCCGCCCCCGGGGCTGCTGATGCCACACAGGACGCCTCTACATCCCAGACAGCCCGTAACAAGGTCGTCACGCTCCGTACTGCCCGTGGCCGCACGACGGCCCAGCAGCGCTGGCTGAACCGTCAGTTGAATGACCCTTATGTGGCTGCCGCCCGGAAGCAGGGCTGGCGGTCTCGTGCCGCCTTCAAGCTGATCGAAATTGATGACCGCTTTCACATCATCAAGCCAGGCGCGCGCGTCATTGATCTTGGTGCAGCGCCAGGTGGTTGGTCACAGGTGGCCGTCAAGCGTGGTGCAGGGCATATTGCGGGCGTTGACCTCCTGCCCGTCGATTCCGTGAGTGGAGCCGAGATCATTGAAGGTGATTTCACCGATCCTGAAATGCCGGACCGCTTGAAGGAAATTCTTGGCGGCCCTGCTGATCTGGTGATGTCTGATATGGCTCCCAATACCACCGGTCACGCAGCGACCGACCATATGCGCATCATGGGGCTTGCCGAAGGTGCGCTCGATTTTGCCATGCAGGTTCTTGCCGAAGGTGGCAGCTTTGTTGCCAAGGTTTTCCAGGGCGGCTCTGAAAAGCAGATGCTTGACTCCATGAAACTGGCCTTCGCTTCCGTCAAACACGTCAAGCCGCCTGCTTCCAGAAAAGAATCAAGCGAGCTGTACGTCATCGCTACCGGGTTTCGTCCCGAACGTCTGACCGAAGAAGACTAACCTCCCTTCTGATGAGTGCTTTTCAGAAGCGCTCATCAGTTTGCACGCTTGACCGAAACATGTTGCGGCTACAGAACGGACAGGATGATCCAGAGCCTGACCGTAATCCTGCTGTACTTGGCCTCCCTGCCCGTCTTCGCGCTAATATTGGCGCGGCAGCCTCACAAGGATTTGCCGCCCTGGGCCATATGCCTATCACTGGTGGCCACAGAAACATCAACACTCACAATCGTTAGTGTTCCCGGCGTTGCCTTTCTACATGGCTATGTCTTCTTGGGGCTGGCTCTGGGATACCTGTTTGGGCGCATTGCCGTTGCGATATGGTTTCTGCCGCTTCATGAACGCGGCGCCACATCCATTTATCGGTATGTCGGGCAGCGTTTTGGGCATCGTCTTCAGAAGCTCGTCTCTGGCACATTTCTCCTGACACGTCTTCTGGCGGAGGGGGTGCGCCTCTATGCAGGCATGCTTCCCGTCTCCCTCCTGTTTGCGAGTATCGGATACCCCGTCCCTGACTTCGTTTTGCTCATGGGCATCGTCGTGCTGACATTGGCCTACACGTTGGCGGGTGGTCTGAAGGCTGTGGTGTGGTCCGATACGCTCCAGCTTGTTCTTTATCTGGGCGGAAGTGCTGCCTGCGGCATTGTGCTGTTTGACCGTATTGGTCCTGCCGTCTTTCATGCCGCCCCACTCTTCACATCCGGTTTGCCCGCTTTCACCAACCCGTTCTCGGTAACGGGTGCCGTGGTGGGGGGAGCGATCCTCTCCCTGGCGTCTCACGGGACGGATCAGTTGATGCTACAGCGCTGCCTTGCCGCCAGAACTCTTGGAGGCGCCCGTGCTGCGATGATCGGAAGCGTCTTTGTCGTGGCGCTTCTCTTCGCATTGCTTTCTTTTATAGGCGTTGGGCTGCATGTTCTCTGGCCAGAGTATCAGGGCGCGCCAGATGCACTTTTTCCGAAGTTTATTCTGACGTTACCGCCAATTCTGCGCGGATTGCTGATCGCGGGTATCTTAGCCGCGACAATGGGATCGCTTTCCAGCGCCATGAATTCCATGGCCGCGGCAACTAGAAGTGACTTCTTTCCTAAAAACACGCTCTCCCTGCGGGTGGCGACATCGTTCTGGGCTGTTTTGCTGGTCGCAACCGCTTTGCTGTTCTCGCACCCGACCGGCTCTGCTGTCGTGTTCGGTCTCTCCATAGCATCTTACAGCTACGGTGCGACGTTAGGCATTTTCCTGCTGGCCATGCTTGCACATTCGCGGGACGAAGTAAGCGGAATTGCTGGTTTTCTGGTATCGATTGCCGTGTTGGGTCTGTTGGCGATGGTGCGTCTTGATGGGCACCCCATCGCCTTCCCGTGGCTCGTTCCGGCAGGTGTTATCGCTGCATTCGCCGGTGCGACCGTTTTCTCAAAACTGCGGCGGATAGGTTTTTAGAAATAAGGCAATGGCTTTCTGGGCCGCTGCGGCATCCCGTCCCAGTTCCATGAGGGCTGGGATCTGCCGTGGGTGTCTCAAAAGAGAACCAAGCAATCCGGGCAGATAAATGGCTCCGTCTTTTAGGCCATCACGAGCTGCAGGTGGCAGATTCCGGTCCGAATCATCGCAAACCACCCTTAGAACAGCAAAGGGTTTGCCCGTCTGAGCAACCGCGCCGCTTTCCATATCGACTGCAACGCAGCGGGTCTGGTCGTACAGACGGCTTTTTTCTTCTGCTGTCTCGATCAGGGTGTCGCTGTGCAGAAGACCTCCACGTCGCGCATGATCGGCCCCGAAGCGTCTGCTCAGGGCAAGGTTCGCGTCGTAGGACGTGCCTTGAACAACAACCCGGTCTGCAACGATGATCGTTCCCGGCATAACGCTGGAGGATAGACCTCCGGCACAGCCAAAGGATAACAGCCGGCTTGCACCTGCTTGAACAAGCCGTGCAGCACCTTCCACTGCGCCAGATGCTGTTGCATTGCTCAAGGCAATGGGGGCATCAGGAAGGAAGCGGCGAATAATGCGCGCTTCCTGCTTCATTCCAACCAGAATACCGAGCATCAGAAACCGTATTCCACTCGGCCCGTGTTGCTGGTGCCCAGATTGCGATATCGGGACAGGGCCTGGAGCGGAAAGAACTGCTTGTAGCCGTGATAACGAAGGTAGAAGACTTTCGGAAAGCCAACGGCGTTATAGGCTTCTTCCTGCCATTCCCCGTTCCCATCCTGCTGGGACATCAGGAAGTTGATGCCGCGCTTGACGGCTTCACTGTCCCTACGTCCCACAGCCATGAGGGCCAGAACGGCCCAAGCCGTCTGGGATGGCAGGCTTTCCTTGTAAATGCCCGGAGGTGCACCTTCGTAGGTCGCACAATCCTCGCCCCAGCCGCCGTCCGAACGTTGAATATCTTCCAGCCAGTTCACAGCGCGCTTCACCATGGGGTCATCGTATGTAATTCCCGCAATGTTCAGCGCGCACAGAACGGACCATGTGCCGTAGATATAATTCGTCCCCCAGCGTCCAAACCAGCATCCTTCCTTTTCCTGCTCTTTGCGCAGGTATTCCAGCGCCTTGTCGATCACCGGGCGATCTTCCGGATGGCCAAGCTGGCATAGGAAGGAAATGCACCGGGCCGAGACGTCTGCCGTAGGGGGATCAAGGAGTGCACCATGATCCGAGAACGGAATATGGTTCAGCATCTCAAGGTCATTATCGACGTCGAACGCGCCCCAGCCGCCATTTGTGCTTTGCATCCCGATGATCCATTCACGGGCGCGTTCAATCGCTTCGCGGTTTTCTTCAGGGTCAACACGATGAAGCAGCATGCCGACAACAGCTGTGTCATCCACGTCCGGGTAGTAATCGTTTTCGTACTGAAAAGCCCATCCGCCTGGACGCAAATCCGGCGTGTTGACTGCCCAGTCTCCCTTGACGTCGAGGATCTGACGATCTCTCAGCCACTCGGCACTTTTCTTCAGTTTAGCCAGTGTTTCGTCACGTTTCGTTGGATGCGCGCCGGACGCGGCTTCCATCATGGCCAGACCGGACAATCCTGTATCCCAGACAGGAGACACGCAGGGCTGGCAGTAAATTTCGTTATCCTTGTGAACCAGAAGATCCTGAATGGACTCCCATGCCGTTACAACACGCGGATCACTGTCCGGCACACCAAGGGCACGATACATCATGACCACATTAGCCATGGCAGGATAGATTGCACCGAGGCCGCCCCGGCTCAGGCGCGGCTCGATAAAGCTGATGGCCGCCTTGAGGGCTTTGTCATGAACTGTCTTGGGGATGAGTGGCAGGACTGGTCGTAACGCCGTATCCAGATGCTTGAACGCGCGCCCCCAGATAGAGCGGTAAGGCCCGCGTATCCAGTCTTTGACCTCAGAAGGCGGTTTGACGAACAATTCTTGTATATGAATGCCGCGCGGGTTGATGGCCTGGGGCTTCAAAGCTCCCACAGCCAGCATGGGAGCGAGCACCGCGCGAGACCAGTAAGACATGTTCCAGACAGAGAAGAAAGCCTTCCTGGGGAGGAGCATCAACTCAACCGGCATAACAGGTGTCGCGTCCCAGGGAACTTCCCCAAACAGCGCAAGCTGGATACGCGTAAAGACGTTGGAGCGAGCTGCGCCACCATGGTCCAGAATGGCTTCACGTGCGCGCCGCATATGCGGCGCGTCAATGCTGTCACCAATGGCCTTCAGGGCAAAATAAGCTTTGACCGTTGCGGAGAGATCAAAGCCGCCACCGAAGTACAGGGGCCAACCACCATGCTCGCCCTGAATGCGACGGAGATAAACGCCAATTTTGTCCTGCTTTTCCTGATCGATCCGATCCAGATAGTGCTCCAGAAGAACGTATTCAGCAGGAATGGTGGCATCGGCTTCAAGCTCAAAAACCCAATGCCCATCGTCCTTCTGACGTTTGCCAAGAGCCGCATGAGCCCCCTCGATCGCACGAGTGACGTCGTCTCCCTCAATGGGCTTGTGGGAAAGGGTCTCGCTCATGCGGTCTTCTTTTTCGTCTGGATAGATCAACATTATTCAGGTCTTCCGGGACATGCAGCCCTCATCAAGGGGAGTGGTGTTACAAGCATAGCTTTGTGAGCGCGCCTCACGATTCCGTGTGTTTTATGGCTGAACGGAAACCCAGGGCACTCACTGCCGCCAATCCTGACTGGATTGCCCCTTCAATGGTCGAAGGAAGGCCTGTGTTCGTCCAGTCTCCGGCAAGCGCCATGTTTGCCGTATCGGTTTTGGCAGTAGGGCGACGGCGGTTTTGCTCAGGTGTTGCGGCAAACGTAGCCCGTTTCTCACGCAGCAGGCGTGCTGGAGGCATCGCAACAGGCAGGGGCTGAGGCAGAACGGGATCAAGCGCGCGTCTGATTTCAGACCAGATCGTAGCCAGCATTTCGTTGCTGTCGCGGTCGGCGTAGCGATTGGCGGCGCTGACTGTTACGGACAGGACGTCACCCTTCAGGAAGATCCATTCCGAAATACCCCCGACAAGCCCGACAAATCGTGCCTGCGCGACGACGCCCCGTGCTTTGACGGGAGCCGAGAGCTTGAAATGCGCATTCGCGATGCTTTCGAAAGCATCAGGAGCAATGATTTCCGGAAGCAGGGTTTGTGCCACAGGTCCGGGTACAGCCACGATGACATGATCTTCCGGGCCAAGCTCAATTCGCCCTTCTGTGGTCTCGATGGCTGTAACACGCCCTTTTTCACGCTCGATTGCGCTGACCCGCACACCGGTACGGATTTCTCCATGATAGCGCCGCAGGTAGGCAAGAGCCGGGTCCACCAGCGTTTCGGAAAGTCCGATTTCAGGGAACCAGGGACAGCACGCCATCCCACCTTGCGCCAGAGACTTGCGGATCACATTTCCCAGGAGCAGCGCGCTTCCTGTGTGCAGGTCTGTGTTCAGAACCGAAATTGCAAAGGGTTCTAAAAGACGGCGGCTAAGTTGACCCGGTTTGAGGCAATCTTCAACGACCGTATTGTCATTGGCTTTCAGAAAGCGTCCCAGAGACGCAAGTTCTGAGAGCTTCATGCCAGGCACGCGACGACCACCCGGAAGTGCCCAGAACGGTATCTTTCCCTTGGACAAACGCAGTGTCCACGCCAGATCGTCCTGCAGATCATAGTAGGGAAAAATTGGAAGACCCGGGCCGCTCAATGTGTGACGGGCGCCAAGAATATCAAGATAACGAAAGGTCAGACCATTTGCAGACAGGATCAGATGATTGCCGTTATCAATCAGGGCATCGAGTGTCTTGTCATGAAATGAACGTGCTCGTCCCCCACAGGCCGGACCTGCCTCGTAGATCGTGACCTTTGCCTGTGCGGCAAGCTCGACGGCTGCGGAAAGACCCGCCAGGCCGCCACCAATGATATGAACGTGGCTCATGGGCTTATTTCACATATGCCGCCAAAGCGCGGACCGCACGCCAGCCTTTGCTGACTTTTGCTACCGCCTCAGGGTTCTTCCACCCTCTTTTTTCCAAAGCATTCAGAACCGGTTCGTAGGATGCTGCCATCATACGCGCCGGACGCATCGCCTTATGGTCACAGTCCTTCATGGCACGGCGTGCCTCCCGGAAATGATCATGGGCGCGCCGGGCAAGGATGCGGCCTACGCCATCGAGACCATGAGCGTACAGGGCTTCTTTCGGATCGCTGGGAACATTGAAGCGTTCGAGCAGTTCTGACGGCAGATAGAGACGGCTGCGTTCGGCATCTTCAGCAATATCTCGCAGGATGTTCGTAAGCTGAAGCGCTCTTCCCAAATGCTTAGAGACAAGATCGGCAGCCGGCGAAGAGTCGCCGAACGCCCGGACGGACAACCGGCCAACTGCTGACGCAACGCGATCACAATACAGATCAAGCGTTTTTTCATCTGGTGCAATGATGGGATCACCGCAATCCATGGCCATTCCATCAATGATGGCGTGGAAATCTTCAGCCCGCAGATCGAAACGGAAGATGGTCGCTACAAGCACGCGGTCCAGAGCATCGCGCGTTTCACCCTTATAAAGGCGCTCAATGCGGTCATGCCATTCCTGCAGAGCCTGCAGCGGATTTGCAACGCCAGCATCACCGTCAGCAATATCGTCTACCTCGCGGCAGAAGGCATAGATTGCGAACATGGCCTGACGTCTTGCTGCCGGCAGAACCTTCATGCCACGGGCAAAAGACGTGCCGGATGCAGTGACGATATGCTCCACATGGTCAAGATCGGCCTGTGCGCAGGGAAGACCGGAAGAAGCACGCGCCCTGCTGAAAACCATGTCTGTCCCCTGTCCTGTTTCAGAAATGCTGCGTTCTAACGCCAAATGGGCCTGTCACAAAGTCGGCTCGAACGGAATGGGATGCCATACGTTCCTATGATGCCAAAAGGCAACACCCTTCCATCAGGAGGTCCCATGAAGTTCAGTCTCTTCCTTGCCACTATCGCTATGTGTTCGAGTTTTTCTGTGGCTCAAGCAGAATCGTCGTCAGCCAAAGCTCATGCCGATCATCTTCTGAAAGCCACGCATTCATGGAACGGCGTAGCCTACGCGCCCTATACGACGTCCCAGCCGGAACTCAGCATGATTCGCCTGACAATTCCGGCACATACGGCCCTGCCCTGGCATAAGCACCCGTTTCCGAACGCGGGATATGTTTTGCAGGGTTCTTTGACAATTCAGGATAAGGAAAGTGGCAAGAGCCAGACTTTTCATCAGGGAGAAGCTTTTGCTGAATCTGTGAATGACGTTCATCGTGGTGTGTCAGGAAACGAGCCGACCATCCTTTTGCTGACTTACGCTGGCGCAGAAGGGCAACCCACGTCGATCCCCGTGGATAAACAGAATCCTGAATATTGAATCAAAGCTCAATTGGACCTTTGACAGCTAGATCGTTTCGTTTCTATTATGTTTTCAGACATTCTAGGAGCGTGAACCGAGCATGACCGACCGCCTGTCCTCTGAAGCAAAAGATGATCTCCTTTCACGCGGTTACTCCCGTCGTAGTCTGGGCCGCGTAGCTGCACTTCTGAGTGCAGGCATGGCGGTACGGTCTATCGTAGGGCGCGCTGAAGCCTCCCCTCTCACGGCTCTCCCGCCTGGCGATGTGACCAAGATGGTCCGTATTGGCAGCAATGAGTGTTGGACCGGCCCATTTCCGGCTGCGGCCAAGGCTGGTGCCTCTGCGGTTTTCGAAGGAAACCGCTACGACCCTACGGGTCATACGCGCGAAGATCTGATCAGCACCGCTGCCAAAGTCGAAAATATCCCAGAGAATTGCATTATACCTTGGGGCGGTTCGTCCGATCCACTTTGTCGTACAATCGTGACATTCTGCTCTCCGACCCGTGGACTCGTGACGGCTGATCCGAGCTATGAAGCGGGATGGGTTGCGTCTGAATGGCTTAAAATTCCGCTAAAAAAAGTGCCGCTGGACGCGTCAAATGGTTACAAAACCGACGTGAAAGCGATGTTGAAGGCGGATCCAAACGCAGGTGTCTATTATATTTGTTCGCCCAATAATCCGACCGGCACACTGACGCCGCTGGAAGATATTCGTTGGCTGGTCGCAAACAAGCCAAAAGATTCCATCGTTCTGGTTGATGAGGCTTACATTCACTTCTCTAATGCTCCGAGTGCTGTTGCGCTTGTTGCTGAAGGTCGAGATGTCGTTGTTCTGCGCACATTCTCCAAAATGTTTGGAATGGCGGGGCTACGTCTTGGGTTTAGCATAGCTGCCCCTGCCCTTCAGGAAAAAATGATGCGCTATGATGGCGTGAACCAGACGCATATGCTGCCGATTCCGGCGGTTGTCTGTGGCACGAAGAGCCTCACCATGAAGGCCGATATTGATGCCCGTCGTCGTGAGATGATTGCGGCCCGCGCCATGACCTACGACCATCTTCAGAAGAAGGGAATCAGCTTTATCCCGTCTGATGCAAATATGTTCGTTATTGATTGGAAGCGGCCTGCTGGGCCGATCAAGGATGCATTCCTGAAGGAAAACATCATTATCGGGCGCTCCTGGCCGATCTGGCCGAACGCATCCCGCATCACGGTTGGCTCGATGAGTGAAATGAAGAAGTTCTGTGCGGCACTGGACCGCATCATCGGCTGATAGTTCAAAACGGGAGGCTCTCTGGCCTCCCGTTTTTTTATTTAGTGGGTTGGCCAGTAGCGCATTGCCAGAAGCAAAGCTTTCGCCCCGTCAGCTTTTGTAAGAGCAACCCGTTCGGCCACTGGGTCCTGACGACGCAGTCGCTTTGCCAGAATATGCGACAGTTCCACAATGACAGCGGCCTCCAGCCGCATCCGCCGATCCCGGATTAGCATCGGAAGACCGCGTGCTTCGCGATTCAGTGCATCCACGCCATCTAGCATTCTGTCGAAAACCCGTCTCAGGCCGGGCTTGCTGCGTACCAGCCTCAGGTCATCAATAGTAACGCCCTCTTCCTCAAGCCAGGGTAGTGGAATGTAGCAGCGGTCCAGAACCTGAAGATCTTTTGCTGCATCCTGCAGGTGATTAATCACCTGAAGCGCTGAACACAGAGCATCTGAAGGTGCAAGCGTTTCGTGTCCTTCTGCATGGAGCAGCAATAAGAACCGACCGACGGGATTGGCGGAATACCGGCAGTAATGCAGGAGTTCCTGCCAGCTTTCGTATCTTGTTTTCTCTGCATCCATGCAGAATGCTTCAAGAAGATCTGTCGCTGTCTCCAGCGGTACGCCCGTTTTGAGAAGAACGTCTCTCAGTTTCACCGCTGTCTGGGCATCGGCTCGTTGCGGAGCCTGTAGTTCTCCTCTGATGACGGCGGCCATCCCACGCAGTCGGACAATTTTCTGCTGCGGGGTTAGTTCGGATGTATCCACCATGTCATCCGCCACGCGGGCGAAATTGTAATAGGTATGAACATACGGGCGGAGATGGCGGGAAATCAGCAAAGAACCAACGGGGAAATTCTCGTCGGTTTTGCCTTTGTCAGAGGTGACGTCTTTCGTCCCCCAGATGTCTTCTGTCACGATGCCTCATCCGTATAGGAGCGATTTTTCCAGCGCACGCCAACGCCCCTGTGATGGTCGATCGCCGAGCCGATGGTTGCGGCCATATAGAAGGCGGCAATCAGCGGCAGCGGCAGTGCGCGCCATAAGGGAAGTCCGAACCGTCGCAGGGTTGGAAGAAATGTAGCGCAGGACAGGAGATAGGTCAGTAGTCCAACCTTCCTTGTACGTCCTTTCCCAAAAATGGTCAGTCCGATCGGAAGGAGCCAGATCAGCGTCATTCCGAAAATGGTCATAAGAAGCAGGAGCGGCGACTGCCGAAGTTGGACATAAGCCGTCCGGGCAATCATTTCCCAGATGTCTTTCGCGCCACGATATGGTCGAACCGACCATGCGAGCGCGCTGTGGCCCAGATAGAGGCGGCCGCCGGAGCGTTTGACATGCGCTGCAAGGGTGCAATCGTCGATGAGTGATCCCCGGATAGCCTCAATGCCACCAATCCGCTCCAGTGCGCGCCGACGAAGCAGAATGGTCCCTCCTGCTGCGCCTGCGATTTTGGATCGCTCGTTTGCCGTCCATGCAAAGGGGTACAGCATGGCGAAAAAATAGACGAAGGCCGGAACCAGCAAGCGCTCTGCAGAACTCTCACAATTCAGAGCCACCATTTCGGAAACAAGATCCAGATCGTCTGCACGGGCCTTGGCGAGAAGCGTCGAAAGATGCTTCGGCGCATGCATGATGTCTGCGTCGGTTAGCAGGATGTATCCGTAAGGCCCAATGTGGCTCAGTGCTTCCTGCGCGCCCTGATTGACAGCCCAGAGCTTGCCACTCCACCCGGCAGGACGCGAAGCACCGGTCAGGACGGTGAGACGTTTGTGTGGGTCAGGCAGGGCGCGGGCCAGATCGCCTGTTCCATCTGTGCTGTTATCGTCTACCAGGATGACCGACAGTTTCCCGTCATAATCCTGTTCAAGCAGCGACGTCAGACACGCTTCAATCGACTCGGCTTCGTCCCGCGCCGGAACGACGATTGCGACGTCCGGGGCGCAGGGCGGAGCAGCGGAAGGTTTGAGAACGGGTCCACCCTGCCAGAATTTTCCATGGAAGAGCGTCAGGTAGATCCAGGCGCCAAGGCTGGTGAGTGCACTTCCATAGAGCATTATTTCATCCGTCCATGCAGACGGAACCACGAAATGGCATCCGCTATGGCGTCCCTTGCAGGCCGGGGGGTATAGCCAAGTTCCCTCTGCGCCTTCATCGAAGAGAAAAACATCAGCTTCCGAGACATGGCGAGTGTTTCACGGGTGACACGCGGCTCAATGCCAAATCCACGGGCCAACCATTCGGACACGACAGCCACCGGATAAAGCCACGACTGCCTGAGCTTGATGCGGGGCGGTTTGACGCAGGCAATCTCGCTCGTGAGACGAAAAAGATCCCCCAGCATCATGTTCTCCCCGCCGAGAATATATTTCTCGCCGATCTTGCCGCGTTCAAGCGCCAGAACATGCCCTTCGGCAACATCGTCAACATGCACGATGTTGAGGCCTGTCTCCACATAGGCTGGCATCCGACCTGATGCACAATCGAGGATCATCTGACCTGTAGGCGTTGGTTTGATGTCGCGCGGGCCAATCGGCGTCGAGGGGTTGACGATGATTGCAGGAAGTCCCTTTTCACGCACCAGTTTCAGAACTTCCTGTTCTGCCCGGTACTTTGAAAGCTTGTAGGTCCCGATAACGGTGCTTTCCGTGACGTAGGTTTCTTCATCTGCCGGCGTACCGTCCTTGTTGAGCCCAAGGGCCGCAACGGAAGAGCAGTACACGATCTTCTCTACGCCGGCCTCCAGGGCAGCCAGCATGAGGTTCCGTGTCCCTTCCACATTGGCTTTCATCATCACTGCCGGGTCCGGAACCCAGAGTCGGTAATCAGCCGCGACGTGGAAAAGAATTTTTACGCCTTTAAGCGCTGCCGGAAGAGTCGAGGGATCGGAAAGATCTCCGATGGCAAGTTCCGCGTCGAGCTCTGTAATGTTGGATCGGTCCGAGTTTTCCCGAATAAACAAACGCAGGCGGTGCCCACGTTCCCGGAGCACGCGGGCAACAGCAGAACCGACGAACCCGGTAGCCCCTGTAACGAGTGTGACATCGTTCATGGTGGCAATCTTCTCCTTGGTTCATCAGCAACAGGTTGAAATTTTTCGCGTACCTTACTGCTGCTGGCTTTCGGGGGAAAGCGTCTGCAAGACTGGAATATTGGAGAACTGTGGGTTAGAGCGTGTTGCAAACGGCATGTGACGAAGACGTTGAAAAAAACTCTCCCCATTATCCTCTCCCTTCTGGGCGTGGTTCTCTTCACATTCATTGCAGCCAAAGCAGGCGTTCATCCTGTTATGGAAGCTCTTGGAAAAGTCGGTATCGGAGGGTTCTTCCTTCTGGTCATGGCTCAACTCGTGGTGGACATTGGACTCGGTATCGCCTGGAAGGCTTCCGTTCCCCAGATCGGTCTCCTGAGACTGATTGGCGCGCGTCTGGTGCGAGATGCAGCCGGGGCCTGCCTGCCCTTTTCCCAGCTTGGTGGAATGGTGCTCGGCGTTCGGGCCACTCTGGCAGGGCGCCGTGCTCAGGCGGTGGATGGGGAAGATCTGCACTGGCCTGAAGGCGTGGCGTCCAATCTGGTAGATATCACCACCGAGGTTCTTGGGCAGATTGCGTTCATTCTGGTTTCAATCCTCTGCCTTGTCGGTCATCAGGGAGCTGCGCGGTTTATCTGGCCGCTGATGGGTGGCATGGTTCTTCTGTCGCTCGGGATCGCAGGGTTTATCTGGACCCAGCATCGTGGCGGGTCGATGGTTCGTAAGGCTGCGATGTTCTTTGGACGTCATATTGCGGCTGACTGGCGTGAAAGCCTGATCGGAAACACCGATATTTTTCAGGCCCGTCTGGAAGCTCTGTGGAGCCGCCCGGACCGGATCATGCTGGGAGCATTGTCACATTTCCTCTGCTGGATCGCAGGGGCTTTGCTGACATGGATCGCGCTTATTCTTCTGGGAGCGCATGTCGGATTCCTGTCAGCGCTCGCTATTGAAGGTGTCGTGTGCGGGATCATGTCAGCAGGGTTTCTTGTCCCAGCGGCTCTGGGAGTGCAGGAAGCAGCCTATGTCGCTCTTGGTCTGATTTTCGGAATTGATTCACAGATTTCTCTGAGTCTATCCCTACTGCGCCGTGGAAGGGATATTCTGATCGGTATTCCTGTCCTTCTCGGCTGGCAGTTTGTTGAAATGAGCCGTCTTCGCAAGGAAAGCGGCACTTCTATCTCGTCTTCAGAGAAGACTGTGACATCCGTTTTGAAGACAACAACATCCGTCATGGCCGCAAGTAGCAAGAAAGACGGCTCGTCTCCTCGTGAAACCGAAGATAAGGACGGCGCCGCATTTGCAACGTCGCCGCGTATTCTTTGATGGCCCTTTTCAGATCTCTTGCCGTTGTTGGTCCCGGACTGATTGGATCTTCTGTCCTGCGTCGTGCGCGCGAAACGGGTCTCCTGGCAGACACGTTGATTGCAGCGGACATTAACCCAGCAGTGCTGGGGCGTGTCCGAGACCTGAAGATAGCGGATGTTGTAACAGACAGCATGGCTGTTGCGGCTCAGGCCGAATGCGTCATGATCTGCGTGCCGGTTGGCGCGGTTGAAGCGACAGCGCGTGCTATCCTTCCCTACATGAAGCCGGGTTCTGTTTTAACCGATGTAGCCTCGGTTCGGGGGCAGCTTGGTCCTACGATTCAGGCCCTCCTGCCAGAAGGCGTTGCGTATGTGCCCGGTCATCCAATGGCGGGTACCGAGCACTCTGGACCGGATGCAGGTTTCTCGACTCTGTTTGAAAACCGCTGGTCTCTACTCGTTCCGCCCGAGGGTGCAGACGAAAAAGCTGTTCAGAAGATCCAGAAGCTTTGGGAGTTGTGCGGCGCCAGAACGAAAATCCTGTCTGATGACAAGCATGATCGTATTTGCGCTATGGTGAGCCACCTGCCTCATCTTCTGGCGTTTACCATTTGCGACACGGCCGATAATCTTTCCGAAGAAATTCGTGCTGCCGTTCTCGATTATGCTGCTTCAGGATTTCGGGACTTCACACGTATTGCTGCCTCGGACCCGGTGATGTGGCGGGACATTTTCATCGCCAACAAGGATGTTCTTTTGGAGACCCTTGATCGCTTTGTGGCAGATGCTCAAGGCATGGCGCAGGCAATCCGGGAAGGCGATGAAGCCGCTATTACAACCCGTATTGAACGGGGACGCAGGATCAGACGAACACTGATCGAAAACCGACAGGCATAATCATTTGGGTTTCTTCCACCCAGAGTAGTCTGGATGGAAGAAATATTTTAAAATCAGGCCGTTATGATACGAAGCGTATTTGTGCTTCCAGCAACGCCGTAAGGCAGGCCAGCCAGAACAATAACATGATCGCCAGGTCGGCAAAGCTGCATAGAACATGCCATGGCCGCAGTAGGCTCTGCCAGTTCTTCTATGCTCTGGGCGATATGCTCTTTCTCCACAACTCGTGGAAACACACCCCAAACAATGCAAAGCCGCCGTGCGACTTCCTGATGAGGTGTGACAGCCAGAATGGGGCAATGGGGCCGCTCGCGGGCCATGCGGAGTGCGCCACCGCCACCCTGTGTCCGGACACCGATGGTCTTTGCGCTCAGAGCCGTACTGACCTGCCAGGCCGCCTGAACAATGGCGTTCTGAACGGTCCCCTCGGGCTTTGGACGGGCACGGTCCATACGGAGGCGCCACTCGACGTCCTGCTCCACGCGAGACGCGATGCGAGCCATGATGGAAACGGCTTCAATCGGGTATTTACCCGCTGCGCTTTCAGCCGAAAGCATGACAGCATCAGCCCCATCATAAACCGCGTTGGAAACGTCTGAAACCTCAGCGCGTGTTGGTGTCGGGCTTTCGATCATGCTTTCAAGCATCTGCGTTGCCACGATCACAGGACGGCACTGACGGCGTGCTTCGGTAATGGCACGCTTCTGGGCAACGGGAACTTCCTCTGGCGGGAGTTCTACACCGAGATCACCACGTGCCACCATGATGGCGTCAGACAGGCGCACGATGCGCTCTAGATCTTCCATCGCCTGAGGTTTTTCAAGTTTCGTGACGATCGCTGCACGACCCTTGGCGATTTCGCGAGCTTCTTCGACGTCTTCAGGACGCTGCACGAAGGAAAGCGCGATGAAATCCACACCCAGCGAGAGCGCAAAGTCGAAGTCCTTGCGATCCTTTTCGGTCAGCGCAGGAATTGGCAGCGTGACGTCAGGAACATTGACGCCTTTGCGCTCGGAGAGCTTGCCACCAATAACAACTTCCGTTTCAAGCGCACCATTGAGAACATTAACGACACGCAGCTTGAGTTTGCCGTCGTCGAGGAGAAGATGGCTTCCGGGCTTTGCTGCCGAAATAATTTCCGGATGTGGGAGGCAGACACGATCGACATTGCCCGGGGTTTTATCCAGATCAAGCCGGAAAGGCTTTCCTTCTTCAAGGATGACCGGGCCGTTCTCGAATACGCCAACACGCAGTTTCGGTCCCTGAAGATCAGCCAGAATAGCGAGAGGGCGTCCCACTTTCGTTTCTGCCGCACGGATCGCTGCATGACGTTCGCCATGATCTTCATGAGCACCATGAGAGAAGTTCAAGCGGAAAACGTTTACCCCGGCCTCAGCCAGAGACAGGATCATCTCGGGCGAGGATGAGGCCGGACCAAGAGTTGCGACGATCCGCGTACGACGATGATGGGAGCTGGATGTCATGGAGTGGCGTCCTCGCTAGGAAAATCAGTTGGATTGAATCGTCTCGCCAGGGAGCAGTCCCCAGAACAGACGACGTGGCAGCCATCCCTCGTAGCCTTTGACGACCACGTGGCACCATTGAGAACTTTGTGGGCAGGCTTTGATGTTCCCTACAGTTCCCGGCTGAAGGACAGCAACCACGCTGCTGTCTTCCTCCGGATGGCTCATGAGGAGAACATCACTTTTATGCGCGCGGGCTTCTTCCTGAGTCGCAACATGTCCCAGAACGCGCGCATCTGCGCGACCGATATGGTCTCCGTCCTTTTCGGAGGCCTCACCAGTTTGTGCTTTCACACCTTCCGGTGGAAGTCCCGGAATAACAAAGGTACGGCTGCCATAAAGGGTGGCTTGATGTACCCAGCCTTTCTGCCCATCAGAATCTTCAACCAGGCGCCAGACATCGAACTCGCGTTCGATTTCGACGGGAAGACCGCGGCGGTGATAGACCCAGTCAATCGGATACCGATCCCCGGGCCCACGGCGCATGTAAACTTTGTCGGCTCTTAATGCCGCGTAGCGCGGCAGAGGCAGACCCGTGTTGCTTCCCTTGTCGGTCGGTGCGTCAGCTGGTGGAGCATCGGGGGATGGCGCTGGCGCCTGGGTTACGCTGGCAGCCGCAGCCCCGGCGGCACCCGCTGCTACTCCGGCAGCAAGAGGCGCGGCATGACGCGTGACAGTCGTATGTCGTGCGGCGTGATGGGTTTTTTTGGAAGAACTGGCAGTATCACCCGTATTCTTCGAAGGCTTTTTCTTCGCATGCGGGGCTTTGGCAGCTTTCGCATCGGCCTTGATCGCATGGTCATGCTTATGATGGGCCGCTTCTGCGGGAGAAATGACCATCAGGGCCGTTGCCGCTGCGAAAGACAGCAGAAGCTGACGGCAGCGCAGGGTTCGGGACAGAGGAGTGACAAGCGTTCTCATGAGCGCATCCCTGCCAAGGGTGGAGAGTTTCGGCAAGCCACCAAATGACGAAAATCGCGATTTGGATACGGGAAACAGGTCACAGTGCAAGGATCGGTCGGTCTCCGGCCTGCTCCAGAAAAGTGACAATACCGCGAACGGAAACTGTTTCACACAGAGTGTCTGGTGTCAGCCCTGTGAGCGCAAGCCCCGTTTCGCAGACCATAAGATGTGCTCCGAGTTCAATGACAGCTTCACGCAAATCCCGGAAGCTGGCGACGCCTCTGTTGTCCAGCTCGGCATCGGAGGTGATGTCTTTCAGGCCTGACCAGTCTTTTGCGAGAGCATGAACGCTTCTGCCACCAGCAAAAATCGTTACCGTGCGCCCCAGAGACAATGCGCCAGCCGCGACGATCAGCGCATAATGTGCGCGTTGCCAGGAATCATCTGCAAGCGTGATGAACATGGGTGCTGTCATGCGTGATGACCCGATTGCGTAGAAGGATGAACCGGACACGCCGGATCTCTGGCCAGAGGAAAGCTTCTCAGAGTACCGGCAAGAGCATCCCACATCATGAGGCGCGTGTCCTCCCGGCCCTCAAGCTCCATGATTTCCCTCATGACTTCCACAGCCATCAGGCTTCCCATGACGCCTGTCGCAGCGCCCAGAACGCCGGATTGGCCGCAGGTGGCAGCTTCGGTTTCAGCCGCCTCGGGGAAAAGGCATCGATAACACGGTCCACCATGTTGAGGGCGAAAAACAGCCAGTTGTCCTGCAAACCCCTGAACCGCGCCGGAGACGAGCGTTTTGCCATGCCGGACACAGGCGTCCGAAACGGCCAGGCGTGTTTCGAAATTATCAGTTCCGTCACAAACCAGATCATATTCTGGAACGACGTCATTCAACGTATCAGCAGTAGCCCTGACAGCATGCGTGTTCACCGTGATCAGAGGGTTGATGTCGCTGAGGTGATCAGCGGCAGCCTCTACTTTCAGGCGACCTATATCTTTCGTGCCGTACAGAACCTGTCTCTGAAGATTGCTGAGTTCCAGAATATCATGATCCATCAGTCCAATCCGGCCAATCCCCGAGGCTGCAAGCTGTTGGGATAAAGGCGCCCCCAACCCTCCTGCCCCAATAACCAGAACGGAGGCATTTTTCAGCCGTGCCTGCCCGATGGCCCCGACTTGGGGAAGCAGGATGTGGCGGGAATATCGCTCAAGCTCGTCGTCGGAAAAATCAAGAGTCATGGTCTCAAGATAATTGCTGACTTTTGAGACGGAAAGACGTTAGATTCATCATTGTCCACATCTCCCCGGATTTTGGGGTTTGTGCGGAGGCGCGACCATGCAGAATTCTTTCTGGAAAAAAACTTCCCGGACACGGCAGGGCCTCGGCGTTGGCCTTGGCGCGACACTCGCTGCCTATGCCATCTCCCCCTATCTGGCGCTGTGGGATATTGATCGTGCCATGAAGGGAAATAACCCGGCGCGTCTTGTCCCGCATGTGGACTGGACGTCGCTTACCCATTCCCTCAAGGAGCAGTTTAAACCCCCCGCACCTGCGTCAGAGGATGAATTGCCGGATTTTGGAAGTTCTTTTGCGGGCAATGCCATATCAAACGCGATTGATACGGAACTGTCCCCTAACACTCTGATGACAACCGCACATCAGTTGATGCCCGCAGATGCGTCCATGTCATCTGGAGGGGGCTGGCCTGTGTGGGGTGGCCTGCACGCCCATTTCGTGAGCCTCAACAAGTTCGAGGCGCAGGTGGACCAACCGGGGCAGACACCGTTCGTCCTGCATATGAAATTCGAGCACTGGGGCTGGAAAATCACGCGGTTCGATCTGCCGCAGTCTGCCCCGCGGCCCTGAGTCAAAGGGCCGTTCAGGCCGGAGGAAGGTCTTCCTCAAGGACAGTGATGTGAATGGCGTAGGACACCTCGCCCTCGTCCTCGTCACGGTGCACCGTGCCGATAACTTCGCCTGCGACCGCGAGTTCAACACTCATTCCCTTACGGGCTGGCTTGGTAACTGTCAGTTTCTGTGAGCCGAGAAGACGCTGCAATGTCGTCTGAAGGCGTGTCACTTCGGAAGGGGTCATATCGGCCATCGGGTGGCACTCCTGAGTTTTGGCAAGGTCTTGCCCTGTAGCTCATCGTTACCCTGAAAGGAACCCATCTCCCCTACCCTGAATGGTATTCCTGTTGTAGAAACCGGGCTCTTCCAATCTTTCGCCCTGTTCCCCGGCTGTGCCCGGAGGTTTAGGGCGGGTCATCCTGACCTTGCGCAAAGGAGACAGAATGCGCCCCTCCGTCCTCCGTGTTTTTGGAGCACTTGCAGCCACCGTTACCCTTTCCGGATGCGGATATTTCGATTCCCGTAATGCTCACAAGGCCCAGTTCGAGATGGTCGGCATGACCAGCTACGATGTTCAGGCTTGTGCTGGTCTTCCGGGCAGTACGAAGAAGCTGAACGATACAACGGAAATCTGGCAGTACGATGGAACCCAGAGCACGCCGACGATTTCGTCGGATTCCGGCCTTATTCCTGCACAGTCAATCATCAGCATCTATCAATCCGCTTTTGGCGGCGGCGGTACGACGTGCCGTATGGTGCTTCGTCTTGACCATGATCGCGTTTCCGAGGTGCATTACACCGGGAACGACGACGAATATATCGGAACAGACGGTATTTGCTCCATCATTACCCGTGGTTGTGCACGTCAGCGTGAATCGACCATGCATCGTGTAAACGCTGGACCATTTGGCCCTGTTTCTGCTTTCCACCCGCCCGCGACACCTCCGCAGAGCAGTTCGGCAACATATTCAGATCAGTCTGGGAAATATGTACCGCAGTTCAGCAAAGACAAGACACAGCCAGTGATCCAGCCTGTTAAGTAAGACGGTAGGCCGGGGGGAGACCCCCGGCTTTCTCATTTTATGGGCAGTTAATCAGATATTTCATTTTTCGAACGGCTGGTCCAAGCCCGGAAAAAACTGCCTCACTGATCAGAAAGTGTCCAATGTTCAGTTCCGCCAGCCCTGGCAGCTTGGCGATAGGCGGCACATTGTCATAAGTCAGGCCATGACCGGCATGGAGTTCAAGGCCACAATCGGCAACGGTTCCCGCTGCCTGATGCAGACGTTCCAATTCTCCACCTTTGCCATGAGCATAGGCGCCGGTATGCAACTCGACCACAGGCGCACCGAGTTCTGCTGCTGTTTCGATCTGTCTTGTATCAGGATCGATAAACAGTGAGACCCGAATCCCGGCATCTCTCAGTCGAGCAATTTTGGGTGCCAGAATTTCTTTGTGCCCGGCGACATCAAGCCCCCCTTCAGTTGTGACTTCAGCACGCTTTTCCGGGACAAGGCAGCACGCATGCGGTCGAAGAAGGCAGGCGATACGGATCATCTCTGCAGTCGCTGCCATTTCGAAGTTCAGCGGTGCTGCCAGAACCTTGAGGCGTGGCATATCGGCGTCCCGGATATGTCGACGATCTTCTCTGAGATGAGCTGTAATTCCATCTGCACCCCATTGGATCGCCAGTTTTGCAGCGTCCACGGGATCGGGGTAAGCATCGCCACGGGCGTTTCGCAATGTGGCAACGTGGTCAATATTAACGCCAAGCCGGATCATTGGCTGTTTCCCCTTCTGTGCTGGGACATGAAATCTGCCAGTCTGAGTGCTGCCAGAAGGCTGGAAGGATCTGCCCGGTTGGAACCACCAATCGGGGCGGCAATGTCAAAGGCTGTCCCATGATCCGGGGACGTTCGAATAATGGGTAAGCCCAGAGTGACATTGACGCCCTCGGCCATATCGAGCGTTTTGAGCGGAATTAGGGCCTGATCGTGGTACATGCAGATTGCCACGTCATATTTCGGGCGAGCCGTGGCACTGAACATTGTATCTGGCGGATAAGGCCCGGAAACGCACAGCCCTTCGTTTTTCAGTTGAGCAATAGCCGGACCGATAATCGTCTGTTCTTCGGTCCCCATCAGCCCCTCTTCCCCTGCGTGAGGGTTCAGACCGGCAATAGCCAGCCGAGGGGATACAAGCCCAAAATCGTTTTGCAAGGCACTATGCGTCGCCCGGGCCACGGCGATAATACGTTCTGTCGTGAGAGTTTCCAGGGCACGTCGCAGTGAGACATGAATGGTGACGGGAACGACTTTAAGCTGAGGGGATGCGAGCATCATGACCTCTTGCCCTGTCGTCTGACAGAGGGCCGCCAGAAATTCCGTGTGCCCCGGATAAGCGAAGCCTGATGCTGCCAGAATGTGCTTGGCAATAGGGTTGGTCGTGACGCCGCCTGCCCTACCCTCCAGAACAAATCCCACAGCACGTTCGATGCTTTCGATAACGGCGGGCGCATTGTCTGATGTTGGCTGTCCGGACGTCACAAGAGTTGGGCATGTTATCGGGAGAACGGGTAGCGCGTCAGGAAAAGTCTGCTCTGCATCCTCCGGCTTTTCAATTAGCCGGAATGGAATGGCGTTGTTTAAGAGAACAGGATCGCCCAGCCAGAAAAAGACTGGTCCGGTGTTTCGCAAAGCCTGCCATGCGGCAACAGCAAGCTCCGGCCCAATTCCGGCCGGATCACCGAGAGTCAGGGCGATCGGGGCCTTCATGTCAGCCTGCATCAGCCAGAGAGGCGAGGATCCGGACCCAGGAGCGAATACCTTTGTGAAAGGATTCGAGACCATATTGCTCATTGGGGGAATGAATGCGGTCATCTGCCTGTGCAAAACCGACCATTAGAGCATCCAGCCCTAGCGCATCCCGCACTTCACCAGCGACAGGAATGGAGCCGCCACTTCCAATCGTGGCTGCCGGCACGCTCCACTCATCCGTCAGAGCCTTGAGTGTCGGCGCGAGGAACCGGCTGTTCCGGGAGACTTCAAAGCCCGGTGAACCACCATGTGGTGTAAATGTAACTTTCGCGTCGGCCGGGAGAGCCGCGTTAACATGAGCGCGGAATGTGTCCCGGATTTTCTCAGGATCCTGCCCCGGAACCAGTCGGAAGGAAACTTTAGCCATGGCTTTTGCTGGCAGAACGGTCTTGAACCCTTCCCCTTCATAGCCGCCGGAAATTCCGTTGATTTCACAGCTCGGACGACACCAGGTCTGCTCAATGGCGGTATAGCCCTTTTCGCCCGCTGGGATGGCGAGACCAGCTTCTTCGAGAAGGGCCGCATCATTCGGGAACAGAGTTTTCCATTGTGCCCGCGTTTCTGGCGACGGGTCTTGAATACCATCATAAAAGCCGGGAAGCGTTACCCGTCCGTCAGCATCGCGCAATGTTGCAAGAATCTGGCAGAGCAGTGCGATCGGGTTTGCTGCTGCGTTGCCATAAATGCCCGAGTGCAGATCATGTGATGCGCATTCAATGACGATTTCTTCTGCCATCATTCCGCGTAGAGAAGTCGTGATGCCTGGCGTCGTTCGATCTGCCATGGACGTATCACACACAAGCGCGACGTCGGCTTTCAGCTCTTCTGCATTTTCCTTGAGAAAGGGAAGCAGATTGGCGCCCCCGCATTCCTCTTCCCCCTCGAGAAGGACGCTGACCTGAATAGGAATGGATCCATGAACTGTTTTCCATGCACGGCACGCTTCAAGGAAGGTCATGACCTGTCCTTTGTCATCACTGGCACCACGCGCAACAATGACCTTTCGACCTGCACCATCCTCTACAAGGCGCGGTTCGAAAGGCGGCGCTTTCCAGAGATTTTCAGGGTCGGTCGGCTGGACGTCATAATGCCCATAAAACAGGACATGAGGCTTGTCTGCCTGAGGTGTATCGTGTGCCACGATCATCGGATGTCCAGGCGCAGCCCATTGAACATCCCTGACATCAACTGACAGTCCCATTTCTACCAGATCCTGTCGAAGCCATTCAGCGGCCTTGCGACAGTCCGCGGCGTGGGAGGGTTGGGTGGAAATGCTGGGAATGCGCAGCAGGCTGAACAGTCTTTCAACGGCACTGTCCAGAGACCTGTCAACGTGAGACAGAACAGCATCAAGAGGAAGGGATGTTGAAGTCGTCATGGAGTCAAAGTTCCGAAAGAGGTAGTGAGATGCCAACGCGAGGTGTCAGGGTTCCGAGGGCCGGTGCTTCTTCCGACGTCTCAAAAGGATGGGAGACCTCGGCCTCCCGGGTAGGATCGTCAGCTTTGCGATGCTGCAGACGAATGGGGGCTGGCGCGATGGGGCCATTGGGCCTGTCCTGCCTGATCAGGCGTGGTGCATGGTCAGGTAGCGCAATAGGGGCCTGCCCGGACGAGAGGTTCAGAATATTCGTTACCTGCTGATCAAAAATTCTCGCTTCAGACAGGGACGAAACGAAGTGTCTGGCGTTCTGGCTGATGCGGTTCCAGAGTTCTTCGTCTTCATACAGTCGTATCACCGCATCTGCGAAAAGAGCGGGGTTACAGAAACCACCTGCAATGCACTTGCCGGCCTCTTCTGACCACCCAAGTTGCTGCATAGTTGTTTCTGTCAGAACAGCGGGAAGGCCGGCAGCCGCAGCATCCAAGATTTCCTGTGCAGGTGCACTCATGACGCGGGAAGGATCAATCATGATCCTGCGTGTGCGGTAAAGTGCAGACATGTCCACGCTATCAGGGAGTGGTTCAATTCCTAAAGCTCTTGTGTAAGGTGTCAGGTCGATGTCGTTGCCTCTATACCCTGCAAACAGAACTGTCGCATCCGCCGGAAGGCGGTCGGACAATTCATGCAAAACCTGATGTACAAACCAGTCCAGACCATCATGTGCTGCGCTGCCTGAAGTTTCACAGGGTAGTGCGAAAAGAATTCCAGAACGATCATGAAAGCCCGGAACCGTCGTTGGAATGGTACGCGGAACATAGTTGAGTTCAAGTACGTTACCGTACCCGAGAGCGCGCAGGTTTTCAGCTTCTTCGGCGTGAGAGCAGACAAGAGCCTGACACATCCAGGCGTCTGTCAGTTCGCGGTCAAGATCATCAAGCATTTGCTCGCGATCATTATGAAGGCCAACGCGCTTCCGAAGATAACTTTCTCCAGATGTTGTGCCATCAAGATCCAGGATCATATTCAGCTTGGGAAGAATGGCAGAATGTGATCGCAATATGCTGCCTGTTCGATGCAGTGTGTTGCCTCCCGTGATCCAAAGGTAATCGAAGGACGCAGCACGATCCCTGAGAAATTCCGGAAGCTCGGAAATGTCACTCTCGTTCATGATTTCTACGTTCGACGGAAAATCAAGGGCAACCGTCACGGGGTCGGTAACACCGCCTTCCAAGGGGAAAACCGTAACATGGTACCCCTTGCGACTAGGGCCAGAATCAATTCCTGGGTCCGAAGATGGGGGGAGCCAAGCGAGCGGTGAGGCAATGTAGAGCAGAGCACAAGCACTGTTGGTACGCCTGACGCAAAACGTGCTCTGAAAAGAGACGTACCGGTCATGGGATAGCGGGAAAGTATGGCCGAAAACCGTCGTTTCAGCCATGTCTGATTCCGGCGCAGGAAGTCTTCGGGTAACACAGTTGGTGGTCGGGTCCGATCCAGAATGGAAGGGTCATAGACGATTTTACCACCTACCTGACGCAGAGCCAGACACAGGGACAGGAGCCTGGCTTCGGACCCAATGCAGACCTCGTCAATGCCACCGCATGCAGCCAGTTTGTCCCGTCGACAGAACAGCATGCCAACAGAGATTGCATCTACCTGACGGCAGAACCCGATTTCCGGTTCATTTGCGCGTCGGTCAATGCCAAATCTGAGAGTCGAAGCATCTCGCCAGACAATCGTACCTGCCTCAAGGACGCGGCCATCAAGACCCAAAGACTGGCCACCTACAGCCCAGACATCAGGGGAATCAAAGGCCTGCAAAGCTGCATGCAATGTATTGGGGAACGGCTGCGTGCCCGGCTCCATCAGGAGAACAATATCGGCACGCGCACGGTCTACAGCGTGATTAACCTGTTCCGTGGCATTTGTCCGGGATGTTGGGCGAAGAACGCGTATTCCTCTTACAATACGCTCGATCTGTGCCGTCTCGTCACTCGAACCGTTATCAACAATGATGATATCAATTGCGCCCGCCCCATTTGCATGCAGGGCAGCCAGTGTAGAGAGTGTTTCCAGAAACTGGTTGGTTACTGGAATGACGACACTGATTTCCGGAGGCCGGATCAGGCGAAAATCCAGAGGAGAGCGGACGATGGACGGAATAAGCGTGCCGGCCCGCTGCAAATCCAGATTTCTATACTGTTCCGGCGAGGCATCCGGAATCTCTTGTGTAACGGCGATATTTCCCTGAGACTGGACCCAGAGCGCAAATAGGTCCTCGAATTGACCTTCTCTGAGCTTGCGCTGTATCCCCGGTTGTTCGGAAAAGCCTCTCAGATTTACCTCGGTTTGAGGTGCGCGCATCTCACGGGCACCGTAACGCACAAAATGATCATACCCGTTGCGAAACCCGCCATTGGCCACGATCTGTGCAACGTCCGGGTACATATGAGCGTAATAGTCTTCACTGAACCATTGGTTCGGGTTGTATGCACCTGGTGTGGCATTTGTCAGATAATGATGCAGTGCGTTGAGGAAAATACCGTCTTTGAGGGCATTTTCGACCTCTGGGTAGGTAGCCAGATACCACTCTGGATCAAAATACCAAGAACTCCGACATAATCCCGCCCCTGCTGACATCAGGAACTGTCGAAAATCACCTTTACCGATGTCGTAGGAAATGCCTCGGGTCAGGCTGGCCATCCGGAAAACGGATGTCTTGAAAAAGGTGTGTGCCTGCCTCTGTTCCTGCTCGCCATCTGTCAGATAATGGTCATACCCGTTGCTAAACCCCTGAGAAATCAGAACCGGCAGACTGAGATCCGTATTGCGGGTGAAATATTCGGTCTCGGAGAAAAGCCAATGTGGCGAGCGGCTCCGAAAACCGCTCTCACAATAATGCAGAAAGCCACAACTGAAGACGCCGTAGCTGATGCCATCCCGAACGTCAGGGTTTTGTCTCAGATACCATTCTTCGTCGAAGAAACGATTGGGTGACAAACCTTGGCTGGCCCCCTGTTCCAGCCAGTGCTGTTCCATGGCCTCATTGCTGAGATCCAGAGCTGAACCATCGCTTTTGAGAAGCTGTTCCTCCCGAAGAATACGCGCATACCGGGTCCGGTACCATTCAGCATCAAAGCGACCCCAGACCGGAGGCCTGGGACCAGAAAAGGCTGGAGAAGCAAGGATATAGTCTTTCAGGCTCATGACGACCTTTTCCTGCACGCGTCTTGGTCTTTGAGGATTAAATATTATCAGCCCTGTTGAAGCCGACGGCTCTGCCAGAGGTCATGGAAATTGATGGGTTGGATATTTCCTACAGGGAAACCAGCTTCCCGAATCACATTCAACATCGCTGCACGAGCCGAAGGGAAAAGATATTTTGGAGCTTCGACCAGAAGAAGTGGCTCTGCCGTAGCCTGTGTAACTGTTCCTGTCAGACCAAAAAGACCTGCATAGGCAATATTGGTTTCATAGAGCACGCGGGGAGCAGGTGCATTGGGGACGGGAGCCGCGTCCAGACCCTGCGCACGAATGACCAGGGTAACTTCAAAACTCGGCTGTCCGCCTGGGAGCTGCCGGGCGGTCACATCCACTGTCATGCCGACGTGAGGCTGGGCCGGGATGTCACGGTAGATGTCAGGGGTATTCTGAACGTCAATGGACAGGGTACGGAGATACTGCGAGCCCACAACTAGCGCAGGGCTGGATTCAGACGTCGCAGAACTTCCGGATGCACCCTGAAGTGTGTCTGCATGATTGTGATCGTTCATCCTGACCTTACCTGTAATCTGCACAAAACAACCTGCATTGTCGTTTGAAAACGCAGGATAAAGACATAAGGTTATCTTGTGTCATGAGGGGGAAATTTTGGCTACCCGAAGGCTTCCTGAATCTGATTATATGAAGCGCCCACGTAGCATTCCAAGCGCCGGAAGCGGCGCCCATCGCCTGGGAAGTTCTGCGCGGGCAATCCGGCGAATATGATAACTGGGCGGTGGCTGTTGTTCAGACATCAGGAAGTGAGCGTAGGCCCGGACCTGAGAAGTCCGCCACTGGCAGTCAGCTTCCGCGGCTTCGCGTGATATATAAACATCTGCGATGATCGTACGCTTCTCCTGAGATGCGATCACGGCCCATAAGGTGTCGGTTTTTGGCAATGACGGACGCAGTGGTATGACTTCGGGCACGGCGGTCCCTTTCAGTAAAATACTGGGAATGTTATCGCCTTAACGGAACGTCAGCATCGGTGTCTGGTTATGTCCCGCGACAAGAGCACACCACCATGAGTGCTGACAGGAAATCAATCCTCCTCAGGGTGTCTTGTCGCCCTGCAGGCAGCACGATAGGACTTCCTCATGCTGAGACTTCTTTTTATCGTTATTTTTTTGGCTGCCCTGATCGTTTTTGCTCTGAGCAACACTGATCTTGAACCAATCTGGCTCATCTCCTTTGGCTGGCATCTCTCTGTGGGTACGCTGGCGCTTGGTATTGGTGTTGTCGGCCTGATCTTTGGCTTTCTGACTGGTTGGGTTGGCGAACTGCGGCAACGTTCGCGCGCTCGCCGGTCTGAAGCGCATGTTCGCACGCTGGAAAGTCAGTTGGTGGAACTGCACCAACGGCTTGACCGTCTTCAGACCCCTCCCGTTGCCGCAACAACGACAGTCCCCTCACCTGAAAACCGGATCTGATTATCACCATGTCCAAGAGAACCAAGCTGATTGCTGCTTTTGATACGAATAGCCGGTCACAGGCAGAAGAGTGGTCCGTGACCCTCGGCAAGACGGTCGATGCCATCAAGCTTGGGCTTGAGTTTACTTATGCCTGCGGTCTGGATGCGGTTCGGGCTGTCTCGACAGGTCACCAACTCTTCCTGGATCTCAAACTGCACGATATTCCCAATACCGTTGCTTCCGGTCTTTCCGCGCTTGCCCCTTTACGACCTGCCCTGACGACCATTCATGCCTGTGGTGGAGCGGAGATGATTGCCCGCTCTCGTGAAGCGCTGGAAAAGGCATGTCCAGATGAAGCGCATCGTCCTCGTCTGCTGGCCGTTACTGTTCTGACGAGCATGGACGAAGCTGGCCTACACGAAACCGGCGTAAGTGCTACGCCGCAGGAACAGGTATTGCGGCTCGGCAAGTTGGCAATCTCGGCGGGAGCGGATGGACTTGTCTGCTCGGCCCACGAAATCGCGCTTCTGCGTGATGCTCTGGGCGACAAACCTGTTCTGGTTGTGCCTGGTATCCGTCCTGCTGGCAGTGCCTCCAACGATCAGAAGCGGATCATGACGCCGACACAGGCGGCTCAGGCTGGCGCGGACTGGATTGTTGTCGGACGCCCTATCACACGTGCTCCTGACCCTGCTCTCGCAGCCCAGGAGATCATGGCTGAGCTTGCCAGCGCATGATCGGCGTCAAGATCTGCGGTGTACGGGATGTTTCAACCATGCAGTTCTGTGCGGATTTGCGGGTCGACTGGGTTGGTTTCGTCTTTTACCAGGCCTCTCCACGTTATGTGACACCCGAGCAGGCTAAGGTTCTGAATGATAGCGCGCCTTCCCGTTCCATGGGCGGGCCTGTGCGCGTCGGCTTGTTCGTCAAGGCGGATGACGAAGCAATCGAACAAACTCTTCAGTCTGTGAAGCTTGATGTTCTGCAGATCTACGACACTGAAGAAAGAGCGAAAGCCATAAGGGAACGTTTTGGCCTCCCCACATGGCTTGCAAGAGGCGTGACTTCGTCGTCTGATCTCCCGTCTCGTGCTGAACTTGATGGGTATGTGATTGAGGCCCCGCATCAGGCGGGAGACGGCCGCCCTGGTGGTCTGGGACGCACATTCGACTGGACGTTGACCAAAAGCTGGTCTGCCCCAGCGTTCTGGATGCTGGCAGGAGGCCTGAACCCTTCCAATGTTGGTGATGCATTGCAGGCCAGTGGAGCGCCTGCAGTAGATGTGTCTTCGGGTGTGGAAGACAGCCCTGGTCATAAGTCTCACGATTTAATCAAAAAATTTGTCGAAAAAGCGCGTTTGGGGGGTTGATCTCCGAAAGGGCTTTTCGTAAATACCACCTCGCTCGACAGGAGAGATGGCCGAGCGGCTTAAGGCGCACGCTTGGAAAGCGTGTGTACGTTAATAGCGTACCGAGGGTTCGAATCCCTCTCTCTCCGCCAATGATGCACCACCATTAGTGGCCGTTATTGACCAAAAGCAGTCATTTCTGCCCTTTTCGTTCATCTGGTTTGTGTCCATTAATGACGAGAACAAACCATGAACCTCCATCATAATGGGGGTACCGATGGGGGTGTCGTTTGAGGTGTGGGGGTATCGGTGCTTACAGACATAGCAACCCGCGAAAATCTGCCAGAAATGGACGTCTAGCCAAACTGCGTCGATACTTCGGCGCACAGCCTACTTCCGGCAATCGACTGGAACGCGGCTTGTGCGAGACTGCGGGCGCGTCAGGTTCAGGATATCGTCTAGGTTGAGCGCCGAGTGCGGTACGGATCATCTGACGGTAGGTGTGGGATGGAACGCGAGACTGAAGAACTTCGTACATGCGCCGCGACATGTCAGCATACAGGGCGTAATTGCTAGAATACCAGACTACGGACTTTGCTTCGGGGCGCTTTCGGGCGAAATGCCAAGGGTCGCCCATCTTGATGCCAAGCGCCTTTGCCTCCCGCGTGCGGGCAATCGCGCAAGCCTGTCATTGTTCGAGAGAACCACGACAGGCTTGCGCTTCAGGCCAGGTTCAAACGCACGCTGGCATGAACAATAGAATGAGTTCCCGTCGATCAGGCCGTAGATGGGCATCAGACGTCCGTGCGAACCAGGCCGGTCGCCACGCCCAGATCGAAACGTCCGCATCGTCATCCACTTGCACAGGCTGCATTGCGCCTGACGGGCGTAGTCACCAACCGTTAGGACGTTGTGTCAATTCACAGACGCGCAGTTCATCCCCGACGCTGCCTTCGTTGATAGAAGGCGGTTATGGATATGGGCTAACCCGAAGATGTTGACACAGTGGCTCAGGAGCCAGACAGTCGAGGATTGGAAGGCTGGCCCTAAAGAGTTCCTGCTCAATAATCGTGACGGAAACCGAGGAAGCCATGGCGGCCGCTTTTCGTCGGAATACGTTCCATCTCCCTTGCCCGACGACACTTCAGATCAGGCTTTTGTTCGTTATGCATTTTACACTGGAAACTCTTTTCTTCCTGATCTCAACCGCCTTTGTCGCAGGCTGCATTGATGCTCTGGCAGGCGGCGGAGGTCTTCTCACCATCCCCGCCCTGATGGCAGCCGGTATCCCTCCTGTCTCGGCACTGGCTACCAACAAGCTTCAGAGTAGTATCGGGACCTTCTCGGCGTTCCTGGCCTTTCTCAAAGCCGGACATGTCGATATCTCTCAGTTTGCTCTGCCGGCGGTGGGCGCTTTTCTTGGGTCTCTGGCGGGCGCCACGGCCGTTCAGTTCATCAATCCGGTGTTTCTGTCTGCCATTGTGCCGCTGCTGCTCGTAGGCATGGCTATCTATTTTCTGTTGGCACCACCCATGAGTGCCATGGACCGGCAGGCTCGCCTGAACCGTTGGGGCATTACCGCCTGCATCACAGCCGTAGGTTTTTATGATGGTTTTTTCGGTCCTGGCGCCGGGTCGTTCCTGACAACCGTTCTGGTTGCCTTTGCCGGTCTTGGACTGGTCCGTGCCATTGCCAATACCAAGTTCCTCAACCTTCTGACCAATCTTGCGGGCCTGACCGCCATGATTGCCGGAGGAAAGGTCTTATGGCTTCTTGGCTTTGGTATGGCGGGAGCTAACATTCTGGGTAATCAGGTGGGTGCGTGGCTTGCCATGCGTTTTGGTGGCAAAGGGCTCCGGCCCTTACTGGTCGTCATGTCGCTAGCTTTGACCATCAAATTGCTGGCCAATCCCGATAATCCATTGTGGCAAATCATCCCGCGATATTTGAGCTACTGAAGGTCTCCTAAGTGCTTGGCCCCGGAATTTGATGGGGTGGTGCTTCCACGTGAGTGGACGGAAGTGGACGTGTCGCACGCGCACGCTCTATGATGCGCAATTGGTAGTCATCAGAACAGGGATTCAACAAATGTCTAATACTATAACCTTATATAAGGCATTGGGATGGGGATATTAAAATTATATCAAAATATAAATAAACTTTAAACAATAATATTCTTTAGGTTTATTAATAAAAGTATATTTTATATAATATTTTCTGGCCAATCTATGGAAGGCCGCATAAATGACATTTATCAGTCACTGCGTTGTTAATTCATTGGATTGCGATTTACGTGGAGGGATCGAAAAACCCCTTGGCTCTGACCTGTTCTCTATGATTCCATTTCTCTTGCGTTGATTGGAGTATGGATCATGAAGCAGCCGGGTTTCTTTGATGTTGAAGAGCGGTTTGCTCGGCTGAGCGGACTGGGTGACCAGCTTGAAGCGTTTTCCCGGACTGTGGATTTCGAGGCGTTCCGCCCTGATCTGGAGAAGGCACTGGCTTATTCAGACGGAAGCAAAGGCGGCCGTCCCCCGTTTGATCCTGTGCTGATGTTCAAAATTCTGGTGATCCAGACGCTGAACAATCTGTCCGACGAGCGGACGGAATACCTGATCAATGATCGCCTGTCCTTCATGCGTTTCCTTGGTCTGGGACTGTCGAACCGTGTGCCGGACGCCAAAACAATCTGGCTGTTCCGCGAGCGCCTGACGCAGGCTGCTGCGATTGAAAGGCTGTTTGATCGTTTTGATACCACCCTGCGCAACGCCGGATATCTGCCCATGTCAGGCCAGATCTTGGACGCGACATTGGTGGCAGCTCCAAAGCAGCGCAATACAAACGCTGAGAAGGCAGATCTCCGGGCAGGACGGATCCCCGAAGGCTGGGAAGACAAGTCGGCAAAACTGTCCCACAAGGACAGGCATGCGCGCTGGACGCTGAAGTTCACGAAAGCAAAACGGCAGGAAGATGGAACCATGCCGTCCATGGACCTCGCCATCCCGTTCTTTGGCTACAAATCGCACATCTCCATCGATCGGAAATTTCGACTGATCCGGAAATGGAAGACGACGGATGCCGCTGCCAGTGATGGTGCCAGGCTGCGAGAGGGCCTGCTGGATAAAGCCAATACCGCCTCAGGCGTCTGGGCCGATACCGCGTATCGCTCGAAAGCCAACGAAGACTTCATGGAACAGCAGGGCTTTGTCTCAAAGGGCCACAGGATAAAGCCGCATCTCAAGCCCATGCCCCGCCACATCCAGCGGTCCAACGCAGGGAAATCGGTGATCCGGTCGCGTGTCGAGCATGTCTTTGCTGATCAGAAATCGCAGACGGGTCTGTTCGTCCGAACCGTGGGTATCACCCGGGCCACCATGAGGATCGGCCTGGCCAATATCGTCTACAACATGCGGCGCTTTCTGTTCCTGGAGAGGTTGAACGCGAGCGCGTAGCTATTCAGCGGGTGCCAACCCTCAATCTGCTCAAAACGCAGATCAAAAGCTACCCCAAAAACCGTCAATCAAATCGCCAAAAGCCTGAAATCAGAACCAAGGCACATCAACCAACGGTTCTTCGATCCCTCCACGTGCTTTCGCCCAATGGCCAGTCAGTGAGTCACATCACGCGACTCACTTAGTGAGTAACAGGACCTGCGACTAGGAGGTAGACGTTCTCAAGCGTGCAGAAACGGTATTTCCGGCGATTTGGACGACAATTGTCAGTATGACAAGAATACTCACGACCCATAGCATCATGACAGTATTGAATCTTTGATATCCATACCTGATGGCAAGGTCTCCCAATCCTCCCGCTCCAACGACCCCTGCCATGGCTGAAGCGCTGATCAGGGTAACCAGTGTTACTGTCAATCCAGAAACCAAGCCCGGCAAAGCTTCCGGGATGAGGACGGAACGTACAATTTTAGTCCGTGTTGCTCCCATTGCGCGAATGGCATCAATCAATTCTGGATCAACGTCCTTTAGTGACACTTCTGCAATACGCGCGAAATAAGGAATGGCCGTAATCGAAAGAGGCACAATGGCGGCGGCGGTACCCAGCGCAGTGCCTACAAGAAAGCGCGTAAACGGGATAAGGATTACTAGTAGAATAATAAATGGAACTGCTCGTGTCAGATCTATCACAAAGCCCAGGGCCCGACCGATAGGTCGAATGGGCCATAAGCCGCCTGGGCGTGTGATGGTTAGAAGAATGGCGAGAGGCAGGCCAAAAAGAACAGCTATCCCCGCAGACGCAAAAACCATTTCAAGCGTTGCCAGCGTTGCTCTGAAAAACAACTCAAAGATCTGATGACGCATATCCAATGACCTCCACTTCTTCCACATTTTGCGATAGCCATTGGATCGCTTGTTCATGATTGCAAGATAAACTCAGCACAAGCGTGTCGCGCCGTTCGGGGGACTTTCCGTGAATGTCTGCTTGTAAAATGACGGCCGTAACGCCAAAAATTCGATAGAGATCTGCCAGCAGCGCTGATGATAAATCACCCCGGCTGCTGCCGAGACGCAAAACTGCCACAGCCCCGGGAGTGTCCCCGTCTGTCATGAGTGAAAGTACATGATCAGGAAGAAATACCGGATCATCATTGATGAACGATTTAGTTAAAGCGTGACGGGCCTGCCCTCTGGCAAGAGCCTTCGTTGAAATATCTTCAGCAATAGTTCCCTGATCAAGAACGAGTACTCGATGAGCAAGGCGGCGTATAACATCCATCTCGTGCGTAATAAGAATAATCGTGACGCCTACCTCTCTGTTAATTTTTTCCAGGAGGGCAAGAATTGAAGCCGTGGCTTCTGGGTCTAGTGCAGATGTTGCTTCATCACACAGGAGAATAGCCGGACTTCCTGCAAGGGCTCTCGCTATTCCAACTCTCTGCTTCTGGCCTCCAGAAAGCTGTGCAGGATACTTGAGTTCATGACCTTCAAGGCCAACCAGCTTTATAAGCTTCTGTATGCGATGAGGGCGTTCCTTTTTGTGAACGCCCAGAATTTCAAGGGCAAGAGAAATATTTCCAGTGACTGTTCTGGATTGCAGAAGATTGAAGCCCTGAAAGACAAGGCCAATACGCTGTCGAAGGGCAAGAAGGTCTTTCTCTTTAAGTTCATTCAGATCCTGACCTTCGATAAGGACTCTGCCTGAATCTGGAACTTCCGCGCCATTCAGGCAGCGAAGAAGTGTCGTTTTCCCTGCCCCGGAGCGTCCAATAATTCCGACAATTTCGCCTTCCCGAACAGAGAAACTCACGTTCTCAAGCGCAGTATGCCCTTCAAAACCTTTGGAAAGATTTTCAACTTTTAATATTTCACTCGTTTTGTCAGGCATACAGGCTTTCTGAATATTCTGAATTTTAAAGCGTCAGGTCGGCGCGCAGGTAGTAGAAGCCTCCCTCTTCAGAGAGTTGCTGGCTGAGTGTATCATAAAGATTGTTGTTATAGTCTGCTGTAAAGGAAGGCACCCGACTTGGATGGGCGTTCCCTACGTTATTACCTCCAAGAGCGAGATGAAGCTGAGGAAGAACCTGATAGCCGACTTCAAGATTGGTTACGAAACGTGGGCGATTGATCTGATGATAGAAATCCGTTGTCGAGAAGGCGTTGCTGCCGGAGACAAACGTCAGGTTGGATGTCGTGTGACCATAGCGGATTTCATGCACAGCCACATTCCACTTACCACGATGCCAGATCCCGCCAAAAATCAGCTTATTGGCAGGATTTTCCGTTGACATCAAGCTGATCTGCTGTGCGTTCAGAACGGGCGTCCCTTCCCCGGTCCGGGCAATGTCTTTTACATTTGTATGATTGAAGTTAACCGCAGCATCCCAGTCCACTTTTCCATATTGGCCAAAATCTGAAGAATAACGCGCCGTGATATCAAGACCCGTTGTTCGTGTATTGGCGCCATTTGTGAAATAATTTGTGCTGACAGCGGATTCATCTCCGGCAAAGCCTGAGGTATTCACGCCTGCTGCGGCATATGCTTCAACTGCACGCGCGCCCGAAGCATACCCTCCGTCAACAATACGATGTTTGATGTAGATCGTATAACCATCAATATTGATATGGAGTCGAGGAATTGGGTTCAGGATCATCCCCACACTAAAATTTGTGGATGTTTCCGGTTTGAGGCCAGGAGAGCCTAGCGCACGTGCGGCAGCCGAATTGGCTGCAATCTGTCCCGTCGCATAATTGGGGCTGGAGATGAACGCTGCGAAATTCTGCTCTGCAAGAGTGGGGGCGCGAAATCCGGTACTCGCTGTTCCTCGGAAACCAATATAGCGATTAATATCATAGCGTGTGGAAATCTTGCCCGTCCGAGCATTTCCGACGTCGTTATAATGTTCAAAGCGACCTGCAAGGTCTACTCGCCACTGTTTGACAATCTGTGTTGAAAAATCGACGTATGCTGCCGCCACATGCCTGGCTGCATTCACTGCGTCCTCAGGTGTTTCGCCCTGATACCCCTGTGCGCCACTCAAATAATACGACAAAGGTTCCCCTGCTCCAATTGAGTATGTATCCCGGCGATACTCTCCACCAAATGCAATATTCAGGGGGCTGTAGAGGAAAGGAATGTCGACACCACGCCGAATGTCGAGATTATTTGTCCATTGTTGATTGGAGTAATTGCCAAGATAAAAACGGGATGGAGAATATCCTGTTTCCTTATAAGCATCAGCATTGGCCGAATTGTAATCAGCCAGTGTGTCATGATCTCCGCCGATTGTGGAACTTAGATCCCAGTCAAATCCATAAAGTCTTTTACCACGAAATCCTAGCGTGAAACCATAATCATTTTCAGGCATTGTCTCAACAGGCTCAAAACCATTTGGATACATTCCCGAGAGCCCGTCAGCGGCTGTTGTACTTGGAGCGCGGAGAAAGGCCCAACGTTCTGCATCCCGATGCGTAAACGTTCCAAAGCCATAAAGCTCTATGTTGTCTGTCAGATGATAACCAAAATTCGCTTCGATTGACTCTCGTGTGACCTGAGGCTGACCTGTTGCCAGATCATTGTTTTTACCGGTCCGGGGATCAATGCCGGTTCTCTGTGTTCGATCCTGATGTTTGAATTCTGCGCTGATATTCAGATACCCGCGCCGCCCTAGTTTGAAGCCTGCATTCAAGTTTTCTCCTGTCGTGAAACCATCTCCCGCGGCATAGCCACCGTTTGTGGCTTGCATATGAATGCCGTGATTATTGGATTTCAGAATGACATTGATAACACCCGCGATAGCGTCCGATCCGTACTGAGCGGCGGCTCCATCCTGTAGGATTTCAATGTGATCAATGGCAGAAATGGGCAGCATATCCAAGTCAACAGGTGTTGTTCCCTGTTGCGACGAAGCGTCTACTGCAATTGCTGCTGTCGTGTGCCGTCTTTTGCCATTTACAAGAACCAGAGTCTGGTCGGCGTTCAGTCCTCGCAAACTGAGTGCATCGATCACTGATCCTTGATCCGAACCATTTACTTCCCGGCTGATCGAAGGCGATAGCTGAACAAGCGCTTCGCGAATGTCTGTCATTCCAGTCGCGCGAAGCTGATTGCCGCCAATGATCGTAATCGGGCTTACACTTCTCGCTGCTGTCTGGGACGGATCACGCGTTCCTGTCACAATCACCTGTTCAGGCTCTTCAGAACGCACACTGCTCGTACTGGTTACAGACGCAGGCTTTTTGACGAAATCCTCCTTTTTAAGCGGCTTTTCTGCCTCCGGGTTATCTTGATCCAGCTTATTTCCAGCCGCGACCGCCGTAGAGAACGAAAGGCTGACCAAAAGTGGCGCCAAGATATAACCACTACGCATAATAGTTCTTTCTAGGAAAAATATCCATATCCGATTATGTCATAGTGTTTTTGGAGTCAAACAATGTGTTGCGTGTGGATTTAATATATAATGCGATTTATGATGGCGATATGTACGGTTGGCCTGCTTGTGTGGGCCGCCTCAAACCGGCTTTGCTTTTAGATAGTCGTAGTTGAAAGTGATCAAACGCATGACGCAGAAGCACCTTTCCCTGCCCACCATCGACCTGTCACTTTGGAAAGATCAGCAAGCGCCAGATAATGTCTTCCTAAGTTCTCTCAGAAACGCGGCACACGAATACGGATTTTTCTATCTGAAAGGTCATGGGATTCCATTGGATCTGAATGCTGCTCTCATGACGCAGGCAAAGAATTTTTTCTCTTTGCCGCTTGCTCAGAAAGAGCAGATTGCGATGATCAATTCCCCTCATTTCAGGGGGTATAATCATGCAGGTCGTGAAATCACGCGCGGCAAAGCAGATTGGCGTGAACAACTGGATATAGGTCCAGAGAGATCAGCCCTTCAGGATCTTGAGAACAAACCTGCTTATCTCCGCCTTCAAGGCCCTAACCAATGGCCGGCCACACTTCCGTCTTTCAAAGAGACTGTTCTTCTGTGGCAGGAAAAGGTTTTGAATGTTCTGAGGCGCCTATTGGAAGCTCTCGCTTTATCCCTGGGGCAGGATGCAACAGCTTTTCATCCTGTCGTCAGGGATACACCTTATCAACTTTTGAAACTTATCCATTATCCCAGTCAGCCTGACGATGGAGGGAGACAGGGAGTTGGTGCCCATAAAGATAGTGACCTGTTGTCTCTGATTCTTCAGGACAATCAAGGAGGCCTTGAGGTGGAACTGGAGAACGGGGAATGGATTCAGGCTTCTCCGCAATCAGGCACATTCATTGTCAATATCGGAGAACTTCTGGAAGTCGCGTCAAGTGGGTATTTCAAAGCCGCAATTCACCGCGTTATCAGCCCCTCTTCTGGACGAGACAGGCTGTCCGCTGCGTTTTTCCTTGGTGCACAACTTGATGCTACGATGCCGACGCTTCCTTTGTCGGAGAGCCTAACAAGGGCTAATAGCGGTATTACTCAGGATCCCGAAAATCCCCTGTTTTCCCAGATCGGGCAAAACACCCTCAAAGGGCGCCTGCGTTCTCATCCAGACGTCGCAGCCCGCCATTATAATGACCTTGTTTCTGCTGTTCCGTCGAAAGATCTGCATCATGCGTAAGCGACTAACCAATCTTTCTGCCGCCGCAAATAACAATTCCCTTGGACGGCGTAAACTTCTGATGCTGCTGGCTGCCACACCAGTAATTGTGTCGTCAGCAAAAGCGCAATCAAAGCCTGTTCGTGTTGGCATTCTGTCAGGGGAAGACGAAGATATCTGGCGCATTGTCCAGGATAATGCACGTTCAGAAGGGCTGACGATCGAGGTCGTGACTTTTTCTGAAGGCAATCCGATCAATGCAGCCTTGGCGGCCGGAGATCTGGATGCCAATGCATTTCAGCACGGACCGTATCTTCGGGCTCAGAACGCTGCCCTTGGATCTCATATCGTTCCGGTCGGGAATACTTACTTTGCTCCGATCGGGTTTTATTCAAAAAAATGGAAAACGCTGTCGGCGATTCCGGACGGCGCGACCATTGGCGTTCCTGCCGACCCCACAAACGAGGGACGTGCTTTGAAGCTGCTTCAGTCTCTGGGGTTGCTTAAAATTTCTTCTGATGCAGGCGACATGCCAACAGTCCTTGATATCGCCGAAAACCCAAAAAATCTGTCGATCAAAGAGTTGGACGACCCTGTTCTGGCACGCTCTCTGGCTGATCTGGATGCTGGCGTGGTGATTACAGAATGGGCTTATAAAGCGGGGATCAACCTCACGTCAGAGCGGTTGGCACGTGAAAGTATGGACAATAATCCGTATATCAATTTTATCGCCGTTAACGAGCCGGATGCCCATGCGGCATGGGTCCAGCCTTTAGTGCATGCATTTCAGAAACCGAACGTCCGCGCGAAGCTGCTTGAAGCCTATCATGGAGCCATCATACCATTCTGGACGTGATTTTCGCGTCTTCTGCAATCAAGAAAACAAGGATTTTACAGCATGACATGGTCTCCCTCCCCTTCCCGCTACGAGCACGCTCTTTTTCGCCGTTCAGGTCAGTCGGGTTTGAAGCTTCCTCTCATTTCTTTGGGTTTGTGGCATAATTTCGGAGGGGTAGACGTTTTCGAGACTGGCCGCTCGGTTATTCGTAGAGCATTTGATCGGGGTGTTACACATTTCGATCTCGCGAATAATTATGGACCACCTTACGGATCAGCCGAAGAAAATTTTGGCGAAATCCTTCGTCGGGATTTCAGAGCCTATCGTGATGAAATGATCATCTCGTCCAAAGCCGGATGGGATATGTGGCCAGGGCCCTACGGAAATGGGGGCTCGCGCAAATATCTACTGGCTTCTCTTGATCAGAGTCTCAAGCGCATGGGGCTCGAATACGTTGATATCTTCTATTCCCACCGTCCAACACTTGATGTTCCTTTGGAAGAAACCATTGGAGCGCTGGTTCAGATGCATCGCCAAGGCAAGGCACTCTATGTTGGGATATCGTCGTACGGTCCTGAGCGAACCCAGCAGGCGGCTGAAATTCTTAAACGCGAAGGTGTTCCTCTCCTTATCCATCAGCCGTCGTATTCCCTCTTGAATCGCTGGGTAGAGGTTAAACTTCTGGATACGCTGGAAGCTCTTGGTGTCGGCTGTATTGCCTTTTCTCCTTTGGCTCAGGGTCTTTTGACTAACAAATACCTGAACGGTGTTCCTGAGGGCTCCAGAGCTTCGACGGGGTCTTCCTTCTCTCAGGAAATGTTGACAGAGGAGAACTTGTCTCACGTTCGTGCATTGAATGAAATTGCTCAAAAAAGAGGTCAAAGTCTGGCGCAAATGGCAATTGCCTGGGTTCTGCGTGACGAACGCATAACATCAGCGCTGATTGGTGCAAAAAACGTTCAGCAACTGGATGACTCTCTGGATTCTCTAAAAAACCTAACTTTTAGTTCTGAAGAACTGACAACAATTGATCACTATGCCAAAGAAGGAAAAATTGATTTGTGGCGTGATTTGTCAAAATAGAAAATTTCATTCCGATTAATGGAAAGATTGTCGGAGTATATAGGTCTTATGTGCTTCAAGCTCTGGCCGCGAGTGCCGGAGCAAAGTGATACGAGATACTGCTTGGCGCGTTTCTGTTGAACGGGAGAGTTTTCGACTGGATAACTTGCTGGCGGTAACCTGTGTGCGGATCAACGTCGCGTTGATGCGGCATCGGCTTGGGTACTAATCTCGGGGATGGAAATACTCGCTTCCAACTCTCCCAAAGAGTGTTAGGTCCGTTCACGGTGCGTCCTGCGCAAAGTCTGAGGGGGTTGAGCATACACGCGGAGGAATGCGCGACGCATGAGCTCAAGATCACGAAAGCCCACGCGTAAAGCGATCTGATCAAGAGGTTCATTCGTATTTTGAATACGTGGTAGAGCGGCGTCGCACCGGATCCGCTCAACAGCGCGGGCAGGTGTTTCTCCTGTTTCCGTAACGAACTGTCGTGCAAACTGCCGCGGGCTAATTCCTGCAAATTCTGCCAGCCGTTCTACCTGTAATTGTTCCTGTAGATGCAAACGAATGTACGCAATGACGTTGCGAATACGTCCGGGAGGAGGTTCCAGGTCAAGAAGTGTGGAAAACTGAGATTGGCCACCAGTACGGCGATGATAGACCACAAGCTCTCTTGCGACAGCTTTAGAAATCTCAATCCCAAAATCCTCTTCAATCAGAGCCAGAGCAAGATCGATGCCAGCCGTAATACCAGCAGAAGTCCAGATCGCACCATCACGGATGAAAATACGATCTGCTTCGACTTTTAATGAGGGATAATGACGCTGGAGAACTGCCGTATGCCGCCAATGCGTTGTTGCGCGGCGTCCGTTAAGAAGGCCAGCTGCTGCCAACACAAATGTCCCGGTGCAAACACTCGCACTTCGCCCCGCTTGACTTGCCAGCCTGCGCACGAGAGCAATCACATCGCTGCAGTCTGTAAAAATCTCAATATTGGGAGCCCCTACGACCACAATCGTATCGGAATGCCTGGGAGCAGAAGGTTGGGTGGTTTCAATTTTTACACCTGAGGAACTCTGGATCAGTCCACCAGAAACGGAGATGATCCGGATATCATAGCCCGTTTCATGGAAACCATGCACCAGATTGAAGGCGCAAAGAGGGCCGCTCAGGTCGAGTAACTCAAACCCTGGAAACACAATGAACCATATGGTGGGAGAGAGGTGAGAAGCCAAAATTTATAACTCCATGGCAGAATAAGAGGACTCTATGTCATTTCTGCCATCAGGATCCGGGAATATGATCATAACGTTACGGTGGGTCTGCTGAAAAACTCTGTGGCGCCTCACAATGGTTTTTTCGGCCTATTCCTTCAATGAGAGGAGATAATATCATGACAGATACGTTTCGCTCCGGAGCGAGCATCAATGGGATCAAGGTCCCGGACTCTGTTCTTGGACGTGCGATTACCGAGTTTATTCGCGATACTGAGAGCGAGCTACTCTTTAATCACTCCAGCCGGGTCTATTTCTTTGGTGCTCTGGCTGGGCAGCAGCGCGAACTGACCTTTAGTCCAGAACTCCTGTACGCTGCAGCAATGTTTCATGATATAGGCCTTATGCCTTCTCACAGCAGTAAAAATCTGCGATTTGAAGTCGATGGTGCAAACGCTGCAAGAGATTTTCTGCAAAGTTATAAAGTCGATCCTTCGGATATCGAAAAAGTCTGGACTGGCATTGCTCTTCATACAACACCAGGTGTGCCTGAATTCATGCACCCTGTTATTGCGCTCACCACTGCTGGTGTCGAAATGGATGTTCTGGGTCTGACATACGACCAGTATTCCGATGCGGTTCGTGAAGCTGTCGTAGCGGCGTTTCCTCGGACGCCTCACTTTAAGGAAGACATCATTCAGGCCTTTTATGAAGGTATCCGATATAAGCCAGAAACAACCTTTGGGAATGTCAAGGCAGACGTCATATCTGATAAAGAACCACATTTTCATAAAGGTAATTTCTGTTCTATTATACGAGGATCGTGCTGTAAATCTTGATTATTTCCTGTGGGCATTGCTCCCACAAGAAATTATTTCTATTTATTTTAATATAAATTCATAAATTAAGTTATTGATACACCAATATTGCCGTAATAACGGTGCGACTTTTTGCCCTAACAGATTAATACCACGCAATTGCGCATCGTGATCGTTGGCAATCATGCTAAGTTGGAAGGTCAATCGATCAATGCCTCCCAATGCCTGAGCTGCGACTTTAGCCTTCTCCGCTACCCGGGACGGACTACCTATCAATAATACGCCGTTTGGACCCACTTCTTGCATGTAGCGCTCACGCGTTGCTGGTGGACCTCCGCGTTCCAGCGCCATCTTGCTGGCCATATGATGCCAGCCTGGCCACAGGGTTTCGATGGCCTCTTCATCAGTATCGGCAACATATCCAAAAGTATGGATGCCGACTTTCAGTGCTTCAGGCGGATGGCCTGCTCTTCGACCTGCTTTCCGGTAGAGATCGACAAGCGGGCGGAAACGGCGATGTGCTCCTCCGATTATCGCTATCATCAGAGGCAATCCAAGAAGGCCAGCCCGTATGAAAGACTGCGGCGTACCGCCGACACCCAGCCATATCGGTAAGGTTTTTTGAAGGGGTCGAGGGAAAATGCCTCCGCCAGTCAACGGTGCACGAAACCGCCCTTTCCAGTGAGGATGGGTTTGAGATCGTACTTGCAGTAACAAGTCCAGCTTTTCTGCGAAAACGTCATCATAATCATTCGGTGCAACGCCGAATAGACCATGAGCTTCTTTGAACGACCCTCGTCCGACAATGACTTCTGCACGTCCTTGCGAAATAAGATCGAGCGTTGCAAAATCCTGAAATAAGCGCACAGGATCAGCCGCGCTGAGCACAGAGACGGCACTGGTCAGACGGATGCTCTTGGTGCGCGCTGCGGCTGCGGCTGCGGCTGCGGCGAGGATGACGGCTGGCGACGCATCGATGAATTCTGCTCGGTGGTGTTCGCCAATTCCAAAAATATCCAGACCTGCCTGATCGGCAACATCAATTTCTTCCAGAAGCCGTTCCATGCGTTGTGTTGGTGACGGCGCAACACCGGTCGTCAGATTCGGAATGATAATAGCAAAGCTGTCAATTCCTATTTCCATTGTGCGTCTCCTCGTCGCGCTAGATCAGCGGAAGCGTGTGATTTGTCCGCGCTCCAGCCAGGCCAAAACCAGCGAGATTATCAGTAACATCACCGCTCCGGCTGGATTGGAGTGCAGGATGAACAGGTGGGTCAACAACGCAAAGAACATAGTGGCAGCCAACCACAGCGCTCCCCAAACCGTCACGCCGGAAATGAATAAGGCCACTACTCCTGCGATTTCGACGAACGCCGTGACGTAGCGAAACCATTGGCCAAAACCGATCTGGTCAAAGACCTGTACCATCATCGAAACACCGGTAAGCTTGGAACTGGCTGCCGCCAAAAATGCAGCAGCCAATAGGATACGTAAAATCCATGAAGCGATCGTTGTCTTCTTTTCAGGTGTTACAGGCGAACTGGTTGTCATGAAGGATCTCCAAGTTGATTGGCGTCCGTCATAATTCTTGTAGAATCATCTAAAAACCCTATATTTATGTATATAATCTATCGGATAAACAGATATGTTAGATGGTATTACGCTTGATCAGATCAGAACTTTTCTCGCAGCGACCGATGAAGGAAGCTTTTCCGCTGCGGGTCGCAGACTTGGCCGTGCCCAGTCAGTTGTGAGCCAGACATTAGCAAATCTCGAAGGCCAATTAGGGTTGTTGTTGTTCGACCGGACCAATCATAAGCCGGTTCTGACCGACCATGGAAAAGCCCTTCTGGAAAAAGCACGGGCCGTGGTGAATTCTATGGATGGCTTCAAGGCACGTGCAAAAAGTATGACTGAAGGCGTAGAATCGGAATTGGCTATCGTGGTGGATGTCATGTTTCCGATCGAGCGTCTGGCGACGGCTGTTGTTGCATTTCGTGACGCATTTACGGATGTTCCTCTGCGTGTCCATGTCGAAGCTCTCGGCGCTGTCCTGCAGCCAGTAATCGATGGGCATTGTGCGTTTGGTATTATGGGGTCGCTACCCATGGCCCCCAATGACATGACGACCGAAGCGCTGTCTTCGGAGGAAATGATCATGGTGGCTGCGCCCGGGCATCCGCTCAGCGCGATTCAGGGACCAATCCCTACGAGCGCGCTGGTAAACCATACCCAACTCATCCTTACCGACCGTAGCCCTCTTTCAGAAGGCCGACACTTCGGGATCATGTCTCCCAAGCGTTGGCATCTGGCTGATCTCGGGGCCAAACTTGCATTTCTGCGTGCAGGACTTGGCTGGGGCAGTATGCCGCACTCGATGGTCGAGGCAGACTTGAAAATAGGTACCTTGACCCGGCTTCAGCTTGCCGGGGGGCAAGCAGCATTTATGATGCCAATGTTGGCCGTGTATTGTACTGATAGTTTGCCCGGACCGGCCGGACGATGGCTTATCGAAAAGCTCAAGCAGGCAGAATAATTGCCGTTAGACTGGCATTAATCCATTGGATGGAAGTCATTCAATGGATCGTCTATCTTATAATTAGAATAATGAGGATAAATTCTCCAAATTTGAACATTTTTAGGTTCTTACTCAAGCGTGAGGCATCAGTCCTAGATCGCGGGCTGCTTCTGTTGCAATGTCATGGCGTAGCTTGACAACGCTGTGTCCACCAGACGGATGCACACGGTTTGTGAGGATCAGCACGTAACTGTCGCTGTCCGGATCAATCCAAAGCGATGTTCCTGTGAAACCTGTATGGCCAAAAGAATGATGTGAAAAAATATTGCCTCTGGGCGTCGAGTAATGTGTTGAGATGTCCCAGCCCAGTCCACGCAAATCAGCCTTTTCTGCGGGTTGCTGAGGCGTGACCATGAGTAGAAGAGACTCACGCGTCAGTGGGAATGTGCTTGGGCGTCCTGCTAGTCGATCAAGCAACGCCTGTGCATAGATACACATGTCATGAGCGTCTGAGAAAAGTCCTGCATGACCTGCCACCCCTCCCATTCTTCTTGCTGTTGGGTCGTGAACAACACCTTGCAAAAGAATATTTTTCTCATCGTATTGCGTAGGAGCAATCATCGACTTTAACGACGTATCTGGAAGATAGCCGGACTGCATCATTCCAAGCGGCAACAAAATATTTTTACTAACGTAGTCATTAAGAGCAAGGCCGCTTGTTTTTTCGACGATCAGACCAAGGGTAATGAAATTAATATCACTATAAACAAATTTTTCACCTGGAGGATTGTTCAGAGGAGAAACCATGACCCGGCGGATTGCCTCTGATTTTCCACTCCATGGATCTTCCAGTGGGAGGTCTGCTGGCAGACCGGAATAATGTGTCAGGAGCAGGCGAAGAGTAATGCTGCTTTTGCCATTGGCCTCAAATGCAGGAAGATAACGGACAACAGGATCATCAAGATGTAAATCTCCCCGTTCCACCAGTTGCATGACAGCCAGAGCCGTCACGGTTGGCTTGGTCAGGGATGCCATGTCAAAATGCGTTTCCCATGTCATCGGTTCCTGCCGAGGGACTAATGCTCGCTTGCCATAGACATATCTATGAACAACTTGTTCATCATGACCGATGGCGACAACCGCTCCTGGAACTTCACCATTCTTTACGGCTGCTCGGACCAGACGATCAACGTCAGAGAACTGAGAATATGATGGGCGGGCACATGCTGCAACTACCGAGCAGGTCAGTGTCATGCTGCCCGTCAGGAAAGCTCTCCTTCCTGAACCTTTTCGATGCAACACCATAGGGCTTAGTCTCTCCAGCTTTTACTTTTTACGGTTCCGGAAGAAACAATGACACTAACGGGGTTACGTTGAAGTGCAAGCGTTGATGACAGAGAAAAAACCAGGAATTTTCAGGAATGATGGGAGCGGTATTTGAAGTGTCCCACCACCTGATGAAGCTGTTGTGCTTCTTGCTTGAGGTTGTGACTGGCTGTTGTGGTTTCTTCAACCATAGCAGCATTATGCTGTGTTGCCTGATCCATCGCACCGATCCGGGTATTGATACCGGAAAGGCTTGCAGCCTGATCGGCTGCTGCCGAGGAAATACCCTCAACTAGAGACGTAATACGGCCCACATTGGTCGTGATGGTGCTGATGGCCTGATTAGCCTGAGCCACTAACCCTACCCCTTCAGCGACCTTTGTGCCAGAAACAGAAATAAGAGCACGAATTTCTTTTGCAGACGTGGCGGAACGGTGAGCAAGATTGCGAATTTCGGTAGCCACAACTGAAAATCCCGCCCCTGCCTCTCCTGCACGCGCTGCCTCAATTCCGGCATTGAGAGCAAGAAGGTTTGTCTGAAACGCCATTTCTTCCATCAGGCCAATTGTTGCCCCCACCTTTCCAGACGATGCTTTGATGCCCTCCATAGCATTATTCGCCAGGCGCATGACTTCTGCCACCGCGACAGCTTCGTCTCGTGCGCCTGATGCAGCCAGTCTGACATCTTGTACAGCCTGGGCGGTTTCCTGAACGGTGGCTGTGACTGAACTGACGGCCGTTGCTGCTTCAGCAAGATTGGCAGCCTGTTGCTCTGTCCGGGCTGCCAGATCATCCGCTGCCGACGATATTTCCGCCGTTCCACTCGCGATGACAGAAGCACCATCCGCAATTTGCTCTACAGATATGCGGTAATTGGTGATCAAAGCATTGAAGTTGATCCGAAAATCCTCGAATTTTTCCTGAAACGGTTCCGGAAACGAGAATGTCAGATCGCCGGTTTTGACAATCTCCATACCTGCACAGATCTGCTCAATTGTGTCGCTCTGAATCTGACGGATGCGGTTACTGTCTTCTGAAAGGCGTATCTGCGTCTGAGCGGCTTCACGGGCTTCTCTTGTAGCGTTTTCCTGCGCTTTGATACGATGCTGACTGCTGTCTATGAATTTAAGAAGGGATTTTGCGAGCCGACCTGCGTCGTCAAACCGGTCTCCGTAAGGAACGCGGGATTCGAAATCGCCATCTGCAACCTTTTCGGTTGCGTCGGTGATTCGTTCAAACGGAACAGCAATGATGCGAATTGCAAAACTGCCGATCACCAATGTCAGGATGATCTGAAGCAGGACGCCGCAAAGCTGCGCGATAATCTGTGCCCCTTCGTAGTGAACAAGAAATCTCTTGCACACTTCATCCACAACGAATTGCACGGCAGAAACGACGAGAAGGGCCGTGATGATGACCCGAAGTTTCTGTCGGATCGGAGCTTTCGTTTCAATCCAACGGAGCAAGGGAAGATCTCCCGAAAATATAATGGCAGCCGTATATGGGTCAGCACGGCTTCCAGAACCCGGAAGAAATCTAGAGACAGTTTCTTAATTTATCCTGAATGGATCAGGTAGATTTTTTATCATGCAGAGGGATTAAAGGGCTCCTTCGCTGAGCATTTTTCCTTCTGCAGTGATGCGGAAATCTGCCGTGCCTTCAGTGACCAGGAGGCGGCTGTATTCGCATGCGCCCTGTCCCACGCAGGTGGTTACCCGCTTTATACGCATCAATGCTGTACCAGTATCCACTTTGAGCCATTCGGCAACATCCTGAGAAGCTCGGGAGAGGCCAATGGAAACATCGGCATGGCTGATTCGAAATTTGAATATGTCCTGCAGGATCGAGGTAGATGTTGTGCGTCCCGCCAGTTCCGGTGTGACCATTCTGGCAAGTGACCCTGGATAGAAAACTTCCGTCACACCCAGAGGTCCCTGCTCGGAACGATAACCTCGCCGGATAAAAAGAGCGTCATCCTTCAGGGACAATGCCTTTGCAACTTCTTCGGGTGGTTGTCTCATCCTGTAATCCAGAAGGGTCATTTCAGGGCTTAAACCCTTGCCGGCCAGGATTTCAAAAAAGGAATGAATGGTCTGCTGTCGGCCTGGTCGGTGCAGTGCTCCGACAAATGTGCCTCGCCCGTGCTGGCGAACAACCACATCCCGTTCCGCAAGATAGGAAAGTGCCTGCCGAACGGTAATGCGGCTCACCCCATACATCTGGCACAGCTCTGCCTCTGAAGGTAGGCGATCCATGAAGCGACTGTCCTTTCCGATCAGCCCGGAAATATGGTGCCCCACCTGAAGATAGAGAGGGGTTGGACCATTCGGATCCAGATCTGACGAAAAGACAGCATGAGGCATAAAGAAAAAATCCGGGGAACGTTTCACTTTTGGATTGAACGAAGATCGCTGAGGCGGTAGTAGGACGTCTTATAACAACTTAATATGTCTTTGCCGATTCATGTGTCGTCTCCCTGCCTGACCCATGAGGCATCTGTGTCACTTCGGGCGTCTCCGTATCGTTTGAGAGCTTCTTCCATGCGCGCTTCGACCTTCCTGAGTACAGCCGTTATCGGCAATCTGTTCTGTGTGGTAGCCTACGCCGCCCCTGTTGCAGATACAAAACACGCTGCGGAGAAACGGCATTCTCCCTCCCCTCGCAAGAGTATAAAAGCTGCACAGTCACGACCGGAGGTTATCCGTGTCGCGGCGGAATCAGTAGCCGGCGGCCGTATGGTTCCGCAGAATGGCACCAAATCCCGTAGCGAAATTACTCAGGCGTATATCGCTAAACAGGCCCCTACCCCGAACGTCTTCAAGCTTCTTGGTAATCTTCCGGGAGCCAATGTTGCGAGCGCCGATCCATTCGGGATGGTGAGCGGTAATATGACGATCCGGGGCATGAACAGCGATCAGATCGGCTTCACGGTTGAAGGCGCTCCCCTGAACGACATTGGTTCGTACATGGCCTTCCCAACGGAATGGGTAGATTCTGAAAACCTCAACGAAGTGACGATGCAGCAGGGTTCCGCCAATCTTGATTCGCCAGTGATTGGTGCATCAGGGGGCATCGTGACAATGAACCTGATCGATCCCTCCCATAAAATGGGTGCGACCATCGCCGGATCATTCGGCTCATACAACACCCATCGTGAATATGTGCGCCTTCAGAGTGGTGACATTGGTAATACGGGGATGCGCGCCTTTGTAGCCTGGTCCCATCTGGAAGAGCCGCATTTCCGTGGTGCAGGCGATGACCACAAGCAGCATGTCGATGCCAAGCTTGTGAAGGACTGGACGAACGGCAGTCGTAGCACTGTCGCTGTAACATTTGATGATTCCATGAAGGTCGCCTATCTCAATCCAAGCCTCTCAGCCTGGCAGAAATATGGACGTGGAGCCAATTACACAGAGGCTTTCTCCCCGACGGACACTAAATACTGGAAGCTTCATCAAAGTCCGTATCGCGTTCTTATCCTGAGTGCGCCTCAGAATATTGTTGTGAATGAAAAGTTAGGGTTTGATTTCACACCATATTTCTATTGGAACTCGGGTACGATCGCTTCCGCATCTCTGCTTTCTGAAAATTCCATTTATTCAGGAACGCAGAAATACAGCATCGATCTGAATGGAAATGGCACCACGACCGATAAGGTCATGATGTACACGCCATTTGGAACGCCGTACGTGTATCGCCCAGGACTTGTCTCCAAGGTTCATTATACCGTGGGGCGTCACACGCTTGTTTTTGGTTACTGGTTCGATTGGTCCCGTCAACGGATGGTCAATCCTTACAGCGCTGTGGGAGAAAATGGTGGCCCTGCGAATGTGTGGGGCTATCTGGGGAATGTTAAGCTGTCAGACGGAACGCGGCTGGCCAGCTATGACAATCTGACGATCACGCGTGTTAATACCCTGTTCTTCGGCGATACATTTAATGCGCTGCATAACCGTCTGCGTGTGGAAGCCGGAATCAAGATCCATGGTGACGCGTATCGGCTACAACTATCTGCCGGGCGCACAGTATCGCACGAGCATGAATGCAGCCGTTGCGACCCCCAATCTGGGGGCACGTTATCGGATCGACAGCCACAATCAGGTCTTCGCGGATGTCGCAACCAATTTCCGCACCCCGACCCTGAATGCGCTTTACAACACATACAGTGCTTCCACGGGTAAAGTGGCAACGCTGGCCAATCCGTCCCAGAAGACGGAGTATTCCATTTCCGAAGAGTTGGGTTATCGTTATCAGGACGATGTGCTGAACGGTTCCATCACGTTCTTCAATTACAACTTCACGAACCGTCAGGTTTCCACGCAGGTCACGATCAACAACGCGCAGATTACCCAGAACATCAATGCAGGTGGTCAGACGTCTCGGGGTGTTGATGTAGAGCTGGGTCTTCGCCCCTGGCATCATTTGCGTCCTTACGTCTCCGCTGAATACCTGCATGCGACGATCAATAACAACTCTGTTCGGTCGGCTCAGATTACCTGCGAACTGCCGGCAAGACTGCTGTTCGTAGCCCGAATGTTCAGGCCTCCGTTGGCCTGGATTATGACGACGGAACCTACTTCGCGGGTTTTGCCGTCAAGTATGTCGGCCGCCAGTTCTCAACGTTCATGAACGATCAGGCCATGCCGGGGTATGTGAACGCCGACATGAATTTCGGGTATCGTGCGCCAAAGATCTTCCATACGCATCCGGAAATCAGGCTGAACCTCATGAATGTTGGCAATAACAAGTATCTTTCCGGTGTGGCCGGTGTTGCTGCGTCTTCAAGGGCATCGCAGGGTGTTTATGGCAGCACGATCGCAGCTCAGGGCTCCCCGACTTATTATGTTGCTGGCAGCTTTGCGGCGCTTGTAACCGCTAAGATTGATCTCTGAGCACCATGTTGCGACAGAATCTGGACCGGTTTTTCGGGCTCACGGCCAGCGGGACAACTGCTGGCCGTGAGGTTGTTGCGGGCCTGACGACCTTTGCTGCAATGGTTTATTGCGTGGCGGTCAATCCGATGATCATGGCAGAAGCCGGGATGGATCGTGCCAGTGTTCTGAGTGCGACATGCCTGATCGCGATTTTCAGCACGACCCTAATGGGGCTGCTTGCCAATCTCCCCCTCGGTGTTGCGCCCGCCATGGGCTCGAATGTCGTTTTTGCGATCATTCTCGTCAAACAGATGGGCGTTCCCTGGCAATCTGCACTGGCGCTGGTGTGTCTGACGGGTGTGATCTTCATGGTCATGAGCCTGACGCGCCTTCGCGAGAGGATTGCTCACGATATCCCCGATACACTGCGGATCGGGATTCAGGTCGCGGTCGGACTGGTCATCATGTTCATTGGAATGCGAAATTCCGGTTTTGTCGTTCCGAGCCCTTCGACCTTTGTAACCATGGGACCGATCACCAGTCCAAAAGTCCTGATGACGCTGGCCGGGTTCATTCTGACACCTGTTCTGGTTGCACGGCGTGTGCCTGGCGCTCTGATCCTGTCCATTATCGTCCTGACGATCGTGGGTCTTTTCCTGCCGGATGGAAAAGGCGGCACTGTCACGCGCTGGCCGGAACATGTTTTCGCCCTGCCCCAGTGGCCGCACGCTACCGCTTTCCAGTTGCAGCCGCTCTATCTTGTACAGCACATTCTTTATGTGCTCCCGATGCTGTTTTTCTTCCTGTGCACGGAACTTTTCGGCACTCTGGCCAATCTTCTGGGCGTTGTAACCGCGACGGGTATGGTCTCGAAAAGCGGTCGTATTCCCCGTGCCCGGGAGGCGTTCATTACTGATGCGGCAGGCAGTATTCTGGCCCCGCTGCTGGGGACATCCATCGTGACGGTCTATTCTGAGTCCATCACCGGGGTGCATGCCGGGGGACGAACCGGCCTGACTGCTCTGGTGATCGCGGGTGGGTTTCTGGCAGCCCTGTTTCTATGGCCGTTGTTCATGATTATTCCGCCGCAGGCCACTGCACCCTCCCTCCTCATGGTTGGAATGATGATGTTTCAGGGCGTTCGGCATCTGGATTTGTCAGATCTTCGGGAGAGCGCACCTGCCGCGTTGACATTCATTATCGCCCTTCTGACGGGTAATCTTATCAACGGCATGGCGATTGGAACCTTTTCCTATACGGCCATGGCTCTCGCCACAGGACGCGGGCGTGCCATCCCACCCGTCGTGTGGGGGCTGTGTGTCATTTTCATTCTGTTCTTCGTTGTTTCCGCCCGAATGCACGGCCACCACGCCTGAGAGGACCCATAATGTTTTTAAAATCCGGCCTGCCGGCCCTTCTGTTCGGGCTCGCCTCTCTGCTTCCCTTTCGTGCGCAAGCGGCCTCCGATCCCAATTACATTATCATTGACAATGATTTCGCAGGGCCCGGCGGTACCAATATTCAGTCTGTCATTCCGCTCCTTGGGCAGTCTGACAAGGCAACACTTCTTGGGTTTACCGTTGTAGTTGGTGATGGCTGGGAAAATGAGGCCGTGGCTCATCTGTCCCGTTTTCTGGATATCGCCGGGACGCCTTCAGTCATTCCTGTCGTTCCGGGGGCAACGCAGCCGCTGGTCAATTCGCGGGCACGGCTTCTGGCATGGGAAAAATCAAACGGAAAAATGCCATGGAAAGGAGCGTGGCGAGGAGATGCGCCTGATTTCCAGCCGCCTGTAAAGGCTCTGAAGGAAGGTTCGACAGAACGGAAGACGCTCCCTGAAACGGCAGCTCTTTTCCTGATCAGAGAGGTCCATGCACATCCACATCAGGTAACGGTCCTCGCTGCGGGTCCACTGACGAACATCGCTCTGGCGATCAAGCTGGATCCAGATTTCGCATCGCTTTGCCGCCGTCTGGTATTCATGGGTGCAATCGTGGATGGAAATCTCGCACAGGTGACGGAAAGTGCGGATTACTACACAGACTTCAATCTGATGTTTGATCCGGAAGCCGCCAGCATTGCGCTTGAAGCACCATTTCCAGAAGTGATCTCCATCGGAGCGGTCGCAAATCCGATCCGCATGACTCCCGACATTCGGGACAGAGCCACACAGACACCTGGCCCGGTTTCAGACTATCTGCGTCAGTATTTCCACCCTCAGCCTATGTGGGATGAACTTGCCGCCGCGATTGCCGTAGATCCGACGCTTATTACACGCACTGTTACCGCTTATATGGACGTCGATCTCACGCACGGTCCGAATTATGGCTATGCGCATGTCTGGCCGGAAAGCACACGTCCCCATATTGGCGAACGTCCTGTGAAAATCGTGACTGCAGTTGATACGTCACGCTTCATCCAGACTTTCGTGGATGCGGCTAACCGGATGAATACGCATGGTTGATGTAAACTGCTCACTGGCAGACTCTCACCTACGGAGGCGCGCGGTTGATGCGGCTATGGGGCGTACGGAGTTTGATGTTCTGCTCTGTAATGGCCTTGTCGCGGATGTTGCGACCGGGGAGCTTCGGGAAGCTGATGTAGGTCTGGTCGGATCCCTGATCGCCAGTACGCATCCTCGGGGTCAGCGTCAGGATGCCCTGAAAGTTTTTGATCTCAAGGGAGCTATTGTTGCTCCTGGCCTCATCGATGCTCACATGCATATCGAAAGCTCGATGATTACTCCGCGTGTCTACGCGCAGACTGTTGTTCCTCAGGGCACAACGACCGTCTGCTGGGATCCGCATGAGATCGGAAATGTCAGTGGTCTTGCGGGTGTTCGCTGGGCGATCGAGGCGACCAAGGGTCTTCCTCTGCGCATTCTGGTCGAAGCCCCTTCCTGTGTTCCGTCCGCTCCTGGTCTGGAGCGTTCCGGTGCGGTGTTCGATATTTCTGCCATGGAAGATATGCTCTCCTGGCCTGAAGTGATTGGCGTCGCTGAAGTGATGGATATGCGCGGGGTTGTAAATGGCTCTCCGCGTATGAGCGGGATCGTCAACGCAGGCTGTGCAAGTGGAAAGCTGGTCTGCGGTCATGCGCGCAATCTTGGAGGCAGGGATCTTCAGGCTTTCATGGCAGCGGGCATTGAATCAGACCATGAATTGACCAGCAAAGCTGATATTCTCGAAAAACTTCGTTCAGGTATGACGCTTGAACTTCGCGTCTCGCATGAGAATATCCTGCCTGAAGCTGTCGCTGCTTTTGAAGATCTCGGCTGCGTTCCCCAGACCGTTACCCTTTGCACGGATGATGTTTTCCCAGACGATCTGTTCCGTCGTGGCGGCATGGTTCACCATCTGAAATGTCTGGTTGGTCTGGGTATGAAACCGTTGGACGTCCTGCGGTGTGCGACCTTGAATGCAGCAATGCGTCTGGAACGGCGAGATCTCGGATTGGTCGCAGCGGGTCGACGGGCCGATCTGGTTGTTTTCGACAATCTGAACGATTTTACCCCTCTGGAAGTTTTTACGTCCGGTGTGCATTCAGCTTCTCGCGGCGTGCTTCTGGCAGACATCCCTTCCGAGTTGCCTGGCCTTCCTTTGAACACCGTCCGACGTTCGCCAGTAACAGCGGCCGATTTCAAAGTTCCTGCTCCGCACGTGCAGAAAGTCCCCGTTCGTACGGTCCATACGCCTCGTACAACCCGATGGGGGCAGAGGGAGATGGAGGTTGAGAACGGGTATCTCGTGCTTCCTGCCGATACTGCGCTGATGGCGGTCTTTAACCGTTATGGAGGAGATAGTCCGCCCGGCCTTGGGGTGCTTGAAGGGTGGGGGGACTGGTCTGCCACGATCGGTACCACCATTCTTCACGACAGTCATAATCTTGCGGTTTTCGGCCGTGACCCGGAAGATATGGCTCTTGTGGCGAACACGCTCATCGCTGGTGGTGGTGGTATGGCGGTTGCTCGCAATGGCCAGATCGTGGCGCACGTTCCTTTGCCTGTCTGCGGGCTTCTGTCTCCTGAAAGCCCGGATGTGGTGGGCGAACAGTTTGCCGCCGTGCGAGAGGCTGCTGCGGCTGCTACGACATGGGATGGTCCAACGTCCATGATCAAGCTCGTAACCGGCGCCTCCCTTGCCTGTAACCCCGGTCCTCATGTCACGGATCTTGGTATTGCAGATGGCGGTACGGGAGAGATCTTTACCAACATGATTATTGAGACGGCCTTCTGATGCATTTCCCTCATGACGTCGTTGCCATGCGACGCGCGTTGCACCGTTTTCCGGAGACAGCCTTTCTGGAGTATCGGACAGCTTCAATCGTCGCCGAGCGTCTTGCCGAGCTGGGTTACGCCGTGAAAATGGGCGCGGACATCATGTGTATGGAGAATGTTCGCGGCATTCCCTCAGTTCAGGATGTGGATGCAGCGAAATCTGCGGCCCTCCAGGCCGGAGCCAGTCTGGAATGGCTGAATAAGATGCCAGCAGGACAGACAGCAGTCTGTGGTGAGCTTCAACGTGGAGAGGGGCCGGTTCTGGTGCTCCGCTTTGATATGGATGCCCTGCCCGTTCATGAATCGGATGCCGGAGAGCATCGTCCAGCCGTTGCGGGATTTGCCTCTGAATGTGAAGGGCGGATGCATGCCTGCGGGCATGATGGCCATACCGCCATTGGTCTGGCTGTTGCAGAGCGCCTTGCCCATGTAAAATCCCAATGGACCGGCACGTTACGCTTTATTTTTCAGCCCGCGGAAGAAGGTGGCCGTGGGGCGCAGCCCATTGTTGCCAGCGGCCTGCTGGATGATGTTGATGTGTTTCTGGCAGCGCATCTTGGATGTCAGCTTCCGAGTGGACAGATCGCCCTTGCTGCGGATGGCTTTCTGTGGGCTGAAAAATGGAATGTCACCTTTAACGGGACGGCAGCTCACGCAGCCATGTGCCCCGAGGAAGGGCGTAACGCTCTTCTCGCGGCGTCTCTTGCCGTGCCCGGCCTCTATGCCCTCCCGCGGGATGGCCAGTCTGATACCCGGATCAATGTCGGCCTTTTTCAGGCAGGGCGAACCCGCAACGTCATCGCGGATCATGCCTATCTTGAACTGGAACTGCGTGCTTCCGCTCAACAGGGGCTTCAGCGCCTGACGGAAGGAGCAAGACGAATGCTTGAAGGCACTGCACTCAGTCAGGGCGTCCATGTTGATATTGACGTTTACGGAACAGCCATCAGTGCCCAGTCGGACGATGCAATCATGAGGCGTCTTGAAGCTGCGGTTCACGAAACACGGGCTGGAACAGTGGTTCGGAACTGGCCTATTGGCGGTGGTGACGACGCCACTTTCATGATGCAACGGGTGCAGGAGCGTGGCGGCCACGCAGGATATTGCCTGATCGGGGCTGATATTGCTGCACCGCATCATGCAAGCTTGTTTGATTTCGACGAAAACGTCCTTGAAAAGGCTGTAAACCTTCTGGTTGCCTTCGTCGAGAGGTCCACATGAGTACCTTGCCCTTCTGGCAGCACTTTGCGCCTGAGGAAGATCTCTCCGCGCCTTATACGGATCGCTTCAGAGTAAGGATTGGACCTCACCGACTGGACCTTCCTTTGCGGATTCTCCCAGATGGACAGCAGGCTGTTTCATCTTTGTTGGTGAATCAGGCTTCCTTTACCGTGATGGATGCGCTGTCCGACAATCTGTCTGAAATCGCCCGTTCCCTGATGCCTGATCTGATCGTCGGTATGCCAACGCTCGGTTTGGGTCTGGCTGCAACGGTTGCAAAGGCCTGTGGGCTTGAACGCTACGTCCCGCTAAGCACATCCCGCAAATTTTGGTATGATGACAGCCTCTCAGCGCCGCTGTCATCCATCACCAGCCCGGATAAGACCAAACGACTTTATCTGGATCCGAACCTGCTTCCCTTGCTTCGGTGTGCAAAGCGGATTGTCATGGTGGATGATGTTGTCAGCACGGGATTTTCTCTGGAGGCGGCCGTCAAGGTTCTGGGTAAGGCTGGTGCCTCGCCGTATGCGGCTCTCTGCGTCATGACGCAGAGTCAGCGTTGGCAGGGTAAATTTTCATTTCCTGTCATGAGCTGTTTTTCATCGCCACTCTTCGAACCATGCGATGGCGGCTGGGTTGAACAGGACTAGGTGCCCGCTCGATTGAACCGTTATGGTCTGAGGGCTCGCACAAGGGCTCTCAGCGCCTTCTGAGCTGCCTTGGTGCCCCACTCTTTCAGAAGTTTCTTCCCTGTAGAACGGTGAGCAAGGGCATAAGGACTTTGCCGCACAGGCGGCATCGCTGAGACGTGATCTTTGAGGGATTCCGGTAAGGACGGGAACGGATCAATATTCACAAGCTGGGTCAGCATGGCCACAGAAGTGATCTTGCAAGTCGGATGGGACGTATTGAGACAGACATAGGCACCTGTTCCATTTCCGGCCGGATCGTAGACTGCTTTCCATGTCACGGCTGGAACAGGAATACGGTTGGTCCCAATAGTTTTCTGGAAATGGTCTGGATCATATCCAGGACCTGTCACCACGAAGATTTCGCCTTCCTGTTCAGCCCATCCTCTTACGGCACTTTCGACGCCTTCCCATGCCCCACGATTTAATTCGGCTGTCTGGGGAACGATATTTGACAGCAGAAAAGACTGGTTCTGGGAGGTTGTGTCCGGTTCGTCTCCGCTCGGGGTCATGTGTCCTCGATCATATCCAGAGGAGCGATAATCCGAGAGCAGCGCCTGCATGGTCCGGGGAAGCCGATCATCTGGCTGAAAACTGTCATTACGCTGTATTTTTCGGGCTAGAGCGACGTTTTCTTCAGTCAGGTTTTCTGCAGACCAGAGTGGACTTTTGGTCTGTTCCGACACGAGGACAGCATAGCCATCATTGCACAGCAGGACTGTCCCAATTTTCTGGGTTTCTGACAGAAGAACTGGCGGGGTATTGCCTGCGAAAAACTGGGGGCAACTTGCAGCCTGCGCCCCACGAAGAGTTGCCAATTCAAGCAGCGCTCCGAGAATGATACGCTGCCCAATTACCATGGTTTGATAACCCCTTCAGCTTTTTGTAGTGCTGAAAAGGAATAATGATATTATCCTTTTAGAACAATAGTATAACGCAAAAATTACCCTGCGCTCAAGCAGAGGTTGGCCTAGACCTCATGCGTTTTCCGGGGAACGCCACAAGGCAATACTTCCAATCAGAGCTGTAAACGCGACATAGATTGCGGGTGCCAAAGGTGTATGCGGCGTTAGGGACGAAATAATTGCCGGAGTTAGCCCTCCAAACACTGCGTAAGAAATATTATAAGAGAGTGAGAGCCCTGAAAAGCGAACCATAGCGGGAAACGCGCGAAGCATCCCAATTGGAACCAGTCCTACAAATCCGCAGCATAGACCGCTGAATGCTGCCCATAGTGTCAGCATATGAGGGAAGTATGGGGCGACACCATACAGACCCAAGGCGCCGGCAGAGAGAGCAACGCCGCTGATGACCCCGAGACCTTTCAGTGGGAAAATGTCTGTCAGGCTGCTCATCACCACGACGGAGACTGTCAGGCAAAGAGTGGCAGCCAGACTGGCAACCATCGTCTCGGACAGGGAGACATGGTGAAGTGTCTGCATAAGCGGAGGCATCATCAAAACGAGAACAACAATGGCTGCCGTCAGTGTCCACGTGGTCATCATGGAGCAGAGAATACCCCGTCGATGATCACGGAGGAGGATTTTCGCAGGAAGGGTCCCTGCAGTTTCCGCACGCTCATGCATTTCCCGAAAAACAGGGGTTTCTTCCAGCCACCGGCGCAGAAACATGGCTCCAAAACCGAAAATCCCTCCAATCACGAACGGAATACGCCATCCCCATGAGGATACGACGTCGGGCGCAAGAACGGCATGGAGAAGGAGGATAATGATGGAGCCGAGCAAAATACCGCCGGTCAGTCCTCCCGTCAGAAGGCCGGTCGCCAGACCTGTTCGGCCTGCAGAAGCGTGTTCAGACACAAAAACCCAGCCGCCCGGGGCTTCACCACCAATTGCAGCCCCTTGCATGATCCGGAGTACCAAAAGGGTCAAAGGGGCTACGACGCCCAGTGTTTCATATCCCGGCAGCAGACCCATCAATAAGGTTGGAACCGCCATCAGAAGGACGCTGAGCGTGAAAACTTTCTTTCGCCCCGAAACATCTCCAAAATGCGCCATAACAAGGCCGCCTAACGGTCGGGCAAGATACCCTGCCCCAAAGAGACCGAATGCCTCTGCCTGCCGAAGCCATTCTGCTTGGCTTGCAGGAAAGAAATGAGCTGCAATCAGCTTGGCCAGAAAAGCAAAAATAACAAAATCGTAGAACTCCAGTGCTCCTCCAAGAGATGCAAGCGCAAGGATACGAAGCTGGGAGAGGCTGAGCGCGGAAGGCACAGCGTCCGGGCGAGGCAACATAGAAAAATGATCCCTGCTCTTTGGGGAAAGAAAGACGGATAGCTCATTTTGAGCCGACAATTGGGGTGATTATGTTATTTGTTTCCATAAGTCTATAATTAATGGAAGATAATATCTCAATACGACTAAAATTTAGTCAAAAAATTTCTGTAAATTGAATGGGCCAAATTCTAAAAGACCTTATTTCGAAATTGTACTTCGCTCTATCAGAGAGAGACTCTCGGAATGTGGAAATATTTTTCTAATTCCAAAATATAAAAAATATTATTTATTAAATTTATTTGGAAAATTATAAATAAAACAAAGTAAAAAAATATAATCAAATTTCCGATACCTAACGATGCTCATGAAAATATTATTATTATTTCCTGAAGAATTCTGTATTTTTTATCGAAGTTCTTTAGCAGCTCAGGCTTCAGATGCTTGGGCGGAGGCTTTGAAATTCATGAAACCACAATCAGAAATTCTGATCGTCGGAGGCGGTGTCGCAGGTCTTTCGCTTGCGGCGAGTCTGGGCAAAACCTTGGGAAAGCGCCGTAAGGCACGCATCACGTTAATTGACAAAAGCTTTTCCCATGTCTGGAAACCAATGTTGCACTGCTTTGCCGCAGGAACGGTTGCCAATGAGAACGACCGGATCAGCTTTATCACCCAGGCCAGTGAGCATCACTTCGAATTCTGGCCGGGTGAAGTTGTCTCGATTGACCGTGAGAACCGTCAGGTGGTTCTCAGTCCTTTTCATGCTTCGGATGGTTCTCTGGTCCTTGAAAGCCGGACTATCCGTTATGATACGATCATTCTCGCGATTGGAAGTTGTGCCAATGATTTCGGGACCCCGGGGGTCAAGGAGCATTGTCTCTGTATCGACAATCTCGTGGAAGCCAATGTTTTCAATGAAAAGTTCCGTATGGAATTGATGCGGGCTTTCGCGCATGGTTCGGAACTGGACATTGCTATTGTCGGCGGGGGCGCCACGGGAACCCAACTGGCTGCGGAACTTCACAAGGCTCTTGATATCGTTGACCCATACAGCCTGCATGCTTTTGGAAAAACACCACCCAAACTGAGAGTGACGCTTCTTCAGTCAGGGCCGCGTATTCTGCCTGCCTTTCCAGAAGCTGTATCACTTGCTGCCCAGCAGGAGCTTGAGCGGATCGGTGTCACGGTGAGAACATCGGCTCGTGTGGCGGCGGCAGATTCAACTGGCTTTATTCTCAAAGACGGTACGCATATTCCTGCCAAGCTTCGTGTCTGGGCTGCGGGTGTAAAAGCCCCGGAAGTGACGCAGACCTACGGGAATCTTTCTTTAAATCCCACAGGCCAGATCCTGACACATTCAAATCTCTGCTCCATTGATGATGACCGGATTTTTGCTGTAGGCGACTGCTCATTCATCAAGGATGACCCCCTGCCCGCTACGGCTCAGGTCGCCCGGCAGCAGGCTCTTCATCTTGCACGCCATCTGCCTGCGTTTATTGAGCGTGGAGTGAAGGTCCCTGGGTGCGTTTTCAAAAACAAAGGCGCCATTGTCGCTTTGGGGAAATACAACGGGTGGGCAACGCTTCCCGGAGGAACAGTCTGGGGAGGTGGCTTTTTTCATGGGTTTTCAGCTCGGATGGCACATCTTTTCCTCTATCGTAGACACCAGATCGAACTATTCGGTTTCTATAGAGGGCTGATTTCTCTTTACTCAGACTGGATTGAAACTTTTGTGCGACCATCGGTAAGGCTTGATTGAAGTTTTACAGCGTCATCATTTTAATATGCGATGCCCTTTATTTTCTATTACATGGAAATAAAGGGTTTTTTCTAAAAATAGATTAATTTATTTCAGATAAACGAATGTGGCATTTTATTTCTTCCTGCATGAGGATATAACGCGGGTATGTCCTCACAGATTGTTTCATAAATGTTTCACTCTCCGCGAAATGCGCCGAAAACTGCTCTAAAAGATACCAGAACCGCTATTGTAACGGGGGTATCTGGTGGAATTGGCACTATTGTGGCCAAAGCTCTTCTGGATGAGGGCTACCATGTGGTCGGTTTGTCGCGCACTCATCCGACGATTACACATGAGTCGTTCACGTTTATATCGTTCGATGCGTCGCGGGCAGTCGAGTTGGAACAGTCCTGTGAAAATATTGCCAGTTACTTTGCTTCTGTGTCTGTTCTTGTTCATTGCGCGGCCATCATAGCGCCTGCTAATGTTGAAACGATGAGTGCAGATGACGTTCTGCGTCAGATTTCGATCAATCTGACGATGCCGGCGGTTCTGACGTCCAAGCTTCTGTCTTCTATGGGAAAGGGCAGCCGGATTGTCTTTGTCAATTCCATGGCTGCAGCAATGCCTCTTGCCGGAAGCAGTATTTATAGCGCTACGAAGGCTGGTCTTCGTAATTTTGCTCTCTCTCTTTCCCAAGAGGTGCACCATCGTGGAATTTCAGTGTCGTCCATTTTTCCCGGGGCTGTTCTGACTGAAATGTTGCGTCAGGAAATGGCGTCTGGCGGTTCGGTTTTGAACTTTGTGAGCTGCCCGGCGACCCCTCATGCTGTAGCGCGAGAAATCGTTTCGTTGATCAATAAACCTAAACAGGAACGCTTCTTCCCTGCGCTTGATGGTATTTTCGGCGGCTTATGTATGTTAATGCCCGCATTGTTGCGAATTTCGATGCCTGTGCTGACATATTTTGGAAAACGTGGTTATGCACGCGCTATCCGTAAAAATATTTTTCAAAATAAAGTCTGATTTTCTATTCAGGAACAGGCTCCCAAGTGTTTTATTTGGACATGCATGTGCAATAAACATGAACGGCTGAGAATATTATGAAACCCGACATCCAGAACCAGTTGGCATGAACATGCCCTCCGGTATCCAGGGTTGTAGTCATGCAGGCGATGAGAAAGAAGCTGGTCATCAATGCCCCGGACAACACGATCCATATAAGCCGCTTCTTGTTCATCTGTGGTGTTACTTTCGTTATCGCCCCAAGTTAGAAAGGGGAACTGAACCCAAAAACTTGCCTACGCGAGCGACGAGACGAAAAAAGTGAGCAAAAAATCCATACAAGACTATAAGGTGTATGAAACTGTAAAATTTTACAGAGCATTCCAGCTTTTTTTAAATACTCCCTGTTGTGACCGTGATCAAGCCATCTGCATCTCGGAAGTCATGAGAAATATGCCTGAAAAAGACTTTTCCACGACTGCAAATCATCGCCTCTTATCTCGACAGGATAGCCGTTGTCTGGGAGCAAAATTGCGGAAATCCATGCCGCGCGCTGCACAGTCCGAATGGATTCTTCCCGCCAATCGTACAGACCCGGTTGAGATTCTAAGACTGCAAGGCCTGACGCGTATCGCTTCCCTCCTCCCTGTTCGTTATGATCGTATGAAGGTTTCTCCCTTCACTTTTTTACGCGGCGCTGCAGCCGTGATGGCACAGGATCTCGCCAAGGCGCCTGTTTCTGGCATTCATGTCCAGTCCTGTGGAGACTGTCATCTTGCCAATTTTGGGAGTTATGCCTCTCCCGAAGGTGTGCCTGTTTTCGACATTAATGACTTTGACGAGACACTTGATGCTCCGTTCGAATGGGACATCAAACGCCTCGGAACGTCTCTTGTACTTTCCGGACACGAAAACGGCCTCTCCCCAAAGGCCGCCAGACAACTCGTAAAAACCATGTCGTTATCTTACACGCAGCAAATGGCGCGGCTGGCTGGGATGACGCCCTTGCAGGTCTGGGTAGATCGCATTGACTTGGTAGCAGCGATTTCCGACTTTGAGGATCCTAAGGTCAAAGCGAAAGCAGAGAAACTTCTTTCGGATCGTCTAGATGCCGCCAAGGGATACTTTGGTCTCGTCAGCAGTGATAAAAGCGGTCCGTCTTTGAAGGAAAAACCTCCTTTGGTCATGCGCTTACCAGATCAGGAGGAGGCAATTCGGCTTGCTTTTGCACGCTATATCGCGACTCAACCTCCCGAACGCGCCATTCTCCTCAAGCGTTACAATCTGCGAGACGTCATCTTCAAGGTTGTGGGCATCGGCAGCGTCGGTACGTTTTGTGCGATTGGACTGTTTGCGACAGCCGATGGCGAGACAATGCTTCTTCAGATCAAGGAAGCCCAGACATCGGTACTTGAAGCTGGCGCCCTTCCCTCGCCGTTCAAAAATCAGGGCGAGCGTGTAGTCACAGGACAGCGGATCATGCAGGCCGTTTCGGATACTTTTCTGGGATGGACGCACAGTAATGCATCCATCGGCAGCGATACGCCGGATCTGGCCGGGGCTGGCCGTCAGTTCTATGTGCGACGCGTCAAGGACAGTCGCCTCGCCGCCATTGGTGCAGACGTTGCGCAGGAAGGGTTGGAAGACTATGCGCGGCTGTGTGGCCGCACTCTGGCGCGCGCCCATGCCCGCTCTGGAAATGCCAGCATGATTTCCGGTTATCTTGGAAAGGGTGCTGGCTTTGCGGACGCAATGGCTGAATTTTCACAAAACTACGCACAACAGACCGAGGTAGACTGGAAAAACTTTGTAACTGCTCTGGAACATGGGAAGCTGGCTGCTCATTAGAGGCCGTTCTTACCTCACGGGATTTTACCTGATACGGATCAACGACTATAGGAAAGTCAGACAAATCGACACGCCCGGCGGCTTCTTCAAGCGGACTTTCCTTCATGATACGTCAGTCACCCTTTCTCACGACCTACATTGTCACATTCAGTTGTCCGAACCGCCCGGGTATCGTGGCGGCAATCAGTCAGCGGCTTTTCGAATTGGGTGCCAATATTACCGAGGCGCAGCAGTTCGACGATACGGACAGTACTCAGTTCTTCATGCGGATCGTCTTTGAACTTCCCAAGGATGGTCTTTCAGAAGAGACGTTAAAGACGGAGTTTGCCGGGCTGGCTAACATCTTCTCGATGAATTGGTCCATCAGCGACCGTTCAAAGCGTCTCAAGGTTCTTCTGTTCGTTTCCCGCTTTGATCACTGTCTCGTGGATCTCCTGTATAGGTGGCGGCTTGGCGAACTCCAGATCGATCCTGTAGGCATTATCTCCAACCATCCCCGGGAAACCTACGCGGATCTGGACTTCCACGGCATTCCTTTCCACCATCTGCCGATTACGAAAGAGACCAAGGCAGAGCAGGAGGAGCGGATCTGGACGGTCTTTCAGGACAGTGGTGCGGAACTCGCTGTCCTTGCCCGATACATGCAAATCCTGTCGAATGAGATGGCAACACGTCTTTCCGGGCGGTGCATCAATATTCATCACTCGTTTCTGCCAGGCTTCAAGGGGGCCCGTCCCTATCATCAGGCGTTCAGCCGAGGGGTCAAACTGATCGGGGCCACAGCCCATTATGTGACAAGCGATCTCGATGAAGGTCCGATCATCGAACAGGACGTGGAACGGATTTCTCACGCAGACGATCCAGATGATCTGATCCGCAAAGGCCGGGATATTGAACGCCGGGTTTTGGCCCGTGCCGTCCGGTATCATGTGGAGCGTCGGGCCATTCTGAACGGAAACAAGACGATCGTTTTCACGCCCTGAAACAGCTCGATGATCGTGCAGTCTGGCAGACCGGAAGTGCTTGGACATGCCTTTTTCGATGTGTCAGCATGGCGCGTCATATCCTGAGCAGTTCTGGTAGAAACAGTCTTTGAAACCCGTCAAAATTCTTCACACATCCGACTGGCATCTTGGTCACGAACTTTCAGGTCACTCGCGTGAGGCAGAACACGATGCTTTTCTCGGCTGGCTTCTGGATGCACTCGAAGAACAGGCCTGTGACGTCCTGCTTGTCACAGGGGACCTGTATGACATGGCGAACCCGCCCGTCTCGGCACAGCAGAGACTCTATGCCTTCATAGCAAACGCCAGAAACCGGTTGCCGCATCTCCAGATCATCATGATCGGGGGAAACCATGATAGTGCCCTGCGGATTGATCTGCCAGGCGCCCTTGTTGATGAGCGGGTTTATCTTGTCGGTGGTCTTCCGAAAAAGAACCGTCAGCCAGATTTCGAACGGATTTGCATCCCGCTTGAGAATTCGGAGGGTCAGGTTGCCGCCTGGCTCGGAGCAATCCCTTTCTGTCGCCCCGGCGATCTTGGAAAAGAAAGCCTCGAAGAGCTTTACGCGGAAACAACCCGGCAGCTTTTGGCTCGGGCAAATGGCCTTCCCCTTGTTCTCACCGGGCATCTGCATGTCGCCGGAGGAGATGTGTCAGAGCTGTCAGAGCGTCGGATCGTCATAGGGGGCGAAGAAGCGCACGCCGCGTCCCTGTTCAGCACAGACGTCACGTATGGTGCTCTCGGACATTTGCATCGACCGCAGCAGATTGCTGGACCGTCACTGGTTCGCTACGCAGGTTCCCCCTTCCCGCTCTCCGTGACGGAACGCAACTATAAGCATTCCGTGACCTTGTTAACGCTGACGCCGGGTACGCCGGTGGTCCAAGAACTTTTAATTCCTCGGGCTGTTCCTTTCTTGCGTATCCCCAATGGGGCTCCGCGTTGTCTTGATGATGTCGTGAAAGAGCTTGAGGCTCTTCCTGTGGAAACACTCCCGCGCGATCAGCAGCCGTTTCTGGAAGTTTCCGTTCTCATGGAGACTGCCGAACCTCATCTGCAAGCCCGCATTTTGAATGCGCTGGAAGGGAAATCTGTTAGGCTGACGCGGATCAACCGTGTTGTTCAGCAAAGCGGCCACTTGGGATCACTGGCGGATCAAAGACAGGAACTGGCCGACCTCCAGCCCGAAAAGGTTTTCGCGGCACTTCATGAGCGGAAATACGCCACGAGCCCGGACGCAGCGCTGGAACGCGCCTTTGCCGAACTTCTTCTCCTGGCAGAAACCGCAGACCCTACTCTTTCGAAGGCAGACTGATGCAGATCCTTGCAATCCGTGGCAGTAATCTTGCCAGTCTGGCTGGATCATTCGAGGTCAATTTCAATACGGGGGTTCTGGCTGATGCCGGCATCTTCGCGATTACAGGACCGACGGGGGCTGGGAAATCCACGCTTCTGGATGCCATCAGTCTTGCCCTTTTTGACACCATTCCCCGTTTGGAAAGTGCTCCCAAAACAGGTCAGATCACGCAGGATGAGATTGGCCCGCAGGATCCTCGGGCGATTTTGCGGCATGGCTCCAGCCACGGTTTCGCAGAGCTCGATTTTGTCGGGCGAGACGGTCGAAGCTATCGCAGTCGTTGGGCAGTCCGTCGCGCGCGGGACCGCGCAGAAGGTAAACTTCAAACCAGTACGCTTGATCTGGAATGCCTTGATACCGGGGAACGGCTGGGCGGGAAAAAGATAGAAACCAAAGCGGAAATTCTGCGGCTCGTCGGTTTGAATGCACAACAGTTTGGTCGGGCTGTTGTGCTGGCGCAGGGAGAATTTGAAGCCTTCATCAAGGCAGATGGTGATGAACGGGCACAATTGCTCGAAAAGCTGACAGGCGCTGATATCTACAGTCGTGTTGGCAGGATCGCTTTTGAGAAAGCCCGTGATGTTAGAGCGGGATATGACACTCTGGAAAGGCAGATTGCGGCGATGAACGGCCTCGATACAGAGGCGCGCCAGTCACTGGAAGAAGAACGACAGGCGGCAAAAGTCGCTCACGACGAAAAGCTGGCGATCTGTGAACAATTCCAGACCGCTCAGGACTGGCATGACAGACTGTCGGATCTTAAAGCCAAGCGTGATGCCGCATTCCAGGCCTGCGAAGCGACACGGCAGGCCTGTGATAATGCAGGTCCTCGCTTCACTGCGCTTGAACGCCACAAGCAGGCTCTGACCCATATGGCGGCTTGGGAAAGGCTGAAAGATACCGAAGGCAGAGTCCGTCAAGCAGAAGACGCCGCTTTTCAAGCCCGACAGACTGAACAAAGTGTCAGCCATGCCATGACGTGTGCTGAAAATGAGCTTGAAACTGCGACACAGGCTCTCGATGCTGCCAAGTCTGCGCAGCAGGACGCTGCTGCTGCTCTTCACGAAGCCCGACAACTGGACATGGAGTTAAAGCATGTCACGGAAGGGCTCGACCTTGCGACGAAAAGCCTCAGCAAGCAGACTGATATTTTTCAGAGTGCTGATACGGCTTTAAGAAAAATCACGCAGACGGTTCTTGATATTCAACTCAGGAAAAACGAACTCACGGCCTGGTTGAGAGAGCACTCCAACCTTGCAAAACTGTCCCCTTTTGAAGCTGACCTGATTTCTGACTTCAAGGCTCAGGCCACTCTGCTTTCTCAACGCTCAAGACTTGAAGAAGCAGAACATCTGGCGGGTTGTCAGCATTTGGAAGCCATAACACAAACCCGAAATGCCAAAGAGGCGCTCGAAAGTGCCGCTCAGGCTCTGAAATCTTCCGAGGAAGCGACATGGCAGGCTGAAGAAGATTTGCCTCGCCCGGAACGCTTTGAGCATCTGACCTTATCTCTTCGTGCACTGGAAGCCATTCAGAGAAAAAATCTGGAAGTAAATCGTCTTCATGAAGACTTACAGGACTCTGAAACGAATTATGGAAAAACAGTTGATGATATTCAGCGTCTGACTTCTGAAAAGGCAGACTATCAGAGCGAACTCACTCAGCTAGAGACGCAAATCCCAATTCTTTCAGCTATTCTGAAAGAGGCAAAACGTTCGGAGGAGCACTGTAGAAATACAACCAGTGACGCAGCCATGATGATGCGAACAGCCTTGGTGGAGGGAGAGCCTTGCCCGGTGTGTGGGGCGACGGCCCATCATCTTGACGCTTTGGATGCTATGCTTGGTGGTGCAGTCGAAGCCGCGCGAAAAAGGACAGCCGATGCCGCTACGGCGCTGGAGACCGTGCGTGATCGTGCAACGGTTGTGGCGACCCTGAGTGAGACGGTGCGCGAGCAACTCCGCAATCTATATGACCAGCAGCATCACCAGAATATGGCGAAAGAGGCCTGTCAGGTAGCGTGGACATCAGGTGTGGAGCAGTTGGAGCGAGACTGTCGGGCTTATGGTCTGGATAACAAGCTGTCCGGCCACACCTTAACCGAAGAGACGCAAAAACGCCTGACGGCTCTCAGTCAGGAGCAGGCCGCACTTCATGCAAAAATGCAGTCACTCGATGCAGTCCGAGCAGCAGAGCGCACAGCAAGAACGCATCACGATACAGCCCGACAGGCTCACGAGCACGCTGAAACTCATTACCGGGTCGCAGAAGACAGGATGAAAGAGGCACGCCAACTGCGTCTTCAGGCCGATGCAGAGCAGAAGCGTCTGGAAAAGTGCCTGGACGACAGACTTTCCGACGTCATTGCATGGCGTGATCTGTCAGAAGATCCAGCCATGTGGTTGTCTCTTACTCTTGCGGCGTGGCGTCAGAGGACTGATGCGCTCTCCCAGTTGGAAAGTGATTGGCCAAGCTTGCATGCCGCACATGTGCGTGCTGAAGGTGAAGTCCAGGCAGCCAGAACATCTCTGGCAGAGGTCCAGGCAGACTGGCAGGCAAGGAACGATGTCTATCAGGTTCTGCTTCAAAGACGTTCGGGCTTGCTTGATGGGCAACCCGTTGACAGCGTTGTTGAGGCTCTTGCCGGAGCAGTCAAAGTCGCTGAAGACGCATTTCAGAAGGCACAGAATGCCAGAAATGCTGCATCAGAGCTTGCGGTGGGCGCAAGAGCGCGTCGTGAGGGGGCGGAAAAGCTTTTTGAAGAAACCCGAAAAGAGCTGGTTGATTTAGGCGAAAGCTTTGATGCTCGGCTGGAGCGTGAGGGGTTCAGCCGAGCAGATATTGGAGAGGCCGAGGCTCTTGGAGTGGACTACGCCACTTCTGAAGAAAGGGCGCTGTTTGAACTGAACAAGGCCCATAGTGATGCGTGCGCGGCCCTCACGCCCCGTGAAAGTGATTACGCACAGCACGAGGCCAGCAGGCAGGCAGTTTTTGAGATTGCTGATCTGGAGCAGCAGCTTCTAAAGGCGAAAGCAGCCGTCGCAGACGCTCAAACCGCGCTGACCCGGTTGGAAGCGCGGATTATTCAGGACGACGAAACACGATTCCACACAGCTGAACTTAGGGCGCAACTCGCAGCAAAGCGTGCGGATGGTCATGTCTGGGAGCGGCTGGGAGAGATGCTGGGTGACGCTCAGGGAAAGAGGTTCCGTAATTTCGCACAAAGCCTGACGCTTGATCATCTTCTCGACTTTGCAAACGAACGCCTTGCAGATCTTAAGCCCCGTTATACCCTTCAACGGGCGCCCGCAGGGGAAATGCTGATCGAAGTCATTGATAATGATATGGGGGGGCTGGTTAGAGGATTGCAGAATCTTTCCGGTGGGGAACGCTTTCTCGTCAGTCTTGCGCTAGCCTTGGGACTTTCTGAAATGTCTACCGGGCGCGGCATTCGGATCGAAAGCCTGTTTATAGATGAAGGGTTCGGAGCGCTGGACTCTGCAAGCCTGGGACAGGCGGTTGCTGTGCTTGAACACCTTCAGGCGCAGGGGCGCCGCGTTGGTGTGATCAGCCATGTAGAGGAACTCAAGGAACGCATCCCCGTAAAAATCGAGGTAACGCCTTTATCAGGTGGAAAAAGCCAGATCGCGATTGTCGTCGATTAGGACTGACAATTTTATGCGATGGTACGGGCAGAGGGACTTGAACCCCCACAGCTTGCGCCACCAGAACCTAAATCTGGCGTGTCTACCAATTCCACCATGCCCGCGGACTGTGGGGTGGGTCTATACGAACTCTTCGGCATCGGCAATGGCATTTGTAGTTATGGCATTGAAAATGTTGACCCACCTGCCTGATACAGATCTGGCCGTATCAGGCTCTTCCTCACAGGATGCTCGGGATTTGAAGTTCAGTCTTTAACCTTCTGGAACTTCAGAACAAAATTGTCGCCCTCCCCAATGGCTTCATATTTTGCATGGTCCGTTGCTCCCAGTGCGTAAGTGGGAGGCAGCGTCCAGATCCCTTTGGGCCAGTTGGCTGTATCTTTCGGGTTGGCATTGATTTCAGAACTGCCAACCAGTTTGAACCCTGCCTTCTGGATCAGGTCGATTGCGTAAGACTGCCGAACATATCCGTCTTTTGCCATCGGATCCTGAGGTGCGGTGGTATTCCCACGATGATCCTCAATGCCCAGTATGCCACCTGGTTTGAGGACCCTGTGAATGGCGGCAAGCATTTCCGGCGCGTTTCCGGCTTCCATCCAGTTGTGCATGTTGCGGAATGTCAGGACGAGATCAACGCTGTTTGCAGGTGCAAAATCCAGATGCTGCCCGTCAAATTGCGTGGTTTTGATCCGTCCGTAAATGTCTGGACGTTCGGACTGAAGCTTGCTGATAGCCTGTTTTTTCAGGTCAGCAGGGCCTAACGCGACGGTGTATGTGCCATGATCATACAAATAAGGCGCCAGAATTTGCGTCCAGTACCCCCCTGATGGCCAGATTTCCAGAACATGAGCGTCTGGCTTCAACCCGAAAAAAGTCAATTCTTCAATGGGATGGCGGACCGCATCACGCGCTACAAAAGCGGGCGTTCTTTCCGGAGAGTGTACAGCCTGATCCAGGGTTGGCCCGGCAAGCGCGGACGTAACGGTCAGGAGAGGAAACAGACACAGGAAGGCATATTTCGACAGCATGAAAGTGCTCCAGTCGTGAATCTCATAACTGTGGCTTCAAAACTGAAAAAAGTCTTTACTCATCTGAGAAAATTTCTGAGAGCAGAGGCGTTGTTCCGCTTTCGGATATGTTTCTTTCAACCGTTGGCAGGCACTTTCTGGCAACGCTCTCCACCGGCAGTAAAAACAGGACTGGATACCCATGCGTCTGGACGATCAGCGGGAAAGCACCAACATTGACGACGTGAGAGGTTCCGGTGGGGGTGGTCGCACGCCTTTGCGGATTGGCGGTATTGGTGGCGTCATTCTCGTGATTGGTGCGCTCTATTTTGGGGTTGACCCCCGCATCGTCCTGAACCTTTTGCAGACTGGCCCGTCATCCGACAGTTCGACGGTTGCACAGGTTCAGCGTCCAGCCAATGATGCTAGCAAGCAGTTTATTGCCCGTGTTCTCGGATCAACGGAAGACGTCTGGACAGCATACTTCCAGCAGATGGGACGCACATATCATGATCCCCGGCTGACGCTTTTCAGTGGTGGCGTACAGTCCGCCTGTGGCTATGCACAGACATCGGTTGGACCATTTTATTGTCCGGCGGATCACAAGGTGTATCTGGATCTCCAGTTCTTTCAGGAGTTGCAGAACCGGCTTGGAGCGGGCGGCGATTTTGCAAGAGCGTATGTTGTTGCCCATGAGATCGGGCATCATGTTCAGAATGAGCTTGGCATCATGCAACAGGTCAGCCGACAGGGCGATGCGTCTCAAAAAGGGGCCAACGGGCTTTCTGTACGTGTGGAGCTTCAGGCCGACTGCTTTGCTGGTGTCTGGGCCAAACGGGCGAATGACGCCAAACATCTTCTCGAAACGGGGGATATCGAGGAAGGCATGAATGCGGCTGCTGCTGTTGGTGATGATCGGCTGGAGCGTCAGGCGAGAGGATATGTCGTTCCTGACAGCTTTACACATGGCACTTCAGCCCAGCGCGTCAGTTGGTTCAAACGCGGTCTGAGCAGTGGTGACATCAATCGCTGTGATACGTTCAGCGCGCCGAGCCTCTGATATCGTCCGAGTATGCCTGAGACTGCACGCTACAGAATGAGATGACATCTTTCGATGCCGTCATGAGTCTGGAAAAGTGCGAAAATATGATGCTTCATGCTTGGATTGCCGTTGATCAGGATATTCATCATGAAGCGTATCTTGCTTCCCCTTTCCATTGCTCTGTTTGCCTGTCATGCAGGTTCTGCACTGGCTGACGACGCAAGTTGCAAAAGTGGTCTGCATCCCCTCCCTGCTGGCTATGAAGGATGGAGCAATCCCTCCCCTTTAAACGCCGCAACTCAGGCTGGTGCTCTCTCTGCGAGCAGGCTGACATTGGGACATGCCGCCACAATCCGGCTCGCTCACACTCCGGATGTGCATTTTGTAGAGCGCCCGGCGGAGCCAGGCGGAAGTGTCAGTTTCAGTGGCATGGTGGTTTTTGAGGCGCCTAAAGATGGGACATACAGGGTTATGCTCCCTAACAAGACATGGATTGATGTCCTGCAAGGAACTGTTCCAGCCAGCTCGACTCACCATCAGCACGGACCAGATTGTTCCGGTATTCGGAAGATGGTCGATTTTCCACTTAAGTCTGGCACTTACACGCTACAGCTTGCCGGAAGTGGCCAGCAAGATATTCCTGTTATGGTTTCTTCTGTCCCGTGAGAATTTCTGGGCTGTTTCTTCTCGTGGTGACAGTGAACTGCCTGCCAGCAATGGCTTGTGCGGCCTCTCTGTCTCCCGAGAGGGCCGAGACAGAGTTGGGGCATCGTCTTTTCTACGATGCCGACCTGTCTCTGGATGGAAGCATGTCCTGTGCTACCTGCCACGAGCAAAGACATGCTTTTTCTGATGGAAATCCCACACATCCCGGCGTGACGGACGAACAGGGTATCCGTAATGTTCCCTCCCTCGCCAATGTAGGATTATTCCACAGCCTGACATGGACAGATCAACATGTCACTTCTCTGGAAAAGCAGATCTTTATTCCCCTGAGCGGGAACCATCCTGTTGAGATGGGCATGACCGATATGGCCGAACTCTCTCGGCGCCTTTCGACAAATCCCTGCTATCGGGCTCTTTTCTCAATCGCATTTCCAGAGAGTGCTAGGGACATGAAGCACTTCTCTATGGCGCTTGCGGCTTTTGAGCGCAGCCTGGTGTCAGACCACGCTGTTTGGGATCAGCCGGATCATAAGGAGACAAGCGAGCAGAAGCATGGAGAAATGTTATTTTTCGGGAAAGGAAAATGCTCGGTTTGCCATAAGCCACCGTTGTTCATGGACCAGCATTTTCATGTTCTGGGAAAGCTTAAGGATGGCCCCATCAGAACGCCGTCTCTTCGTAATGTGGAAGTCACAGCCCCGTATCTGCATGATGGATCCGCGGCTACTTTGGCGGCTGCCATTCAGGCTCATCCGAATACAGATTTTTTATCTGACACAGAAATAGCCAGCATTACGGCTTTTCTGTCTCTTTTAACGGATCAGACATTTCTCTCACGTCAGGACTTCGCCTTGCCTGCCGAACAATGCCCTGTCAGGATTGCACAATGAAGGATCATTGCGTCCATGATCTGCTGATAGGACATTCAGGGTGACGTCTATGCTCAAGTGTACCACCTTTTTTCTGACAGCTGCTTTGGCGGCACTCTCCGTGGCTCATGCAGAAGATGGTCTGGCAATTTACAACAGTCGGTGCAGCGTTTGTCATCAAGCTGCGGGGATTGGTTCTCCTAGCCAGTTTCCTCCCCTTAGTGGCCGGATTGGTAAGATCGCGGGCTCTCCTGAGGGCAAAGCCTATCTGATCCATGTTCTGCTGAATGGCCTTCACGGGCCGCTTGAAGCTTCAGATGTGAGCTACATGGGCTATATGCCCTCCTTCAAATCCCTGAGTGACGAGGATCTGGCGGCAGTTTTGACCTATGTTTCTTCGTTGAATACGCCTGGTACGCCACCGGTTTTTTCTGCAGACGATTTCAGGTCGCAGCGCGACACGCCCAAAAAAGCCAAGGATATTCTGGCAGAGCGTGAAGCGCTGGATGCTCTGCATCCCCTGCCCTGATCAGCGCAGTCTCTTTGTTCGTCCTGTCCAGACCCGTCGTTTAAGAACAAACAGAAAGCCGCTCAGGATGGCCAGATAGGACAGGACGAACAGTCCCGTCCGATGTCTGGTATGAAGATGTGGATGCGCAGCCCATGAGAGAAATGCTCCAACGTCATGCGCCATCTGTGGAACGGTAGCGGTTGTCCCATCAGTATATTTGATTTGTCCGTCATGGAGTGGCGGAGGCATGGCAATGTGAAGATGGGGCATCGCGGTATTGTAATACGAACCGGGTGGAAGTTTTTTCCCTTCTGGCGGGGAGGTATAAGAGACCAGAATATCGATAATTCTCTTAATTCCGCCTTTCTGTGTCATAGCCAGACGGGAAAAATCTGGTGGAAGACCGCCGTGGTTGGCCATGCGCGCCATACCGGCTGTAAGGTAGGGAGAACCGATAACATCTGAAGGATGAGCGGGCCGTGTCTTTGGGTCGCCATCATCATCCAGGCCATCGGGGATTTCATGCTGGGCAGCATAGGCTTCGATATCGGAGACGGACAGGCCCAGCTCTCCCAGATCGGCATACGTAACATGATTGAGACTGTGGCAGGAGCTGCAAATCTGCCGAAAAACCTCGAGGCCGCGCTGTTCGGGTGTAGAGGCATGAGCTGCAAAAGCCGGAAACGCCAGCATACTGGCTATAAAGAGACGTCTCATTAAAAATGCTCTTTTCGGCGGCTGGCCTGTTCTCGACGCGCAATCATAGGAAGGAGGCCCAGAAAATAGACATACCAGTACGCGACAGCGGCACGGCTGATCCAGAGCCAGAAGGGACTTGGAGGGCTCATCCCCGCCAGACCAAGAGCTAAAAAAGCAAGAAACAGAAGAGGCAGAGCCACTCGGAGCCAAGGCCGGAAACGGGCTGATCTGATCGTCGAAGAGTCAAGCCAAGGCAACGCGAACAGAATGAGGACGCTGCCTGTCGCAAGAATAAGACCACCGAGCTTTGAGGGGACGGCCCGAAGAATGGCGTAGAACGGGGCAAAATACCACTCAGGTGTAATATCCGAAGGTGTTATGAGCGGGTTGGCCTGAACATAATTGTCGCTCAGCGTCAGAAAGTCAGGCGCGAAGAAAATCAGCGCCGCATACACCAACAGAAAGAGGCAAAGACCCAGACCGTCTTTCGTCGTGTAATAGGGGTGGAACGGCACGGTCTGGTCAGGCTCCGTCAAATCCTTGCCGGTCGGGTTATTGGACCCCGTAACGTGTAGAGTTGCGACATGCAGGACAATGACGCCAATGATCGAAAATGCCGTGACAAAATGCAGGACAAAGAGGCGGTGCAGCGCAATATTCCCCAGACCTTCCCCACCCAGAAGCCAGGATGCCAAAGGTTTGCCAACAAGTGGAACTGTATTGACGGCATTCACCACGACGGTCCCACCCCAGTAAGACATCTGTCCCCAGGGAAGAACGTAACCGGCAAACGCGGTAATCATAACCAGAAGCAGTAGTCCCAGCCCTGTCAGCCAGACCAACTCACGCGGGGCTTTGTAGGAACCGTAATACAGGCTGCGTGCAATATGCACATATAGCGCTGCGAACAGCATGGATACGCCGCCCATGTGAATGGATCGGATGAGCCAGCCTGATGCGACCTGCCGGTCGATGGTTTCAACACTTGAAAAGGCGTCGGCAAGCGTCGGTGTGTAATTGAGAGCGAGGAAGATACCGCTGAGGATCAGAAGCGTCAGTGAAACAACTGCGAAAGCCCCGAAATTCCAGAGATAATTGAGATTTCGCGGCATGGCGAATTCAACATACTCACGCCGGAAAGCGGATAAGATTGGCAGTCGGGTATTTAACCATGTCGATACGGATTGAGGACGTTCAGTCATGGTTGTGCTCAGATTTGTCGAATGTTGGCGATATCGAAGTCAGGATCGCCTTTACTCTCGCCGATACGCAGATGTGTGGCAGAGATCATCGTCACAGGCGGAACCGGGAGATTGTACGGCGCAGGCGCGTCCTTAAAAGCTCGACCAGCGCTGTCAAACTGCGATCCATGACAGGGACAAAGGTATTTCCCGAAGGGCTCGGCCTGTGTTGGAGCATCAAATGTTGGGACGCAGCCCAGATGCGTGCAGATCCCGATCATGACGCCGATGTCGGGGGTAATGGACCGATGCCAGTTTGCTGCATCCCTGGGTTGTTGCGGCATACGGGACTCAGGGTCACGCAATTTTTGAAGCAGCGCTGGATCCTGAAATTTTTTCAGCATTTCCGGCGTTCTTTTCTGCACAAAAACGGGCCAGCCCCGCCATGTGACAACACTCTGCTGGCCCGGTTTTAGTGTAGAGAGATCCACGTCCAGAATGTCGCTCTCGCCAACACGGTTGCTACGTGTTCCGTTCAGGCTGTCCAGAAAGGGATAAGCGAGCGCACATGCGCCAGCGCATCCCATGCCAACAGTCACGGTAGCCAGCACATCCCTGCGTCGAGGTCCCTGCTCCAGTTTGGAGTGGGGGATGTCAGAAGTCAGGGAGGCATCGTCTTGTGTCATGGGTTCCGCTCGAAATGGACCGGTCCCAATCATCGGAGTGCATTATGGGAGGTGTCAATCTCAAAGCGGTTTATTGTTTTCGTATGATTGTCATTATTCCCAGACAGTAAATGGATCCGGGAGAGTGTCATAGTGCCAGGGCATGAAAATGCCATTCGCATTTTCTGGCATCAGGCAGTTATCCAATGCGGCCCGAATATCTGCTTCATCCATGTTTGCACCAATAAAGACCAGTTCCTGCCTCCGATCTCCATATGTATCGTCCCAGTATTTTGCGAGTGTTGCGCGCCAGGCGTCATCGTCAGGCCAGGAATCCTGCGGCACGCTGCTCCACCATCGCCCTGCAGCCTGATTGCGGGCCAGCGCACCTGCAATGCTCAGTTCACCAACCCAGTCCGGTCGTGTTGCAAGCCAGAAATAGCCTTTGACGCGCACAACACCTGACCATGACTGTTCGATAAATTGTGCAAAGGCTTGTGGGGAGAACGGACGACGGGCTCTGTAAACAAAACTCGAAATTCCGTATTCCTGCGTTTCCGGAACATGGTCGGCATGACCATAGAGTTCCTTGAACCACATCGGATGCTGGTGAGCCCGATCAAAGTCGAAGCGGCCAGTGTTCAGGACCTTGTCCAAAGAAACAGTGCTCTGACTGGTTTCGAGGACTTCGGCATCCGCATTGAGAGATCTGATGATGAGGCGAGCTGCGTCCCTCTGTTCAGGTGTCGCGGTATCAACCTTGTTCAGCAGCACCACATCGGCGAACTCGATCTGCTCCACAAGAAGGTCAACAAGTGCCCGTTCGTCGTCCTCACCTGCGACCTCTCCCCGATCTTTCAGGAAGTCTGTTGAACCATAGTCGCGGAGCAGATTCACCGCATCCACAACTGTCACCATGGTATCGAGGCGCGCAATATCGCTGAGACTACGGCCGTCCTCGTCCCGAAACTCGAAGGTTGCGGCGACAGGCAGTGGTTCTGCGATGCCTGTTGATTCGATCAGCAGATAGTCGAACCGCTTTTCACGAGCCAGTCGATCGACTTCCTTCAGAAGATCATCCCGCAAGGTGCAGCAGATGCATCCATTACTCATTTCGACGAGTTTCTCATCCGTACGGGAGAGATCACTCCCTCCCTGTCGCACCAGATCCGCGTCAATGTTCACTTCGCTCATATCATTGACGATGACGGCGACTTTCCGCCCTTCGCGGTTGTTCAGGATATGATTGAGAAGTGTTGTTTTTCCGGCTCCAAGAAAGCCGGAGAGAACGGTAACGGGCAATCGGTCATCCATGATGACAAAAGCTCCTTGATGGAATGAACGGTCTTGCGTGAAAGGCTTATATAGTTATGATATAACATATCAATATATAGAGTGATTTTGTTGCGATGTCATCATGCCCGACGCGTCACCAACTGGTCAGCCAATCGTCTTTCAGGGAAATACTCTCCCCGGAACGCACGATTGCCGTTCATTCTCAAAGACTTACTGAATCCATCAGAAGAGCTTCTGAGAGTCATCTCCGGAATGGTGCGCGTCTGGTCATGGCTCAAGGGACGCTGGAGACGATCTGTAGCGGTCTTACCCAAGCTTTCCCGGATGAAACCCTCCCTTTGCTGGCGGATATGATTGATCTTGCAAGCCGATATCAGGAGGTTTCCGGGCATCAGACGTTACGCGTTCGGCTTGAGAAAGTGACAACGGACAGTTGCCGAAAATTCCATGTTGACTGTGTGGGGCTGCGATTGCTTCGCACTTATGTCGGCCCTGGTGTTGAATGGACGGCAGATGGAGGTTTGACCATTCATCAGGCTCCGGATGGGACCGTTGTTTTTCTCAAAGGAAAGCATTTTCCGGGATGGTCTGAAGCAACCAGTGTCCGCCATCGCTCGCCACGTTTATCGGCTCTGCCGATCGAGAAACGCCAGAGGCTTCTTCTGACGATTGACGAAGCTGGTGCGTGTGGAGCGTCCATGGACGCTCCTGTAATGATTGCGGCCTAATATCATGTTTGTCATCGAAAGCTGGCCTGATCCTGTCCTCGCCGATGCTCCGCGTGTTCGAGCCTCAAGTCGACCGGAAATTCTCGTAGACCTCGCCAGGACAGATCTGGACATGATTGTCTGGACCCGGAAAGTGCCGAACGACTGGCAGCAGAGATTGCAGGGTCATCAGCTTCCTGCAGAAGATCTTTTTCTGGACGGAACACTCAATGATATTCTGAGGCAGTTGAAGAGTTCCACCATCCGTGAGCGCTATCCGGCCTTCATGATTGAAGATGTCGAGCAGACGGTGGCTCTGGCGGCAGCATTTGCTATCTCGGATCGGCTGGTCTTGCGGTTGACATCAGAAAAACAGCCAGAGCAGCCGTTCGGGAAAGCCAAACTGCGAGCGTTTTGCTGCTATGGATCCGGGCAACTCCATTGGAAGTCGGGCACGTTCAATGGCTACGATCCGACCGGTAGTCTATCTCCTTTTGACCTTGCGTTTGTTCCTTCTTTGAGTGGGGACAGGGTGCGCGTCAGTTGCGAGGCTAGTCCACAGGCTGTGTATCTTGCGTTGTCTGTTCTCTAAAGCCCATTCACAAAACAAACATAAAATATCGTGCTCTTGCCTCGTGATTTTCAAACATCAGGCATGGTAACCATGCGTCCAGTTCTGACCATTCGAGAGAGATGATCCGGTGACCGTAAAACTCGACCGTCGCGGCCTTCTGGGCCTTGGTGCCGGCTTTTCCCTGAGCGCTCTCCTGCCCTCGATCCAGCGTGCTCGCGCCATTCCTGCGCACCGTGAGAGCGGAACGCTTGAGGATGTGCAGCATATTGTCGTGCTGATGCAGGAAAACCGTTCATTCGACCATTATCTTGGCCATCTTTCAGGCGTTCGTGGTTACGGAGATCGGCATGTTGTTCGCGGCCCCGGCGGTGAACCCATCTGGTGGCAGCAACGACAGAAGGCCGAAAACGGCTGGATTACGCCGTTTCACCTCCCAACCCAGACGTCCAGCGCGGAATGCGTTATCGACCTTGACCATAGCTGGTCGCCCACGCACGCGGCGATCAACAAGGGTTGGAACAATCAGTGGCCCCGTCACAAAAAAGATATGACGATGGGGTACTACACGCGCGAAGATATTCCCTTCCATTATGCATTGGCGGATGCCTTCACGGTCTGCGACCATTACTTCTGCTCCACACCAACCCAGACGCATCCAAACCGCTTCTATCTGATGTCCGGGATGGTCGATCCGAATGCCACGGGTGGCGGCCCAATTCTCGACAACGTGGACTGGGTAGACCGGGAGTTTTACCCCAAGGTGCCAGATCCGTTTACCTGGACAACCTATCCGGAGCGTCTGCAGGATGCCGGTGTTTCCTGGCAGGTGTATCAGCAGGGTCTTTCTGGCGCGGATATCGAAAACGGAAATTTCGGTACCAACGTGCTGATGTGTTTCAAGAATTTTGCTGAGGCACAGCCAGGCTCCGCGCTACATGACCGCGCCATGACGGCCCGGACACTGGATCATCTCAAACAGGATGTACTGGCCGACAAGCTTCCGCAGGTTTCGTGGATACTGCCTCCAGCAGCTTACTCCGAACATCCGCGCTGGACACCGGGATACGGGGCAACATTTATTGCCCATGCTCTTGATGCCCTGACGGCAAATCCTGACGTCTGGGCCAAGACAGTCTTTCTGGTCATGTATGACGAGAATGACGGCTATTTCGATCACATGCCGCCGCCACAGCCTCCTACCCCGGTTCTGCCCGGCCTGAGTACTGTGTCCACTGAAGGTGAGATCCACAGGCATCTCCAGAACTTTGAAACACAGCGCTACAAGCCTGACAATCTGCCGTATGGCCTTGGTCCGCGCGTTCCTGCCTTTGCTATTTCCCCTTGGAGCACTGGTGGGTTTGTCTGCTCGGAAGTCTTTGACCACACCTCTGTCATTCGCTTCATTGAGAGTCGGTTTGGCGTCAAGGAAACCAACATTACGCCTTGGCGTCGTGCGGTTTGTGGCGATCTGACAAGCGCTTTTGATTTCTCTCGCAAGAGACACGTAAAAGTCCCGCTCCCCGATACAGCTGCATACAAGAAAATCGCGGACGCTTCCTGCAAGCTGCCCAACCCTGTCATTCCTCACCAAAGCACAGTTGACGATATCGGAGATCAGGAGCGTGGCGCACGCCCTGCCCGTCCGCTGCCATACAATATGGCTGTGGATCTGGTTGAAGACACGCCTGATGCGGTGGCGTTCGAGATCCGGAATACGGGGAGGGTCGGTGCCAGCTTCTATGTCTATCGGGACGGAACAACCGAAACGCCGCGCCGTCATACGGTGGAGCCCGGTAAATCCGTCAAGGATCGTTGGGATATTTCGCATGAAGGCCAGCATGACTTCACGGTGCTCGGCCCGAATGGCTTCGCGCGATATTTCAAGCGTGCTGTCCCATCAACGCTAGTGCTACGGGCTCACCACCAGAAAGAAACAGGACAGCTTGTCCTTGACCTGAGGAATACTGGTACGGTCAGTAAGAACATCCTGATCAAGGATAACGCTTACGGTGCAGAAGACAGGCCGCTTTCCATAGCAGGTGGTCAGGCACTGGCTGTGTCTCTCGATCTAACTTCAAGCCATCAATGGTATGATGTGAGCGTGTTGGTCGATGGAGAAACCGATAATCATCAACGCCTCGCAGGTCATGTGGAAACCGGCCGTGCCAGTATTACAGACCCTGTCATGGGTGCGGTCATGGCTCATCAAATCAACGGCTGAGCATAAACCTCTTGAGGACTACTTTTGGGTAGTCCTCAAGAGGCCGTTCTTAGCCCTCAATATCCAGTCCGATATCGAGAGCCCTGACGGTATGAGTCAGCCAGCCGAGGGAAATGATATCGACACCGGTTTCCGCAATCGGACGAACTGTTTCAGGGGTGATGCCGCCTGATGCTTCCGCGATCCCTCTTCCATCAATTAATCTGACAGCCTGGCGCAATTGGTCCGGTTTCATATTATCGAGCAGATACGCATCTGCTCCCCCTGCCGACAAAGCCTCTTCAAGCTGCTCCAGTGTATCAACCTCAAGCTCGATCTTCATGAGATGACCCGCGCGGCTCCGGGCCTTGGCAAGAGCAGCAGACACGCTGCCACAGAGTGCCAGATGGTTGTCCTTGATCAGGATGGCATCATCCAGCCTGTAGCGATGGCTGGATCCTCCACCGGCCCGAACAGCATATTTCTGGACGGTCTTCATTCCGGGTAGCGTCTTGCGCGTACAGCAGATGCGTACGCCGGTCCCATGAACTGCATCCACAATTTCGCGCGTGGCTGTTGCGATGCCACTGAGATGAGACAAAAGGTTCAAGGCGGTTCGCTCGCCAGCAAGAACGGTTCCAGCCCCACCTTCGACAACTGCCAGAACATCACCGGCAACGATTTGCTCCCCATCGTTTTTCTGAGGCAGGAACCGAACGCTTTTATCCAGGAGCGTGAAAGCAAGTTCAGCCCCTTTCAGGCCCACAAGCACACCCGTCTTTCGGGCACGGAAAATGGCCTGCAATGGTCGGTCCGGGTCTAGTAGCGCCTGTGTCGTGGCATCGCCTCCTGTTCCCAGATCTTCCAGAAGTGCAGTACGGACCAGAGGCTCCCAGAGAAGATCTGGCAGAAAAGTCTGAAATGTCATGAGAGTAATCTTTCAGGAACAGGGAGATCTGACAAAGTGAGACTTGTTCGATAATGAGCTGTTATTTCAGGATAATCCGTTCGGTAGTGACTTCCTCGGCTCTCGCGTCGTTTGAGCGCGGACTGAGCCATGAGGGCCGCCACAAGGGCTCCGTCGTTTGTTTCAATGTCTGGTAGAACTGCATGAAAGAGCGTCTGAAGGCCGGTTTCGTCTCTGAGAATTCCGGCATACTGACTCATGAGTTTCGGTATCTGGCCTGAGAGCTGCGAGTGAGCCTGACGTGTCGTCACAGAGCGAAGAAGTGCCGGTTGAGGGTCAACATGGTCGATATCTTCTGCCGCCCATTGTCCCGTCAAGAAGGCCTCCAGCAGGGAATTACTGGCCAGACGGTTTGCACCATGAAGACCGGTGCAGGCTGCTTCACCTGCCGCCCAGAGGCCGGAAACAGAGGTGCGTCCACTCGTGTCCACGTCCAGACCGCCCATGTGATAGTGCATTGCTGGACTTACCGGGATGGGGCTTTTCTCTGGGTCGACGCCAATGGCATGGCAGGCTGCGGTAATGGCCGGAAACTGCTGACTGAACACTGTCCCCCGCAGACGGCGCCCATCCAGAAAAACGTCATGCCCTTCGCGGATATGAGCAAAAATGGCTCTCGCCACGACGTCCCGAGACTGGAGTTCGTCCGTAAAGCGGTCGCCTTTTTCATCCACAAGAATGGCCCCGGCACCTCGAACGGCCTCACTGACAAGTGGGCGCCGTCCCGTCATCGAACCAGTTTTCAGGGCCGTAGGATGGAACTGGGTGAACTCCATATCAGCCACCCGCGCACCCGCTCGAGCAGCGAGAGCAAGGCCTGATCCGCTCACTGTAGATGGACTGGTCGCCTCGTTGTAAAGTGCCCCTATTCCTCCCGAGGCCACAAGGCATGCAGATGTGGGCAGAAAACCTGCGGATGTATGGACACCTCGCAGGCGCCCATCCTGAACCATGAGCCCCTTCAGGCTGGTGCCCTCCAGTACTGTAATGTTCTCACGGGTCTGCACGCGTCTGATGAGCGTCTGCATAATGGCAGCGCCGCTCCCATCGCCTCCGATGTGCAGAATACGCTTTCGGGAATGTGCAGCTTCCAGATGCAGATCCAGAACTCCGTCTTTCCGCGCGAATGGAACGCCCCAGTCCAGCAGAGTCTGGATAACCTGAGGCGCTGCGGTTGTTACGCCTCTTACAACCTCAGGCACACTCAGACCCGCGCCAGCAGCCAGCGTATCCGCTGCATGCAACTCCGGTGAGTCATCCGAACCGATGGCTGCCGCGATCCCTCCCTGTGCCAGAGAACTGGCGGCCTCTAACCCTAATGGCGACGGGGTAAGGATGACGCAGGGTTGGCGCAAATGGAGTGCAGCGGACAGACCCGCCAATCCTGCCCCAACTATCACGGGCAGACCTGCGAGAGCGCTCAGAAGAGCCTTACCCATGGCTAGATCGCCAGCATCCGTTCTACGGCCGCTCGGGCCGGTGCTTCAAGGACAGAGGGAATGGTGACGGGTGTCTCCATATTTTCCAGCGCGCGGCGAATGCCAGCCAGCGTGATACGCTTCATGTGCGGACACAGGTTGCACGGGCGCACAAACTCTGTCTCCGGATTGAGTGTCACCAGATTGTCGCTCATCGAGCACTCCGTGACGAGCAGCACTTTTTCGGGTTTCTGCGTGGCCACATAATCAATCATGTTGGCTGTCGAACCTGAATAATCAGCTTCAGCCACCACCTCAGGCGGACATTCCGGGTGGACTATGACCGTCACGCCCGGATGCATGCGCCGATACTGGCGGATCTCTTGCGGCGTAAAGCGCTCATGGACCTCGCAGTGGCCCGGCCAGGTCAGCATTTCAATGCCGGTCTCGTTCTGGATGTTCTGTGCCAGAAACTCATCAGGGATCATGATGACACGCGGCACGTTCAGGCTCTCGACAACGCGTTTCGCGTTTCCAGAGGTGCAGCAAACGTCCGTTTCGGCTTTCACATCCGCGGTACTGTTGACGTAAGTCACGACCGGAACGCCGGGATAACGCTCTTTCATTTTTCGTACGTCGTTGGCCGTAATGCTCTCCGCCAGCGAGCAGCCCGCCCGCTCGTCCGGGATCAGAACGGTTTTGTCGGGATTCATGAGCTTGGCGGTTTCCGCCATGAAGTGAACGCCGGCCATGACGATCACATCGGCATCCAGATTTTGAGCATCCCGCGCAAGGGCGAGGCTGTCTCCATGGATATCGGCCACGCAATGAAAGATTTCGGGGGTCTGATAGTTGTGAGCGAGAATGACGGCATTCCGCTCCTGCTTCAAACGCAGAATGGCTTCGATATCATCCGCATAAAGCCGCTCCCAATCCTCCCGGGCCATCAGGCGGGAGACGGGTTCGTACAGCCTGTCTCGGCTTTGCAAGGCACTTGGACCGCCCATGATGGACTCCGTGATCTATTATGCTCCAATTGAGCATATAGTATCTTACTCCATCAGCAACGCTTTCACGCAACACATTTTCAGGAGATGTAGTCCAAAGGGAGCTTGGCACCCGAAAGATAACAGTTTTCAGAATTCTCCCGGCGGAACCTGTAGAGCCGTGCAGGACGTCCCTGCACACCGCTTTCGTAGCGGTCCGTTTCTTCTACAAGCTGTTGATTTTGCACAAGGCGTCGGAAATTCTGCTTGTGCATGAGACGACCCGACAGGGCCTCCATGGCTTGCTGAAGATGCAGGAGTGTAAACTCTTCGGGAACGAGTTCGAAAACGGCTGGCGTATAGCGAATTTTTGCACGTAGTCGTGAAAGCGCTGTCGCGAGAATGCGTCGATGGTCCCAGAGCATGGGTTGGTCATTTATCTGCGGTACGGTGTTCGGCCCCGCCTCCGGTACCAGACCTGCTTCCCAGAGCAGTTCATAGCGCTCCAGAACGGCATCGTCATTCCAGCTCTCGCCATTCAGCCCAAATGCCTGATTGCAGCGTTCAAGCCTTGCGGGTTGCCCGTCAGCCCAGCTTTTCAGGTGATCTTCGATGGTCTTAAGGGCTGTGAGGCAGCCATTGGTGCGGCGGTCTTCCCATGGGAAATAATTGTACCAGCTTTGCCAGCCACCCTGCGTCTGTCCGTCACGGGTCAGGGCCATGTAGGAAATACGAACCAGCCTGTCTTGCTGAGCCAGTGCAGCATCCCCGAACGTATAAAGCTGTTCCACATGCCCCAGCCGGAAACCTGTCTGCTGCTCGACCCAGTGTCTCAGACCGCGCTGGAGAGAGGTATGCTCGGTTTCCAGAGGCCCGGCTGGCAGGCAACGGCCGTCTTGAAGGGTCAGCACTTCTGGCATGCCGTTCCGCAATGTTGTCAGAACGGCAACCAGTTCGGCACGGCAGGTTGCTACGTGGTGATCCATGCTGAGATCGTGTCTTTTCACCACAGAATCAGTCTTTACTCTCATAGAGTTCGTTTTCTGCGAAACAGGCTGGAAATCATCTGTTTCGCAGAACGATATCAGCCTTCGAGTGTTGCTGGCATGGAGGCCATGTCGATGACAAATCGGTACTTCACATCGGAGCGAAGCACGCGATCATAGGCTTCATTGATTTCATCCATGCGAATGACTTCAATATCGCTCGTGATGTTATGTTTCCCGCAGAAATCAAGCATTTCCTGCGTCTCCTGGATACCACCAATGGCTGATCCTGCAAGGCTACGGCGCTTGGCGACGAGGCTGAAAGCCCCGATGGACATCGGCTTTTCCGGAAGACCGACCAGAACCATGTGCCCGTCCTGCTTCAGAAGCGCGAGATAGGCATTGATGTCGTGGTCGGCGGAGACGGCATCCAGAATGAAGTCAAACCGGTTCGCTTCTGCTGCCATGGCATCGGCATCACGGGAGATGACAACCCGGTGTGCGCCGAGACGCTTGCCGTCTTCGATTTTGCCGGGAGACGTCGTGAATAGAGTCACTTCCGCACCCAGCGCTACGGCAAATTTGACGGCCATATGTCCAAGCCCGCCAAGCCCAACGACGCCAACTTTGTGCCCTACGCCGATCTTCCAGTGCGCCAGTGGAGACCAGGTCGTAATGCCCGCACACAGCAGAGGGGCCGCCGCGGCTGGGTCCAGATTTTCCGGAATGCGAAGAACAAACCCCTCATCCACAACAACTGCACGAGAATAGCCGCCGTACGTGTGAGCGCCCTCTACCGGAAATGACGTGTCAGGGCTGTTATAGGTCCAGGTTGGGCCGGCATCGCAATACTGCTCCAGCCCCGCCTCGCAGGATGCACAGGACCGGCATGAATCAACCATGCAGCCGACGCCAACCAGATCTCCAGCCTTAAAGCGGGTAACGTCACGTCCTACGGCGCTGACACGCCCGACGATCTCGTGACCGGGTACAACCGGATAGGACGCTGGTCCCCACTCGCTTCGGGCTGTGTGAATGTCCGAATGGCAGACACCGCAATGGGTGATGTCAATCTGAACATCCATTGGACCACAGTCCCGGCGTTCAAATGCGAATGGCGTCAGCGGAGACGTCGGACTGGAAGCGGCATAGCCAACGCAGGTCAGCATGGGATTTCCTTTTCTGGGAAGACAGCCAGGAACTCAAAAGAGACCGGCTCGAATACCAGAAAACGGGCTTCAGCCATAGGTTATGTCCTGCATTGGCTCCCGTCACGAAACTGCGAGGCATCCCACAACGCTTCTCGCCTCTGCCAGAAGGGATTCGAGATCCAGTCCCGGAATCATTCCATCTACGACAACGGGCTTTCCATCCATCAGGACGTGTCTGACGGTTGTGGCTCCAGAGACAACCGGTGCAATCAGCGGGTCGTGCATCCCTGCACATCGTGGGGCATCCAGACCATGAATGACCAGATCTGCCGTCGCTCCGACTTCTATCCGGCCCACATCCGGAAGCCCCAGAATGGCGGCCCCTTCAGACGTTGACCACCTCATGACATCTTCGGCCGTTACAGCCCCTGCTCCCTGAACCGCGCGATGGACCATCCAGGCACAGTGCATTTCTGCACTCATGTCACACGCTTCATTGGACGCCGCCCCATCGACGGCCAGAGAGACGCGCCCTCCCAAGGCATCCAGAGCGGGTGCGGGCGCAATTCCTGAACCAAGTCGACAGTTACTCTGCGGGCAATGCGACATACCCGTGTTTGTTTGGGCGAGTAGCCTGAGTTCGCTCTCATCCAGATGGACCAGATGTGCGAACCACACGTCGTCTCCGACCCAGCCATGCTCCGCTACGAACTGAACGGGCCGCATATTGTATGTTTCCAGGCAGAACCTGACGTAATTATCCGTCTCCGACAGGTGCGAATGCAGTGGAATGCCCATACTCCGTGCCGCCACCGCCATCTGCCGCAATTCGTCCGGCGTGACGCCCCATGTGGGCGTATTGGGTGCCAGAGCAATCCGACGTTTCGCATTCGGCCCGAACTGATGATACCGGCTGACAAGCGCATCGACGCGCTTGAGCATGGTATCTAACGTTTCGGTCGGGGCAGGAATAACTTCGTCCGTATCGAATTTTCTGGCCCGTGTTGTCCCTCCCCGGGCCAGAACGTAGCGAAGGCCCAGATCTTCGGCTGCCTCGAACAGAACAGCAGCCGGGTCGTAAGCATACATGTCTGCAAACAGGTAGTGATGATCCGCAATCGTCGTACAGCCTGACAGAAGCAGCTCCACCATCCCGACCCGCGCAGCAACATTCAATGCCCGTTCGTCGATGCGGCTCCAGTAGGTGTTGGGAACAAGGCGCAGCCACGGCTCAAGCGGCTTGTTGATGGCGGTGGGGACGGCCTTGAGAACACTCTGGAACAGATGGTGATGCGTGCTGATCAGGCCGGGCGAGACAACGCCGCCCTTGGCATCAAGCACTGTTTCTCCGTCCTGTGGAGACAGGTCACCGATTTCGATAATTTTCCCATCACGGATGCGAAGACTTCCCGTTCTTCTGGCTGCTTCACCTTTCAGGCCCGTCAGAATACCGCAGGTGTTGTGGATAAGGAGCGTCATGTGGGCATGATCCGGAGGTTGTCTACAAATTCTGTTGTGAAGGCGCTTTTCCAGTCTGCATCGGCTGGGAGAAGGTTTTGACTGACCATGAAATCCCGCGTCACCTGCCACCGAGCAGTCGTCATTGCGCCCAGTCCTTTTGTCCGGACATCGTCCGACAGAAGAACGTCCGCTTTCTTCAGCCCTTCGTAACCGAATGTCAGGTGCTCAAGCGTCATGTTTGGATTGGCTTTCAGGATTAAGCTATTTCCTGGTGTGGGGTCTTTAAAATAGTCGTTCCAGCCCAGCAGAGACGCCTTTACGAAGCTGTTCACCTTGCCTTTGTCTGTCCTCACCATCTGCTGGGTGGTGACCATCGGGGCGCCATAAGGCGGGTATCCCAGATCCTTGAACAGGAAGAACTCGACCGGCATTCCTTTTAATTTCGCATCCCAAAGCTCAGATGACGCGTAAGCCTGTACGGCCATGCTCTTGTCGAAGAAGAAAGGCTGAAGGTTGAAGGAATACGGCCTCGCCTGCTCTTCCGTATAACCAAAGCGTTTCCTGAGCCATGGCCAGAAGGTCGCATGAGAGGATGATGCAATCAGAATGGGATGATCTTTAAGCTGCTGAAGATCAGTAACTCCCGCATGCGTCATCAGCCCTTGCTGGTCATGCTGAAACGTACTCGCCACGGCAACGAGGGGAATACCAGACGCGACAGCAGAGAGAAGCTGGAAGTCATATCCGGTGATGAAGTCGGCTTGTCCCGCAGCAAGGAGTTGCGGAACATTCATCTGCGGGCTGGCTGCCTCAATTGTGACGTCCAACCCTTCCCGTGCATAATATCCTTTGGCAAGCGCCTGATAAAAACCGCCGAATTCTGCCTGCGCGTACCATGATGTGACGAGCTTTACGGGTGTGCCAGCAGCGCGTGCTGTTTGAACAAACGGCATGGAAAGCGCGCCAAGACCGGCAGTCAAGCCAAGGAGACACTGGCGGCGACCAAGCATGATTCTGGACATAAGGGGACATTCTCCCGTTTCGCTGTGCATACAGTTTATGAACCGAAATGATTTTTCCGGAAGTCTCTATTTGCGTTTGATCTGATGCTGTTTTGATGACGACGCTTTGGAATTGACAGCGCGGTCTTTGATATGTTTTGAATTTTGAACGAGTATAAGCGGTCGGGATCTTCAAGAAGATTTTGGGCATTGCTCCAGCAGGTCTGCGCAACAGGCTTGGATGGAGGAATATGTTCGGAGTCACCCCCCGTTTGTCCCCCATTCATTTTACGCGTGGTCCCTGCTGTCTTTCGTCAGGCATAAGGAGAGACTGCGCAAATGAGCACTTCAGCCACGATACCCATGAGTGAAATTGAGACCGAGCGCCGCATTGGCGGAGCTGGAACCAGTATCGTCAGAGACATTCCCAGAATTGACCTATCGTCATTCGAAGAGCGTAAGAAGGAAATCGCCGAAGCTCTATGGTCGGCGGCGACTGAAATTGGGTTTTTCCAGGTCTATAATCACGGCATTCCGCAGGACGATATTGACCGGGCGTTTTCGCTAGCTGAGCAATTTTTCGCTCTTCCGACAGAGACAAAAGCAACTCTCCCATTGAAGCCAGGCACCAATGCTGGTTGGGAGTTTCGGGAACAGGTCCGGCCCTCAACGGGTACGCCTGACCATAAAGAGTCCTTCCAGATTACGCTTCCACGCATGGCGGGGCTGTGGCCGCACGATGCGGATATTGCCGGTTTTCAAAGATTTCTCACGCAGTTCGAACATCAGAACTGGGTGCTGGGAATGAAAATCCTGTCGTGTTTTGCGATGAAGCTCGGCTTCGATGAAGATTTTTTCACATCGCGGCATAAACCTTCTTCGCCGGATTATCAGTGTACCCTGCGCCTCATCCACTACATGAGCATGGAAAATGCCAAGCCTGCAGACTTCGAAAACTGGCGCGCCGGAGCACATTCAGATTTTGACTGCCTGACCCTGCTGCATCAACGTGCCGGTGAAGGTGGATTGCAGGTCTGTCCGGGGAAGGATGTTGACAGTGGGGCGTGGACGGATGTTGAGCCAGCCACCGGTTACGTGACTTGCAATATTGGTGACATGCTCATGCGTTGGAGTGATGACAAACTCCTCTCCACCCTGCACCGTGTGCGGATGCCGAAACCCGGTGAGTATCTTGGAGAACGGTTGTCCATTCCGTTTTTCTGTCAGGCTAACCGCGATGCGATCATTCAGGGGCCGGATAAGAAATACGCGCCTATTTCGGCCCAGAATTATCTTCTTGAGCGCCTTGAGGCCAATTTTGCCGCGTTGCAAAAAGCCAAGCCTTCATAATGGAACGGGCCATCAGGCTGCGACGCGATGTTGTCTGACCTGAAAAATGGTCAGGCAGCTCATGCCTGGGGTATTTAGTCCCGGGATTTGGTGGCGTGATGCGCTCCGGGAATACAGTCCACACAAGACGCTTTACAAGTGCTGGAGTGCTATGGGGGTCTTCATCCGCCTGATGGACGGTCTGGTTGCCGGAAAGGCAGAGCCTCAGACGATCATGATTGATGCGCCCCTCTCAAGACACATCATATGGCTTCGCATTGTTGGTTGAAGAAGAGCACAGGCCGTCTGATTGGGTGTACCGAAGGCGAGGTAAATACGAAACTGTGTGCTGTTACCGGCCGAAACGGATGTCTGCTCGACTTCTTCATGACCGCAGGCTAGATCAGTGGTTACATTGGTGCTGCTGCCTTTCTGGGCAGTCTCCCCAAGGCGGAGCCCCCTTAAGAAACCGCTAAAATACGACAAGCGGAAATACAAACGGTGCAACAGGTTATGACAGATGCCCCAGTCCTCTTCTCGGCTATCTGCCTCGCTGCAAAGTCGTGTTCTGGTTATAAGTCCTGAGGCTCCAGCGTTCTGGCGCTGAGCATCTTGCCCGGATTAAGGAGCAGCATCGGATCATAACGTGTCTTGATGGCGGCCAGATCTGGCGATGCCACACGATGCATGCCGCCCTCCTCGATCGTCACAACATGAGGGTTGGCAATATTCACGCCACGCTTTTCATGTTCCGCGATGATGTGATTAAGGCGGTCTTCATCTGTAAAGCGAATGACCGGAAGAGCTGCACAACTGACATGACCACCCATCGGGAAAAATTCCAGGTGCATTATCAGTTCATCAGGGAAAAGTGCCCGGATTTCCGCAACCTTATCGAGTGTGCCGTCTGCCGGATAGCCGCATTGGAGATAGGTATATCCGCGATCCTTCTTCAACACCTGAAGCGTCGTATGATTCCACGTCAATTCATACAGCGGCGTTGCGCCGGACGTGTTTTCCATGTCCCGCGTGTTGGCTTCGTAACAGAGCTTACCATCAGCCTTTGTTGCCAGAAGCTTGACGGTCTCGATTCCTGCCGGAGCAATCATGAGAATGACAAGGGAATCTCCCTCTGGGACGTGCTCGCGCACAGAGGCAAAAAACGGCGGTAGGTCGCCATCCACAACGGAGACAAGTTTCTTCTGAATGCCACTTTGCAAGGCGATGTCTCTTGCGAAAGCAGCAGCCTCCTCAAAGGAAGCGAACGAAACGGCCATATCCTGCCAGTTCACGACAGGTTCCACCCCGATTTCAAGCTCGGTAATTAGGCCGGTCGTTCCATAGGTATGCAGAACACTGCGAGCATCCTCGCCCCGTAGCTCTACAACTTCGGGCTCTTTACCAAGTGTCATGAGACGCAGGACCAGAACATTTCCCGGCGATGACAGACCGCCCCAGCGAACCGATCCAATGCCGCCGGAGCCACCTGCAATAAAGCCGCCAATCGTTGCTGTCCGCTTGGTGGAGGGATACATGCGGACTTCCCAGCCCTGCTCCTGTAAGGCTCGATCCAGATCCAGCATATTCATGCCAGCCTGCACGCGTGCAACGCCATCCTTGACCCAGAGCAGCTTGTTCAGTTCTGTCATTTCAATGACAGCCCCGCCCTCCATCGGAACGGCCTGACCATAATTACCGGTGCCCCCTCCACGTGGGGTCAAGCGTGTCTTCGTTTCGCGTGCCGCAGAGGCAATCTTGAGAAGATCCTCTTCATTACGCGGCATCACGATACAATCCGCAAAACAGCTGTCGAGCTGGCGCTTCAGAACCGGGCTGTACCAGTAGAAATCGCGACTTTTGCGCTTTACGAGAGCCGGAACCGTCTGAACAGGAATGTCACCGAGCAACGAGAGGAAGGTTTCAATACTGCTCATCGGCCTAGATCCTCAGTGATGGGGCGAATGCGGTCGAGTGGGTATTCTGCAATTTCTGCAAGAAGCTCAAGGAAACCCTTGATCCATTGGTTGGCAACCGCCTCGCCCTTTTCCGCCGTCGCAATGCCGGCATTGCCAGCGGCCCCGGACGGATGAATGTCATGGGTCAGCCAGCCAAAACCGACACGGCCTTCTGCTTCCAGCCACTTCGCGGTCTCGGCCAGTTTCTGTGGCCAGGGCTCGAAATTGTCTGCGCGGCTCATATCGACGAGGTCGGGCCGAAGATGCAGCATCAAAGAGGTTTCGATGTCTCCGCCATGAATGCCGTACTGGCGCTCTTCGGCTGTGAACATGCCATCCGGTACACCAAACCGGGACCAGCCCACACAAACCACAAACATTCCATGCGTTCGACGAAGCGTTCTTGCAACAATATCAAGGATCTGTGGCTGTCCACCATGGGAATTCAGAAGAACCAGACGCTTTACACCCGAACGCGCAACACTCTCGCCAATCTCGATCAGAACCTGTGTCAGGGTCTGAGCACTCAGCGTCAACGTACCAGGATACGCCACATGCTCCTCACTTTTTCCGACAGCCTGGATCGGAAGCGCGGTCGCTGGAACTGTTGAAGGAAGAGCTTCGAGAGCCTTGTCGAGCAGCATCTCGTTGATGCAGGCATCCACATAGACTGGCAGATGTGGGCCATGCTGTTCAACAGCAGCCACAGGCAGAATCGCCACCGTTTCTGGCGGAAGATGGCGGAATTGGCGGGAAATCATGTCACACCAATATTTCTTGGGCCAGAAAACCGTCTCGGGGCTGCTTGTCATGGGCTTGGCTTCCGTTGTTCGTCGTGTGGAATGACGCATCCCGGTCGAGCCGGGCTGACAAATTTCCTGTTCCGATATGATATCATCCCGGAACGAAAAGATATGAGAAACAGGAACTTTGCAACTTTTAAAGCATCTATTTTCGATCATATGAGTGCAAAAAAAGCGCACAAATTGCTCGAACATTCCGATAGCGTTCTTGAAAATTCCTTGGAAGGTCCGGCATGTCACTCTCTTCTTCGCCCATGAATCCCACTCGCGCCATACTCCTGAGTCGGGCGTCTAAAACCGTCATGGTCGCGTCTCTTGGAGTGTTTGGAATTCTGGTAGCCGTAAATAATATGACGGATTACGGATCAAACTATGAGTTTGTCCGCCATGTCCTGTCTATGGATACAACATTTCCGGGTAACGCGCTGAGATGGAGAGCCGTTTCATCCCCCGTGCTGTGGCATCTCTTTTATGTTCTGATCATCGCAGCGGAATTCCTGACTGGTGCCATCTTTTCCTTCGCTGCGTTGCAAATGGCACAGGCGGTCAAAGCGCCGGCTGAAGAGTTTCGCTCTGCCCGTGCGCTGGTTCCTGTCGCGACCGCATTGGGTTTCATGATCTGGTTCTTCGGTTTTTCTGTTGTCGGTGGTGAATGGTTTGCGATGTGGCAGTCCCATGTCTGGAATGGGCAGGAAGCGGCGTTCCGTTTCTTCATGACAATGCTGGGTGTGTGTGTCTTCACGCAGCAGGGAGACTGAGTGCATCCTTTTTGCGTGCACAAAGAGGTGAAAAAGGTATCGGTCCGGCAGCAGAATAAGTCTTCACATCGGAATGAAAAAGCCGTTACGGTCTGATTATAAAAATCAAGTCGGGAGGCAGCGCATGACATTACCAAGGCTCAACCGCCGCAGCATGCTTCAGGGCATCATGGCTGCGGGAGCTCTGTCTTCCCTGCCCACCACAAGAGCAAACGCCGCAACAAAGCCGCTTAGTCTTCTGTCCAACTGGTATGCCCAGGCAGAGCATGGCGGCTATTATCAGGCGGCAGAAGACAGTCTTTACGCTCAGCAGGATCTGGATGTCTCCATTCAGATGGGCGGCCCCCAGATGAACATGACGCAACTTCTGATGGCTGGTCAGTGTGATATCGCCATCATGCAGGGCGAAGAAGCGATCCGCTGCGCCATTCAGGGTATCCCGGCCGTCGCGATCGGCACGACCTTTCAAAAGGGTGTCGGCGGCTTGATGACTCACCCGGATATCCACGATATCGCCCAACTCAAGGGGCATCCCATTCTGATCAGTTCGGAAGGCCGTGCCAGTTTCTGGATATGGCTCAAAAAACGGTATGGCTTCACTGAAGATCAGGTGCATCCTTACACCTACAATCTTCAACCTTTTGCCTTCAATCCGCAGATGGCTATGCAGGCTTTCGTCTCGTCCGAGCCTTACGGTGCGAAAAAGGCGGGCATTCCTTTCAATTTCTTCCTTCTGGATGATCTTGGATACGCGGCTTACGGAAACGTTCTGATGGTGTCTCGTAAGACACTTGAAGAGCGTGGTCCAGAATTACAGAAATTCATTGCTGCCAGCAGCGAAGGATGGAAGCGCTACATCTTCGGAGATGCCAGTAAGGGCGATGCCGCCATTCGCAAGGCTAATCCGGATATGAGCGCCGATCAGCTCGTCTGGTCTCGTCAGAAGCTGAAAGAAATCAAGGCTCTTGGAATGCCTGGAGCCCCTATCATGACGATGAATGATGAACGCTGGAAGCGCATTTACGATATCCAGCTCGCCGCTCAGCTTGTTCCAGAAAACCCGCAATGGAAAAGTGCCTACACGCTTGAATGTGTCCGCGACGGTCTGGCGACGGTTCCGGCATGAGCAGTCCCGTCCTTTCCCTTGCGAGCATTGAAAAAGTTTTCCCCAATGGCGTCCGCGGACTGTCTCCCGTCGATCTCACGGTCGAAAAAGGAGACTTTGTTACGCTCATTGGCCCATCGGGTTGTGGAAAAAGCACCCTTCTCAAGCTGATTGCCAATCTGCACACACCATCCGGTGGGAAAATGAACTGGTGGGGTGGTAATTTTGGCGACGTCGGCCGCAAGGGGCGCCGCATGGCGTTCGTTTTTCAGGACGCCACATTAATGCCTTGGGCGACCATCGCGAAAAATGTGCGTCTGCCTCTCGATCTGGAAAAAGTAGACCGGGCCACGGCGGACAAGCGCGCTTTGGCGGCCTTGGAACGCGTAGGCCTTGGGCACGTCACGGAGCATTACCCGGCCCAGCTTTCCGGCGGCATGAAAATGCGTGTGTCCATCGCTCGGGCGCTTGTCACGGAACCTGACCTTCTCCTGATGGACGAACCCTTCGGTGCTCTGGATGAATTCACGCGCAACCGTCTCGACGAAGAAATGGCGCGGCTCTGCTACGAAGACGGCCTGACAACACTGTTCGTGACCCACGCTCTACATGAAGCAGCTTTTCTCTCCAGCCGCGTCATGGTGATGGCCGCCCGTCCGGGTCGGATTCATGCCCAGTATGAGATCGATCGGTCTATCCTCCGCAATGAGGAGTTCCGCCTGTCGGATCAATTTGCAGGGATCAGTCGGGAATTGGCCATTCTTCTGGAAGACGCCAGTCGGGAAAGCATGATCCAGCAGGAGATGCGCGCATGATGTCCTCCCGCACGTTCGCGCTATTGGCTCCCGTCACGCTCGGTATCATTATTCTTGGGATATGGGAGGGGATCTGCCGTTTCTGGCATATCCCGCCCTATCTGATGCCGTCTCCCTCGGCCATATGGCGCGCCCTGATGCTCGATGGCGTGGCGCTGCTCCATGCCCTGCTCATCACGCTGGAAATCACGTTCGCTGCCTTGATCTCTGCTGTTGTAGGAGGCGTGCTCGTCGCATTCCTGCTTGTGCAAAGTCCTCTTATCGAGCGTTGCCTGATGCCCTACGTCGTCATCATGCAGGTCACGCCAATTGTGGCGATTGCGCCTTTGATCATCATCCTGATCCACAACACGCCGCTTGCTTTGACGGCCTGTGCGGCTCTGGTCGCTATCTTCCCGGTCATTTCCAATACGCTCCAGGGTCTACGGAGCGTTGACCCTGATCTGGCTGCTTACTTCCAGATGCACAAGGCCTCGCGCCTTCAGACACTGACCCGCCTTCGCATCCCCAGCGCGCTTCCGATGTTCATGGCGGGGCTACGAATTGCCACCGGACTCTCCTTGGTCGGCGCGATTGTCGCCGAATTTGTTGCGGGAACAGGCGGCAACTCAGCCGGTCTGGCCTATCAGATCCTTCAGTCGGGCTTTCAGATGGATATCCCGCGCATGTTCGCGGCGCTTTTCCTCATTACCGTCGCTGGCCTTGTTCTGTACGCCGCCGCCGCCAGCCTGCAACGCTTCGCCCTGAGACACCGCTCATGACCTTTCCTTTTCCCGTCGGCCAATCTCCGTCCGGCCTTCTGAACGCGAGCATTCCAAAAGATTTGCTTCCTTCAGCACTCGCAGGCAGCAAGCTGTGCGATATTGCGCTCGAGAACGGACACATCGCGGAGATCGTCCCGGCAGGCCAACTTCCCCATACCTCGGGAAACGTCGACTTGAAGGGGCAAATGGTCTGGCCCTGCTTTGCCGATAGTCACACCCATCTGGACAAGGCCTTCATCTGGGATCGGACGCCCAATCCCGATGGAACATTCATGGGTGCGCTTCAGGCGACGACACAAGACCGGGAGGCTTACTGGACGGAAGCGGATGTAGAACGCCGCATGGAGTTCAGCCTGCACTGTGCTTATGCCCATGGTACAAGCGCAATCCGGACCCATCTGGATACGTTCGGTGTTCATGGAGCCCGGGTTTGGCCTCTTCTCCGCAGACTACAGAAAAACTGGGCTGGAAAGATCGCGCTTCAGGGCGTCTCACTCACGATGCCGGAACGCTATATGGGCGAAGACCGGGACGGTATTGTGCGCAGTGTTGCGGAGACAGAAGGCGGCGTACTCGGTGCCGTCCTGATGAAGCACAACACGACGGAAGACGCGTTGGACGTGCTGTTCGGTCTGGCGACGGAGTACGGGCTGGAACTGGACCTGCATGTCGATGAAAACAGCGAAACAGGTGGTACCGCGCTCGAACTGGTTGCTCAGGCAGCACTCAGGCATCGCTTTCGCCATAAAATCCTGTGTGGGCATTGTTGCAGCCTGACCGTACAAGATGATGTCGCTCAAACACGCATCATCTCTCTTCTGGCCGAAGCCGGGATTGGTATCGTCAGCCTGCCTCTCTGCAACATGTATCTTCAGGATCGGACTGCTGGCCGAACCCCGCGCTGGCGGGGCGTGACATTGTTGCAGGAACTGGATGCCGCAGGCGTGCCGGTCATGCTGGCAAGCGACAATGTGCGCGACCCCTTCTACGCCTATGGAGATTTCGACATGCATGAAATCCTTCAGGGCGGCACACGCATTGGGCATCTCGACCATACCAGCCGACCCTGGGTGCAGTCCGTTAACACCCGGCCGGGAGACTGGATGGGACGCAACCATCGTCTTGAGAAAGGTGCCGTGGCCGATCTTATCGTTTTTCCGGCCCGCAACATGAACGAGTGGATGAGCCGCAATCAGACAGGCCGCACGGTTCTGAGAGCCGGGCGCGTCATCGACGCCGTCCCTCCAGCCTACGAAACTCTCGGAGGAGATCTCTGATGGTTGCTCTCAAGCCGCGACGTACGGAAGCCATGCTGACACGGGATGGTATTCGTCTTGTGGCGGATATCTGGGAGCCGGAAGGAGATGGTCCTTTCCCCGTTCTTCTCATGCGTCAGGCGTATGGTCGGAAGATTGGTACGTCACTCTGCTATGCGCCGCCCGAATGGTATGCCCGTCACGGTTATATTGTCGTTATGCAGGACGTCCGTGGTCGTGGAGCTTCAGGTGGCGAGTTCGTTCTTTTTGAGCATGAAGCAGAAGATGGCGCCGATACGATTGCCTGGGCCGCTTCACTTCCTCGAAGCAATGGCCGCGTCGGCATGTTTGGCTTTTCCTTTCAGGGGAGCAATCAGCTCTTGGCAGCCGGTGAAAAGCCGGAGGCGCTGAAGGCGATTGCACCTGCCATGATTGGCTGGCAATTGGATCGTGACTGGGCGTACGAGAATGGCGCTTTCGCGATGCGTGCGAACATCGGATGGGCCACACAGCTCGCGGCGGAAACGGCCCGTCTCAAGGGAGACTACGAGGCTCAGCAGATTCTGTTTGCTGCCAGCCGCGGGACGTCCTTCAACGGGCGTCAGCCTACCGTTCCCGCCCACGACGCCTTACTGGCCAAGTATAGTCATTACACCCGCTGGCGAGACACGCCTCCCGGTGATGCCTACTGGGACAAAATCTCACCCGCTAGCCGTTTAAGCGATATTGCAGAATTAGCTCCAGCGGTCCTGCTGATCGGCGGGTGGTACGACAGTCATCTCCCTGGAACGCTCGAAGCCTATCGCGCGCTTTCTCCCCACACGCCGACCCGGCTCATTGTCGGACCATGGGCGCATTTCCCCTGGGACCGTCATATCGGGGATGTGGACGTTGGTGATGAGGCCATCACGGACATCGATCAGCAGCAGATCAGGTTTTTCGATCAATGGCTAAAATCAGAACCTGAGCAGCAGGTCGCTCCTGTTCGTCTTTTCGATATGGGGGCGTGCCAGTGGCAGGATCTGCAAGACCTTCCAGAAGGAAACACACAGGCATTTCCATATGGGAGTGGGCGCGCCGCCATTGATACCCGAGATGGCGCCTTGGCTCATGCGGTGCCTGATGATGCGCTGGCTTTGTCTGAAAGCCTTACTCTTGATCCATGGCGCCCTGCAGCGCCATGTGGCGGCAGCTTTGGCTTTCCCGGTGGCCCCGTAGATCGGGCGCGAACAGACGCCCGGTCGGACGTGCTGACCTTTACGACACCCCTGCAGGAGACGGGCAGACTTCTGGCAGGGACTGTCACAGGCTGTTTCGAGTTCGAAAGCGAATACGAGAGCTTCGATATCCACGCCACTCTGTCTCGTGTGGACAGGCACGGAAAGGTTCACCCGCTTGCTGAAGGCTATGCCTTGGCTAAGCCCGGTCAGACTCTCCTTCCGATGCGCGGCACATGCTTGACCCTCAAAAAGGGTGAACGGCTCAGGCTGTCCCTCTCCCTCGCCTGCTTCCCGGTCTTTCCGATCAATCCCGGTACAGGCGACAGCCCCATCGCGGCGCCGCTCGATCAACAGCAGGTGACAACAGTTCACCTAAAAACAGGCTCGGGCACCTACCTTCTTCTTCCTTGGCTCAAACAGGAAAGCTAACTCTCATGTCTTTTGCAAAATGCAGCCCCGATAGTGTTGAAGCCTTCCGGATTGCGCCGGACTCAACCAATTACTTTGCCATCCTGTTTGATAGGAAAGCTGGTGATTATTCTTCCATAGCTGTCGTGGAAATCTTTGAACCCGGAGGAGCCACGCCTCCGAATACACATACAGACGCTGACGAAATGTTTTTCGTTCTTTCGGGTACGGGTCGCGCCTGGTGTGACGGCAAAAGCTGTGAGCTGAAAGCCGGAGACGCTCTTCTGGTTAAACCTGGCTCGGAACATGTTCTGGAGAACACTGGCACCAGTAAGCTTTATACGCTGACTGTCATGACACCGGATGAAGCTTTTGGCGACTTAATTCGCAGCGGTATTCCCGTTAAGCTGGACGCTGAAGACCTGGCTGTACTCTGCGGAGGGAGTCAATGAGACGTTTGGGTAGCACATATGCTAACAGTTGGGGTGCCACAGAGGCTTCTATCAGTCTGCTACGACCAAACCGTAAATCCAGAACTGTCAGTCTTCCATCCGTTCCACAAAGTCTGACTCTTGATCTGGCAAAAACTGCGATCATCGTCATCGATATGCAGAACGATTTCTGTCATTCTGAGGGCTGGCTCGCCTCTATTGGTGTAGATATTTCTGCCGCGCGTCGCCCAATTAAGCCTTTACAGACGCTCCTTCCTGTTTTGCGAGAGCATGATGTTCCGGTCATCTGGCTGAACTGGGGCAATCGTCCGGATAAACTCAACCTGCCTCCCTCAGTGCTGCATGTTTATGATCCGGCCGGGGAGAATAAGGGCATCGGATCTGCGCTGGGCATAGCGGACAGGAAAGTGCTTGAAGATGGGAGTTGGAATGCTGCCATTATCGACGAGCTACATGTCGAGGCAGAGGATATTCATGTTGCAAAATACAGGATGAGTGGCTTTTGGGATACTCCTCTTGAAGGGATCCTGAAAAACCTGCGTGTGGATACCCTGCTTTTTGCCGGCGTCAACAGCGATCAATGCGTTCTAAGTACGCTTACGGATGCAGGGTGTCTGGGGTATGATTGCATTCTTCTCAATGATTGCTCAGCGACAACCTCTCCGGAGTTTTGTGAGCAGGCTACACTCTATAATGTCCGACAATGTTATGGGTTTGTCGCATCCGGATCTGATCTCGTAAAAAATCTAAATTCCGAACTTATAACTGAAGCATAATATTTCAACTGCGCAGGAAGTCGAAAGTGGATATGTAAGCATCTACCATAACGTGTTGTACTATCCTGAGGCTTCCTAAAAATTTTACTTTTATTTACGTGATGACCCGTTATCTTTACCTTCTGGCCTCATGAATTATAATCCTAAGATGACGGTGGCAGCGAGTATAATCGTAGAGAAAAAGGTTGTGAGGCGCCTGTCGTAGCAGGCCGCAACGCGGCGCCAGTCCTTGAAAACGTTCGAACATGCTCTCTATGCGTTTGTAGCAGTGCTTGCCGTATTTTAAGGGTCCTGGTCGACGAGCAGCCGTTGGACCTTTAGCACTCATCGAACAAAGCGGCGACATCGATATAATTAATGATCTGCCCTTGAGGTCATGAAGAAGCTCAAAGGGTGATTGTTCGTACCGTTAATGGGGTTAAGCTTGGTGCTCATTCCCCCTTTCAGGCCGATCAGGTGGTCCGTATCCCTTCTTTATCTGCAGATTGGAAGCCGTACGATACGCCTTCAGATAGGTTGCGTCGAGGATGACAGTCTTGCGATCGGAGAGCTTGTGTGCAACCAGACCTCTCATCTCCCGTAGGAATAATGCTCTTGTGATACCATCACGTTCCGCTAACGAAGGCCATTGCGATTGACGAAAATATTCAGGCTAGCACCTGACGATCATCCACTTCGGGCTTGTCGTGGCTCTTAGGAAAATACGACTCAAGCCGCGCCACCTGCTCGCCATGTCAGATAAGTAGCGACTGTTTTTCTCAATTGTAATGAATTTATAAACAAATGCCCCCTGAAGATTCAGAGGACATTTGTTTGGTAAAAATATTTATCAGAACGCTGTAGAAATTGTTCCAGTCATGCTGAAGCGCGGCTCAACATAAAACTGGGCGCCTGAACCCGTTTTGGAAAGGTTGCCATTCATCAAGCGGACTGCCTGTGTATTTGTGGCTACGCCGACTACACCAGTACGAACAATGGAGCCCGTCAGGTTGGTAAAGTTCAAGCGGATGGTGGGGGATTTCGCATACCACACCGGCTTGAAGTGATACCCTAGAGACAGTGTATTGGTCACATAACCCGGAATGCGCTGATCTCCGGCGATAGAGACAGATTGCGGACCGGTATAATGAACGGTGGCGTTGGCAAAGAAGCCTTCGTGCGCATATGTCAGGCCAAAATTTGCCATGACGTGAGGCGAGAGAGGTGCCTGCGTTCCTTTCGTCCGGAATGCAGTCAGATTTCCCAAGGCATCAGATGCTGCAATGTTAGTATCCATTCGAGCATTCAGGTACTCAAACGATACATAAGGGCTAAACCCATAAATCGGCTGAGTAGAAATCATCACGTCAAAGCCACGCGCTGTCTGGTTTCCAGCATTGACGACGCCACTCTGATTATTTCCCAGATAGGTGCTGAGAAGTCTGTTTGTAATATTGTAATTAAACAGATCCAGATCGACGATGACATATTTGTCATTATATCGGTAACCGAGTTCTTCCTTGATGGAATACTGGTTTTTTGGAAGTGTCCCGGTATAAGTCGTATTCCCGAGCGCAGACGCAGAGGGCTGGCGGAAATCGCCTTCAGCGTTCACGTACACCTGATGATGTTCGTTGAAGTGATAGCTGATCGAAAGATGAGGCAATGGCGCAGTCAGGTTCTGACCCATCTGCTTGTTGCCTGGGTATGTTCTGTACCAGACATTGGACATGACATACTTGAAACCAGCATTGACCAAGAGCCGATCATGGAAATACTTCGCTGTTTCCTGAAGGAATAGCGAATGAATTTCATATCCGGTCGTATTACCGGGATAAGAGCGACTGCTTCCCGAATAAACCTGATATGTGGAATCATTCGGGCTCGGGTTTGAGCCGTCCGCCTTTGTCACGCTGGTTGGGAAGTGCTGGGTGTAATCTTGATTTTCGTACCAGTAACCAAAGTCAAGGTGGTTGTGTTTGTCGATATCGTAGCCAAGCTTGGCTGTCGCACCGACATCAAGTGCACCATTTTCCTGGAAGTAGCTTGTCAGAGGTGTGCCTGAGGCAATTGTCTCGCCTGACTTATAATTCGTGGTGCCTGTTGCAAAGCCGCCAGACGAACCGTCCCAGCCCTGCCCCCAGTTATAGTACGGGCGCAGATCGAACTGCAGCTTGTCCGTAAGAACAACGTGGATCGGGGCGCTCAGGAATAGCTGGTTCCAGTGATCAATATTATTCTTCCAGTAATCGTTTCCAATCGAATCAAATTCAGCTTTGCGACCGTACCCAGTGCCTGTCTCCTTATACTGGTGGAACTGAGCAGATGTTGGGTAATTGTCAATTACGAAATCTTCATAGTTCCAGGACATGAACAGTTTCGCATAAGACCCGTTTTCCCAGTCCTTACGAATACCGAAGTCGAGGTGACGGCGCTGATTGATCCCTGCCCCCATCCATGATCTTGCATGAGTATTGGAGAACGAGAGGTAGCTGCGGAGACCTGTCTTCGCAATATCACCGGACTCAACGCGAATAAATTCGCGCGACAGATTGTTAGTGCCATATGAAAAATCAATCAGCCCGCCAAACTGGTGGGAGGGATCATGAGATGTTTCGTTCATGACACCTGCAGCAGCGGATGTCGCAGGCAGGTCGATTGGAGAAGACCCAGGCATCATGCTGACGCTATCGAGGTTTTCAGAGTCAATATCTTCCGCCAGGTAAGATGCGCTGGCTGCTGGCGCCCCATCGACCATGAGTGCCATGTCAGCATCGGTCAGGCTTCGGCTCTGAATACGACCGCCCTGCATACCTGACGTATCGGGCGTAGAAACGTTGACACTTGGCAGGTTCTTGATGAGATCAAGTGCCGTACTGGTCGGGCTCTTGGCTTCAATAAAGGCTTTAGTAATGGTCTGGATAGCGTAAGGTGCCGTTTCAACGCGCATCATCCCGCCGCCGCGACTACGTGCCAGACGGGACGTAGAAACAGTTACGTGTTCGTCCCCCGTAGAGTTAATCGATGACGGACGACGCATCTTGGGGTGTTCAGGGGCAGCAGTCACAGCGGCATCACGAGAGGCACGCTGGCTCTGAGTTGCCATGCGATGAGCGTGAGCGGTTTTGTGTTTGACGGGGCTGGTTGTAGCCCGAACTGGCTCAGCAATGAATACTGAACTAAAACCCGCCAGGCACGTTACAAGGAGGAGGGTCTTCTTATAAGACTGTTTTTCAGATCGATACGGACACATAACCTGCTGGCTTCCCCTGCTACAAGACACTTAACGTTCTCCACAGGACCTGGTCTCCGATCAGAAGACCCTTCCCATAACGGACTCGTAACATAATCAAGCACTGCCTCAAAAGGCGAATAATTGCCTCACAGTGATATCAAAAAGAGATCACTTGCGAGATATGTCACACTTGTGGATCTTTTTTGCACACCTAAGGGAATGTTTCACAATATAATCGTTTGGTAAGTTTTTAAATTACAAACGATAAAAATCCATATATAATAATCAGTTAACAGAAATATTTTCAACGAGATTATGGTTGGGTTAGAGGCGTCTTATTAACATCTCGCTAACGAGAATGGCGTCTGTGTTGTTTGTGCCACTATCGCTTCATAAGCTGCCTCACTGTTTTTGAAGCATTCTCAATGCGGAGGCGGTACAAAATCTTGAAGGTGTTTCGGAATGTTCCTATTGTGCATCTTTTGGATGAAAGTTCTGCCATGCTGCACAGTCGACTTCTGGTCTATCTGGATACAGTCGCCCGTTGCGGCTCCATAAGAAAAGCTGGAGAACACTTGAATGTCGCTTCCACGGCGATCAATCGGCAGATTTTGGCGTTAGAGCAGGATCTTGGCGCCCCAATTTTTCAGCGCCTTCCTAGAAAACTCGTACTGACAGCCTCCGGGGAAATCTTGCTGGCGCATGTTCGTGAAACTCTGAAGAACATGAATCACACCCGCCAAATTCTGGAAGATCTGAAAGGATTGAAACGTGGCGAGTTCTCGATCGCCACAATGGTGGGGCCGGTTTCTACTTTTCTTCCGCTGGCTTTAACGGACTTTCATAATACGCATCAGAATGTTCGAACTCATGTCAGTACCTACGGCACACATGATCTGGTCGAAGTAGTCAAGAATGGTCAGGCTGATATCGGAATAGGTTTTGATATTCCATCAGAAAATGGACTGGTCGTACAGGCGTCCAGAAGTGTGCCCCTCGGTGTGGTTATGAGTGTGCAGCATCCTCTTGCTCATCAGGAATCCATCAGTCTTGAAGACTGTAATGCTTGGCCACTGGTAGTAGCAGATGAGAGTATGGCGATCCGTCCTCACCTGGAGGAGTTATATATGGCAAAGGGATTGACCTTTACGCCTTCTCTTGAAACCAATTCTATTGAACTCATGCGACAAATGGCTCTTGTGCCAGGGAATATTACCTTTCTAACGCCGCTCGATATTATTCAGGAACAATCTGAGGGAAAGCTCAAGTTTCTCACATTACGAGAAAACGGCATTCATCCTCAGACAGTTTCGATTGTTGCTCGTTCGAAAGCTTCAAATCCCTTCACGTCTCTTTTTATTGAAAGGGTTGAGTACTTTCTTCAAGAATACAGTTCGGCCCATTTTGTCTAAAATACTACTTCAGTACGTCTGTCTGGAATAGAAAGACCTTCAATCCACCATGAGGGATTGGAGCCCCTGCTGGTAGGAACGGCAATCCGCTTGCGTGAGCCAGTGATTTTTCCGTTGTGATAATTCCTACCCGCCAGCCTTTGAAATGCTCAAGCAATCGCGTACCGAGCGCTCTATACAAAGCTGACAGTTTCTTTTTGTCACCCAGGCGAGTGCCATACGGAGCATTCAGAATTACCAAACCTGGCGGGCCAGCAGGAGGCGTTATATCGCTCACTGTAGCCTGGCTGAAGGTTGTATATGCTGTAACACCAGCACGCTCAGCGTTGGCTTTGCTCATAGCAATCGCTCCAGCGTCTCGATCGCTTCCGTAGAAGCGAAATTCCGGGGTGCGCTGGCTTTTCACTGCGCGCATCTGCTCCCACGCAGCTGAATCAAATGTGGCAAAGCGTTCAAACGCAAACTGCCGCGAGCGGCCCGGATTAAGGCGCGCTGCGATTTCGGCCGCCTCGATAACGAATGTTCCTGACCCGCACATAGGGTCAAGAATGGGTTCCTGGCCGGTGTATCCACATTTTCGCAGAAACAGTGAGGCCATTGTTTCACGCATGGGTGCGCGATTAACGGCTTCCTTATGGCCCCGTCGGTGCAGAAGATCACCTGATGTATCCAGACTGAGTGTACAGAAATTATTCTCGATCCGTGCGCGAACAATAACAGGTGCAGTTTCGGAATTTGGTGCTCCAAGCGTCTCCGTAATGGCTTTGGAAATGCGTTCAGCTGCGGCTCCGCTATGATAAATTCGCGAAGATGAGCACGAAACTTCGACTTGGAACGGCACGTCAGGTTTGAGCAATTCACTCCAGGGGATTTCCTTGGAGCGGAGTTCAAGTTGATTCAGATATTCAGCACGGAATTGCGCAACGCGTGCCAGAACCCGGCTGGCACCCCGGACCCAAAGGTTTGCGCGCCAGACTTCAGGCCATCCTCCTCGCATTGTCACTCCCCCGGGAACAACTTTGGGCTGGCGGAACCCTTTCAGTTTCACCTCGGCGCAGAGCATGTCTTCAAGGCCGGGAGACGTTGCGAGAAAAATTTCAAAATGCCTGTTTTTCGTCATGGGGCCTCCATGACAGGAAGCGACGTCTAGAGCAATCTTTTCTGCTACATTCAGGAGTATAATGGGCTTATTTCTGGAAATTTTTTGTCAAGTAACCAGACATGATTGTAAAGTTATCGTGCCATCGTTATTCTTTTTGCCGGTGAAGCGTAAATAACCATATTCTTGGAAGCCCCCTGCGTTGGTCACAAACGTGAAGCCAGCGGCCTTTCCGTCAAATCTCGTCCCATGTCGTGAACATAATCCCCTCGGGAGGATCGACGATGAAGCCATCAGAAACACGCAAATTTGGCCGTAACAACTTTAGCGTTACAGCTTTTGCTTTCGGGACCGCACCGCTCGGAAATTTTTTGCAGGAAGTGTCCGAAGAAGACGCAAATCAGATGATACAACATGCTTGGGATGCGGGGATCCGCCTATACGATACGTCTCCGATGTATGGTCATGGCCTGGCCGAACTGAGGCTCGGACAGGCTCTCAGGTGGAAAAACCGGGATGACTTTGTCATTGCCACGAAAGTTGGCCGTACACTGCATGCAGCGCCTCGTGCCGAAATCGATTTCGCTCCCTGGGTCAATGCAGCACCCAACCGTATGAGATTTGATTATACTTATGATGGGACAATGCAATCTTTTGAAGATTCATTGCAGCGACTAGCTCTTGAACGGATAGATATGGTGTTTATCCATGACATTGACCGGTTCACACACGGGCAAAACCAGCCAGAAGTTTTCAAACGGGCAACGGACGGAGCCTGGCGGGCGCTTGAAAAACTGCGTACCGAGGGCGTCGTCAAGGCTATTGGCGTTGGTGTGAATGAATGGGAAGTTTGTCATGCTGCCCTTCAACAGCATGATTTCGACTGCTTTTTGCTTGCGGGTCGTTACACCTTACTTGAACAGGATGCTTTGCGGGATTTTCTGCCGCTTTGTGAACAAAGGAATGTCACGTTACTTGTCGGCGGGGGCTTTAATTCGGGTATTCTCGCCACAGGCGCTGTAAAGGGGGCTAAATATAATTACGCTCCTGCCCAGCCGCATATTCTCGAACGCGTTTCCCGCATTGAGGCTGTTTGTAAACGACATCACGTTCCGTTACCCGCAGCAGCTTTGCAATTTGTCGTGGCACATCCAGCAATTTCGTCTTTTTGTGCTGGCACCCGGAATACCAGTCAGCTCACGCAAAACCTGGCATGGTTCAGCCATCACATTCCAGAAGAGTTCTGGAGCGACCTTAAGACCGAGCGCCTTCTGGCCGAAGATGCACCAACTCCTGTTGCAGCATAACGTATCGTCTGGAGAGGACAGCACTGGTTGCCACCCCCTCTCCAGATCTCCGTGACATTCATCTTTTTGCGATCTGTACGTTTTCTTTTCCAAATTCCATTTCGCGCTATGGACAGCCAATCTGCTATATGTAACATAAATACCGTTATGTATTCCGAGGTGAGCGTTATCTTTTGGAGTGACAGAACATAGCGTGATCGAACTTTCTCCGAAGTTATCCATGATCGTCGGAGACAGGGTTTGATTTTGAACATCTCAGGCGCTGTGAATGACACTGGAAAGATAGCTCTCCCGGGATCTTGGTAATCTGCACGTTACAACCTGGGTGTGGCTTTATGGATCTGGTTCTTGGAGTTGATGTTGGAACAGGGAGCGCCCGTGCAGGTCTCTTTACCCTTGATGGGACAAAAAAGGCCTCTGCCGTCCAGTCGACCCGTACATGGACGCCAGCCCCCAACTATGCCCAGCAGTCTTCCGCCAATATCTGGGAGGCTGTTTGCACAGCAACCCGCGCGGCGCTTTCCAAACTCGATCAGCCTTATCGGATTGTAGGTATTGGCTTCGATGCAACCTGCTCTCTTGTCGTCCTTGATCCAGAAGGCCGTCCGTTATCTGTCGATCCTGAAGGTGCGGATGGGCAGGATATTATCCTGTGGGCCGATCATCGTGCCCTGAAGGAAACCACCGAAATCAATGCCGGTGGCTACGACGTCCTGCGTTATGTGGGAGGCAAAATCTCCCCGGAGATGGAAACGCCAAAGCTTCTTTGGCTCAAACGCAACCTGCCCGATATTTTCGCCAAAGCTGGGCATTTTTTCGATCTGCCGGATTTTCTGACATGGAGGGCTACGGGATCTCTCTCTCGCTCGGCATGTTCCACGGCCTGTAAATGGACCTATCTGGCTCATGAAGATCGTTGGGATGACACGTACTTCAAAGCCATTGGTCTTGAGGAACTGACAGAGAACAATTTTTCCCGGATTGGTAATGATATTCGTGCATTGGGCGGGATCGTTGGCGAAGGTCTGAGTGCTGAGGCCGCTGCTGAACTTGGACTTGAGCCCGGTATTCTTGTTGGAGTCTCTGCTATTGATGCGCATGCAGGTGGTATTGGCGTCTTTGGTATTGAAGCAGCTGGCGCGCTTTCGGACGACGTACTTGAGCGCTCAATTTCGCTAATCTGTGGCACATCCAGCTGTCATATGGCCGCTTCTAAAGAAGCCCGATTTGTTCCGGGCGTCTGGGGGCCATACTGGAACGCCATGGTTCCTGACATGTGGCTCAATGAAGCAGGCCAATCTGCAACTGGCGCGCTGATTGACTTTGTCATTTCCAAGCATGCTTCTGGTCCTGCCCTCAAGCAGGAAGCAGAACAGTCGGGTACAAACATATACGCGCTGCTGAACGATCGCGCGGATGCTCTTGAGCAGGGTAAACTTCCGGGAACGAGCACGGCGAACCTGCATGTGCTCCCGGATTTCCATGGGAACCGCTCTCCACACGCTGATCCTGACCTCAAGGGTGTCGTGAGCGGGCTAAGCCTCTCAGCCAATACGGATGATCTGGCGAAGCTGTATCTCGCTACGCTGCAAGGTCTCGCATACGGCACTAAAGACATCATTGATGCGCTCAACGCCCAAGGCTACCGGATCGACACGATCCTGGCCACAGGGGGTAGCACCAAGAATCACGTCTTCCTGCGTGAGCATGCTAACGCAACAGGCTGTCGCATTCTCCTGCCCGAAGAGCCGGACTCCGTCCTTCTGGGGGCCGCCATTCTTGGCGCCGTCGCCAGCGGAGAATACGTCGATCTTCGCACCGCCATGGCCCGGATGAGCCATGCCGGAACTGAAATCCTGCCTGATGAGCGCACAGCCGCCTATCATGCAGCCAAACGTTCCATCTGCCATGACATGCTGAATAGCCAACTCGCATGGCGTCAACAGATGCGGGACGTCCTCGACCCTGCTCCTTCTCACTGATCCTGCACCCTTTTTCGAAAGGTCTGAGTTTCATGTCCCGTCTAAAGTCACTCTGCGCCCTGACCCTTCTCTTGAGCGGTTCAGTTCTCTCCTCCGCTCATGCTGCTGGCACTCTGACAATCGCCACCGTGAATAACGGCGATATGATCGTCATGCGGCAGCTTTCCTCGGAATTCGAGAAAGCCCATCCGGATATTCATCTGAACTGGGTAACACTGGAAGAAAACGTCCTTCGCCAGCGTGTTACGACCGATATCGCAATGAAGACAGGGCAGTTCGACGTCGTGACCATTGGCAACTACGAAGTTCCCATCTGGGCCAAGCAGGGCTGGCTGACGGAACTCAAGCCGGATGCAGCCTATGACGTAAATGACGTCCTCCCATCTGTCCGTGAAGCTCTGACGTCTGACGGCAAGTTGTACGCCCTGCCCTTTTACGCAGAAAGCGTCATGACCTATTACCGTAAGGATCTGTTCCAGAAGGCTGGCCTGACCATGCCAGAAGACCCGACTTACGACCAGATCCGCCAGTTTGCGGACAAGATCACGGACAAGTCCGGTCAGGTCTATGGCATCTGTTTGCGCGGCAAGCCGGGTTGGGGCGAGAACATGGCTTATGTCAGTTCACTGGCCAATACCTATGGCGCGCAGTGGTTCGATATGTCCTGGAAGCCTCTGCTGACGTCTGATGCCTGGAAGAAGGCGCTGACATGGTACGTTTCGGCGATGAAGGAAGATGGCCCTCCGGGTGCCACGTCCAACGGCTTCAATGAAAATCTGGCCCTGTTTGCCAGCGGCCATTGTGGAATCTGGATTGATTCCACTGTAGCTGGTGGTCTGCTGTTCGACCCGAAGCAGTCACAGGTGGCTGACAAGGTTGGTTTCGCACCGGCTCCCAAAGGTCCGTATGGCAAGGGCCCGACATGGCTGTGGGCCTGGAGCCTCGCCGTCCCGGTCAGTTCCCATCAGAGTGCCGATGCCCAGACCTTCATCACATGGGCGACGTCCAAGGATTACGTGAAGCTGGTTGCCGACCGTAAAGGATGGGTTGCTGTTCCTGCCGGCACGCGCGCATCCACCTATGCAGCCCCTGAATACCAGAAGGCCGCCCCCTTCGCCTCTTTCGTGCTGAACGCCATCAAGACGGCTGATCCGAACGGACAGACGGCCCAGCCACGCCCTTACACTGGCGCACAATTTGTGGGCATCCCAGAGTTTCAGGCTATGGGAACGCAGGTTGGGCAGACCGTTGCCGCTACACTCTCTGGCCAGATGACGGTCGATCAGGCTCTTGCGTCCGCACAGTCTTCCGTAACCCGTTCGCTGCGCCAGTCCGGCCGCGCCAGATAAGGCTCCAATGCCATGCAGGCCGTTGTCGAACATAGCCCCGCACCGGGAGCCTCCGCGCAGAAGGGAAAAGGAGCAGGTTTCCTGCTTCTTTCTCCGGCTGTTCTGATTCTCCTGGTTTGGTCGCTTGTCCCGCTAGGGATGACTCTGTGGTACTCCCTCCTGAACTATAATCTTGTGGACCCGACGCTCCACGGCTTCGCAGGGTTCAGCAATTACTGGTACCTGCTGACCGATCCTGATTTCCTCCACTCCCTCCTCAACACGTTCATTCTTGTAGCTGGCGTGCTGGTCATCAGTGTTGGTGGCGGGACACTTCTGGCTGTCCTGTATGATCAGGAGTTTTTCGGACGTGGTATTGCCCGTGTGCTGGTGATTTCTCCGTTCTTCATCATGCCAACGGTCTCCGCCCTGCTTTGGAAGAACCTGATGTTGCACCCGATTTATGGCGTTTATTCCGCCATGATGCGGGCTGTCGGCCTCACACCGATCGACTGGCTGGCACAGTTTCCCCTTCTGACAGTCATGATGATCGTTGCATGGGAGTGGCTTCCTTTCGCTGTGCTTATTCTCCTCACAGCCGTTCAGTCGCTGGACAGCGAGCAGAAAGAAGCCGCCCGCATGGATGGCGCAGGTCCTATCGCGCGGTTCCGTCATATTATTCTGCCCCATCTGGGGCGTGCGATCAGTGTCGTGGTCATGATCGAGACGATCTACCTGCTGACGGTTTTCGCAGAAATTTCTGTGACGACGGCTGGCGGCCCTGGCGTGGCGTCCACCAATCTGGCTTACCTGATTTACTCTCGCGCCCTGCTTCAGTTCGATGTGGGCGGTGCGTCTGCCGGTGGTATTATCGCCATCATCATCGCCAATATCGTTGCGGTCTTTCTTGTCCGTTCCGTTGCTCGCAATCTGGAGGTGTGAGATGGCCGTCAAAACGAAACGCAGTACTCGGATTGCCGTCACCCTTCTGGGATGGGGCATTGCTCTTTGGCTCTTTTTCCCGATTTTCTGGATGATTCTGACCGGCTTCAAGAGCGAAGTGGAAGCGGTATCAACGCCGCCAAAACTGTTCTTTATGCCAACGCTCAGCAGCTATGCGGAAGTTTTCGAGCGTGCCAGTTACTGGCATTTTGCACTTAATACCGTCATCGTGTCAGTCGGTGCGACAGCGGGCGCCCTGTTACTGGCCATTCCGGCCGCATACTCGATGGCCTTCATGCCTTCAAAACGAACGCGCGGCACGCTGCTCTGGATGCTCTCGACCCGGATGCTGCCCCCGGTTGGCGTACTGGTTCCCATTTATCTCCTGGCCCGCAACACGCACCTTCTGGACACATGCACCGGTCTGGCAATCGTGGATATGCTCACGAACTTACCGATTATCGTCTGGATGCTGTTCACATTCTTCCGTGAAGTCCCGGCTCCCATTCTGGAAGCGGGCCGTATGGATGGCGCTACCCGCTGGCAGGAAATGACAATGGTCCTTCTGCCTCTGGCGTTACCCGGCATTGCGTCCACAGCCCTGCTGTCGCTGATCCTCTGCTGGAACGAGGCCTTCTGGTCCCTGAACCTGACGTCTTCCAATGCCGCTCCGCTGACGGCTTTTATTGCCTCGTTCTCGTCCCCGGAAGGGCTGTTTTTCGGCAAGCTTTCCGCCGCCTCTACCCTCGCTGTGGCTCCCATTCTTGTTTTTGGCTGGATCAGCCAGAAGCAGCTTGTCCGCGGCCTGACATTCGGAGCCGTGAAGTGACCGACCTCTTCCTTCCTGCCGTTGCCCCTATGCTTGAAAACGGGATCTGACCCATGGCCACGCTTGAACTCAAGAACATCCGCAAGACATATCTTACGGAAGAAATCATCAAGGGCATTTCCCTGTCGATCGAGAACCAGGAATTTGTGGTGTTCGTCGGGCCATCCGGCTGCGGTAAATCCACACTTCTGCGCATGATTGCTGGCCTCGAAGATATCACGTCTGGCGATCTGCTGATTGATGGTCAGCGCGTCAACGACGTAGAGCCCGGTAAGCGCGGTCTGGCGATGGTGTTCCAGTCCTATGCGCTCTATCCGCATATGAACGTCTACAAGAACATGGAATTTGGTCTGAAGCTTGCCGGGATGCCGGAGGCAGAGCGTCGGCAAAAGATCGAGCATGTCGCCCGCACGCTTCAGCTTGAGCCCTACCTGAACCATAAGCCGGGCCAGCTTTCAGGCGGGCAGCGTCAGCGTGTGGCCATCGGGCGCGCCATTGTGCGTAATCCCAAGGTGTTCCTGTTCGACGAACCGCTGTCCAATCTCGACGCCGCTCTGCGTGGCCAGATGCGTGTGGAGCTTTCGGCTCTTCATCGTAAACTTGGTGCCACGACGATCTACGTGACCCACGATCAGGTCGAAGCCATGACCATGGCTGACAAGATTGTCGTTCTTCAGAAGGGTGTTGTTGAGCAGATTGGTTCTCCGCTGGAACTGTACCATCACCCTCGCAACCTCTTCGTGGCGAAATTCATCGGCTCCCCTCCCATGAACTTCTTCTCCGCCATTTTCCAGGATGGCAACGGGGAAGGTTCCACGGTTCAGCTTCGGGACGGAACAGTCATGCATGTTCCAGTCGCCCCGCCCGGAATTCTGCCGGGCACCAAGCTCACACTCGGTATCCGGCCTGAACATCTTGAACTCGCCGCCCCCGGCCCGAATAGCGGCATCGTCGAAGTCATCGAACGGCTTGGTGCGACCACACTCGTTCACGTTCGTCTGGAAGACGGTCAGGTCGTTGTTGTCCAGACGGATGGCTTTACAGACATCGAAGTCGAAACACGCGTGAGCCTGACGTTACCTCCTCAGTACTGTCACCTTTTTGCCCCCGATGGACTGGCCTTTGAAGCCTGTCGTCGTCATCCCCTCGCCGCCTGAACTCAGGAATACTTAAAATGTACATGGAAAAACTTCGTCTCGATGGCCGTACCGCAGTTGTGACCGGCGGTGCACAGAATATCGGCCTGGCCTGCGTGACGGCTCTGGCTGAAGCTGGCGCGCGCGTTGTAATCGCGGATCTGGATGAGGCTCTGGCTGCAAAAGCTGCGGAGGAACTTCGTGGTGAAGGGCTGGATGTCAGCAGCATTCGCATGGATGTTACGAACACGGAAAGCGTCCAGACCGCTATCAAGACCGTGCATGAGCAGGAAGGTCATCTGGATATTCTGGTTGCCTGTGCCGGGATCTGTATTTCTGAAGTCAAAGCGGAGGACATGACGGACAGCCAGTGGCTCAAGCAGGTCGACATCAACCTGAATGGCATGTTCCGCTGCTGCCAGGCCGCAGGTCGCATTATGCTTGAGCAGAAGAAAGGGGCGATTGTTGCGATTGGCTCCATGTCCGGGCTGATTGTTAACCGCCCACAGCAGCAGGCGGCTTACAATGCCTCCAAGGCGGGTGTGCACCAGTATATCCGCTCCCTGGCCGCGGAATGGGCGCCTCACGGTATCCGCGCGAATGCCGTTGCACCAACCTATATCGAAACAACCCTGACGCGCTTCGGCATGGAAAAGCCGGAACTGTATGATGCCTGGATTGCAGGGACACCAATGGGGCGTGTAGGGCAGCCGGACGAAGTCGCCTCCGTCGTGCACTTTCTGGCCTCGGACGCTGCAAGCCTGATGACGGGTTCGATCGTCAACGTGGATGCTGGCTTTACTGTCTGGTAATCAACATTCGAAACACCGGGCCTGTCATCAGGCCCGGATGTCTCAACTCCGGCGGCTCATCAACGGATCAGTCCGGCTTGGCCGTCCGGTCTCCACATGCCCGGCAACCTGTACATGCCCTGCTGTGCCGCCCTTGCGACGGGTGACCGTCAGATCATACCAAAAGTCACTTCCCGCAAGCGGGTAAAAGCGGGATAGCTCCTGCCCATGCCTTAGAAGAGCAGTCCAGTCAGCTGTCGCACCATAGGCGTCTTCAACGACCAGTTCCGCACCTTCCGACGCAATGCTTTTGAGAAACAGTGTCACGCCTTCCGTCTCTTCGCGAACACGGACCTGCAAATCTGAAATGTTTCTGCCAGAGCGGTGGAAACCGTTGGGTCCAGAAAGCGTGAAGTCATCATGCGGATGGAGCGAAATACTTAATGTGGCTCCCTCACCAACAGTATAGTGACGTGACGGGCCTTGCCCTGAGAGGCGAAAAACTGCTCCCTTTACACCTGTGTTGTTGAGAACGATCTCGGCTTTCTCTGTGTTCACCATCAGGTCTGCTGCCAGATGATACGGAAGAGCACACGTCGCCCTCTGCCCTTCTTCCTGCCGTGGCAACGTCTGGTATTGCGGAACCAGAGGTGGAGGCAACATGCAGGACTTGCGGGTCTGTGGCATGTAATCGTCTGTATTGGGAAGATTGGCATGCCAGCGTGTATCTTTGGCGGAGAAGTCAAAAGCAGATGTCAGATCCCCGCAGACAGACCGTCTCCAGGGTGTGATGTGTGGAGCCTGAACACCGAAGCGCTTTTCAAGAAACATCAGAACAGACGTGTGGTCGAACACTTCCGAATTGACACGTCCGCCCTTGCTCCAGGGAGAAATCAGGATGGCAGGTACACGCGGCCCTAGCCCTACAGGCACGCCATGATAGCTCTCATCGGTGACAGACACCGTGCTGTTTCCCTCGTCTCCTTCAAGTGCAGGAACCGGAGGGGGAACATGATCGAAAAAGCCGTCATTTTCATCATAGTTCAGGATAAAAACTGTTTTGGACCATACGTCCGGATGGCGGACAAACACATCCATCAGGCGTGAGATCAGATGCTCGCCGTAGCCGGGCGGTGCGTTCGGGTGTTCAGAGAGCGCAGCAGCAGGCACAATCCAGGAGACCTGAGGCAATGTCCCTGCAGCCACATCCTTTTCAAATGCCTCGATCAGGAAGCGCCCTTCAGATGTCGCAGCATTTTCAGCCGTGGAGCCTTCAACAATCCGACGCCCCTGTTGATATTGCCAGGACTGCTCGGAAAGTTCCCGAAAAGCGGTAAACCCTGCCAGAGCGTTGTCTCCGAAATTGTCGTATTCCTGATAAACCTTCCAGGACACACCAGCCTTCTGAAGCTCTTCGGCGTAAGTCGTCCATTGAAAGGACTGAAATTTCGGATTGTCGTGGCGCATATCGGCCGAGACGTTCCCGTCATCGACGTTCTCGACCGCCTGCTTGCCATCATGTCCGACGCTTAATCCGTTTGTTCCGGAAAACAGAAAGAGCCTGTTTGGATTGGTTGGCCCAAAAATCGAGCAGTGATAGGCATCGCAGATCGTGAAGGCATCTGCGAGCGCGTAGTAATACGGAATATCCCGGCGCGTGAAATGGCCCATCGTCATGGCGGTCTTGTGCGGGATCCAGCAATCCCACTCGTTCCAGACTTTCTGGCTGCCCTTCCAGCTATGATCCAAGCTGGCGATGCAGGCGCTCGAAGTATGCACCGTGTTCATGCGGAACGGCAGAACCGTTGAACCCTTAGCAGTCTTTTGTGCGAAGACGGACGTTCCGTCGGGCTGCTGTGCGGCACGCGGGTCTCCATATCCCCGCACACCGCTCAGGCACCCAAAATAATGATCGAAAGAGCGGTTTTCCTGCATCAGGATCACCACATGCTCGACATCCTGAATGGTGCCTGTTTTCCGGTTGGCCGGAACCGCAAGAGCCTGTTGCAGATTACCGGGCAGTGTTCCGGCAGCCGCAAAAGCGGCTCCCAGTTCAAGAAATCTGCGTCGGCTGGAAAGCGGTCCGGTCATGTGCGGGTCCAATCAGTCGAAGTGCTTGCGAAGCGTGAAGAAGACCATGCGGGGTGCTGCGGCCTGAAGCGTCTGGAAGGTTCCGGATGGGTCGGAATTGACGAAGCCATTGCTTCCAACCGTCGCCACATATTTCTTATCAAAGAGATTCGTAACGTTGATCTGCGCATCCAGCCCCCGCAAGAACCAGTTCTGGCTCTGGAAGCGATAGCCAACATTCAGGTTAAAGACGGCGTTGGCTGGAACAGATGCATCATTGGTATAGGTGTAGTAACGTTTGTCCTGAAACTGCATCAGGACGTTCCCCCAGATTGCGCCGTCATCATAGCCAAGCTCTACGTTCGCAAGATTGGATGGCATCCCAACCGTGTGTCTGCCTTTGATGCGAGCCGACACAACACCATCCGCATACACATTGTCATCATACAGGGAGTTGTTGAAAGCATAGGACGCAAACAGCGACCAGTTCCGTGCAAATTTCCAGTTGGCCGCGACGTCTACACCGCGCGCCGTAACGCCGCCCACGTTGCTCAGAACCGAGGCATTGCCCTGAATACCGACGCCCTGGGTCACAGCCAGAAGACGGTTCTGGAACTCGACATAATACCCTGTGACGGAAGCCTGAAACGTCCGGTTATGGAAACGGTATCCAAGCTCTTCCGTGTTGGACATCTCGGGCTTCAGCTTCTTCTGAAGCACTTCAAAGCCAGCTGTCGTTGTGGAGAAAGGACCTGACGTCTGGGCGCTGTCAAAAGCGGCCATATTGCGCGCGTAGTCTGCGAAGATTTCGTTGTGCTGGTTGATGCGATAGTTCGCACCAATCTGCGGCAGAAAACCATTCGAGGCACTCAAAGAGCCGGATGGGTAGGTTGTTCCGGTCGGTGTCCCCATCAGATTGCCGCTCAGAGCACGAGCAGAGTTATCCACGATGAGAGATTTGAAGCCATAGGTGAGCTTCAGTGCTGGCATGATCTGCCATGTGTCGCCCAGATGAACCTGATATGTCTTGGTATTAAATGTGCTCTGCCACTGGGTGTAGAAAGAATTTCCCTGATACCAGTGAATGGATGACGGAGCCCCGCTGTCCTGAAGCGGGTAAAAACGACGGGCCTGCTCGAAATTATTGTTTTCGAACCAGAAACCCCAGTCGATTGTGTGGTTTGCGATCTTGTACGTAAGGCCCCCGATAAAGCCTGCACGGTGGATGTCATATTCCGTGGTACGGGTCGTCAGCGGTGAGCCTCCCAGAGCCGCTGGCGTCGCGAGATAGGGTGTGACCCATGCGCCCTCACCCGTGTTGGTATGACCATATCCGGTCACGAAGCCTTTAAGGTGGCTCGTGATATCAAAATCCAGGCGGCCATAGCCCATGGCATCTTCACGCAGACCTGCTGCATTGTAATAGACTGTGTCCTGATTTTCGACACTGGATGGAAAGGCCGTTCCAGTCTGATAGGCCGTGGCAATCTGCTTGGCGAGAGCATAGTTATCTGTAATGTTGTCGAGCCTGTATCCGTATTTACTGATCTGGGCGAGCGAAAGATCCTGGTAATCGTTTTCCTTACGCTTGGACCAGTCCCCGAAAACCGTAAGTTTTACATGCTCTCCGAATGGCTGAATATACTTGGCATTGGCCTGATCCTGAACCTGAACACCATCGCCCTTCCACTTGTTGGCGTCCTGATGATTGTAGGACACGTAGAAGCGGCCACCGCCTTTGAGTTCGCCGCTGTTAATACGGGCAAATGTACGCCAGGTTGATGCCGAGCCGATCGTTCCGGCCACATCCACACCGAATTTCTTGGTCGGATCCACGGATGTAAACTGCAACGCACCGCCCAGATCGTTCGATGCTGCTACACCCAGCGCACCTGCGCCCTGCGTCAGTGTCGATGGGCCATTGTTTTCGGTCTCAAGAGCGCGACCGATAGAGAGACCGTTATCATTACCATAGGCCAGATTTCCCAAAGGAATGCCGTCCATCGTGAAGCCGAGGCGGCTCTGATCAAACCCGCGAATAATGATCTGCTGGGACCATTCATAGGATCCCAGGGGGTCAGACGACGTGAACATGACGCCTGGCAGCTTGGACAAAGTCTTGAATGGGCTTGTTCCTGGCGTCATTTCCTGAATGGCCCTGCGGGAAATGGTCTGCGTCTCACGAGCGGCGCCTGCCCCAAGAACAACGACGGATTCTGCGGATGCCGCTTCAGTGGATTGCGGCGTGCTCTTTTTGGCAGATACTTTTCTAGCCTGTGTATTGTGCGACGTGGCCTTTAGCGGGGAATGACTGGAAGCTGCATCGTTGGCAAACACAGTCTGAGGAACTGAGAGAGCGACAATTCCGCTCAGGCAGGTCGTCAGGGCAAGCATCATCTTCATTCTTATGTATTCCCGCTAGGGCGTGAATCGGCCCGTGAATTTGCGGGGACGTTATGAAGGCGGTTCCTTTCTGTCGTGTTATTGTTTCAAGACATTGCAATATGGTTTTCACATTTAAGAGCACGAACAAAAAAGGCCCGCCGAATGGCGAGCCTTTTCGATCTTAAAACAATTTTTTTGATGGTCGTTCAGGCAAGAATGTAGAACAGAATCGCCGAAACCGTAATTGTGACAGGCAGGGTAAAGAGCCACGCCAGAGCAATCTTGGTCAGCATGTGCATGTTGATGCCCGACCCGGAAGCCACCATCGTTCCTGCAACACCAGACGTGATGATGTGCGTTGTGGAAACCGGCAGGCCCGTATAGCCAGCCGTCATGATCAAGCCTGCCCCGACAACTTCGGAGGCTGCACCCTGCGCAGGGTTGAGGTGAGCTTTTCCAATTCCCTCACCCAGCGTCTGAACGATACGGCGATATCCGATCATCGTTCCAACACCAAGGCAAAGCGCACTGAGCAGACGAACCCAGAATGGGGCATATTCCACCGTCGGACGTAGCTTCTTGGCGAGTGCTGCCGCTTCTTTTTTCTGCGCATCTGAAGCAGCAGGGTTAGACGTGACCGAACGCAACCCGGACAGAACCTGATAGATGTCTCCCCGCGTCTCAGCCGGGCTTGCGTGGATTTCCGCACCTTTTTCAAGACGATCAATAGACGCTAATGCATCTGCCTTGAACGAGTAGCGATCAAACTCTGACACCAGAGGGCGCGCCGCCTGAACGTCTTGACGAATGACGTCGTATTGTACCGGAACCTGCGGGTTCAGGGCAAATGCAGCAGGCATCAGACCAATGATGGTCAGCATGATGAGGCCAATGCTCTTCTGCCCGTCATTGTTACCATGCGAGAAACTGACCAGCGTGCAGGTCGTGATCAGCAGTGCTCGCACAATCGGGTTGGGTTTGTGGTGTGGTTCGGGACGCTGATAAAGTGCTGGCAGATGCACAAACTTCCGAATGAGCAGGAACAGGATACCTGCACCAATGAAGCCAAGTGGTGGTGAGACAGCGAGTGTCGTCAGAACTTTCCAGATCTGGTTCCAGTCCACGCTATGTCCCAGGTCACGGGCATGAAGAAAGGAGTCTCCAATCGCAATGCCGACAAGCGAGCCGATCACGCAATGGGAAGACGAATTCGGGATGCCAAACCACCAGGTCAGCAGGTTCCAGGCCAAGGCGGTACCGAACAGAGCCACCAGCATTGGAACGGCAGGATTTCCGTTGGGTGGGGAAAGTACATCCGGGGGTAGGAGTTCAACCAGCGTGTAAGCCACGGCAATACCGCCGAGGAGCACACCCAGAAGATTCATCAGACCGGACCAGACGACCGCGACCTTGGGCTTGAGAGAATTGGTGTAAATGACCGTTGCAACGGCATTTGCCGTGTCATGGAAGCCATTGGCAAATTCAAACACGCAGACCAGCAGAAAGCACAGTCCAAGCGCGATGATTGACCAGATAGACTCTGGGGCGAAGTGCAGCATTCTGAATGCCAGCTCCTGGTAAAGGGTAGGTTAATTCTCGTAGCTGCATTCAGATGTTTGCCAAAGACTGCCTGAGCGTCTTTCATGAAAGTTTCATCAGGGGGAATTATTTCCATCATTTAATGGAACAATCACATTTCTTTCTCATGCCTTGGGGTAAGAGACGAATGGCTCTGTCGCCTGCTTCACACAAAAGGCTATCCGATGAACCAGCCCGAAAAAAAGCAGCCCCATGAACTATGGCGTGAGACACTCATGTCTGCCTGGAACAACAGACCCCAACCAGAGAAAAGCTCTGGCTTCCATGTTGTTTTTGCCGGTACAGAACGGGCAGATAGACGCCCCGCTTCCCATTCCTCAAGAGATGCTAGATTTCCGCCTGCATGACTTTTCGCGCCACCCTCCTTCTTTCTGCCCTCACGCCTTTTCTGCTGGCTTCAGCCCGCGCAGAAAACGTTCCTCAGAAAACAGAAACCGCGACGCCTATTCGGCATCTGGTGGTGATCTATCAGGAAAATGTCTCCTTCGATCACTACTTCGGAACATATCCATCTGCCGTGAACCCGCCAGGTGAACCGGTGTTTCAGGCGCGCTCCGATACACCACGCGCCAATACGCTCGTCACCGCTGATCTTTTGCTGAAGAACCCGAATACACGTGCGGAAAACGGGAAAGACGCGTCACTGCCGTTTCGACTGGATCGCACTCAGGCCAGCACGGCGGATCAGAACCATGCTTACAGCGCCGAACAGCAGGCGTATCATCACGGTCTGGCCGATCTGTTTCCGCGTTATACAGGGCGTGGGACACCCGGTGGCGTAGGTGCTTTTTCAACCCGTGGGCAGGTTATGGGGTATTTTGACGGCAACACCGTCACGGCCTTCTGGAATTATGCGCAGAACTTCGCCATGAGTGATGCGGCTTATACCGATACATACGGTCCATCCACACCGGGTGCGCTCGAAGTCGTGTCAGGCCAGACGAACGGCATGACGATCGTGAAGTCCGCACAAAAGCGCTCCACACCCGAGCTCCAGTCTCCGTTCATCCCGGATGGTCAAGGTGGCTGGACTATGGTTAACGACATTGACCCGGCTGGAGATGTCTGCTCTGTCCCGACCGAACAGGTCATGATGACAAGCCGCAATATTGGAGACCTTCTGAACCAGCAGCATGTCAGTTGGGGAGGATTCATGGGAGGTTTTGATCTGACTGTCCGTAATCCTGATGGAACGACGGGCTGCAAACGCCAGACCTACTCCACAATCGTGGCGCAGAACATTCCTGACTATATTCCCCATCACAACTGGTTCCAGTATTACGCGAGCACGGCCAATCCGACCCATGCGCGCCCTTCATCATCCGATGTCATTGGTCAGACTTTTCAGAAAGACGGGATTCATAAAGACCCGGCCAATCATCAGTATGATCTGAAAGATTTTTACGCGACTGTCAGGGCTGGTCATCTTCCGGCAGTATCGTTTCTCAAGATGCCTGCTCTTCAGGATGGACATGCCGGGTATTCGGACCCACTGGATGAGCAACGCGGTGTCGTCAGTGTGATCAATTTGATCCAGCACAGTCCTGACTGGCGGGATACAGCCATTATCATCGCTTACGATGACTCGGATGGCTGGTACGATCATGCCTATGTCACACCCACACACGGCTCTTATGACAACCCGGCCGATCAACTGGATGGTCCAGGCCGTTGCGGAACGGCTCCGGCTCCGACTGGGGTCTCTGGTCAGCCTGTAAATGGTCGATGCGGTCCAGGGACACGGACCCCGCTGATCGTAATCTCGCCATGGGCTAAGACCAACTTCATCAGCCATGTTCAGATCACGCAAAGTTCGATTACGCGCTTCATCGAAGACAATTGGCTCCATGGTCAGCGCCTTGGCCAAGGGTCTTTCGACGCAGATACCGCAGACCTGACGGACCTGTTCGATTTCGGTCGTCAGCCACGTCTGTCTCCTGTTTTCCTGAACCCAGAGACGGGTGAGCCTGCCTCACAGCCGTCCGCATCTCCGCTTTGACCTCAAGAATAGTCTGGGGAGCCCTTTATTCTGGGCTCCTTCTGGGCACGCTTTTATCGGGACAACTCCATGCTCAGGGATGCCTGCCGACAGCAAATGGCAGCAATCCCTGCCCTGTTTCCCTGAAACGGCCGGGAATAGAGCCATTGTCAGAAATGGCCCTGATAGGGCGGGACATCTTTTACGATCCACTTCTTTCTGGTTCTGGCCGTCTGTCCTGCGCATCCTGTCACGACCCGCGTCACCATTACGGCCCTTCAAATAATCAATCCGTTTTCATGGGTGGAAAAGACCTGAAAAGCGCTGGCAGACGCGCCATCCCGTCTCTCGCCTATCTGGAGCATGTACCCAATTTCAGCATCGGACCTGATAATCCGGAAAGCGAGACGGCCCCTGTCCTGCCCTCTGCTGGCACAACCGCCTCACACACTGCTAAAAGTGCAATCGCCAGTTCCGCGACGGCGATTGTTCCGCAAGGTGGTCTTTTCTGGGATGGACGCGCTGATACCCTTCAGCAGCAGGCGTCCGGCCCACTTTTTGATCCGGCAGAGATGGCTTCTACGCCGTCAATCGCCCGTAACCGGATTGAAAATGCTCCTTATACCAAGCGTCTCAAAGCTCTCGCAGGCCCAGCTGCCGAAACATCACCAGATTTGCTTGTCTCTGAAGCCCTGTTCGCTCTGGCACGCTACCAAATCGAGGAACCGTCTTTTCATCCCTACAATAGCAAGTTCGATGCGTGGCTTGAGGGGAAGACCCGGTTTACACCGCAGGAAAGCGCAGGATATCGTCTTTTTAACGATCCCATGAAGGGCAACTGTGCAGCGTGCCACCTGGATCGACCTCTTCCCGGCAATCTGCCACCTCTGTTGACTGACCGGCAATATGAGGCTCTTGGTGCTCCACGCAATATGGCCCTCATGGGACCATATGAGAACGGTCATTTCGATCTTGGGCTATGCGAAACCATGCCCGGAGGAGCGGAACAGTCAGGCGCCTATTGTGGAATGTTCGCCACCCCAACACTCCGGAACGTGGCAGATCGCAAGGTCTTTTTCCACAATGGCGTTTTTCATGATCTCCGACGGGTTCTGGAGTTCTACGTTCTGAGAGATATTCAACCGGAGCTATTCTATAGCCGCGATGCACACGGGCATGTTCGAAAAACAGACGATCTCCCAGCGCAGTATCAGTCAAACCTTGATCAAACCGATGCCCCAATGGATCGCAAACCGGGCGATCAGCCAGCACTGACGCCCGAGGAGCGGACGGCTATCATCCGCTTCCTGGAAACTTTAACGGACGGGTGGTCTCCCACCCGCCCGTAAGTTTTTACTTCTGGCTGTCAGCTGTCAGACCACGATGAGCCAGCATCGGTTCAATATCCGGTGCCTTGCCATAGAAGGCTTCAAACATCGGCCCGTAATCCATGGTGTGACCCTTGGACAGGATCATGTCACGGAAGCGCTGGCCGTTTTCACGCGTCAGGCCACCATGCTGCGTGAACCAGGCAAACACGTCCTGATCCAGCATTTCCGTCCACAGATAAGCGTAATAACCAGCCGAATATCCATTGGACCAGATATGCAGGAAATAGCTGGATCGGTACCGCGGAGGGACGTTCGCCACATCAAGACCCATGCTGTTCAGAGCATCGGCTTCGAACTTGTCAGCATCCTGACGCGGAGCGCTTGCCGGAAGGGCATGCCACTTCATGTCCAGTTCAGCCGCAGCAACGATTTCGCCCAGAGCATAGCCCTGGTTGAACTTGGCGGCTTTCTTGATCTTGTCGACCAATGCCTGTGGCATAGGCGCGCCCGTTTTGTAGTGACGGGCGTAATGCGCCAGCACCTTCGGGTCCAGCGCCCAGTTTTCATTGAACTGGGACGGGAACTCCACGAAGTCACGGGCGACGTTCGTGCCAGACAGCGTTGGATAGGTTTGGCTTGCGAATAGACCGTGCAGCGCATGACCGAACTCATGGAACATGGTTGTCACATCATCAGACGTGATGAGCTGTGGCTGACCCGGCGCTGCCTTCGTGAAGTTTGCTACGTTGTAAATGACGGGCTTGGTACCAAGGAGCGAGGACTGGCCAACAAAATTGGACATCCAGGCACCGCCAGACTTCGTGTCACGCTTGAAGTAATCGAAATACATCAGGCCAAGCTGTGAGCCGTCCTTGTCGAAGACCTCGAACACCATAACGTCCGGGTTATAGACTGGAATATCTGTAACCTGCTTGAATGTAACCCCGTAAAGCTGGTTGGCAGCAAAGAACACCCCGTCCGTCAGGACCGTTTTGAGTTCGAAGTATGGCTTCACATCATCTTGGTTCAGCGCATATTTCTCACGACGGACCTGCTCCGCGTAACGGTTCCAGTCCCAGGGCTTCAGCGTGAAGTTTTCGCCATCACGATGGATTGCGTCCTGAAGAACGGCACCTTCCCGCGTCTGCTCGGCCGCCACGGCCGGAACGAGCTTCTGCATGAAGCCTTCGGCCGCTTCGGGCGTCTTGGCCATCTGGTCATACAGCGTATAGGCGGCGAAGCTTGGATAGCCGAACAGCGCAGCTTTCTGGGCGCGTAGCTGGGCCAGTTCGGAAATCGTGGCGCGGGTGTCGTTCTTGTCACCCTTCTCGGCACGGTTCCAGCTCTGTTCGAACAGGGCCTGACGGGTCTCGCGCTTGCTCAGGTTTTCCAAAGCGGGCTGCTGGGTCGTGTTCTGAAGCGGAAGAACCCATTTGCCGGTCAGCTTGCGACTTTCCGCGTCCTTCTGAGCCGAGGCGATGGCCCCATCATCAAGACCGGCTAATGCATCCTTGCTGTCAACGACAAGGGCTCCGTCTTTCGCAGCAGCGATTAGCTTCTGCTGATAGACGGACTCAAGATTGGCCAACTTGGTGTTGATGGCACGCAGTTTGGCCTTGTCGGCCTTGGATAGCTCCGCACCGGCATGAACAAACTGCTGGTAATACACATCCAGAAGCTGCGCCTGCTCGGCATTCAGGTTCAGGCTATCGCGGGTATCATTCAGTTTCTTGACGCGCGCAAACAGACGCGCGTTAAGATAGATCTCATCTTCATGCTGGGACAGGCGCGGCGCTTCGCGGCTCTCAACCTTGTCCAGCTCTGCATCACTATTCGCCTGATAAACGCCGAAGAACGTTTCCTGCACGCGATCCAGCAGACGGCCAGCCTTTTCCATGGCAACGATCGTGTTGTCGAACGTGGGCGCAGCCTTGTTGTTCGCAATGGCCGTGATTTCACGCAGATGATCCGCCATGCCCCGCTCGAAAGCGGGCGCGTAGTCACTATCCTTGATCAGATCAAAGCGCGGAGCCTGATAAGGAAGTGTGCTGGCCGTAAAGAAAGGATTAGTTGAAGCAGCGTGTGCCTCAGTTCCGGCGAGAGAAACCATAGACAGGGCAAAAGCAGCCCTTACCCAGAGGTTGGAAGTCATTGAAACATCCTGAAAGTCTTACGTTACCGCGACTGTATGGGAGAAGCCGCGCAACGTACAACCCTCTGTTTCGTCAGCCGGTTACGGGAATAGACGGGCCGCCCAGTCTTCCACGCTGTCGCCGCTACTGAATGCTGCATCAATCAACCCATCCACCATAAAGGTAGGAGACACATGAATACCGTTCTGGCGAGCATATTTCGCATGCCATTTCACGGCTTTCGTGACGTCTTCGAGAAGAAAGGCCTCAGCAAGGGCGACCCCACTATAAGCCTCAAGACGTTCAAGAATTTCTGCTGGCGTGGCATCCATGTTCGGGCCAGAACAATGATCAGTGAACTCGAACTCTTTCCGATGGTCTGCCACGGCAAGGAGGACGTCATGTGCTCTGTCCCGCCCCTGCTCCAGAGTGGATGCTGCAAGAATGGCACGGATGATCACGCCGGAAAACATGTGCCATGGCTGGGACTGAAGCCGGATGTGAACTGTCAGATTTTCGTGCCCCACCTTTTCAAGAAGCAAAGGAACTTTACGGAGCGCCTTGACCGAAAACGGACATGTCGGTTCCAGGAAGATCTCAAATATTCTCGTGCCTGTTCCCCATGTCAGTGCGGACAGATGTGCCATCATGTCTTTCTTTCTCAATCGTCCAAACGGACCTTGCGATTGCGTTTGATCCCCGCCCGGTGAGACTTCCCGTCCATTCGTCTTTGACGGGCCGCCTTGCCCGGTCGGGTTGGAACGCGGAAGACCTGCCGATGAGCGGCCTCCCGGATCATGGCTGCCAAACGTTCGATAACGTCTTCCCGATTGCGAAGCTGCGTGCGGAAGCGTCGCCCTGTCAACACGATTTCTCCGTCCCGGGTTGCGCGACTGCCTGCAATTTCAAGCAGTCTGGTCCGTACGCGCTCTGACAGTGCCGGAGAACCTGCTGCATCAAAACGAAGCTGTGCGGCTGTCGCAACCTTGTTGACGTTCTGGCCCCCTGGGCCAGATGCAAGGATATAGGTTACTCTCAGGTCTTCGTCTTTGAGGATCAGACCGGGCATGACTTCAACACTCATGCATGCGTTCCTACACGAGGTGGTCTCTCCCAGGAAATACCTATCGACTGGGGCGTCCGTTATTCTGTTGTTGCCAGACACGGGGAGACATTCCGAACCACCGGCGAAAAGCCCGGCTGAAGGCACTTGTTTCGGTGTAGCCCAGAAGAATGGCGATTTCGCTGATGTCTCTATTGGCTTCCGTCAGAAGGCGAATGGCGTCAATCTGACGGACTTCATCCAGTAAAGCAGAGTAGGAAAGCCCTAGCTGCCCCAGCCGACGCTGCAACGTCCAGGGAGAGAGGGCAAGTTTCTCAGCAATTTCCCAGAACTCGCATCCCCCATGCGGCAGACAGGCCCTGATCTGCATGATGACCTGCTGCCTTAGAGACGGTGCCTGTTCTGACTTCGCATTCTCAGGACCCCGGGCCAATGTTACCAGAGAAGATTTCATGATCTGCAACAGGCCAGCATCTGCTCCCGGCATCCGTGTCTCCAGCCTATCTCTCCGGAAGATCAGCGCATTTCGTCCTGCTGCAAAACGAACATCGGACTGAAACGCATCGCGGTGTTCTCCCGCCTGCTCCGGCTGATCGTGGGCGAACAGAACAGCCTGCGGGGTCCAGGCTGGCCCCAACCCTGTTCGGAGGATATTTGCAAACATGCCCATCGTCAGTTCGGCATCATGGCGACGGTGTTGAATGGTCGGGTCAGTAATCATGTAATCGAGCTGAAACGTCTCGGCGGTTTCGGTTAGACATGTCACAGTAGAAGCCTGATGATACCCGAAATAGGCAGCCAGATTGCGGACTGCCTGCTCGACGGTATCTGAACACAGGGCGATGTAGCCGATGAGGCCAAGTTGGTGGGGTTTGAACTGCTGGCCAAAGTGCAAACCAATATTTCCATTGCGCGTCTCTGTTTCGGCTTCGGTAAACAAACGACAATAAGACGCAAGGTTCAAAGTATCCGTGGGCAAGGCAAACTGTTGCGTGGAAAGGCCGGAACGTCCGGCAATCCGCTCCATGTCTCCCCCTTGGGATGTCAGAAAATCTTCTACTCCTGCTGCGGCTGCGGCAAGAACATGGGCTTCTGATTTAGAAGACTTTGAAAAGGATGGCATTGCATCTTCACGTTGCTGCTCACTCAACGCAGAGTGTTGGGCGTATTGTTGTCAAATGTCAAAATCTTGTCGTTTGTCGTCAAGTCACAATCAATCCGAAAGAGATATAATTGCGGTAACGGACAAAACTTTGAGCATCTCCTGATGGAGTTCGAACAGGTCAGTGAAGCAGGATTGTGACCATGGCTTACGGATACACCCTGAGAGGGGAACGGTATATATTCGACGACCTGAAAACCCTGATGGCCAAGGCTTCTCCCACGCGGTCCGGTGACGATCTCGCGGGACTTTCCGCCAGTTCGGATGCTCAGCGAATTGCTGCACGCTACGCTCTGGCCGACCTCCCGCTCAGCACGTTTCTGCATGAAGCGCTCATCCCTTACGAGGCAGATGACGTTACGCGCCTGATTATGGATACACATGATGCTCGGGCGTTTTCGCCTGTGGCGTCGCTGACCGTTGGTGGTTTCCGGGATTGGTTGTTGTCCGATGAGGCCTCATCAGAAGCGCTGTCTCCCATCGCTGCCGGGATCACGCCTGAAATGGCGGCCGCTGTCAGCAAGATCATGCGCAATCAGGATCTCATGACGGTCTCCCGCAAGATCCGGGTCATTACGAAGTTTCGGAACACTATTGGTCTGGAAGGCCGTCTGGCGACGCGCCTTCAACCCAATCACCCTACAGATGATCTAAAGGGAATTGCAGCTTCAACTCTGGACGGCCTTTTACGCGGGATGGGGGATGCCGTCATCGGTATCAACCCCGCGACCGACAGCGTCTCGAACGGCCTCGCTCTTCTGGAGATGCTCGACCATGCCCGTCAGCGTTACGAAATCCCGACCCAGACCTGCGTTCTGACACACGTTACAAACACGATCGAGATCATGAACCGTGGCGGCGCGGTCGATCTGGTCTTTCAGTCCATTGCGGGGACACAGAAAGCCAATGAAGGCTTTGGCGTCAGTCTCGGAATTCTGAAAGAAGCTCATGAGGCAGCGCTGGCTCTCAATCGTGGCACTCTTGGCAATAATGTCATGTATTTTGAGACGGGTCAGGGCGCTGCGCTGTCCGCCGAAGCTCATCACGGTGTTGACCAGCAGACCGTGGAAGCCCGAGCCTACGCCGTAGCACGGGCTTATAACCCCCTGCTGGTGAATACGGTCGTGGGCTTTATCGGCCCTGAATATCTTTATGACGGCAAGCAGATCATCCGGGCCGCGCTGGAAGATCATTTCTGCGCCAAACTGCTCGGCGTGCCGATGGGCTGTGATGCCTGTTACACCAACCACGCCGAAGCAGATCAGGATGATATGGATAACCTGATGGTCCTTCTGGGGGCAGCAGGCATCACGTTCCTGATCGGGGTTCCGGGTGCGGATGACATCATGCTCAACTACCAGAGCCTGTCCTTCCACGACCTTCTGAGTCTTCGCAAACTTCTGAACCTGAAACCAGCGCCGGAATTTGCGGGCTGGCTGGAGCGGATGGGTCTGTATGATGTGCGGAACGACCAGGTTCTCGACGTCCCTCCCGGACAGACTCTTCTCGGCCAGATGGTGCGCTGACCATGACGGACGACCGCATTACCTCCCCGTCATCCCGGATACCAGATCCATGGCAGGACTTGCGCCAACTCACCCGCGCCCGGATTGGGCTGGGCCGTACAGGAAATGCCCTAAAAACCAACGATGTTCTGGACTTTCAAGCCTCTCATGCACAGGCAAGGGATGCCGTTCATACGCCTCTGAACATTGAAACCCTGACAGGTTCTCTGGGCGACGAGCCATACTATTGCGTTCAGAGCCGTGCGCTCGACCGTTCGACCTATTTGCGCCGCCCGGACCTTGGACGGCGACTTGATCCGGAAGCCGCTACTACGCTTCCAAAAGGTGACTGGGATGTGGTTTTCGTCGCGGGAGACGGCTTGTCGTCCTTTGCCACACAGCAGAGCGCCATTCCCCTGTTCCGGGCTATGCAGGCACAGCTTGCTGACTGGACCGTCGCGCCTCTGGTCATCGCTACCCAAGCCCGTGTCGCGTTAGGCGACGACATTGCCGTGAGGCTTGGTGCGAGGATGGTTGTCATGATGATTGGCGAGAGACCCGGCCTCAGCGTGGCTGATAGTATGGGTGTCTATCTGACCTACGGGCCGTATGTTGGCTGCCCCGATTCATCCCGGAACTGCCTCTCGAACATCCACCCACACGGCATGACTGTCCCGGCTGCGGCAGCAAAGCTTTCCTGGCTGATGCGGGAAGCCAGCCACCTGAAGCTCACAGGCGTGGGTCTCAAAGATGCTGCTCCTGAAGTCGTAACCCTCGAAACTTCCGTTCCCCTTCTTGAAAAGGACAACGACCGATGAGCAATGCGCCGTCGCATCTCAACAAGTCCCTGAGTGCATTCCATCTTTGGGGCATTGCCGTTGGTCTTGTTATTTCCGGAGAATATTTCGGCTGGAGTTACGGCTGGGCAACGGCCGGAACGCTTGGTTTCCTGATCGCCACTGTGTTTGTCGCGCTGGTCTATACGAGTTTCATTTTCAGCTTTACGGAGCTTACCTGTGCCATCCCACAGGCTGGTGGCCCGTTCGCCTATAGTCATCGCGCCCTTGGCCGATGGGGTGGCCTGATTGCGGGTCTCGCCACTTTGGTCGAGTTCATTTTCGCGCCCCCTGCGATTGCTCTCGCAATCGGTGCTTACCTGAACGTTCAGTTTCCGCATCTCTCGCCCAAAGTCGCGGCTCTGGGCGCCTACATGATCTTCATGGCACTCAACATTGTCGGCGTGCATATTGCAGCGACGTTCGAACTGTTCATTACAATTGCCGCCATCATTGAGTTGCTCGTCTTCATGGGCGTCGTCGCTCCCGCCTTTTCGTGGGACAACTTCCTGCATGACGGCTGGGGCGTAGCCCCTCATTTCGGCTGGGAAGCCATGGGGGGCATTTTCGCGGCCATTCCTTTTGCCATCTGGTTCTTTCTCGCCATCGAAGGTGTGGCCATGGCGGCTGAAGAGGCCAGCAATCCGCGCCGGTCTATCCCGATCGCATATGTTGCGGGAGTTCTCACGCTTGTCTTCTTGGCCTTTGGCGTCATGGTTTTTGCTGGAGGTGCCGGAGACTGGCATGCTCTTGCCAACCTGAATGATCCTCTCCCGCAGGCCATGAAGCATGTCGTGGGCGCGCACAGCGGGTGGCTGCATATGCTGGTCTGGCTTGGTCTGTTCGGCCTTGTCGCATCCCTGCATGGCATCATCATGGGTTATGCACGCCAGATCTTTGCCATGGCGCGTGCCGGCTTTCTACCGGCGGCTCTCGGCAAAGTTCATCCGCGTTCTCATACACCCTATACGGCTACGATTGCTGGTGGCGTCATTGGCATTGCAGCCATTTTTTCCGATGATGTCATTTCGATTCACGGTCAGTCCCTGACGGCAACTCTTGTGACCATGGCTGTGTTCGGATCCCTCACGATGTATATCTTGAGTATGATCAGCCTGTTCCGCCTTCGTCGAACAGAGCCTTCCCTGCCGCGCACTTACCGCGCACCGCTCTACCCCGTCCTGCCCGGCATCGCCCTGACTGGCGCAATCGTCCTTTTGGCAGCCGTGACATACTACAATCCCGAAGTCTGCGCGATCTACATCGCATTCATGGCGATCCTGAGCACTGTCTTCATGCGAAAATACCAGAACGCACAAACGCGGCTCAGGGCCGAGGTCTGAGTTTATTCTCTGTCGTCTTTCCCCGAAACTTTCAGGAACGGATTTCGCGTGTCGGACAAACACGTCCTGGCAGTCTTCTGCCTGCTCGTTGGAGCGGCCCTCCCGTCTTTTGCTCACGCTCAGGCAGCCGCCACGTCGAACACAGCCATTACGCCGGACGGGACACCAAACCCCAATCCTCCGACCACGCTGCCGTCAACCTCTCATCAGGCTGACAGCACTGATCCGGATATACCGGTCCTGAAAGCGGGAAATCTGTTTTCACCCAAGACCGGGCGCTCCCTGTCCTACTGGGATGGGCTGGTTGGTCATCTGACGGTTGAAGCGGGGATCAGCGGTAATCCATGGACACGGTCTGGACGAAATTTCGGCCAGTTCTATCTGGACCGCGCCAATACCGTGACTCTTAATCAGATAATGGGTTCGATCTCTCATCCCATCACGTCCATAGGTGGTGGTTACGGGATCGGCTTTGTTGCTGAAGTCATGTACGGATCAGACGCGCGGTTCGATCCGACAATCGGTATGGGAGACGGTACGCTCACCGGGCTTTATCAATGGGCCCCTACTCAGGCGCATATCGACGTTCACACGCCGTGGATCTTTCGTCACGGGATCGATTTTCAGGCTGGGCAGATGTATGCTCTGATCGGCGCCGAAGGCACACCTGCCCTTGCCCGGCCGTTCTACTCCTTCAATTACGCATCAGACTATATCGTCCCGTTCGAAACGGTTGGTATCACCGCAACGATGCATCTCAGCCCGCATATGGACTGGATTCTTGGCATCGACGCAGGCAATTCTACAACATTTGGTCAGGCCGGAAACAATAGTCGCCCAAAGGGGTATTTCGGCTTTGCGTGGAACAATCTGATGGGCGGCAAGCTGAATCTGCATGCCATCGGCCACTTCGGACCACAGGGAAACAATGGTGCCAGTCGAACCTCTCCCGCTGGCTGGACCAGTTCAGGCATCGGCAAGGCCGCAAATGGTCTCATGCAATACAATGCGAGCCTTCTGGCTACCTATCATGTCAACAAAACGCTCTCGCTGATGGCGGAGGCACTTTACCTTCATGATGATGCGTCGCGCGATGATGCTTACGGCGTCACGTCCTACCTGTCGTGGGACATTCACCCCTCTTTGACTTTAAACGTTCGCGGTGAAATTTTCCGAGACAATACCGGCGGCATCATCAATCAGTATCCCGGCAATATGTCCTACACGAACTCCCTGCGAAACCGGCCCTATTTTTACTATGGCGCGCCTCCCACGACTTACGGTGCCCTGACGGTCGGCGTGGCCTATCGACCCCCCTTCGTTAACCGCCACCTTGGAAGTGGCGTCCTGACTGTTCGTCCGGAAATTCGTCTGGATAAGTCTCTCAACGGAACGCACCCCTTCAATCAGGCTGCCACGGTCTCTGGCGCAGCAGTCAATAATGGAACCAGCAATATGCTTTGGTTCAATCTGGATGCCGTTCTGAGTTTCTGATCTGCCACACCTGAGACTGCCAAAAGCAACAGAGCACGAAACTTCTTGACAGGTTCTGCGTGTTTGTGACGGTTTGCGCGTGTTTTACGCCCTGCCGGAGCAAATCCCATCCTCAAAGACGAGCGCCTGAGCCAGATCCGTGCCCGTTTGCTAAGTCACGGGCGCGTCCTTGCGGCCGATCTGGCTACTGAATGGCATGTACCCGTTGATATGGTCCGTCGTGATCTGCGCGAACTTGCAGAAGCTGGCGAATGCCGTCGGGTATATGGTGGTGCACTCCGTATGCAGCCGGCTGCGGCGCATATCCATGCCCGCATGGGGGAAAATATTGCGCTTAAAAACGCACTGGCCAGCCATACTGCGGGTCTTTTCAAAGCCAAACAGGTGGCCTTCATTGATACAGGCTCCACCAATATTGCCCTAGCAACGTCTCTTTCTCGGGATATGCCACTGACGGTCGTAACCTCCAGCCCTGCGGTGGCAGTCGCCTTGAGCGATGCAAGCCAGATTGAAACTATCATGATTGGTGGACGTCTTGATGACGCGACCGGAGGAGTCATTGGCTCGGTGGCTGTTCAATCGCTTCAGCATTACCGGTTCGATCTCTGCTCTCTGGGTGTCTGGGCGATTTCCGCCGAGGGCCCAAGCGTATGGGATCCGGAGGAAGCTGCTTTCAAGCGCGAAGTTCTCAGCCGGAGCGAAACCGTCGTGGTCATGGCAGAGGGGAGCAAGATCGGGTCGGGTGGTCGCTTTCCTGTTGCTCCGCTGGACACTGTTCATACGCTCATTGTCTCAGAAGACGCCCCTTCCGACGAACTTTCCCGCATGACCGCCTCAGGCGTATCCATTCTCAAGGTTCCAGTTCATGACTGACACGTCAGCCGAAACAGTTCGTCCCGTCCAGCGTGATCTCATCATTATTCTGGGGCTTCTGACATGTCTGGGGTCACTTAATATTGATATGTATCTGCCCGGTTTCCCAAACATCGGGCATGACTTTCAGGCAAGTGAAACAGCCGTTCAGTTCAGTCTGACCAGTACACTCATAGGGCTTGCGGTCGGGCAGCTTCTGGTTGGCCCATTCAGCGACGCCCGGGGGCGTAAGATCCCGCTTCTGGGGGCCATGGCTCTTTTTGCTTTATCATCGCTGTTCTGTGCCGTTGCTTCCAGCATTACGACTTTCATCGTTGCCCGCTTTCTGCAAGGCCTCACGGCTTCTGCAGGTCTGGTCCTCTCCCGCGCTGTGGTCAGAGACGTTTTCAACGGCCCGGATCTCGCTCGTTTCTTCTCGCGGCTGATGATCATCAACGCAGTTGCGCCCATGGTCGCCCCAATGCTTGGAGGCGCCATTCTGGCTTTGCCATCAGCAACATGGCGCACGATGTTCTGGTTCCTGACGGGATTTGGTGTTCTTGCATTAGGTTTGGTGGCGGCTCGCCTGACTGAAACACTGGAACTCCACAGGCGTCTTCCCAACTCTCCCCGTGCGACACTGGAAACATTCCACAGTCTGCTGACGGATCGCGAATTCATCGGCCATGCCCTGACTGTCGGTCTTATTCATGGTGGCAGCTTCGCCTATGTCGCCGGAACTCCCTTCGTCTATCAGGATATCTATGGTGTAACGCCACAGACCTTCAGTATCCTTTTCGGCATCAACGGTCTGGCGCTGGTGGGGGGGAGCTGGCTGATCGGGCGAGCGGGAAGTATGGCCCGTACCGATACATTCCTGCGGGCCTCAGTCATCTGCATCACAGTCGCGGCGGCTCTCATCACGTTGATTGCAACGCTCAAGGGACCGCTTTTCCTGCTGGTGGCTGCGATCTTCCTCTACATGACCTGTATCGGAATGATCCTAACGGCAACCTTCGTTCTTGCCATCGCAAAACAGGGACACCGCGCCGGGAGTGCCAGCGCGATCCTTGGATCGCTGAACCTCTTGATAGGTGGTGTGGCCGCGCCATTGGTAGGGCTGAGCAAGACCAGTGCCCTTCCCATGGGACTAGTTCTTTTGCTGACCTCCCTGGCGGGCCTGTTCACCTGCTTCCGGCTGGCGTCTCGTTATCAGAAGGATGTAACCCCCTGATAACAGGGGTTTTCTCAGGCTTTTTCAAGACCTGGACGACCACGCTCCATTGCAAAGCTCGCATAGGTGGAAAGCTGTCCATCATGGTTGCTGACCTGATCCAGCGTTTTGAGATCTGCACGCCAGATATCCCGACCCACATCACAGATGACATAGCCACGTTTGTCAGTCGTAGCCTTAAGATGCGGGTTTTCACGACGAACGGACTGGCTGTGTGCATCATTATCGCCGATACCATCGCCACCTGACGAGATGGACGTCGCCAGGAACTCAACAGAAACCGGTTTCTGTTTGTCAGGGTCAAGAACGAGATTACCCGCGTAATGCCGATGCGCATCGCCCGTAACGTTGACGACATTTCCGGGACAGTGATCCCCGATGAACTGAAGCAGCCGGTTGCGGCTGTACATATAACCTGACCACTGATCCATGCTGTAAAGCAGTTCGGAATGGGCTGATTTCCGGTGAGCGAGATCCATGACCATGACCTGATGGGCCAACAAGTTCCAGTGTGTGTCGGACTTGCTTAGCCCATTGAAGAGCCATTCTTCCTGCTGAGTGCCCATCATCGTGCGTTCTGGTGACCACACATCCGCACCTTGCGGTACATCTTTGTCACCATAGACCTGATCGCTACGGTACTGGCGTGTATCCAGAACGAACGTGTTCATCAGATCACCAAAGCGGAAGCTTCGGTATATCTGCATGTGGCTCCCATCTGGTAAAGAACTCGCGCGTAACGGCATATTCTCGTAATAGGCCTGCATGGCTGCAGCGCGACGCAGGCGGAAGAGGTCCGGCGGGGTCCCGTCCTGATCTGTGTCTCCGGCCCAGTTGTTATCCACTTCATGATCGTCAAAGCTGACGAGCCATGGTGCGGCAGCATGTGCAGCCTGAAGATCGGGGTCCATCTTATACTGGGCATAGCGCCGGCGGTATTCGTCCAGAGAGTAGATTTCCGGACCGAAATGGCGGCGAACTGCCGTAAAGGGCTTGCCGTAAACCGTGTGAACGCCAGCGCCGATGTCTGCACCTTCGTAAATGTAATCGCCGTAATGGAAGATAAAATCGACGTTCTCATTCGCGATGGCGCGCCATGCGGAATAATACCCGAACTCATAATGCTGACAGCCTGCCGCCACAAACCGGAGACGCTGGACCTCAGCACCCGGCAGAGGCAGCGTCCGCCCACGGCCAATCGCGCTTTCATGGCCTGCGATGCGGAAGCGATACCAGTATGGCCGATCAGGCTGCAATCCTTCGACCTCAACATGCACGGAATGCGCCAGTTCAGGATGAGCGATGGTTTGTCCTGTGCGAAGAACCGTTGAGAATTTTGGATCTTCGCTGATGTCCCAATCCACCAGAACAGGTTTCAGATGCGTCATTCCTCCCGCTTCTTCCATGGGACGGGGCGCAAGGCGCGTCCAGATGACAAAACCGTCTGTTGCAGGATCGCCGGACGCCACGCCCAGTTGGAATGGGGACACGCCAAACGTGGGTTTCTTGTCCAGATTATGGGGGGCGGCAGCAGAAAGCTGCCTGAGACGGTAGGTGAACAGAAGACCCGCTCCAAGGCCGGTCAGTACGCGTCTACGGTTCAAAAACATCGTTCAGAGTCTTTCGCTGAGGTCGAGCAGATGTGTGTTCACTCAAGACAGCGGATCGCCCCGTTTGCCCATGCCCTGCCCGCGTTCTTCATGAAACTGTCACAGACCTGACGTCGTAAATTCCGTAATGCATCGCCGCACGCTGTCCATCCTTCAGAATGAATGAGACGATCCTTGGCGGAAAACTGGTTTCCCTGTCAGCAGGAATGGTTGCGTCTGCGCCGACGCATCAGAACTTTCACGCACCGTGATGATGCTGAAGATCACCTGCAAACTGCCCTTGCGAATTACTATGAACGCTCACAGGGACAGGTCACCCATCCGGAAGCCTATATTACCCGAAGCGCCTTTAATCTTCATTTGAATGATCTGAAAAAAGCATCTTCCAGCACTGTTTCCACCACTGGAGAACAGGATCAGATCCTGGAGTTGCATGATCCTGCGCCTTCTCAGGAAGAAGCTTATGCAGCATCTCAAAGAATGACGCGGTTTCACGAAGGGTGCCGCCAGCTTCCTGAAAGGACGCGGCAGGCATTTTTGCTCAACCGTGTTGAAAAAATGAAATATCGAGAGATTGCCGTTACCCTGGGCGTTAGCGAAAGCAGCGTGGAAAAACATATCGCCAAGGCGCTCGTCTTTCTTTCTTCATGGATGGACCAGTGATCCCCTCTGAAAATATACTCGCCACACGGGAGCGTGCTGCAGAATGGATCGCGCGTCTGCACGCAGATGATTGCACTGAAAATGATCGCGCCGAGTTTGTTCAATGGATGCGCGGCGACGCCTGCAGAGCGGATGCCGTGGAGCTTCTGACAGACTATTGGGAGCTTGGCGGCGGGGTACAGACAAAAGACATTCTGCAAACTGTCGAGGTTCCATCTGTACCACAGAGCCAAATTCGACGGCGCCTTTTGCTGGCTCTTGCCTCTTTGGGGACGGTTACTTTGCTTCCCGTGAACAAAAGTGCAAAGGCTTCCCGTATTCTGCAAACCTCTGTCGGTCACACGTTGCGAGTGCCTTTGCCAGATTACGGTTCCTGCCTACTGGATTCCGGAAGCCGGATGGTTCTGTCTGAAGATGGCAGTCGGGCGAGACTGGATAAGGGACAAATTCTCCTTTCGCCTGGTCATCGAAAGGAATTTCATCTGTCAGCCCGGAACATTACGGTTCATTTGCCAGAACAGACATCGACGAATATCCGCACAGACAGTGCCTGTACTGACATTACCGCAGTTCGGGGGCAGATCCTTTTGAGCACAGGTGGGGGGGCTTCAAATGATGTCTGGATAAAAACCGGTCAGCGATTAAGGATTTTCCAGAACGGGCGGGTAAGTGTCGATTACCCCAATATGGAATCTCTCCTTTCGTGGCAGACAGGTAGGCTCATTTTTCGCAATACCCCCTTGCCTGACGCCATTTCCCAGATCCAGCGTTACACTTCACGGCAGATCACCATTACGTCTCCAACATTGGAAAACCTCAAGCTGAGCGGGATCTATTTCGTCTCTCAAGGCGATATGTTTCTGCGTATGCTGCCGCGCCTGCTTCCTGTCAGACTGCAAGAACAAGGCAATCATTATATGCTCCGGCCATTGTGACGGTTTCATGAAAACACAGGTAATGTCCTGAGGTTTTTTGAATTGTCATTGTCTTTCTGGGGAGAGCGCTTTTTGCGATCGCCAACAGGATAGAGAATACATGGCCGTGAACGTCCGGTGCCCCCTTCGCGCAGCTGGAGGGTTCGAAAAACTCTCTGTTTTTGATGCTTTCTATGTGATTCCCTTTCTTTGGTTTTGGTTGAGGGAATGCCGCTATGAAACAGCTTGGTTTCTTTGATGTTGAAGAGCGGCTTGCCCGTTTGAGCGGGCTTGGCGATCAGCTCGAAGCGTTCTCCCGGACAGTGGATTTTGAAGTGTTCCGCCCTGATCTGGAGCAGGCTTTGGCCTATTCAGACGGCAGTAAAGGCGGGCGTCCGCCGTTTGATCCGGTACTGATGTTCAAGATCCTGGTGATCCAGACGCTGAACAATTTGTCTGATGAACGGACGGAATATCTGATCAACGACCGCCTCTCTTTCATGCGCTTTTTAGGTCTGAGGCTGTCGGACCGTGTGCCTGATGCCAAAACGGTCTGGCTGTTCCGTGAACGCCTGACCCAGGCGGGGGCCATTGAAAGACTGTTTGACCGGTTTGACGCGACCCTGCGGAACGCGGGCTATCTGCCGATGTCGGGCCAGATCCTGGATGCAACATTGGTAGCCGCTCCAAAGCAGCGCAATACGAACGCTGAGAAAGCCGACCTCCGGGCAGGACGTACCCCCGAAGACTGGCAGGACAAGCCGGCAAAGCTGTCGCATAAGGATCGTCATGCACGATGGACACTGAAGTTCACGAAGGCGAAGCGTCAGGATGACGGGACGATCCCCACAACGGATCTGGCCATTCCGTTCTTTGGCTACAAGTCCCATGTCTCCATCGACAGGAAGTTCCGGTTCATCCGGAAATGGAAGACGACAGATGCCGCCGCCAGTGATGGTGCGCGATTGCGAGAAGGGCTGTTGGATAACACCAATACGGCCTCAAGCGTCTGGGCAGACACGGCGTATCGCTCCAAAGCCAATGAAGACTTCATGGAAAAGCAGGGATTTGTTTCGAAGGTTCACAGAAAAAAACCGCATCTCAAACCGATGCCCCGGCATATCCAGAGATCCAATGCAGGAAAGTCTGTGATCCGATCTCGTGTCGAGCATGTCTTTGCCGATCAGAAATCGCAGACGGGACTGTTCATCCGAACTGTCGGTATCACCCGGGCCACCATGAGGATCGGACTGGCCAATATTGTCTACAACATGCGCCGCTTTCTCTTCCTCGAACGATTGAGCGCGAGCGCGTAGTCATCCAGCGGGAAACAGCACTCGATCTGCTCAAAACGCAAACAGAAAACGCCCCAAAGAACCGTCAATCAAATCGCCAAAACCCAGAAATCACGGGCCAAGCACATCAATTGATGGTTCTTCGATCCCTCCAGCTTTGCTTCTGACCGTGGGAATGACCATTCTGACCCAGACTGCGATTGCCACTCCGACAGGCGCGGCAAATGTTCATATTGATCGGCAGCCGATGGCACAGGCGCTGGAATCCTTGAGCCGACAGACGGGAGAGAGCATCCTTTTCTCACCCGATTTGGTCGAACATCTTCAGGCGCCTTCCGTCAGTGGCGCATTGACCCCGGATGCTGCTGCGAAAAAACTTCTCAGCGGAAGCGGACTGACGGTTGAAGTCGCTCCCGGTGGTGGCATGATCATCCGGCGCGCAGTAGGTGCAAAACGACCGTCCAAGGCAAGACGCAGCCCTCGTGTCAGGGAAGCGAACGATATTGAGCAGATTGTTGCTACGGGCCACAGAACAAGATCTGTTCTGAGTATCAGCGGTGACCAGATGCAGGATATGATGCCTGGTCAAAATCCGATGCAGGCTCTTGATCTGCTACCTGGCGTCACATTCACAAACGTTGATCCCTGGGGAAATAACGAACAGAATTCAAGCATTTACGTTCATGGTTTTTCCAACACGCAGCTTGGGTATACTCTGGATGGTGTACCACTCGGTGCAGGAGCTTACGGCAACTATAACGGCCTCTCCCCGCAGCGGGCTGCCATCAGCGAAAACATTGGTCAAACGGCCCTATCTTCAGGCGCAGGCGCTCTCGGGACCGCATCAACCAGCAATCTGGGCGGAACAATTGAATTCACAACCCGCGATCCCAAAGCAAAAGCCGGGGCAACCATCCGTCAGACCTTTGGAAGCTATTCCACATTTCGGACCTACGCTCGTCTCGATACCGGAAATTTTGGGAATGGCAACTCAGCCTATGTTTCCTTTTCACGACAGGATGCCCGCCCATGGAATCTTGGTGAAGGCAATAGCCAAGGTGGCTATCAGGTAAACGGAAAATTCGTTCACAAAGGACAGAATACGACGATCACTGCGTATTTTGACTGGCAGAACAAGGCCGAACCAAACACACAGGGTCTGACGGCACCTACTGACCTCTACGCACGCGGCGCATTCTTTCCGGATCTGAGTGCTGCGATGGCGAATTATCCGTTAATGACTTCAAAATCCGCAGCTCCCGGCACGCCGAATAACAAGTACTATTTCTCGGCAGCACAGCGTACGGATTACCTCACCTATTTGAAAATTTCACATCGGTTCTCCCCTAACCTGACTTGGGATAACCAGCTTTATTTCCACTATGATGATGGCGCGGGCGTGGTTGCAACATCCATTCGCACGAATGCCATTCTAACCATTCTCGGGACATATCTTGATCCGACAGGTTCAAAATACATCAAGAATGGTCAGTTTACATATAGCAACGCCGGAATTGATCCCAAGGTCTGGAATGCTACGGGTGGAACGGGATTTGCCGTCCGCACCACGGAATATGAAGATTATCGTGGCGGCCTGACCAGTACGCTGCATTATCACCTCGGTCACCATAACATCGAAGTGGGAGGCTGGTACGAGCGCAACAACAACACTCAGGGGCGGTTATGGTATCCTCTGACAGCGACAGACACACTGACGCCTTACAAGCGCGCGACCAACCCACTTTTCACACAATGGATGAACGCGTTCTACACCAACACTTTCGTTACGCATTTGCAGGATAGCTGGAAAGTCACCCCTCACCTGACGCTGACGGCGGGTTTCAAATCCGAAATGGTGTATACCAACGGAACATTGCCGATTGCTGCTTTGCCGCAATCCCTGGCGTCTTCCGTCAAGGGTGCAAAGACGATCGTCGATACCAGCACGCATACTGTCGCGGGTGGGACTATTCCGTCCTACAAGCCTTTCCTTCCTGCTTTTGGTGCTTTGTGGAATTTTACGCCACATGAGCAGTTTTTCGCCAATATTCAGGAGAACATGAATTCCTTCGCCCAGACAGGCTATGGCAGCACATCCCCATGGGCTGTGACCAGTCAGGAAGCATTTGAAGACTTCAAACGGACTGGAAAACCCGAAACATCCTGGACGTATGAAACGGGCATTCGAACCAATCGCCCTCTGTTCCTCGGGCCATTGACGGGCATCAGTGGACAGCTTGAATACTACCACGTCGATTTCTTCAATCGACTGGGGGCAATCAAACCACCCAATCAAGGTATTTCAGGCGTTGGCGGCACGGTAGCCAATCTGGGCAGCGTTTCGACCAATGGTATGGATCTGTCTTTCACTCTGCGCTTTGGTCAACACTTCTCCGTTTATGATGCTGTGTCCTATGTAAGCAGCATTTACGGCAGTGATTTCATGGATGGTTCTACGCTTTACGCCACAAAAGGCGAGAAAGTCCCTGCTATTCCTGTTTGGTCCGACAAGTTTGCAATCAATTATAATCAGGCAGGATTCAATGCCCAGCTTTTTGGTACCTATATGGGCGTACGACCTGGAACGATCACCAACAGCATCATGGTTCCGCCCCGTTTCCAGCTTGGATTCAGCTCTGGCTATACATTCAAGCACATTCCTCACATGCAGAGCCTTAAACTGCAGTTCAACGTCAGCAACCTGACGAACACCCGGTCCTGGTCAACAATTACGGCAGGCGATGGCTCAACCTATGTCGGATACCCGACACCACCACGCATGTTCTTTGGTACGGTGGCTGCGTCTTTCTGAAGTTGACTTGGGGGGATGGCTTTTTTTACGCCATCCCCTTGCTGTTCAGAAATCTGCCCGAACCCGAACTTCCCATGTAGCCGGACGTCCTGCGACGGCGATGTTATCGCCCCCAACGAAATAACCTCGTGTCACATCGTAATGCTTGTTTGTGATGTTTCGACCAATGCCTTCGATCTTCCAGTGTCCTTTACGGGGGGCGAAAGAAATATACCCGCCCCACAGGGTGTAACCTGGAATGGTATTTGCATCGTTAAGCGCAGTGCTTGTCGTGCGAAGGCTGTAATCCACACCAGAAACAAGGTCATACCGGCCAAGGCGCCACGTATAATCGACAGAGCCATTAGCCGTAAAATGTGGGACTTCCACACTCCGGCCAGAAACATCCTGTTTCACTCCTACCCAGACACCGTTGACCTTCTTTGAACTCGTAACGGCGCTGAATTCATCATAGGCCCCTTCAACATACGCTCCAGACTGGGCTACGCGCAGACCTGGTATCGGTGACCATTCCACTTCGTACTCACCACCAAACATATGTGAACGCGGGGCATTGACGAACAACCCGATCGCAGAACCCGTCGTCGGGCTATAAGCAATCGATTGCACTTGGCGATCAAAATAGTCGTAGTAGAAGAAATCCGCATTGATCCGAAGATTATAGCGCGGAAGGATCAACTTGTTTCCCACTTCGAACGCATAAAGTTGCTCCGGTTTGAACGGATTTGTCATCTGCGTGACGTCAGAAGAGTTATACACTGTAAAACCGCCCGACTTTACACCTTTACTGAAGGTGAAATAGGCCATGTCATGACTGAACGGATGATACTGAACACTAAATTTGGCAGATGGCAGCGTATAGGACTGGCCCTGTTGCGCGACTGTGTTCTGAGGATTGGTCACAACGCCGTTGACGAGATAATGGGCATAAACATTATCCAGGGTGCGCTTCTCATGCTCGATCCGCAAACCACCAACCAACTGCAATTTAGACGTCAGATCATATGTGACCTGGCCGAAGCCGCTGATGGTATTGACTGTCTGTGAGTAACGGACATCGCCATCGGTGTTGTAAAGCGCCTCAAAACCCGACTGATACCGGTCATTCAGCCACTGATAACCATAATAAATACCGCCAATCCAGTGAAGACGCCCAGTCGTATTCGATGAGAAGCGCAGTTCATCCGAGACGACACTGGCACGCGTATTAAATTTTACATCGGCGAGCGAAAGCGATGAATCATCGAAATTATCGTATTCATTGCGCTGCATGTAATCATAGCTGGCCAGATTTGTGATCGTGAAATCCCTCAGATGCTTCTCGATCCGCAGGCTGCTGCCCCCGGTATCAATATGGCTGTAGGGCTTCTGATCCGGCGTTAGACCCGTTTCCTTGGCAAACTGTGCCGACGTGCCCCAACGCGTATTGTAGCGGCTGGCAGACGCAGGCATCGGATTGGTCGCACTCAGGCTGGTAATGGGACGCCAGGCATAGGGACCCGTTCCATCGGAGCGATCGCGGCTTCCATGCAGGTTCCATTCCACTTTCCAACTCTCTGATGGCGCATAATCCACCAGAAGCCGTGCGGCACCACGATCAACATTTCCAAGATGGGCCTTTGCTTCCGGATTATATTGCCAGGCACCACCCTGCTGCGTCTCACCGGAAAGACGGAACTTGAGTTTGTCGTTGATAGGGCCGGAAATATAACCATCAATCTTCGCGCTATCGAAGCGACCATACTGGGCAGAAACACCCCCTGTTAGCTTGTCAGTCGGCTTATTGGTGATGTAATTGATCGCACCACCTGTGGTATTTCGACCATATAGCGTTCCTTGTGGTCCACGCAACACTTCCACGCGCTGCATGTCAAACATCATGCCATTGATTCCGAACGGAACAGGATTGGCAACTTCATCAATATAGATACCAACTGTTGGAGAATTATTGCTGGAATAGTTATTAAAGCCAACCCCGCGAATGGTATAAGTGAACTGCCCACTGCCATAAGATGGCTGTATCTGTAGCGATGGCGTTGCGTATTGCAGATCAAACACATTGTTAATGTTGCGATTTTCCAGCATTTTTGCTGAAATAACGCTGATGGATGTTCCGATATTCTGTGGACTGTCGGCCTTACGTTCAGACGTTACGACGACGTTCTCCACACGGGATGCCTCATGAGTCTGCGGTTTCGATGCCGGACGCACATGAGTGATTTTAGAGGAGAGAGGCTCCCCTTTTCGCGTATTAACCTGCGCTGGCTTTTTGGCTGGAGCGCTATCTTCCGCATATGCTGCAATACTCCAGAGCGGTAGCAGTGCTACCGTAGAGACAAGAGCAGTTCGCCCACGGACAAGGAGGGCATTTCTGCGGTACGGAGCAGTGTGAACGTCGTGCATCGGTTCCGCCTAACAACTAATAATTATCGTTGTTATATAAAACAACTATCGGATAGCGTTTAAGGGATAGAAAAACGATTCACAACAGGTTATGCTGTGAACGCAACATTTTTTTGTATTTCTGACCGAGACAAAGACAAGAGATCGAACACCCATGGCTTCCCAGATGAAACTCGCCGCATTCCTTCTCCCAACCGGCCATCATGCGGCAGCCTGGCGCCATCCCGGCTCAGCTCCGGACGCTGGCAGCAACTTTCAGCGGCAGCTCGAACAGGCACTTCTTGCTGAGCGCGGACTCTTCGATGCTGTGTTTATCGCTGATTTTACAAGCTCCATCGACGAAGCCACCATCGACGGTTTCCGCCGTATGACCTACGCGGCGTCTTTTGAGCCTTTAACTCTTCTTGCTGCTCTCGCAGCCACAACGAACAGGATCGGCCTGATCGGCACCGTCAGCACGACCTATTCGGTACCCTATCATCTGGCTCGACAGTTTCTGTCCCTTGATCAGATTAGTGGCGGACGCGCAGGATGGAACCTTGTCACGACTGCGAACGTGAAAGAGTCCATTCATTACGGACACCCAAGCCACGTGCCTCACGCAGATCGCTATCAGCAGGCTCGCGAATTCGCCCAGATTGTGCAGAATTTCTGGGATAGCTGGGATGACGACGCCTTCCAGAGAGACATAGAGAATGGAGAGTTCTTCAGGCCCGAAGGTCGTCGCCCCTTTGATTTCAAGGGGGAATTTCTCACGGCCGCAGGTCAGATAGATATTCCACGTTCTCCGCAGGGCCGGCCTGTTCTGGTTCAGGCGGGATCGTCTGAGCCTGGCCGTCAGCTTGCTGCTGAGACCGCCGAAATGGTTTTCACGGCGCAGCAGACTCTTGAAGAAGCAAAGGTATTTCGTCTCGATCTGCATCGTCGGATGCGGGATCTTGGTCGCGATCCTGCATCTCTGAAAGTCATGCCGGGCGTCTATCCTCTGGTAGGGCGGACACAGATGGAGGCTGAGGATCTTCGAGCACAACTCGATGATCTCACGCATCCGGATGTTGGTCTGTTTCTTCTGGGGGGAATGACAGGCACTGATCTTCGTGGGTTGCCTCTCGACGCCCCCCTCCCAGAGGCGCCTGCAGACTTCAACGGAAACCGCAGCCGTCAAACGCTTCTGGTTGAGATGGCGAAGCGGCGGAACATGACATTGCGTGACCTGTATCTGGAAGTCAGCGGTGCTCGCGGACACTGGTCCATTTATGGCGGTCCGAAGGAGATTGCAGATCAACTGGAAGAGTGGTTTGTGGAAGGCGCAGCTGATGGCTTTAACGTCATGCCCCCTATTCTGCCGCAGAGTTTGGAACTGTTTGTGGATCATGTTGTGCCTGAACTACAGCGCCGAGGTCTGTTCCGTACCGCCTATGAAGGCACGACCCTGCGTGAGCATCTGGGACTAAAACGACCGGCTCCCGGCGAGACCCCATGAAACCGTCTTTCATTCTGATTGCCGTAGCGAGCCTCGGGCTGGCATTGCCAGCTTTGGCTGCCCCGCGCGATACCATGAGTATTGGCGTTTCTATTGAGCCGCCTGGTCTGGACCCAACCCGCACGCCAAGTGAGGCGGTTGGAACGATCACATACAACAATATCTATGAAGGACTGACACGACTGGATCGTGAAGGTCACGTTCAACCTCTTCTGGCCCGGAAATGGACGGTTTCAGACGACGGACGTGTGTATCATTTCACCTTGCAGGACAATGTTCGCTTCCATGATGGATCGCCCCTTACGTGCGAGAACGTCCGTTTTTCGCTTCTTCGTGCGGGTGCTGCAAATAGCACAAATCCGGATCGAACCGTTTTCACAAATATCGTCGATGTCGTCTGCCCGGACCCCGCGCATGCGGATGTGACGCTGAAAAAACCTCATGGCAGTTTTGCCTACGAACTAGCATGGAATGACGCGTCCATCCTGTCACCGGCATCTTCAGGCAGCAATGTCAGTAACCCGGTTGGAACAGGGCCCTTCAGGTTTGAAGAGTGGCAGCGCGGCGACCATGTCACCTTGGAACGCAATCCGGACTACTGGGGGAAAGCACCTTTTCTGAAAACAGTAACGTTCCGGTTCATGCCTGATCCTCTTGCTGCGAGTAATGCCCTTCTCGCCGGGGAACTGGATGCTTACCCGTCCTTCCCTGCGCCGGAAATTTTGAGTCGATTTATAGATCATCCGAGCATTCGGATTGTTCGTGGCACCTTCCCCTTTAAGGCCATTCTCGCTCTCAATAATGCCCGCAAGCCGTTTCATGACATTCGGGTTCGCCAGGCAATTGCATACGCCATTGATCGTAATGCGCTTGTTCAGGCTGGGGCTGATGGCGAGGGCACGGTTCTGCAATCGCATATGGCGCCTAATGACCCAGATTATGTCGCGCTTCCTGACCGTTATCCTTATAATCCCGAACATGCTCGCGAACTGCTAAAAGAGGCTGGGGTCCGACCGGGTACGCAGATTACCCTTTCCTACCCACCCATTACTTATGCGCGGGATACCAGCGAAATTGTCGCAGCCTATCTCGAACAGATCGGTCTAATCGTGACATTACAGCCTCTCGAATGGCCAGCATGGCTCGGGCAGGTTTTCGGGCAGGGCAAATTTGACATGACGGTCATTGCTCATACCGAGCCTCATGACATTGGTATCTATGACCGCGACACCATATATTTTCATTATAGAAATCCGGTGTTCCACAGTCTTTTCGAGCAGTACGAGGCAACAGAAAACCCTGAAGAGAGACATCGTTTGTCAGTTGCCATGCAAGATCGCCTTGCACAGGATGAACCCAATGTTTTCCTGTATTCCCGCCCTCGGGACACGGTCATGAACCGCCATATATCAGGTCTCTGGACGGATCAGCAGATCGCGGCCTGCCCCATGGCTGATGTATTCTGGGAGCCACGATGACCGGTTTTGCTCAAACTTTCTTCGGGCGGCTTGCTGTGCTGGCTGTTGCCAGCGTAATCGTTTTTGCGCTGCTCACTGTTCTGCCCAGTGATCCCGCGACCGTAATGCTGGGCCTGGACGCCAGTCCTGAAAGCATTGCTGCCCTGCATCATCAGCTTGGTCTCGATGCAGCTCCTGCTTCCCGTTATTTTCGGTGGATTTCCGGTCTTTTCCATGGAAATTTGGGCACGAGTTACGTTTATGATGTGCCGGTTTCCGGGTTGATTCTTGAACGCTTTCAGAGCACCTTGCCACTCATTATCTTTGCAACCGGGCTTGCCCTTCTCATCGGTTTGCCCGTTGGGTCTGTCGCAGCGACCAACCGTGGAAAACGGCTGGATCTGATGCTTATGGTATTGCTTCAGTTCCTGAAATCCATCCCGGATTTCTGGCTTGCCATGATGATGACCTTTCTGTTCTCCCTGACTCTGCACTGGTTTCCTGCAGGGGGATTCAGTGGTTGGAACCACGGCGTTTTTTCCGGTCTTCGTGCCCTCACCTTACCGGCACTCGCTCTTGCGATTCCACAAGCCGCAATCATTGCACGATTCATGCGATCATCTCTGATTGACACATTGGGACAGGACTTTATCCGTACCGCCCGTGCCCAAGGTTACAGTCGCCAAGGCGTTCTCTGGCGGATCGCAATCCCGAATGCGGTTATTCCAGTTCTGACGCTGGTCGGAATTCAGCTTCCTGTTCTCGTAACAGGGTCAATCATCGTTGAGAACGTGTTCAACATTCCAGGATGTGGCAAGCTTCTTCTGGAAGCCGTGAATCAGCGAGACATTCCGGTTGTGCAAAATCTTGTCATGCTGATCGTTGCGGGTGTCCTGGTGTTGAACCTGTGCCTTTCGGTCATCATTCACTGGCTGGACCCACGGCTTGCAGGAGGCGACGCATGATCTCAAGGCGTCTTCCCAATAGCCTGATTGCCGGAATTATCCTGCTTCTTGGTTGTCTTCTTCCAGCAGCAGTTGTCTGGGTCTGGCATGGTGGTCACGCACCATTCATTGACATACCAAACCGCTATGCTCCGCCCTCTTCCGCTCATCCGCTAGGAACCGATCCCTTCGGGCGGGACCTCGCCAGCTATGTTCTGACCGGAGCCTTCAATACAACAGTCATTGCGGTAATTTCCGTCACACTCGCAACCATTACCGGCACCATTCTGGGGCTTATTGGCACGCAAGGTGGAAAAAGAGGCTGGGCTGTCATGAGTGCCACCGATCTTGGGCTGGCATTCCCCCCCATCCTCATTGCTGCTATGCTCGTGACTCTACGGGGAGCCTCTGCGACAGGTGAGATTCTCGCCATTGCCCTGTTCGGTATTCCGGCACAGATCCGCATTACAAAACAGGCCGCACAGTCTATTCTTGTGCTGGATTACATCTCAGCCGCGCGCATGGCAGGATTGGGACCAATAGCTGTAACGGTTCGACATATTCTCCCCAATATCGCGCCAATCCTGATCGTTCATGCTTCAACGTCTCTGGCTCTCGCTATCCTGTCCGAAGCAGGTTTATCCTATCTGGGGTTAGGCGCTCCCCCCCCACTGCCAGATCTTGGGCGAGCGCTGGCCTCCTATCAGGTCCATATTTTCGATCATCCTTTCCTGGTTGCCGCGCCGGGGATCGCGGTCATGGTGCTTGTTCTTGGCTTCAACCTGTTGGGAGACGGGTTGAGAGATCTTCTTGAGCGCCCTTTTACCCGTAGCGAAGCACACCTGCCATGACGACACTCCTTTCTGTTCAGGATTTAGCGGTTCTCTCCGGAGCAAAATCCATCCTTCACCCATTGTCGTTTACGATCAGTCCTGGTGAGACGGTCGCTGTGACAGGTGAATCTGGATCTGGGAAGTCTACTCTGGCCCACGCCTTGATAGGACTGCTACCGGATGGCTTTAAAACCTCTGGGCAGATTATTTTTGAAGGGCAGGATCTTGCAGCTCTTTCTGAGCGCACTTTTCGCGATCTCCGGGGGCGCCGCATCGCCATGGTGTTTCAGGAGCCCATGACAGCCCTCAACCCAATCCGCCGTATTGGCCAACAGATTGGTGATACACTCAGGCTTCACAATGCATTTTCATCACGAGACATCGCGTCGCACGTCCAGACATTGCTGGATCGCGTGGGCCTAAGTAGTGTGGGAATCTCTGCAGAAGCGTATCCTCACGCCTTGTCTGGCGGGCAGCGTCAGCGCGTTCTTCTCGCAATGGCGATTGCCTGTAAGCCCGTCCTTCTCATTGCCGATGAATTTACAACTGCGCTGGATAGCAAAACGCAAGCAGACGTAATGGACCTTGTGAAGGATCTTTCCGTTGAACACGGGATGGCCGTTCTCATGATTTCCCATGATCTGGGTGTCATAAGGCGTCACGCACAGCGCGTCCTGGTTCTCCAACAGGGTTGCCTTGTTGAAAGCAACGAGACAGAGCAACTCTTTGATTGGCCGCAGCATCCTTATACCCGCTCACTTCTGAGCATGTCTTTGCATGGAACAGGCCATCCTCCTTTGACGCACATTCCTGTTCCCTCGGATGTCGCTGAAGGTATTCAGCCATGACCATTCTTCTGGAAGCGAAGAACATTCAGTTCAGCGTAGCCACACACAAATCCTCCTTTTTTACTCCCCTCAGAAAAAACGTTCTGCAGGATGTCAGCCTTCATGTGGCAGAGCGCGAAACACTGGGCATTGTTGGGTCTTCCGGGAGTGGAAAATCAACCCTGTCCCGTATTTTGACAGGCCTTGTAAGACCGGAGAAAGGAGAAATCCTCTTCCGGGGGCAGAGCCTGATCGATACTAGGAGGCAAGTCAGGAAAGACGTTCGCCCCAGCATCCAGATGATTTTTCAGGACCCTCAAGGGGCACTCGATCCTCGCCAGACCGTACGGCAGATTGTGAAAGAGCCTCTCCATCAGACGCCCTTGGACAATGAAGAAAAGGAACGTCGGGTTCGGCAGGCTCTGGCAGATGTTGCCCTTCCGGAGGATGCGGCTGATCGTTATCCAAGAATGTTCTCCGGAGGGCAGCGACAACGCATTGCCATTGCCCGGGCTCTTGTAACACGCCCTTCCGTCATCATCGCGGATGAGGCGGTCTCTGCGTTGGATGTTTCCACGCAGGCTGTCGTGCTGAACCTGCTGTTGGATCTTCAGAGCCGACACGGTCTTTCCTATGTTTTTGTCAGTCATGACCTGGCTGTTATCCGGCATATTTCTCATCGTGTTGCCGTACTCGACGCGGGGCGGATTGTGGAAACCGGCCCAACCCTCTCAGTGCTGGACCATCCTCAGCATCCCACGACCCGCGCCCTGATTGACGCCAGTCTTTGAAACGATTTGAACCATGATTTCCCAATCGCTCAATAATCTCGTGACAGACGTGCCCGGTATCCGCGTCGGCAATGTTCAGAACCTCGATCAGCGGACGGGTGTCACAGCCCTCCTTTTCGATCGACCTGCAATAGCGTCTGGCAGCTTTCTTGGAGGTGCCCCGGCATTACGGGAAAATGCGCTGCTGGAACCTGAAATGCTTGTGGGCGGGATTGATGCCATCGTTCTGTCAGGTGGCTCCACCTATGGGTTGGATGCGACCGCAGGTGTGCAGGCATGGCTACGGGAACAGGCTGCAGATCTGCCAACCCCCGACAATCAGGTTCGTGTCCCTATTGTCGTTCAGGCAAGCCTTTTCGACCTTGTGAATGGAGGCAACAAAGAATGGGGCCGGTATTCCCCGTATGCCGAACTCGGCTACCAGGCTGCACAGGCAGCCCGTAAAGGGCAGTTCGCTCTTGGGACCACAGGAGCCGGAACCGGAGCGACGACTACCCTGCTCAGAGGAGGGCTGGGTTCTGCAAGCACCATCACGCCATCAGGGCATACCGTTGCCGCACTGATGGTGGTCAATGCCGTTGGGACTGCGACAGTTGGCAATGGCCCTCATTTCTGGAGCGCTCCGTTTGAACGGGATAATGAATTCGGCGGCTTAGGATTTCCATCACGCCTCGCGGAAAACGACCTGGCTTTGCGCATGAAGCCAAACTATGTGGCCGGTACTACGATCGGTGTTATCGCGACTGACGCGATTTTGACAAAGGCCGAAGCCAAACGCCTTGCCATCCTGGCGCAGGATGGTATCGCCCGCGGGGTCTTTCCCGCCCATCTGCCGCAGGATGGAGACGCAGTCTTTGGTATTTCTACAGGTCACGCACCAGCCCCTGCATCTGTAGAAATCTGGACGGAAATCCTGCACGCCGCGACGCAGGTTACAGCTCGTGCCATCGCCCGTGGCGTGTATGAAGCCTCACCATTGCCAGGAGAGCCCTTCCTTCCAACATGGAAGGAACGCTTTGGTGATGTGAAACAGGGAAATGTGGACCATGGCTGATATTCTGCCTGCCCCGGCCAATTTCTTCCGCGTTCCCGGGCGACGACTGGCTCTTTCCACGCTTCAAAAAGGTAGCGATACGACACTGATCTTTGTTCATGGATTAGGCGGTAACCGACAGCAGTGGCGTTTGCAGTGGGAACATTTTTCTCAGGAGAACGTCAATCTTATTGCATGGGATGCTTACGGCCATGGCGACAGTGCGCGTTCTCACCATGAACAGGCGTTCGTAAGCTCCTATGCGGTGCAGGATCTCGCTGCAATTCTGAAGGCTTATCCCTCTTCAAAGCGCATTCTTGTTGCACATTCTTTTGGATGTCGTGTGACGTTGGAATGGGTTGCGGGTCTGTTGCAGGCAGAACAGGCGGTTCCGATTGATGAGCTTATTCTTCTTGGACCGGCCTCTCTTGCTCCGTCTCTGAAGGGGCCCATGTTTGGGAACTGGATGGACCTGCTGCCCTTCTGGTTGTCATCCTTGGCACGGCCATTTTTGCAAAAACGTTTTGAAGCTCTGGCCTGGGCTTCAACGGTTGATCCAAACCTTCTGAAGGCCGAACGCAAGGCCACAAAACGCAATAGTCTTTTCATGATCAATGCTGTCCGTGCGGGAGCACAATCCATTGATCATGATGTTTTGAGACAATTCGGAAAGCCAGTGCACATTCTGGCTGGCCAGCAGGATGGCATCGTACCTCTCGAAGAAATAAAGAAACTTCAATCGCTTATGACCGGAAGTTCTCTGAACATTCTCCCGGAGTGTGGGCATCAGATCATGCTGGAGCAGCCTGCAACCGTAAATCGTTGCATTGAGAATGCTCTCAAACACCTTTCCTCTGAGCAGGAGACGCGCTCATGAGCCAGGACGTTCTCGGCAACGCAGTGTCCACAGACGACAGCAGAGCGTTACAAGGTATCAACGCTTTTATTCTCGGTTATCTGGGCTACGACCTCAAACTGGTGGAAATTCTTGGTGTCGCGGATCAGTCCGATGACTGTCTGGCGAATACTTATGCAGGACTTCTCTGGATGTTGTCCGAAACAGGAGATATCCCTGCTGAAGCATTGCGCTATCGGGACCGGGCAAGCGCCTCTTTTGATCGAGCCCTTCCACGTGAAAAACTGCTCTTTTCGGTTCTGGAAGCTTCGATAGCAGAAGATCCGGATCGAATTATTGCTCTGACGGATACGATCCTGACCGAATGGCCGCGGGATCTGGTCACACTGAAACTCAGGCAGTATCATGATTTTATTCGTGGACGGTTCACGGATATGCTGGCTATCGCCCTGAAGAGCGAAGATGCTGCAGGAGATATTGCCGCACTGCATGGAATGCTGGCGTTTGGTTTTGAACAATGCCACGACCTGACTGCGGCTGAACGCTCCGCACGACGCGCTCTTGAGATGGACCCTTCCGAGCCATGGGCGCAACATGCTCTTGCGCATGTTTTTTTGACGCAGGGACGGATTGAAGAAGGTATTGCCTTTCTGGAAGACAGGTCGGTTGGCTGGGGGCACCTGACCTCTTTCATGTACACGCATCTCTGGTGGCATCTCGCTCTATTCTATCTGGCTCAGGGCCGGGTAGCGGACGCGCTTGATATTTACGATCAGCATTGCTGGGGACGGGAGCGGAGTTTTTCGCAGGATCAGATAGGTGCTGTGTCCCTGCTCGTCCGTCTTGAACTGGCAGGTGCGGATGTGGGGCAGCGCTGGGATGATCTTGCGGAATGGCTTACCCCCAGGCAGGAGGATGTCAGTCAACCGTTCCTGAGTTTGCAATATCTCTATGGCCTTCTGAAAGCACGCCGCCCCGAGGGGGGGCATCTACTCCAGCGTATAGAGAACCTTTCAGACAAAAACCTTCCAGATCAGCAAGCCTGGACTTTAGTCGGCATTCCCCTGGCTCGTGGCCTGAAAGCCTATCTGGACCATGATCCAGTCACAGCCCAGCGATACTTTGAAGCTGCCGTCCCTCACCTTCAGGATATTGGTGGCAGCCATGCGCAACGTGATCTGTTCATGCAGATCCACAAAGATATCGTCCGTCAGCTAGTCACCCTGTCGCCCTGAAATTTCGACTCGGATTTTAGCTGCAAGTTCGAGAGATCGACACCGGCTGTCATGATCATGAATCGGGACAGCAATCATGAGTTTCGTCAGGTTTGTGGCGATCTGCAAAAGCTTGAACCTGCGTAGAAACGCTTTCTCTTGAACCCGAAAACGTACAGGCCAGCGTTTGCCCTAGCATATGCTGCTCTTCTGCTGACCAGGGAGAAGGACCGCTGTTCACAGGCGGCGGAAAGGCGATCGGGCGGCCACGTCTTAACGCCACGAAATATTGATAAAGTGATGTCGCCAGACGTTTGCCTTCTGCTTCTTCATCAGCAGCGATAATGTTCACTGTCAGCATAACATGCGGTTTGGCGCATCGTTCAGAAGGTTCAAACCTGGCGCGATAGAGGGTAATGGCTTCTTCCATCTGTGCGGGGGCGAAATGGGAAGCAAACGCATACGGAAGCCCCAGGTGAGCAGCCAAAACAGCGGAAAACAGCGATGAGCCCAAAATCCAGACCGGGACATGAAGACCCGCCCCCGGCACAGCCCTGATGAGGTGCGTGTCCTCCTCAGAGGATGGCTCAAAGTAATGAAGCAGCTCCACAACGTCCTCAGGGAACCTATCAGGCGCAGCTGGATCACGTCGAAGAGCCCGCGCCGTCCTCTGGTCTGCCCCGGGAGCGCGCCCCAGCCCAAGATCAATTCGTCCGGGGAAAAGGGTTTCCAGTGTTCCGAACTGTTCGGCAATCACCAGCGGAGAGTGATTGGGCAGCATGATACCACCTGATCCCACCCGGATACGGGTTGTCGCACCTGCTACCTGCCCGATTAGCACTGCCGTTGCGGCAGATGCAATGCCAGGCATTGCATGATGTTCAGCAAGCCAATACCGATGGAAGCCAAGGCTTTCCGCCCGTTTGGCAAACTCAATCGAATGTCGGAACGCTTCCCGCGGACCGGAACCCCGTGTGATGATCGAAAGATCAAGAACAGAAAATGGAATCATGGTCTTTATCCTCGACAGTCTGTGAGACCAGACAGATCAAAAGCGCACGCACCCGTCACTGCATCCTGATGCTCGTCCATCACATGTGTTGCGTTAAACATCCTGTCACGACTTGAGTTTTCCGCAAGGCGTTAAGGAGCGATCAAAATACCAGAAATATTTGAAGAAACAGTGCTCTTCCATATTTTCTGATGTCTGATCTTCAGCCATGCTGAGATGTCGATCCCGTTTTCCTGATCCTCATGACGCAGACTTTATAGCGGAATTCGGTTCATCAAAGGATATGGAAAATGATGCTGGCAATCTTCGCGGAGGATCTGATTCCGTCGTTCTTTCACTTTCGTTCCTGACCCTCTTTCTCGTTCTGACGGGGCTGCGTTCCATATGACAACAACCTTTGCCATTCTTCTTGCAACATCTGCGATCATTGCCGTGGTCGTCCTGATTGCGCGTTTTCGCCTGAACCCGTTCATTGTTCTCTTTAGCGTTTCACTTCTCCTTGCCCTCTGCGCCGGTATGCCTCCCAATCAGGTGGTGGCGTCTTTTGAAGCCGGTGCAGGACATGTCCTTGGGCATGTGGGAACCATCATTGCTCTGGGAACCATGCTCGGCAAAATGCTTGCTGAATCCGGAGGTGCGGACCGGATTGCCCTGACCATTTCAGAACGAGCCGGACGGCAGAGAATTGACTGGGCCATGATGGTGATCGGGCTACTGGTTGGTTTGCCGGTCTTCTTTGAAGTTGGCGTTGTTCTACTGTTTCCGCTGGCCTTCGTACTGGCAGCGCGAACCAACACGTCCATTCTTCGGGTGGCTCTCCCTATGGGAGCGGCGCTCTCCGTCACTCATGCCATGATCCCGCCCCATCCAGCGACACTTCTGGCGCTTTCCGCCTATCATGCGAATACAGGAACGACGATTTTCTGGGGGGTCATCCTCGGAACGCCTATTGCAGCCATAGCCGGCCCGCTTTTTGCGCGATTTATCAGCTCGCGTGTTCCCATCACCGAGACAAATCCGCTGGCAGAGCAGTTCGTCAGCCGCGAAATTCCTTCAAATCTTCCGGGCTTCACCATTACAGTCCTGACCATTACGTGTCCTGTCATCCTCATGCTGATCGGGTCTGCGGCTGATCTGTTTACGACGCCCAGGAGCGCGCCCAATACGTTCCTGCATTTCATTGGAAACACCGATATTGCCCTGCTGCTGGCAACAGTCATGTCCTTTTATGTTCTGGGTTTGGCGCGTGGTTTTTCCCGTGAGACAATCCTGAGATTCACCAATGAATGCCTCGGGCCAACGGCGCTCATCATGCTCCTGGTTGGTGCGGGTGGTGGCTTCGGGCGCGAACTGATCGACAGTGGCGTTTCAAAAGCCATCACGGATGCTGCTGTTAGCGCACATGTACCCCTTCTGGTTCTGGCTTGGCTTTTGGCAGCAATTGTCCGTGTTGCCTGTGGTTCATCCACTGTCGCCATGAGCACGGCTTCCGGTATCGCAGGCCCCATTTTGGCTCATTCACAGGGTGTATCACCTGAACTGATGGTGATTGCGACGGGTGCAGGATCTGTCGCTTTCGGCCCTATGAACGATGCCGGGTTCTGGCAGATGAAGGAATATCTTGGTCTGACCGTCCCCCAGACTATCAAGACATGGTCAGTTCTGGAAACGATTATTGCGGTTCTGGGGCTCCTGTTCTGCCTCGGGGCGTCCATGGTCATCTGACAGCATTGATTACAGATATACACAGGGAAAAACTCCACCATGAGTACCACTCTTTTCGATCTGACGGGCCGTCGTGCTCTCGTAACCGGCTCATCTCAGGGAATTGGTTTCAGTCTGGCCCAGGGGCTTCAGGCTGCGGGAGCCGAGATTGTTCTCAATGGTCGTGATTCTGAAAAACTGCTTGCAGCGGCCGAGAAACTGGGCGGTGTGAAAACACTCCCTTTCGACGTTACGGATCATGCTTCTGTCAAAGCTGCGATTGATCGCTTTGAGGCTGAAACTGGCCCGATCGATATTCTCGTCAACAATGCCGGAATGCAGCATCGGGCGCCTCTAGAGGATTTTCCGCCGGAGATGTTTCAGAAGGTTCTCCAGACAAACCTGACATCCATTTTCAATGTTGGTCAGGCTGTCGCGAAACATATGCTAGGCCGAAAGAGCGGAAAGATTATCAATATTGCGAGTGTGCAGACAGCCCTCGCCCGCCCGAATATTTCGCCGTACACTGCAACCAAAGGGGCCGTTGGGAACCTGACAAAAGGGATGGCCACGGAATGGGCCAGACATGGCCTGCAATGCAATGCAATTGCGCCTGGGTATTTTGATACCCCTTTGAATGCCGCTCTCGTCAATGACGCAGAGTTCTCACAATGGTTGGAGAAGCGCACTCCTGCCGGACGATGGGGCCAATTGGATGAACTGACCGGAGCCTGCATCTTCCTGGCATCCTCGGCGTCCTCGTTTGTAAATGGTCACGTTCTGTATGTGGACGGCGGGATCACCGTCTCGCTTTAAGAGAAGCTTATCGGCGCAGGAGCAGAGCCAGTAGAAATGCTGCGCCGATTGCTGAAATTACAATTCCGACTGGCAGTTCCTGAGACGGTAACAGACACCGGCTCAGGATATCTGCCAGGACCGTCAGCATCCCTCCGGCAACCATAATTGGCATGAAACTTCTTTTCAGAGCGCTGCCCCAGCGTGGACGAACAAGATGTGGAATAATCAGCCCGACAAAACCGATAGGACCACACAAAGCGACTGTCATGGCACAGCCAAAAGCGCAAACTACTAGAACACAAAGCCTAAGTTTCTGAACATGGATGCCAAGTGAAGCAGCCGTTTCTTCACCAGCCATCAGGGCATCAAGATCTCTGCGATAGATCAGAGCGCCCAATAAAACTGTCAGAAAACCAATACCGACGATGGGAAGTGCTGCCCACGACCCACCTGAAAAACTTCCCATCGTCCAGAAGAGCACGGATTGTGCCGTATTTCGGTCGCCCCAGAAAATCAGAAGGTTGGTCAGTGTTGAAAAAACAAATGAGACCGCAAGCCCCGAGAGTAAGACACGCTCGGTCGAAATCACACGATTTTTCTTTCTTCTGGCAGCAATCAGCAGAAGCAGAGTAGCCGTAGCAAACAACGCTCCTGTTGCAGCTCCAATTGCTGCCGTCCAAATGCCGAGCATGTCACCACATAAAACGATGACCGCAACGGCCCCTGTTGCTGCCCCAGAGGACAGACCAAACAGAAAAGGATCGGCCAGAGGATTTCGTGTTGCGGCCTGAAGAAGGGCACCTGCCCCGCCAAGCGTAGCCCCTGTTAGAAAAGCGAGAAAAAATCTGGGTATTCGTAATGACCATATAATGCGTGCAGCAATGTCATGACTGTAAGGCCCTGCCCAGAAAGCTACTTTTAACGTCTGCCAGGATAGCGACGCGCTACCAAGCGCAATTTCCAGAAAACAAAGTCCGACAATAACAGGTATGGCAACACAAAGACTATTTTTCCGGGTCATGGCTTAGTCTCGGGATGCAGAAATACGGATATTTTTTCAATGGCATCAATATTGGCTGGAGAAGGCGTCATTTCATCATAACGTACAGCCATAATACGATTAGCTTTTAACGCCGCAGTCTCAATCAAAAGAGGATGACTTTTCAAAAAGGCCAGGCTTTGTTCAATACCGCCGCCATAATCGACGATCAAAATAGCTTCTGGATCTCTGACAGCAACGCTTTCCCATGAGGCAGGCCCCCAGTTTGTCGGTAGATCTCTGAAAATATTTTGCCCACCTCCCAGATGCATCAATTCTGTCGCGAGGGCATATTTTCCGGCCGTAAAAGGACGATCCCGGCCGCTATCATAAAGAAACACGCGCACAGGAGGACGTCCTGCCAGCTGCTTCTGAACAGCTTGAACTCGTATTTTCCAGCCACTTACAAGGCTTTGAGCTTCTGTTGTGCGATCAAAAACCTGTCCCAAACGTTCTTCATCACCATACAGCAAGTCCAGCGTCGGAAGCGCATAGACCTGCCCCGCTCTCATGCAGCTCTCGGAGAGAACAAGTGTCGGAATACCCTGTGCGGCCAACGTCTCCGGTGTGACGTCCCCTCCCACGTGCATTCCGTAGTTCCAGCCCGCAAAGAAGAAATCCGTTCCAGCGTTCAGAAGCTGCTCAAGTGTTGGATAATGTGTAGCGATTTCCGGAAGATCGCCGAGTTCTTTCTCGAATACGGGTGTTCGCTTGTTCCAGCCAGAAATTCCGGTCACTCCCGTCATGAATGGCTGTAAGTGGAGCGCAAAAGCCATTTCTGCCATGTTGACATCATGAACGACGGCATGGGTTGGCCTATGCGTTATGGTTACTGGCTTACCGCAACTTTGGATCGTGACCGGATAAGAAAATGCGCTCTGAATACTCAGAAGCGTGCCCAGACCAAATGCTTTCAGACAGTTTTTCACGGCTGTATCGGTCTGAACAAAAGCGACACATGTCCATCGTCGAGCGTAACCTGATGCGCTTTCTGGTTAAATGCCAGCTCGAACATCGGCGAAAACAGAACCTTCCGGGACGCGTCATCCATAATCAGACGTCCCTCTCTCAACAGGAGCGTTCTATCTGCAAAATCAGGAACAAGAGAAAGATCATGCAAAACAGCAAGAATAGTCATGGGAAGCGTTCGAAGCAGGGTCAGAAGTTCTGAACGTGCGGATAAATCCAAATGATTGGTCGGTTCATCCAGCAGTAGGATACGAGGGGTTTGCGCCAGACAGCGCGCCAGCATAACACGCTGGCGCTCTCCGCCTGACAGGCTTCCCATGGTGCGCGGCATTAATGAACTGATACGACAATGATGAATGGCAGTCTGTATTGCGGCCTTCCCTTCAGTCGATGCTTCAATTCCTTGAAAGGGTAATCGGCCAAGAGCAACGTAATCAGAGACAAGAAACTCTGATGCAACATCATCGCTTTGGGACAACCATGCAATCTGCCGAGCGATTTCTCGCCGTGTCAGATTGTGGAGTGGTTGGCCAGCAAGTATGACGCAGCCACTGGAGGGTTTCAACAAGCCTGCCAGGAGTTTTAGCAAAGTGCTCTTGCCGGCACCGTTCGGCCCGATAATCGCAATATGTTCACCAGCCCTGACGGAGAAATCCGCCAGAGCCAAAGCCTCCTCGTATCCTAATCCTGTAGCCTGCAGCATGATGTCTGACACTGTCAGAAGCCGGCCTGAAGGCTGATGGAAAAGGATCGTGGGGCTCCGAGCATCACTTCGCTTGGATAGCTTGTGTCAGCCCATTGGATGAAGTGCTTGTTACCCACATTGTCAATCCGGCCATACACCGTGACACCACGATAAGCGTGCCATGCAGCAAAAAGATTAACCAGAGCATAATCTTTCAAACTCAGTGTGTTAGCATAATCTCCTTGACGTGCAGAGACGTATCTCATTCCTGCCCCAAGATCGACTGGCAGATCCGCGATGTGGGACCAGACACCCCAGAGATTGGCCGTCACCGCAGGAACATTCGGGACTTGATTGCCTGACGCATTCACGGATGCTGACGGATGGAAAGAGCCATATCGCGACCACGTGTATGCGACGTTTCCGGAGAGGCTCCAGTGTTTGCCAAGTGTCAGATCCCCCTGCCATTCCACACCACGAGATTTCTGCACCCCGGCCGTCGCAACGGTATCGACCCCTGTTGCGACCAGAACGCGGGTTCGCCGGATATCGTAGAGGGATAACGTCGAGGTCAGATGCCCTTTCCAGAACGATCCCTTGGCTCCTATTTCGCCCTGTCGAGAGCGGCTCAACTGACTGAACTGACCTTTGTTGACGAGGAAAATATTAGAGCCTGGTGGGTCCTCGGCGGTCGTATAAACACCATAAAGACTGATGTTGTCCGTCAGATCATAAACAGGACCAATACGGAAATTGGCAGGGTGGTAGGTGCCTTTGAAGCTTGTTCCCGCGTTAAAAGTCCCATTCTGCCTGTAATTCTGACGATCCAGTTTCAGCCAGTCATAACGGAAACCTCCTACAACCCGAAAGTTATCGCGGATTGTCAGCACATCTTCCATGAAGATACCGGCATCAACCATCGTTGTGGGTGACTTTGTGTAAGGATACTCGCCGGCAAAGCTACCCGTTTGCGTCCGTTCCGGACTGGCCAAAGAAACGCTGTCTGCATAATTAGCATCAGGAAACCCACGGTTTCGGATCAGCCGTACATAATAGGCATCCCCGCCGACCACGAGACGGTTTTTCATTCCAAAGAGATGGAAATCAAACTGTCCATCCACGGTGTCTCCAACCTGATGCTGGTTCATGTAAACATAGAACCGATCACGACCTACGCGTCCTGGAGCGATTGCGTTTCCGCTCGCATCTGTCTGGCCCGGGGTGCTGATATAGCTATAGGACTCAGCATTGTTCCATGTACGATTGGCATACACGACATAAGTTTTGTTATGAAAAGCTGTATTTACAGTGGGTTGCCACGTTAAATGCAGTGTGGGTGTTACGTTGACCGAACCTGCTTTGGCGTCCTTTGTATTGTAATATCGCCATAGCGAAGACCGGCTGACCCCAAGCCCTTTGGAGGAAGACAGCAAACCGCCGACCCCATCATGCACCTGAGAGAGTGGAACAAGAGGCGTTCCGTAATAGGTTGAAAGTCGATCCGTGAGATAGTCCACGCTCAGACGAGCTGTGAACTTTTTAGACGGATGCCAGAGCAATGTTGTCGTAAAATCGTTACTGTGCGGGTCGGCCCCTGCGACATACCCGTCTGAGGACGTGCGGCTGAAATCACTGCGGATTGCCAAGGTATCAGTGATGGGAACAGAGCCTCCAACACCTGCATTCCAGGTATTAAAGCTGCCATAGGACACAAGCGCATTCGCATGAGGACCATCGAATGCAGGGTCGCGTGTTCGCATGTCCACGGTCCCGCCCACAGCACCCTGCCCGTACAGAACGGATGATGGACCTTTAAGAACCTGAACGCTCTCTAGGTTAAAGCTGTTAAGTGGACGGTTCACCATGGTGGTTGGGCCATAATAGATCCCGTCCCGCAGGATCAGAACCTGATTTCCACTGAAGCCACGCATCATCATCTGGGCCGGACTTCCGGGGGAGCCGCCAGATGACACGCCCGGAGCACTATCGGCGGCCTCTTCAGCGTGAGCATAGCCCCGCTGCTCCATAACACTTCGCTGGACGACGTTGATGGTTGCAGGGTTATGCCGAACCGTTAGCTCAAGCCGTCCGCCAATTGCCGCTGTGTCTTTGAGAGACTGCATCCGGCCATGTGCGGTAATGTGCTCTTCTTTTACTTTTGTTTCGGTATTCCGAACGTCTTCCGTCTGGGCAAATGCTGGTTGGAACACAGTGAGTGCCGCGACAGGCAGGGCACCAACAAAACTCTTTTTCCTCATGGATAACGCAAACTTCACTCAACAATGCGTCACTACGATGAGTGAGAGAAGAAGACTCTCACTGCGTCCGGTGCACCCCGCCCTTCCGCTTCGTCTGTAACCATTTTCGATGGCAGGTCTCCTGGCTCGCGGATCAATGACAGGTCACAAACCTTCCCAAAGCAGATGCTTCAGTGGTCGGGCGTAAAAGCCTCTGTGTGATCTGTCTCACCACTTACAGTTGCGGGGGCAGCCACAGCATTTCACTGCGTTCCCTTTTCATCCCCTCTCGGGGAACCATCCGTGAGCAAGGGACATAACCGAAACTCCAAAACAGTCAAACATATATGTTATAACATAACAATATGCTTTTTGAATTAAATTTAGTTTTGGTATTGCAATATTGATGAAGTGAGACAAACCAGCGCAGCAGACCTGTTCTGAACGATTCCCCTATGGGGTATATATATCAAACATTTTCCAAGGTTTATGATCCCCCTGAAAACTCTTGGAAAATCGCTTCGCAACACCTCTATATTGAAAAAACATTTAACTTTCATATTGCTCTTTTTGAGAATGAGTATCATTTCCAAAAATAGTTCGCAGAAATATATGTAACATTCCCGCGAACACTCACTCTTGCTGGAGGTAGTCAGACCATTCCATGAAACCTGTCCTGTCGGGTTCCTTACCCCGGAAGAAGCTTTATCCTGCGTTGTTCACAGCTTTTTTGCTGTCCGGGTCATGGACTGGCGCATTTGCCGCTACGTCTGACGATACTGGGAAACCTGAAGACGGACATAAAAAACTCCTTCCCACGGCTTCGACCAAAACCCCTTCCGTTCACCAGGGCAGCAAAACACAAGCACATTCAAACGCTCAGGACGACAACGAGCCGCCCGGAAGCATCGAACAGCTTCTTGTGGAAGGTCACCGCAAGGATGCATCTACGGATGGGACCGGCACCTATACTGTCTCGGCTGTTTCTACGACCAAGATGCTGCTTAAGCCCATGGACGTTCCTCAATCCATCTCGGTGCTTAGTAGCCAGCAGATGAAAGACCAGAATCTCAATACGGTTGATGCTGCCCTCAAACAGGTCGCTGGTGTCAACGTCAACATGTATGGAGATGGAACTGGCGGATACACAGCGCGTGGATTTACTCTGCAGGCGCGGTATGACGGCGTTCCATCCATGGGGGGACTGACCCTCAGCCAGCAGTATGATCTGGCAATCTATGACCGTATCGAGGTTCTGCGCGGACCAGATGGCATGCTACAGGGCTCCAGCACACCTGGTGGTAGCGTCAATTTCGTGCACAAGCGCCCAACCAACGATTTCCAGGGAAATGCCTCGTTCTCTGCCGGGTCATGGAATAACTATCACGCCACACTGGACGTGGGTGGACCCATCGCACATTCAAAGATCATCTCTGCACGTCTCGTATTTGCAGGGACTGATCGCAATCAGTTCTACAACAACGCCTACGACCGTCGGTGGACGATTTATGGCGTAACAGATGTCCATCTGACCCGCCGTGACACACTGACTGTTTCAGTCACGTCCCAGACCAACGATACAACGCGCTATATGGGGCTTCCCCGTGCCAGCAACGGTGCGGATTTGAATCTGCCAACCAGTACCTTTGTTGGCGCTAACTGGGGGAAATCCGAAGTACCCATGACGGAAGTAGAAGCTCAACTCGAGCATCTGTTTTCACATGGATGGCGCGGGCGCATTAACTATCGGCACCGAACGGCTGATACAACGCTGCAATATGCATACCTCAATGCCTATAACGCTACGGCCCGAACCGGAAATTTTGTCGTCGCCAATACTCGGTATGACGAAACCAATGATGGCCTGGATGCCTATGTCACGGGGCCAGTGCATCTTTTCGGGCAGCGACATACCCTGATGATGGGCGCCAATTATGACCGCTACGTCTATGAAGGTGGCGGAGCCAGCGTAAATTCCCGCAGCTATGCTGCGCTGGGAGGAATTCCGCTGACGGCCTCAGGCTCTATTCCATCCCTTGCGCTTCCTACGATCAGCAATCGCTATTGGGAGCCCTCGACCCAGTGGGGCGTGTACGGCCAGGCACAAATCAAACCGATTTCACCTTTTGCTATTCTGATTGGCGGTCGCGTTAGTGGTTACGTCAGCAAGACGCGTCGTATTTCCCCAACCGTTGGCACAACCAGCACCGACATTGATCAACAAGGTATTCTGACCCCTTATATCGGCGGCGTTCTCCATCTGCGTCCAAACGTCACGGCTTATGTCAGCTATGTTTCTACCTTCTCCCCGCAATCAGCTTTCGACACAACGGGGCGCCTTGCCCCTGTTCGAGGCAATCAGCTTGAGGGTGGTATCAAGGGTGAGTTCTTTAAAGGCCATCTGGGCATGACCCTGTCAGGCTACAAGATCATCCAGAAGAACGAAGCAATCTACAACAGTACGATTGGTGCCATCTGTGGGCCGGGTGGGGTGGATGACTGTTATGTCGCTACCGGAAAGACCCGCAGTCAAGGTGCTGAAGCCGAACTGATTGGTCGCCCGCTGGAAGGATGGGACATCAACGCCAGCTACACATATAACGACAACAAGATCGTCAATAATGGCAATGCGACCCAGGCCGGCCTGACCTATGCCGGGAACTCACCCAAGCACTTGTGGAAGCTGTGGACGCATTATCGCTTTGAACCTTATCATGGGGCACAGAAAAACATTTGGAGTATCGGAGGTGGTCTGAATGCCCAGACCAGCACTTTTGGTACCAACCGCACCGTCACTCAGGGCGGCTATATCATTGGATCTGTTCAAGCCAGCTATCAGTGGAACAAATATCTGTCCCTGTCTGCAACATTGAACAACATCGCCAACAAACGTTACTACCAGCGCCTCGGTAATCTTTACTACTATAACTACTACGGAGAGCCGAGAAACTTCATGTTTACGCTCCGATCAAACTTCTGACGCCGGCTTTAGGCTGCTCTACAAATTGACTGAAACACACCGTGGCTCAAAGGATACGGAGGCACGGTGTTAAGCGCCTGGGGAGCAGTTTTCTCTGTATGTGTGCCTGTCCCTACCGTACCGGGATCGGTCTGCTTGGACCACATCAACAGCATGATGAGAGCTGCGAGAACGATAATAATTGTTAGAAGAACCCAACGTTTTTCCATGATCTTTCTCCGGCTGCCGCTGGAACACGAGGCGTGTGCAGCCCTCCATGGAAGAAAACACTCGGGAGAGATAAGTTTTCTTCACACAAAAGAAAATAATGCCTCTTAATCCAAGATAGCCTTTTTCCATGGGTGTACGCTTGGAGCAGATCACATAGACGGAGAAAGTACCATGTCAGATCTCGCGACATGATACTCCACTCCCCGGCGACCACGCAGATATCCTTTATCGTTGCCAAAGGATGAAAGGCGCCTCCAGAGGAACGCACAGACCGTCAATAACGGGTATTATACGAAGCGTATAATCAGAGATTTCTCCCTCCAGATTCACATCTGTCTCGTAAGCGATCCACCCATCCTGAAGATCTTCAGTTCGATGGAGAGGTACGATTCGCACCTTCTCCTCTATTGGCTCGGCATAAAGCTGAACATCAAGCAGTTTTGGATCGAGCGTTCCGGGATGGATGAAAGCATGAGTAGATTTGCCATTATCTTTACCAGAAATGACCACTTCTCCAATCCGAAGACTACTCCATCCTGCCTGAAGCATTTTACTACGATCAAACGCATCCTTGGCAGAGGCGTTATTAATCTGATGCCGCTCTCTGTAGCGCTCTGACAGAGGCAGATAGAACGTCTCCGTATATTCGCGAACAGTGCGGTTTGCAGAAAAATGCGGTGTCAGACGAGCCATGCTCTCCCGGATTTTGGCGGTCCAGGCCCGAGGAATGCCTTGTTCATCCCGCTCGAAAAACTCTGGCAAAACGTGCTCTTCCAGCAGTCGATACAGCTCCTGCGCATCCATATGATCGAAAGCCGGGTCCCCTCCATGCTCCAACCCATCCCCCAATGCCCATCCGACTTCCGGAGTATAAGCTTCCGCCCACCATCCGTCCCTTTCAGAGAGATTCAGGCCACCATTCACCAGAACCTTCATGCCGCTCGTGCCGCTGGCTTCCCACGGACGACGCGGCGTATTCAGCCAGAGATCTACGCCCTGGACCATCTTCTGTGCGAGAGCCATATCGTAATCCGCCAGAAAGACGACTTTGCCCACGATATCCTGACGCTGACAAAAGTTGACCCAGCGCGTAATCATGGCCTGCCCCTCCATGTCTTTGGGGTGAGCTTTTCCAGCCAGAATGATCTGAACAGGGCGGTTTTCGTCTTTCAGAAGTCTGACAAGCCGTTCCTCATCATGCAGAATAAGATCCGGCCGCTTGTAAGTCGCAAATCGTCTGGCAAACCCGATCGTAAGTGCGTCTGGCCTGAGAGAGGGCGTTGGCAGGCACCATAGCCCATCCTCTCCGACAGTACATTGTCGGGAGGGAAGCTCTTCGGATAACGCCTGAAGAAGACCACGCCTTGAGGCGCATCTCATTTGCCATAAACTTTCTTCGTCCAGATGACGGACAGCCTCTCCCAGTCCTTCGAGCGTTCCCTGCCAGCGTCCCTTCCCCGCTATTCTGGTCCAGAGATCATCCGCTGCAACAGAATCCCACGTAGGCGTATGAACACCATTGGTAACGAAGGAAACCGGAACTTCCCTTTGTGGCCAACGAGGAAACAACGGAGCAAAAAGAGAGCGACTTACCTCTCCGTGCAACTGGCTGACACCATTCACGGCACAACTGCTTTTCATGGCCAGATAGGCCATGTTGAAGAACTCATCCGTATTCTCGGGATTGAGTCTCCCGAGGGCCAGAAACTCCTGAATGGGGAGGCCGAGACGCTCTTCCGAATAAAACGTCAGATGGCTTTCGATGAGTTTAGGCGGGAAAAGATCAAATCCGGCAGGAACAGCGGTATGGGTTGTAAAAAGTGTCCCGGCCCGAGCGATAATTTGTGCTTGTGAAAACGGAATATTCAGGTCTTCTGCAATGCAGCGGGCTCTTTCCAGCGCGGCGAAGGCTGCATGCCCTTCATTCAGATGGCAGATCTCTGGTCTATGTCCGAGAGCATGGAGAAGCCGCCAGCCTCCAATACCCAAAACCATTTCCTGACGCAGTCGAAGTTCAGCATCGCCTCCGTAAAGCTGCGTGGTAATGCAGCGAATGGCGGGAGGGTTGGAAGGGTCATTCGTATCCAGAAGATACAGGGTTGCCCGCCCAATGACGGCCTTCCAGGCACGGAGCCAGATTTCCCCCGTCGCAGTCTGGACAGATAGGCGAAACCATTCGCCGTCAGGCGTTAGAACGGGCTGAATAGGGAGATGAGCGGGGTCATTAAAGGGATAAAGGGCTTTCTGCGTGCCTTCAGGCGTAATTTCCTGCCGGAAATACCCTTGTGCATACAGGAGCCCTACCGCGACAACTGGTACACCCAGATCACTGGCGGCTTTGAGTTGATCGGCGGCTACATTTCCCAACCCACCTGAATAAATGGGAAGAGCCTCGCTAAGCATGAATTCCATGCTGAAATAGGCGACTTCAGACAGACTGCTTTCCGGGTATTTTTGAGTAAACCAGGTACGCCGTTCGAGTTCGTACTTCCGTCGCGCCATACTGGCTTTTATCAACGCCTTGGTGTCAGGATCACTCAGAGCTGCTGCAAGGTCTGATTTGGGTGTCCTGGTCAGCGTAATCCAGGGATTGCGCGTTTTTTCCCAGAGGTCAGGATTGATACTTTGCCACAGAAGATCGGCTTCATGGTTCCAGGTCCAGTGAAGATCCAGTGCGAGAATTTTCAAAGCTGTTTCTGTCGTCCGTGATGGACGGGATGATGTTGCAGTCATTAGACCGGAACTCCCATGGCTTTTGCCTGAAGGACATTGCCTCACGCAAGCACGTTGACCAGAAGTATAACGCACCAAAGCCAAAGAAAGACGCTTTCAGAACATCACAGACATACTTCGTGATGTCATGCTTTATTCCCAGAAAGAAAATCATATTTTTGACCATTTGCGGCCAGTTTCTCTCCAGTAATCAAGTCACGAACTACACAACGTAGGACTATTCTTGAGCGCGATTTTTCGCAGCCAGAAATGCGTAAAAGCTATTCCTGAGAAGAAAAACAGAAAATAACGCATTGTGTTCCCCCCTTTCAGAGGTGATCATGAAGCACAAATCTGTCAGATATATGCGGGAACCGTGGCAAACGTGCTTCCGTGCGTGAAAGTTTCTTTTTTAGAGTGGGAGAAAACAACATGTCGCTTGGGGTTATTATTGTTATTAGCCTTGTCGCCGCCCTGTTTATTCTGGGACCAATTCTTGTCGCTGTTGGCGCAGCGGCCTGGATCAATGATCGTTTTTTGACCCGCAAGTAGTTTCAAAATCTGATTTTTCAGGAGGAAGAGAGAGGGTCTGCAGACGCCAGTGCGTCCGGTAAGAAAGAATGTTCCAGCTTGTCGGTGCGACATCCATTAGATTTTCCCAAGTCACATCCAATCCAAGACAGGCCAGAATCAGGAGCCGGACGATATCGGCGTCCGCCATTACCGCCACTGTCTCATCTTTTGTCTGGATCTTCCGAAGCCACTGCACCACGCGATGATAGACCATGCTACGGCTTTCTCCGGCCGGCGGCACAAACTTCGGATCATGAAGCCATTTCTCCAGATCTTCTGCTGAAATTGTCTTCAAAGGGCGTCCGCTCCACGCTCCATAATGACGAGAACACAATTCTGGGGCGACCGTAACTAGCTGTCCGATAGTTTCTGCCAGTTGTTCTGCTCCTTCTTGTAAAGTCCCGACAACCCATTGATCAGCCGTCGGCCAAGCGAGCTTTCGTAGCTCTGAACAGTCTCGCAGCACCTTCCCGTCAGGGAAAACGCCCTGTTTTAGACTTGGCAACATCGGCAATGCGAAACAGAGAAGCTTCATCTGGACCCGGACGCCCAGTCAGACAGGGCTCTTTCCAGTCGATGCCACTCTTCCTCATTGCGGGGTACTCCCAGCCTCAACTCGACGGGGCGCTGGGGGAAAACGCGCGTTACAATCCCTCTTTTGCACAGGAACATCCAAAGTTCAGACGCCTGTTGTGTGTAAATCAAAGTAAACAAACGCGTTGATCCATACACAGACAGTCCAGCGCTGGTCAGAGCGGCGTTAAGCCGTGTCCTGTCAGCATCAAGGCGCTTCCTGATACGAGCAATCCATGCCGTATTGGTGAGCGCCTGATACCCTATGGTCAGTGCGGGCGCACTGACAGCCCAGTCCCCCATAAATGTGCGCATTTGATCTGCAAGCTTCTTGGAGGCCACCAGAAAACCAAGCCTTATCCCTGGCAATCCGTAGCTTTTCCCAAAAGATCTCAAAATGATCAGGCTCGGAGAAGGAAGAAGAGAAACTGTATTTTCTTCTTCAAAATCTGCAAAAGCCTCGTCCACAATCAGATAAGATCCTGATTTGGCACATCTTTCTGAGAGTTTACGAAGATATGCAATCGAGAGGTAGCGGCCGTCTGGATTGTTAGGATTGCAGAGGACACAGACCTGATTCGGCTGATCAACAGCGTTTTCAAAACTGGAACAATCCGTCACAATTGAAACGTCTGCGCCTGCCTTACGCCAGGATTGCTCATGTCCAGAGTATGTCGGGCCAAAAATCGTGACACGTTTAGCCTGCAGGACCACTGGCAACAGTGCGATAAGCATCTGTGTTCCTGGCCCGGCAACGATCATATCGGAAGATGCAGCGCCGTAAGCTTGAGCAGCAGCCCGCCGGAGCGCTTCTTCTTCTTCCGCTTCTGGTAATCGTGTCCAATCCCCTATCGCCGCCTGATCGACAGGGTAAGCGTAAGGGCTGATCCCGGTTGAAAGATCCACGAAGGGCTGCGGCGCTTCGGGAAAAGATCGCATGACCTGACGAACCTGCCCGCCATGGGCTGGCATATTTTTCAGCATGGCGGCGGTCATGTTAGATCACGGCATCCGGATGAAATATGCAGGTCCATGAGCGTCTCCTTTCTCTCCCACACGATTTCCGTTGCCTGTCTCGCCTGCACAACCGAGGCCGTTTTTGGCTATCCGGCTTGGCTGTTTCGTCTGATCGGCCATCCCGTGACGTGGGTTGGCGCTCTTATCGCCCGACTGGATCATCGGCTCAACCATTCCAATGACACTCCACGGCGTCAAAAACTCAAAGGTGTCATTGCTCTTGGCCTGCTGGCGTCCCTTCCTGTCTTGATTGTCTGGTTGTGTCTCAAGCTTTTGAGCCTGATCGCCACTTCTCTGGAAATCCATATTCTGGAAGGGTTCGTCGCAAGCACCCTTATTGCTCAAAGATCCCTCTGGGAACACGTCCGCGCCGTTCTTTATAGCTTGAAGCTCGAAGGCCTGGCAGGAGGCAGGAAAGCTGTCTCCATGATTGTAGGGCGTGATCCCGAGCAACTGGACGAAGCCGGTGTAATCCGGGCAGCCATCGAAAGCCTGGCTGAAAATTTCTCGGACGGGATCGTCGCACCGCTATTCTGGGCGGCACTTGGTGGTTTGCCTGGAGTTGTGGCCTACAAATCTATCAATACTGCGGATAGCATGATTGGCCATCTCACGCCTCGTCATGCTGCCTTCGGCTGGGCTTCTGCGAAGCTGGATGATCTGATCAACCTCCCCGCCTCCCGTCTTTCTGCTGTGTGGATCATTCTTGGCGCCATGACGATGCGGCAGGCCAGTCCAGCGGGGGCTTTTCGGGCCGTCAGATACGATGCCCGCCATCATCGCTCCCCCAACGCAGGCTGGCCGGAAGCTGCCATGGCAGGTGCACTGGACCTCAAACTTGCAGGACCCCGTGTCTATGGTGGCGTGATGGTTGAAGACCATTGGATGGGTAATGGCCGATCGGAAGCGACACAGGACGATCTCGCAAGGGCACTCCGGCTTTATCGTCGGGCATGTGGGGTTCAGGGTCTTGTTCTTATCTGCCTGGTGTCGTTGTTCTGGCTCTGACGCACATCAAACAGGCTGAGCCAGCGATAAAAGCGCGTCCAGATCCAGACAGTTCTCCAGATGGTCAGCCCATGCCTCCAGGGCGTTTTCAACACGCTCATCCTGATCCTGCAAGGAACTGAGTGGCATCCCAAGACGTGCGAGAAGTGCTGCGCGTGCCTTGCCGCCGGAAAGCAGCCCATGCAGATACGTTCCCCAGACCTGCCCGTTTGCAGAAACGGCACCATCAGGCTGGCCTTCAAGATCAGCAAAGGGTCTGCTGCAATCCGTACCGGTCGTACGGCCAATATGAATCTCATATCCGGACAGCCCAATGTTTTCTGGAAGAAGTGTTCCGCACACTTCGGTCAGACGTTTCTCCTTTGTCAGAACCGTCTTCACATTCAGCAGACCCAGCCCTTCCACCATTTCGCAGGAGCCTTCAAGGCCCTCCCGATCTTCAATCGTGTGGCCAAGCATCTGATACCCCCCACAGATACCCAGAACCCGGCCTCCCCGACGGACATGGGCCTTGAGATCTATATCCCACCCCTGTTCTCTGAAGGCCTTCAGGTCAGAAATAGTCGCCTTTGATCCTGGAAGAATAACGAGGTCACACACGGGGAGCGGCCGACCCGGCGGAACAATATCCAGAGAAACGCCCGGATCGGATTTTAAGGGATCGAGATCATCAAAATTGGCAATTGTCGGCAGGTGCGGCACGACTATGCGAAGGCCACTCGCAGCCCCCGTGGTCGTTATAAGGTCTGAAGCGTCCTCGGCCGGCAGATCTCCGACGCGCGCCAGATGCGTGACAAGTCCAAGAGGCGGCCAACCTGTTTGCTGCGCGATAACGGTCATACCTGCAGCAAACAGCGAGGCATCTCCACGCATTCTGTTGACAATAAATCCCTTGATCCGCGCGGCATCCGTGTCAGGTAGAACAGCTTGTGTGCCCACCAGACTGGCAATCACGCCACCCCGGTCAATATCACCAATCAGAACGACGTTGACATTCGCTGCCTCAGCAAACCCCATATTAGCAATGTCATTCGCCCTGAGATTGACTTCGGACGCAGACCCTGCCCCTTCGATCAAAACAATATCCGCGTCTGCCGCCAGTCGCTGAAAAGCACTGAGAACTTCTGGTAGAAGAGCTTTTTTGACGCTTTGATATTCCCGAGCCCGAACGGTTCCGCGCATCTTTCCACAGACGACCAGCTGTGAGCCGGTTTCGCTTTGTGGCTTCAGCAAAACGGGGTTCATATCGACCGTTGGATCAACACCGCAAGCGCGCGCCTGCAAGGCCTGCGCACGCCCGATTTCACCACCATCGCGCGTTACGGCGGCGTTATTGGACATATTCTGAGGTTTGAAGGGCCTTACCTTTAGTCCACGTCGCGTCAAAGCACGGGCAATACCCGCAACCAGCACCGATTTTCCAACGCTGGAGCCGGTTCCCTGAAACATGAGAGCCCGCGTCTTCGGTACGCTACCCATCAGAATTCAAACCCGGCCTGTGCTTTGACGCCTGCGCTGAAATGATGCTTTACCAATGTCATTTCCGTCACCAGATCCGCTGCTTCCACCAAAGCAGGCTTGGCGTTTCTGCCAGTAATGACGACGTGCTGCATGGCTGGTCTGTCCTTGAGGTCAGACAGAACCTGCTCCAGCGGAAGGTAGTCATAACGCAGGGCAATATTCAGTTCGTCCAGAACCACCAAACCGACATCGTCACGCTTCAAAGCTGCTTTCGCAACCTCCCACGCGCGCTCACAGGCCGCGATATCCTTTGAGCGATCCTGTGTCTCCCATGTAAAGCCCTCGCCCATGGTGTGCCATTCAAGAAGGTCATCAAAACGCTCCAGCGCGGACCTTTCTCCCGTCATCCAGGCCCCTTTGATGAACTGTACCACCACAACGCGTCGGCCATGACCCAGTGCCCTCAGAGCAAGGCCGAAAGCCGCCGTTGACTTCCCTTTTCCCGATCCGGTGTGAACGGCCAGAATGCCTTTTTCCACGGTCTTGGATGCGACTTCCTGGTCCTGCACATCCTTGCGTTTCTGCATTTTTTCCCGATAGCGGGCGTTTTCATCCGAATTGCTCATGCCGCATCCCTGCCTCTGCCTGCCATGACGTGAAAAAATGAACCTGACACATGCCCACGATATCCGCCTGCTGATCCCAGATCGTTGCCATTCCCATCGCGAAGGAGTGCCAGCGCAGAGTCTGTTCCCGGATTTGTCACACGGGCGTAGTGAAACTCATGCCCGCGGAAAACCGCGCCTTTCGTACCCAGAGCGCAATCCGTCTGGAGAATAGCTTCCCGATAGCCAAGATTCATTTTCCGCTTTGCGAAACTTGTCTCATGGCTGAGAAGGCCGGTCATCTGATGGATTATGCCATCAGCATCTTCAAGCATCCGTCCCAGCACCATGAAGCCTCCACATTCTCCATGAACCGGGCGCGTTCGGGAGAAAGCTGCAAGACGGTTGATGAACTGATCGGCCGCAGCCAGAGAGCTTGCATGCAGTTCCGGATATCCACCGGGAAGCCAACAGGCGTCGCAGCTCTCATCAGGCCCCTCATTGGCGAGAGGCGAGAACGGGATCAGTTCTGCACCGGCCTGCCGCCAGCTTTTTGCAACATGCCCGTAAAGAAAGGAAAATGCAGCATCATCCGCAATGGCGATCCGTTGTCCAGGGGGCAGGACTGCAAGCTCTCCTCTGTCCTGCGCGTTCAATGGGGATGCGGCCTGAAGAAGACTATCGAGATCAAGAGATTCTTCCGCACGGCTTTGAAGGCGCTGGAGGAGCTCTTCTAACGTCGCCTGTTCTCGTGCCTGCACCAGTCCAAGATGCCGTTCTGGCAATTTTAGAGACGGATCACGCATGAAGGCTCCCAGAACCGGGATTCCAGCCGCAAGCACAGCCTCACGCGCCATGGAAAGATGACGGGGGGACGCAACCTGGTTCAGAACAACACCCGCAACACGAACATCCGGGTCCAGTGTTGCGAAGCCATGTGCGATGGCAGCGGCTGATTGTCCCTGTCCTGAGATATCCAGAACCAGCACAACCGGAATATCGAAACGGGCCGCGATATCCGATGGTGCTCCGCGCGACTTTTCAGGCCCGAGCAGCCCATCAAACAATCCCATAGCCGATTCAACCACCAGCAGGTCCGCCCCTTCAGCAGACCGGGCCAGCATGGTTTCCAAAAGGCTGGGCGTCATGGCCCAACTGTCCAAATTGAGGCTGGAGCGTCCTGTCACAACCTCATGAAACGCAGGGTCTATATAGTCTGGCCCGGTTTTCGCCGCCTGTACGGCAATGTTTCTTCCGCGTAGAGCCGCCAGCAGCCCGAGGGTCATCGTTGTCTTCCCTCCCCCTGAACGGGGAGCGGCAATCATGATAGCGCGTGTCATTTCTTGCCTTCGTTCAGGGGGTGTGGCTCGCTTTCAAGCATAAATATCGTATTCTGTACCTGATGACTGCCCAAGCGCCCCCACTCCGATATGGCTGGACGACCGGAAGCTGCGCTACGGCGGCGGCCAAGGCAGCGTGGACGGCTTTGAAGACGGGTCAGTTCCCTGATCCGGTCCTCATCACTCTTCCTGGCGGCAAATCGGCCAGCTTCGTTCTGGCTAGTCAGGGCTTCAACGAAAACGGAGCCTGGGCGGCCGTCGTCAAGGACGCGGGCGATGACCCGGATGTGACGCATGGCGCTCTCATTCATGCGGCGGTACGGGAACATCCATCGGGAAACGGTGTGATATTCGTAGCGGGTGTCGGTGTCGGCACCATTACCCGTCCCGGTCTGCCTCTGCCACCCGGAGAGCCCGCCATAAACCCTGTTCCCCGCCAGATGATTATTCGCGCGCTTGAAGACGTTTCCGGACCGGATGTTTCCGCGGAAGTGACTGTGTCGGTCGAAAACGGGATCGCCTTGGCGAAAAAAACACTGAACAGTCGGCTGGGGATTGTTGGCGGTCTGTCTATTCTGGGCACAACTGGGATTGTCGTACCTTTTTCCTGCTCCGCATGGATCGACAGTATCCATCGAGGCATTGACGTCGCGCGTGCCCTTAACCTTCCCCACCTGGCTGCTACCACTGGAAACGTCTCTGAACGTGCTGTTCAGGAACTTTACGGGTTGCCGGAGACGGCTCTGATCGAAATGGGAGATTTCGCAGGTGGTGTTCTCAAATATATCCGACGCCATCCGGTCCCACGTCTGACGATCGGGGGTGGTATTGCGAAAATGACGAAACTGGCTCAGGGCCGGATGGATCTGCATTCCAAACGAGGAAGTGCCGACATGGCTGCCCTCGCGGCGCTGGCGACGACTGCTGGTGCCACCCCAGACCTCGCGGAGGCCATTGCCCTCACGCCAACCGTTGCAGAAGCCTTTTTGCTTGCATCCCAGGCGGGGATCCCGCTTGGGGATCATATCGCAAGTGTTGCACGGCAATTTGCCCTCAGCGTTCTGGAAGGGAGTAACGTCATGCTGGATGTGCTGGTATTTGACCGACAAGGGCAGTGCGTTGGGCGCAGTCATCCAGTGGGTAACCCACCTCTGAAACGTCTCTGATACTCGGGGTCATACAGCGCACTCTCGCGAAATTCTTCCGCGTCGAGAGCAGGCCCCACCAGAACAAGAGCGGTCCGTTCGACGGGGCTTTCAGCTGCTTTTTCCAGCAATGTGCCAAGTGTTGCCCGAATGGTAATCTGGTCCGGCCAGGTTGCCCGTGCAACGACTGCCACTGGGCAGTCTGCCCCATAAAACGGCAGCAGCTCCTTTACGATTCGCTCAAGCGCATGGACTGCAAGATGGATGGCAAGCGTTGCTCCCGTCGCTGCATAAGCTGCCAATGTTTCCCGGGGAGGCATGGACGATGCACGCCCGCTAACGCGGGTGAGTACGACAGTCTGCGCCACTTCGGGGACTGTCAGTTCTTTGCCGAGAACAGACGCGGCCGCAGCGAAAGCAGGCACACCAGGTGTCATGGTCCAGGGAATCCCCAACCTGTCCAGACGACGGGTCTGTTCGGCGATTGCACTGTAAATAGAAAGGTCTCCAGAGTGGAGACGCGCAACGTCCTGTCCGGCTTCATAAGCTCGAACATATTCCTGCTCGATCTGGTCCAGAGAAAGCGGCGCAGTGTTTACTTTGCGGACGTCTTGCGGGCAATGCTCCAGCATTTCCTCAGGGACGATGGAGCCCGCATAGAGACAGACCGGGCAGGAAGCCAGAATGTCACGACCCCGGAGTGTCAGAAGATCGGCTGCGCCAGGACCAGCGCCAATGAAATGAACCGTCATCCGTTCTCTATTCCTGTCGTGTTTGATGATATCGCAAGTGCGCAGGTCACGTCTCTGTTGCTCTGTCGTGTGATGAGCAGGCGGCTTTTGGGCCCTGCTCCGGCAAGAGCGCACGCTTCGGCCACGGAACTGAAACCGGTTTTTTCGAAAGCGACGGCTGAATGGGTTTCACATTCTACCTGTCGTTCAGCCATGTCCTGCGCGCTGATCCAGACCAGTTCAACTTTCAAAGTTTTCGCTAGCGCAGAAATAGCTGGCTCCCCTTTTCTGAAGGCCGGAGCAGCGAGCCTGGCCAATGAGTGACCAGCCGAAACACGTTGGACCAGCGACAACAAAGCATCTGTGGTAATGTCTGGCCGACAGCCAATACCTGCAACAATCATTCACTGTCCCCTGAGATTGTCGTCCCATATTGGGTGACCCGCATAGCGGGCCGGAATGCATGAAGACGGCCCACCGTGTCGAGCCGTTCAATACCGATGCGCGTTAGGGTGCCACCATATTTCGCATGTTGAGCTGCCAGTATGGCCTCTCCTTCAAGCGTCACAGCATTGGCGACAAGACGTCCTCCTACGGGGAGCGCCTTGCGCGCATGCAGGAAGATAGCCTCGCTGGTGAGTCCCCCGCCAATGAACACGGCATCAGGACGATCCAGAGATACAAGCGCCCCGGGCGCACGACCTTCTACGACCTGCAGACCGGGAACGCCCAGCGTCAGAGCGTTGCGGCTGATCCGGGCTGCCCGTTCTGAATTCTGTTCAATAGCGATCGCGCGATTTGAGGGGTGGCGCAGCATCCATTCAATCGCGACCGACCCGGCCCCTCCTCCAATGTCCCACAGAACCTCCCCCGCTCTTGGCGCAAGCGTGGAGAGGGTGATGGAACGAATTTCGCGCTTGGTAATCTGCCCGTCATGCTCGAACAGATCGTCATCAAGGCCAGACGCCAGAGGAATAACCCGCGCGTCTTTATTCGCCTCGACCTCAATTCCGATCAGATTGAGATCCGAGACAGGCAATGTGCCATCTTCTGCCCGGAAACAGCTTATGCGTTCGTCAGGGCCTCCAAGATGCTCCAGGACATGAATTCGGGACTTTCCAAACCCTCGGTCCGCCAGAAAGCGGCAGACCATTCCGGGTGTATTCCCATCAGCAGAAAGCACAACCAGTCTCAAAGTAGGTTGTAGATGCGGTGCAAGTGTTTCCAAAAGTCTCCCGCATAGCGAAAGGACACGAACGTCTTGCTGTGACCATCCAAGACGGGCACAGGCCCAGGCGATTGAAGATGGTGCGGGTATGCAGATCAGTTCTCCGGATTCAAGATGCCTGGAAAGCGTGCTTCCGACACCAAAAAAGAATGGATCTCCCGAAGCCAGAACGGTTACGGGTTTTCCTCGCATCTCCAGAACACGCTGTATCCCGTCAGAAAACGGCGAACCCCAAGTTTCTGTTGCTCCCCGGATCACGCTGCCCGCCAGCCTCAGATGACGCTCTCCGCCGACAACGATTTCCGCCTGAGCGATGATCTGACGCGCAAGAGAGGAAAGCCCCTCGACACCATCCTCGCCAATTCCGATAACGCTGAGCCATGGGGCTGTCATCGGCCTGCTCCGGCAGAGGGACAAATTCTATGCGCGTTCTGATCCTTGGGGGCACTACCCAAGCCAGCCAACTGGCTCAGCTGCTTGGCTCTCGTGACGAGTATGACACCGTTTTCTCCCTCGCCGGGGTAACGAAAAATCCGGTTTTGCCAACTGTTTCGGTGCGAATTGGTGGGTTTGGTGGAGCGGACGGACTGCGTGATTTCCTGCGGGACCAGAACGTGGGGGCCGTTGTGGATGCCACGCATCCTTTTGCAGCCCAGATGAGCCGCCATGCTGCGATGGCCTGTGCCCGCAGCGGTATTCCATTGCTTCGGATAGACCGCCCAGCCTGGACGGAAGTCGAGGGAGACCAATGGACGCATGTTTCGAGTATTGAAGCTGCCGCGGCGGCGCTTGGAGATGCTCCCCAGACCGTCTTTTTGACGACGGGTCGGAAGGATCTCGACCCGTTTCAACGCGCCTCTCAACATCATTACGTCCTGCGTAGCATTGACGCACCTGAGCCTTCGTCCCTGCCGCCGAACGTAACGCTTTTCCTCGCCCGGCCGCCGTTTACTGTTGTCAGTGAAATGGCCCTCATGAAAGATCATGCCATTGAGGTACTGGTCACGAAGAATGCGGGCTCCGATGCGACCTCCGCCAAGCTTGCTGCAGCCCGAAACCTTGGGGTGCCGGTTATCATGATTGATCGTCCGGTATCGCCACTGGCAGAGACTGTCTCGACCGTCCGTGAGGCACTTCTTTGGCTGCAAAAGCATCGTCATGCTGGAACTGACCGGGACGTGTAAAGCCAGGCTTCTCCCTGAGGCCTCTCAATCTTCCGGGTCAGTTCACTGCCGATAAGAACCAGCGTGCTCATATCAACACACTCTGGATCAGCATTCGTCAGATCCGTGAGCGTGAGGCGTTCATCGGGACGTCCAATGGCGCGGGCAAACGCAACTGGCACTGTACCCGGCAGACAGGTTCGGAGAATATCCAACGCCTCACCAAGCTGCCATGGCCTCGCTTTGGACCGTGGATTGTACAGTGCAATCACAAATCCGGCCTCTGCTGCCAGCTTTAATCTGCGGCAAACAACATCCCATGGCTTGAGATTGTCTGACAGGGACATGACACAAAAATCACCTCCCAAAGGCGCGCCGATCCGGGCCGCCGCCGCGAGTACGGCTGACACGCCGGGAACGACAGTGACCTCGGTAGTCCGCCATAGCTCCAATCCATAGTCGATCGCCTCAAACAGCGCGCTAGCCATACCAAAGACACCGGCATCCCCGCCTGAAACGATCGCAACACAGCGTCCCTGCCCTGCAAGTTCCAGAGCATGTCGGGCGCGATCCAGTTCCACCCTGTTGTCAGAGGGGTGACGCACAACGGTTTCGGGCAGTTCAAGACGGGCTACGTAAGGCCCGTAGCCAATCACGTCCGTTACCAGAGATAGCGCCTTGCGCGCTTCTGGCGTCTGCTGATCCGGATTACCCGGCCCAAGTCCGATGACGAAAATGCGACTCATCGGATACCCCGGCGCCCTGGCAGGAGAGCGAGGGAAAAATAGGGTGCAGGTTCGGACATGTCTGCCAGAGGCATGACGCGGGCATCATCCTGCGTTCCACGCTCAACGTAAACTGCGTCCTGCATCCTGCCAGCGCGTTTCAGGGCCGCCTCAAGCTTGGGAAGATTGCGCCCAAGCTTCATCACGACGGCCGCATCCGCCTTTTCAAGCCAGTGAGCCAGATCATCTTCCGGCATGGTGGCAGGCAGGACGCACAATACATCGTCACCATGGGTCATGGGAAGCGCGGCTTCCGTCCAGCATCCACTCATGCCCGTGATGCCGGGAATGACCTCACAGGGGATACCGGCTTTCAGACGATCAAACAGATACATCGCAGACCCGTATAGAAACGGATCTCCCTCGCACAGGATCGCCACATCTCGTCCAAGCTGGATTTCAGCTTCGATCTGCCCCGTGCAGCCATCATAGAAAGACGACATATCAGAATGATAGGACGGATCATTGACCTGACGTTCTGTGGTGAACGGATACGCAAATCGCAATTCGCGCGTCCCTTCCGCAATGTGAGCGTCCGCAATGCGGCGCGCATGGCCCATCCGGTCATGCCGACAGAAATACGCGATTGTGGGAGACTGGGCGATAACCTTCGCTGCCTTGAACGTCATGAGTTCAGGATCACCCGGGCCCACACCCACAACATAGACCGTAGCGTCTGTCATTCGGTTTCACTAGCCAGTGCATTGATGGCTGCGGCAGCCATTGAACTTCCTCCCAGACGCCCGCGAACAATCACATGCGGCAAGTCTAATCTTTCAGCCAAGGCATCCTTGGATTCAGCGGCCCCAACAAATCCTACCGGCATACCGATAATGGCTGCAGGTCGTGGGCCGCCCGCGTCAATCAACTCCAGAAGATGGAACAAGGCAGTCGGGGCATTCCCGATTGCAACAACGGCTCCTTCAAGCTGGTCTCCCCACAGATCGAGAGCAGCGGCTGAGCGCGTATTCCCAATGGTCCGTGCGAGTTCCGGCGTGCGGGGATCACGCAGAGTACAGATTACAGCGTTATTCGCTGGAAGCCGCGCCCGGGTGATACCGTGCGCGACCATCTCTGAATCGCACAAAATGGGCTTACCCGCTTTCAAAGCGTCCCGTGCAGCACTCACAAGATCGGCTGTCATGCTGACTGAACCTGCGACATCAACCATCCCACAGGCATGAATGATGCGAACCACGATCTGTGCCTGCTCGGGTGTGAAAGCAGACAGGTCCGCTTCGCCCCGGATGGTGGCAAAGGATCGGGCGTAAATGGCAGCGCCATCCCGGATGTAGTCGTAAGAATAAGGTCCGGCGCTCAAGCCTGTATCTCCTTCAGTTCGCGGGATAGCAGGGCCCGGATGTCGGGTAAGTCCCTGTTGGACCACGAGACCGTATCTTTCGTGCACCCATTGCGCACAGCATCATATTGTCCGTTTCTGGCAATGAGCGTCATATCCGCTGCGCCGGGATGAGCGCATCCTTTTACGCAGCCTGAAACATGCAGCACACAGCCAGGAGGAACGTCAGATGCCAGAGCCAGGGCAGTTTCGGCAACATCCTCTGTTGCTCTTTCACATCCTGACACACCGACACATGCTTCAATCCGAAGGCGCGGGTCAGCAGCGTCCACGATAAAACCTGGATGGTTTGTGGTATTTTCAGGCATGATGACACCTCGCCAAGGCGTCACGCGCAAACGGTCTTCTCCGAGCTGTTCGGCCAAAAAACTGAAGTTAGCAGCCTGTAGTCTACCGAGTGGAAGCCCTATTCCGGCCCTGCATCCGGGAAGTTGGCCCACAGGAAGCACGAAAACAGGGACAGGTTCGGTTGGAAGATATTTCCGGAAGCCTACCTTCTCCAACAAGGATTTTGTGACGCCATCATTATGGGCTGGACGCTTGATGCTTGACTGTCTGGCGAACGCATCAGAGAGGGCGATAACCCTTTGGACCGCCATCTTTTCGTCCAGGATCTCGGTTGTCAGACCACCACAGCGCACTGCCCACCCATCCTGCTGCGCCTGAAGAACTATATCGGCGCAGATTGCTCCTGCAGACACAAATCCGCCGCCATCCACACCCCACCCGAACTTACCGCTCAGGCTGTCAAGCCGATCATGCGCCAGGAGCTCTGCCTGAAGTCTTCTGGAAACAGCGAGTGTATCAGGGTTACACGCCGGATCATGTCCAGCCAAGGGAGAGACAAGAACTGCCCGTCTTCGCTCCCGTGCCGGGTTAGGGTCAGCAATTCCCCATTCCACTGCAATTTTACCGGCCAAGTGAACGCCGTCGAGCGAAAAGCCGCGAAGTTGCAGGTTTCCCCGGTTTGTCAGTTCGATTGTACCATTTCCATGTTCGGACGCGATGGCGGCTATCGCGTGCGCCTGCCCAGCATCGAGCCCCTCTATTGGAGGTCTGATCCGCACGAGAAAACCGTCGCGAGCCTTCATCGGCGCAAAAAGATCGGGACACCAGCCACGGACCAGAAAGGTATCGCTCATCCCTGCCCCTCATCCAGAAAAGCTGTTACACTATTGCTCCGAGGATGCCACAGGCCGCGACGGATCATGTCCTGAAAGCGCTCTCGCATCGCGTGTCTCGCCTGCGGATTGGCGCGTTGCAGGAACGTATTGCAGGTTTCGTCTCCAAGGGTAGCCGCAAAGACAAGATCGAACTGATGATCGAACCGCGTTGGCACAGTCGCCGCGAAGGCGCATAGTGCGTCCAGCCCACGTGCCATTTCCGCGGCCCCACGATAATCATGCCGCCGCATACCCTCCAGCCACCGCGGGTTTGCCAAGCGCCCCCGGACGATCCGCGCAACTTCTGCTTCAGTATCGCGCAGACGTGGTGCGTCCGGACGGGATGTGTCTCCATGCCAGAGGGCAGGATCTGCTCCCAGCATCTCAGCAGCAGCAAAAAGTCCACCCTCATGTGCGGCTACGTCAGGACTCTCTAGAATATCGGTTTCCGCATGGTCCTGAACATGCAGAATAGCATCCGTCTGTTTGAGCTTTTCTGCCAAAGCTGCCGCATTCCGCGTACCGTCACGTCCCCCCCCATACATCCAGTCATTCCCTTCAAGATAGGACTGACCGAGTTCACATCGTGTCTCCCACGTTCCTCTTGCCAGCATCTCCTCAATACCGGTTCCGTACGTTCCCGGAGCGGCTCCGAAGATCCGTGCTGTTGCCGCTTTGCGCTCTTCTCCTTCAAGATCGTGGACACTGGCGGCGAGAGGGTTCCACTCTTCCCCTTCCTCGCGGGCAGAGACGGCCTGAACGGCCTGATCGAACAAGGCAATCTGACCGGGAAAAGCATCTCGGAACAGGCCGGAAATTCTGAGTGTGACGTCTACCCGTGGCCTATCCAGAACAGCGATTGGCGTAACCTCAATTCCGGAAACACGCCCACTGGACGCATCCCAGAGAGGTTCAACGCCCATCAGAAGAAGCGCCAGTGCCAGATCCTCCCCACCAGTCCGGAGCGTAGATGAGCCCCACAGATCCATCACGATGCGCAGGAGTGGTTCACCCTCTTCCTGAAGATGTCGCAAAAGGATCTGCTGCGCCTGCGCTCTTGCCAACTCCACAGCGGATGCCGTTGGCACGGCCCGAGGGTCCATGGTGAACAGATTACGACCAGTCGGAAGAACATCTACTCGTCCTCGGGTCGGCGCGCCCGAAGGACCAGGTCGAACAAAACGTCCTTCCAGTCCAGCAAGCAGCGAAGCCATTTCCGCGTCCGCACTGGCTTCAATCAGGGAAGCAATCTCGCCCGCTGGAGTCTGAGCGACCGAAGACACCATCGTCGCGAGCCTGTCTGCATGAGGAGCGATTTTCCCGAAAACATGCAGTCCGTCCCGGATCTGAAGATCTTTCACATCACAAAGATAAGCATCCAGACGGGCCAGAGCCTCAGCTTCATCCCCCTCGCCCGCTTTTACACCGCTTTCTGCCAGCAAGCCCATTCCGGATGCACGGTCCAGAATGTCACGCCGTAGGATGGCACCCCGTCGACGGTCCAGACCGTCGGCTTCCGCGAATTCGTCAATCAACTGCTCCAGTTCGGCCATTCCAGCATCAAGTCCCACCTTCATGACAGGTGGCGTCATGTGACCGATGGTGACAGCACCAAGACGCCGTTTGGCAGCCGCAGCCTCCCCTGGATTATTGACGATAAAAGGATAGAGAACAGGCAATGCGCCCCGCAGAACAGCAGGAGCACAGTCTTGCGATAGTGCAACGGCTTTTCCCGGTAGCCACTCCAAAGTGCCATGCGTTCCAAGATGAACCATCACGTCAATCTGGCACACCTGACGCAGCCAGAGATGAAACGCGACATAGGCATGACGCGGGGGCGTATCAGGATCGTGATACTGTGCCTTGCGGTCCAGTGCTGCGCCACGATCAGGCTGGACTGCGATGACTATATGCCCAAGTCTCAGGGCTTTCAGGCAGAAGCCATCGTCCTGAAAAGCGGCGTCGTCCTCTGGCTCGCCCCACGCGCTCAGAACAGACTGCCGGAACTGATCCTGCAGACTTTCAAACGCTTCTCGATACTCCTGAAGGCTGAGAAGCTGTTGGACTGGCTTGTTACATAACGAGTTTACAAACTGGGCCTTGGACCATGTTTCGGCGCCTCCGCAATTATACCCTTCGTCTTTCAGTGCCTCCACAATGGCACAGAGACTGGCAAGCGTGTCCAGGCCAACGGCGTGAGCCGACTGGCCTTCTGCGCCCGGATAGTCAGACAGGATCAAGGCCAGATGTCTGCTTTCAGGCTTGAGATGCCTCAGTCTTGCCCACGCATTTGCCTGGGCGACAACAGCCGATATGCCTGCCGGATAAGGATCATGCCTCGCTGCATCCCCGGGAGCCGTTTCTGACTTGAACGAAATAGGCCCTGCCAGAAGCCGCCCATCCAGTTCGGGAAGAACAACCTGCATTGCGAGATCGGATTGAGACAGGCCGCGTCCGCTCTCTTCCCATGACTGACAGGTTGAATTGGGTTGCAACACCTGAAGGACCGGCACATCCGCGTCGTCCAGTGGAGAACATCCGTCCTCTCCCCGAGCAGAAAAGAAGGTTGCATTCAGGATGATGTCGGGGCGTGACTGGGTCAGATAATGACGCAGGTATTCGGCGACGTCAGGATTTTTGAGAGAGGAAACATAGAGCACGTCTGCGGAGAGACCCGCCACCTCCAAGGCATCTGCCAGATAGTCGATGGGCGCTGTGTCCGCGGCAAGAAGATGGGCGCGATAGAAAACAACTGTTGCCCGCAAAGAGAGGTTGGGCTTTCCGGCGCGATAGAACCCGACAGATGGCACAGGCTCCGGCATCCCAGCCAAATCTGCGCAACATCCGGCAAGATATGCCATCAGAATCAGTGCACGGCGGGCGTTGTCCGGACCTCCTTCTTTCAGAAAGCTCGTGAGCCGTTCATGATCGGTCGCGTGAACATTGGACCATTCTTCCAGCCTTGCGTCCTGACGGGCATCTCCGGGTAACAAAGCTAGCGAAATGGACTTTCTGGCACAGGAGTTTCTGACTTCTTCCGCACCATATCGCCAGTAATCAATCCCCCCCAGAAGACGCACCACAACACAATGCGCTTCAGAAAGTGTCTGCTCGATATACAGATCGACGGACATCGGATGTCTGAGCCGCGAGAGATTGACCAGTCTCAGCGAGAAGCCAGCCCCTCCCTGGGACGAGGCGTTCAGCTTTTCGTAGGCCTGTTCCAGCGCCAAAAGATCACTGTCCGAAAAAGACAGAAACACGACGTCCGTTGGCGCATGGTCGAGATCCTCGGCCACGTCCTGATCGTCTATTCCATGTCGTTCGCGGACAAGCAGATGCATGACGAACTCAGACGCCCAGTAACGCGGCTTCGATGGCGGCACGATCCAGACCGGTCTGTCCGATCACGACCAAGCGTCCGTCACGCGTGCCGTCTGTCCAGGGCACATCGAATTCATGACGAAAGCGTGTTCCCACGCCCTGTACAGCCAGGCGCATTTTTTTGCCCTGTACTGCCACAAAACCCTTCATTCTCAGGATATCAAACGTGCCAGACACATCACTGAGGCGCTTCAGGACCGCATCAGCACTGACCTGCTCCGGCATGACAACAACAAAGCTCTCAAAATCATCATGTTCATGATCATCCGCTCCATCATGATTGGACGGTCGCGCCTGAAGATCATCTTCCGCACTGGCTGCAATTCCAAGTAAAACGGCCGGATCAAGACGTCCTTCCACGGCCCGCAATATTACGACCTTACGCGGTACAGCCTTGATGATGCCTGCCTCGACAGCATCCGCCTCGACGGTTTCCAGAAGATCGGTTTTGTTGAGAACAATCAGATCTGCCGCATTCAGCTGATCCTCATAGACTTCAGCGAGAGGATTATCGTGATCAAGAGACGGATCAGCCGCCCGCTGGGCTGCTACTGCAGCCGGATCATCGGCAAAACGGCCTGCTGCTACGGCAGGTGCATCAACCAGCGTAATCACGCCATCCACCGTCATGCGTGTACGGATATCAGGCCAGCTGAACGCTTTCAGGAGAGGCTTGGGGAGCGCAAGACCGGACGTCTCGATGACAATATGTTCCGGCGGATCGGGACGATCAATCAGGGCCTGCATGGTGGGAATGAAATCGTCTGCAACGGTGCAGCACAGGCAGCCGTTTGTCAGTTCGACAATATCTTCATCCGGGCAGTTTTCGATGCCACAGGAGCGCAGAATTTCTCCATCGATTCCAAGAGAACCAAATTCGTTGACCACAATGGCGATCCTGCGCCCGTTCGCTTGCGCCAGTAGATTGCGCAAAAGCGTCGTTTTTCCGGCACCGAGGAAGCCTGTGATGATCGTAACGGGAATCTTGCGACCGATACCTGAAATGGACTGGGACATCATGAAAGTTCCTGTGAGGCAGAAAGGGACGCTGGCAGACGGGCGAGGATCATATCAGAAAGAGAGGCCGGGCGCTTTGACGGCATGACCGTTCCCGTTTTTGAGGCTCGGTAGAGGCCCAGGAACGTCCGTAGGTCCTCGATTTTCTCTGGACCAAGTTGCCCCAGGATCAAGGTCCATTTTTCCGGCATCGACACAGCCGCGACGCAGCCGCGACTACATGTGGCCATACAGTCTACAGGCTGGATGCTGAAATTGTCTTTCTCGGCATGCTGGGCAAGTGCCTCGTAAAGCTGACGCCCCTGAACGGGATCGTCAGTCAGCGGCAATCCACGACGGCATGTTACGCAGACATGCAGGACGGGTCTGGTCTGAGGCAGGGTTTCTGCCATGGTTTCGTCTCTCTTGCAGCCCGGACGGGCATGACAAAAGGCGCAGTAAAAGGCCTCCGCACTTCGGAGGGGACGTACCACAACGGCGCGCCCTCACAGTCCGGGCACCCCGCCGGATCATGACACTTGGCTCTGATGGCAGGTCTCCTGACTTACGACCGAGACGCGTTCAGCGCCTCCTCTCCTGCCAGACCTTCCCGGACGTATTTCCAGTGGTCGCATGATCCGAAAGCCATGCTGGCAGGACAGATAACCGTCCACAGTTGCGGGGGCAGTGCCGGATTTGATCCGCAAGATCGCACCGGCTTCCCTTTTCATCCTCCTTTCGGAGGAACCATCACTTTCTTTCCTATCGCTGGTATTCTGGAGTGTCAAAAGCCTTGTAGGGCACCTACTTGAGTTTCAGCGATAACCCCGCAGCAACAAAGAGCACCTCGTCCGCGATAGCGGCAATCCGCTGATGCAGAAGACCCGCCTCATCCCGGAAACGCCGTGCCAGAGCATTGTCCGGAACAATTCCCAGCCCCACTTCATTGCCCACCAGAACGGTCTGATGCGCGCGCGCTGAGAGCGCGGAAAACAGGTCTTCTGTCGCTGCGCTTACATCTCTTTCATCCAGAACGAGATTGGTCAGCCAGAGTGTGAGGCAATCGACCAGAACAGGTTCCGGCCCTGCATTCCGAAGTACGTTCGCGATATCATAAGGTTCTTCGATCGTCTGCCATCCCAAAGCTCCACGACTGGCACGGTGTAAGGCGATCCTGGCGTGCATTTCTTCGTCGTAGGCACGACCGGTCGCCAGATAGATCCATGGCGCAGGCTGGCTAGTGACAAGGGCTTCAGCAACGCCACTTTTCCCGGATCGTGCTCCCCCCAGAACAAGCGATAATTGTCGCTGGCCTGTTGGGCCATCCGAATGCATCACGTCTTCTCCCGTCTCATTATCTTGCATGTGCCCGGATAACAGCACAAAAGACACCTCATGCCGACTGATGCTTTATTTTCCGTTCCAGACATTTCTTTCCCCAGCATGAAGGACCTCAGGACGGCCTGTCTGTCGCTACCTGAGCCAGATCGTGCCTGTAGAGACCGCATCAGGCAACGGGATGCCCTGCTGACCAAACCTCCCGGTAGCCTGGGGCGACTTGAAGAGCTTGCGCTCTGGCTTGGTGAATGGCAGGGCACGGACAGCCCTGTTCTGGATAAAGTCCAGATCACAATTTTCGCGGGCAATCATGGTGTTGTTCAGCGTGGCGTCTCGCCCTGGCCCTCGGACGTTACAAGCCAGATGGTTGCAAACTTTGAGCATGGCGGAGCCGCTATTAATCAACTTGCCCGTACTGCCGGAGCCGATCTGAACGTGGTTTGCCTTCAGAACCTGAAGGCAACGGAAGACCTTTCACAAACCGCAGCAATGACGGAAGAGGATTTTCTGTCTGCTGTTTCAGCCGGGTACAGAGCTGTGCCAAAGGACGCAGATTTGTTTTGCCCCGGTGAAATGGGAATTGGCAATACAACACCCGCCGCAGCTCTATGCGCGGCTCTTCTGGGCGGAACAGGCAAAGACTGGGCAGGTCGTGGGACGGGACTTAACGATGAAGGTCTCAAGCTGAAAGCAGCGGTCATTGATGAGGCCATCACGCTTCACAGGGGCACTCTGTGTGACCCATTAGAGGTCGCCCGCCGCCTTGGTGGATACGAGCTGGCAGCTATCATGGGAAGCGTTCTGGCCGCGCGTCATCATGGCATTCCCGTCGTGCTCGATGGATTTGTATGTACCGCGGCAATTCTTCCTCTTGTGAAGATAGCCCCGGAAGCACTTGATCATACACGTCTTTCCCATTGCTCCGCAGAAGCGGGGCACCGCAACCTGGCTGCATCTCTCATGCTGGAACCTCTTCTGGATTTCGGACTGAGACTGGGAGAAGCATCAGGATCAGGTCTGGCCATTCCGCTTCTGCGCGGCGCCATAGCCTGCCATAATGGCATGGCAACATTCGCGGAAGCTTCTGTTTCCCAGAAGTCCGCGCCCTCAACAGAATGAAACTCTGGCGAACCATTCGGGAAGATATTGCCTGTGGTGCAGGGTTATTGACGCGCCTTCCCTTGGGATGGCTGCGCGTCACGGGAGAGGAATGGTCCTTGTCCCGGTCGGTCTGGTGCTGGCCACTTATTGGCGCTTTTACAGGTGTTTTAACCGGCCTTGTTTTTCTGGGCCTATGCGCTGTTCATGTGCCGGTTACAGTCGCGGCAGTCTGGAGCATTGCAATACAGATCCTTCTGACAGGAGGCCTGCATGAAGATGGTTTGGCCGATATGGCTGATGGCTGTGGCGGCGGTTATACTGCAGAGCGACGACTGGAGATCATGCGTGATAGCAGGATTGGAAGTTACGGAGCATTGGCACTCGGGCTCTGCATTCTGATCCGTGTTACAGCACTTGCTGCATTACCAATTATTCTGGTCGTTCCTGCTCTTGCCCTGACAGGCGCCTTATCGAGAGCTGTGCTACCACTTCTGCCTCTTACTTTGCGTCCCGCTCGGGACAATGGCCTGGCACGGCAATTGGAGAGGTTGACGCGGGATCAGGTCCTAGGATGCCTGTTCTCGGCGTTTTGTGTCACGGTGCTCTCCGTTTCATGCCGTATCGCTGTATTAACGTGTCTACTGTCTCTGTGCGTCGCAGTGGTCTCAAGAGCTACGGCAAAGAGGTTTTTGAACGGATATACAGGTGATGTTCTAGGAGCCACAGCCAGCATCACGGAGTGTGTTATTCTGACAGCACTCGTTGCGACAGGAAACAGTTGACACGCCTGTATGGAAGATTACTTTGGTAACCAGAAAAGTAAGGGGAAATCGGTGTAAACCCGGTGCGGTCGCGCCACTGTAACGCATTTGCTATCGTAATGCGGAGTCAGACCTCCTTTTCCAAAGCAGTTTTCACCGCAGAACGCGCATTTTCCTTGCGGAGCCCAGCATGAGCCAGAGCCTCTCCTCACTTTCCAGCAGCGCCACAGCACCAATCGCTATTCCTGTCCGCGCTCTTGTGCCGTGGGCTGTTTTTACGGTCATACTGAGCCTGATACTGCTCTACTTCGTAGGCGCAGAACAGGGTGCAACATCCCTGATCTCAGGCCACGAAGTGCATGAATTCGTTCATGATGGCCGTCATTTGCTTGGCTTCCCCTGCCACTAACGGCAAGTCTCAAACATGGCTGGTCGCCTTCTGACCCGCGGCATGATGGCCGGGGTTGCTGCTGCTTTTCTCGCATTTCTGTTCGCTCGTATCTTTGGGGAGCCTCAGGTCAATCTGGCCATCGCTTTTGAAGGTGCTAAAGATCTTGCTTCTGGGGAGCTGCCCGAACCTGAACTGGTCAGCCGATCCGTACAGGCTTCCTTTGGACTTCTAACGGCTGCTGTCATGTACGGTGCAGCGTATGGTGGGATTTTCGCAACGATTTTCGCATTTGCCTACGGCCGCGTAGGGCGCTTTTCGCCACGCGCACTTTCAGCCCTGCTGGCAGCCGCTGCCTTCGTAATTTTTGTGCTTGTCCCGGATCTGAAATATCCTCCCAACCCTCCTGCCGTAGGTTTGCCCGAAACGATCACGCTCCGAACTGAAACCTATTTCGGGATGATCCTTCTTTCGCTCTGTGCAGCAACCGCCGCTTTCATGACCAGCCGACCTCTTGTCCGGCGCCTTGGTCAATGGAATGGAATACTCGTGACCATCGCAGTGTTCATCAGCCTTATCGTGGCAGCTCAAGCTGGAATGCCTGATATTGATGAAGTGCCTACGGATTTTCCTGCGACGGTTCTCTGGCGGTTTCGTGAAGCGGCGCTTGGAATGCAGGCCGTTCTGTGGATTACGCTCGGATTACTTTTTGGTCCGCTGGCCGCTCGCGTCCTTCAGAAACAAGTCGACTGAAAAGTTCGGAAAAGAAAAAACTGTGACAACTGCTGCATTTTCTGAAGATTTTCGGCTTGATCTTGAGCGTCTTTTTACCTGGCGGCGGGATGTCCGTCATTTCAGGCGTGAACCTGTTGCTCCTTCACTTCTTGATGATCTGCTTCAGGCGTCAACGCTCGCTCCTTCTGTAGGATTGAGCGAGCCGTGGCGCTTTGTTCTTGTAGAAGATCAAACCCGAAAATCAGCGGTTCGAAAAAGCTTCGAAACGTGCAATGCCCGCGCACTTGAAGGATATGACGGAGAACAGGCAGCTGGATATGCCAGCCTCAAACTGGCCGGGCTGGATGATGCTCCTCACCATGTTGCAGTTTTTTGCGAAACCACACCAGATCAGGGGCATGGCCTTGGACGCGCAACAATGCCCGAAACCACGACATGGTCTGCCGTCATGGCAATCCATACCTTCTGGCTTGCCGCAACAGCATCGGGGGTCGGGCTCGGATGGGTGTCAATTCTTGATCCTGAGACCGTTTCAACAATACTGAACGCTGAACCTAACTGGGATCTCGTAGCCTATCTCTGCGTGGGATACCCCACAGAACAGGCGAATACGCCTGAACTGGAACGCATGGGCTGGGAAAAACGGAATCCGGAACGTCGTCAGTGGATCAGACGCTAACGTAGTACAGTCGGCTGCTTCCCTGCGGCATGGAGGGCGCCAGAAGATCCGGTTGGTTTATTCCGCGGGCCAGACCGTCCAGCAGGCGTAATGGTCCACCATGAGAAATGACCAGCGCTGGTCGCGCTACCCGAAGCAGGTCTAACCAGAAGGACTGCACTCTCTCCTGAAGGCTTTTTCCGTTTTCTCCTCCGGGTGGAGAAAAACCCTCTGGATCGCTAGCCCAGTGGTCCAGAGCCTGACGCGGAATAGAAGCCCACTCCAGCCCCTCCCAACATCCAAAATACAGTTCTTGAAGACGATCATCCTGCAACACTGGCAAACCGCTTCGCTCTGCCATTTTTTGCGCGACAGCCAGACAACGCGAAGACGGCGATGTATAAATAACTGAGCTGCCAATTCCTTTGGCAAGCGTCAACAGGCCAGCCGCAACTGGCTCCCATCCTGCCACCAGTGTCATATCCTTTCGTCCGTAACAGACGCCTTCAGCCTCTGCGACCTGGGGATGACGTGAGAGAAGAACCGGGAATGTGGCAAGTTTCATGTGTGGAAACATGGGGGTGGCGCATGTTTTTCGTCAACCCGCCCTACAAGCAATTTTAGACCATTTCCGGAACGGCCGTGTGATGTGTAAAGTGCCTGTTATCTCATCAGACCTGCCTTCAAAACACACTGAGGACATGATGCACACATTGTCTTTCCGCCAGCGTTTACGGCTGGCCACCGGGTTAGCGGCTTTCGCTTCAACTTCTTTTTTAATTGGCCTTTCCACCGCGCAGGCAGCTCCCAACACCGGCGCCTCCGGCCCTATTGATCCCGCCCGGATGTCCGAAACAATGCGTGTGCTGTCGTCGGATGAGTTCGAGGGTCGTGCACCGGGTACGCCGGGAGAAGCCGTTACGGTCAAATGGCTGATCGAGCAGTATCAGAAGATCGGTCTTGAACCGGGTGGCGAGAACGGTGGCTGGACGCAGAACGTCCCGATGATCCGCACCCGCCCTGACCCCAAAGCCACAGCGACCGTCACCACGCGCGGCCATACTTTGGAACTGCACCAGCTTAAGGACGTGGCGCTCTCCACGTTGCAGCCCATCCAGCGCCTCCGTCTGTCCCATGTTCCGATGGTATTCGTCGGGTATGGTGTCACCGCTCCCGAGCGTCGCTGGAACGATTTCAAACAGGTTGACCTGCACGGAAAAATTGCGGTCTTTCTTGTCAACGATCCGGATTTTGACGCTGGACCAGAAGAGCCTGTAGCCGGACGTTTTGGCGGCAAGACCATGACCTATTATGGCCGCTGGACGTACAAGTTCGAGGAAGCAGCCCGTCGCGGTGCCGCAGGTGCGCTCATCATTCATGACACGCCGGGCGCATCCTATCCGTGGAGCACCGTTGTTGCGCCGCAGGGTGAGGAATATGACATCCTGCATGACGACAAGGATCTGAAGTCCGTTCCGCTGATTGGCTGGATCGAAGGCAATGCGGCCCATGCGCTCTTTGCCCAGGCCGGTCTGGATCTGAATCGTCTGCGTCGTCAGGCCCGTTCGCCAGACTTCCACCCGGTCAATATTCATGACACGACGTTCTCGCTTGATATGTCGGTCAAGGTGGATCATCTCCAGAGCCAGAACGTGATCGGCAAGATCACAGGTTCGACCTATCCGGATGAAACCGTCATGTTCGGTGCTCACTGGGATGCATTTGGCAAGAGCACCGATGCACAGGGTAACACCGTCATCCGCCGTGGCGCGATCGACGACGGTTCCGGCATTGCCGCTGTTCTTGAAATCGCGCGTGCTTTCAAAAACGGCCCGAAGCCAAAGCGCACTGTGAGCTTTGCGTCCTGGACGGGTGAAGAGCGTGGCCTACTGGGATCAAGCTGGTATGTGGCGCATCCGCTCGCCCCGCTGGACAAGACTGCCGCCAATCTGACGATGGATGTTCTTCAGATGGCGGGACCGGCTCATAATGCCTTCATCATCGGTGCGGGCCAGGACACGCTTCAAGATGACTTTGCTGCAGCAGCTCTGAAGCAGGGCCGTACAACGCAGCCGGAAGCCATGCCGGAGCGTGGCGCGTTCTATCGTGCAGACCACCTCCCCTTCGCTCGTGCAGGCGTACCCGTTCTCGCCGTTATGGACATGGCTGGGCCGTTTGATCTGCTCAATGGCGGAACAGCAGCAGGCAGCAAATGGTTGACGTCTTACATGGCTTGCTATCATCAGGCCTGTGATGCTTGGAGCGCCGACTGGGATGTGCGTGGCGCGGCGCAGGACGTCGAAGTCGTGCGTCAGGTTGGCTATAGCGCCGCCTTTTCGCATGACTGGCCGACCTGGAAGGGTGGTTCGGAGTTCCGCGCTATTCGTGAGAAGAGCGACGCCACCCGCTCGGTTCACTGAGCTATAAGATCCGAGCGGTTCATTCCATTCGGATCTTTTCAGGCAATATCCTGCCGGATCCAGTCCGTCACTGAATGATGGGCTGGTGTCCAGCCAAGTTCCCGCCTCGCTTTGTCAGCCCGGACACGGCTGTTGGAACTCAGGCCAAACACCGCAAGTTCACGTCCCCAGCGCTTGATCGCCTCGTCAGGGGCCCAATCCTGCGATGACCCAAGACCTAAAGCGGCACCAATCGCATCCGTAATCTCGCGGAATGAAGCTTCGCCGTTTTCAACAAAGTAGAAGCTGCCAGCTGGCGCTTTCGTCAGAGCCAGTTCGTATAACGCGGCAACGTCTGCAATATGGACGTTTGACCAGCGATTGAGACCACGGCCGATATGTCGGCTGATGCCGCTTTCCCGGGCCTGCGCCACGAGAGGCGGAATCTGAACACTTCGCGAAACTGGCCCCAGATGGCGTCCGTAGATCATGGTGTTGCACAGAACCACTGAGCGGACATCAGGTGCGGCATTCCGAATGAGAGTATCGATTGCGATACGCGCGACCTTATCTGGCGCCGGAGCTACAGGGGTTTCTTCCGTAAAAATCGCATCGGACGGTTCACCAAGAGCTTCGTCTCCGACCAAGGAGCTGCCACTTGTATGCAAAAACGGCTTTCCGCTGCCTTCGAGCCCCTTCAAGAGCGCTTCAACTGCACCACGGTGATCACTGTCGGCTGCATTGATCACGGCATCTGAATTCTGTGCCTCGGCCATCAGAAGGTCGTTCTCATCGAGGGTGCCTACAACGGGTTCGATGCCAAAAGATCGAAGTTCTCCCGCGCGGGATTCATTGCGGATCAGGCCTCGGATCTGATGGCCTTTTGCGGCGAGATGGGCTGCGACGGAACCCCCGATATAGCCACTTGCGCCGGTGATGAAGATTTTCATCTGTTTTGCCTCTGCTTCAGTAAAGCTGGAACGTGAGGGGAAGATGATCTTTTCTTTGAGACTTGATAATTCCCTCAGATTGCACAAAACCTATGAAAGGAATTCATAGGTGGCGTTGTATGGATAATCGCGTCGGCGAAATGCAGGTTTTCGTGCGCGTTGTGGAAAGTGGCAGTTTTTCAGAGGCAGCGCGTCTTCTGAGAATGACGCCTTCGACGGTCAGCAAGCTGATTGCACGCATCGAGGCACGTCTGGGATTGCGTCTGATTGAACGATCCACACGTCGCCTTTCCGTGACACAGGAAGGGCAAGCTTATTACGCACGGGCCACAGCCCTGATTGCGGACCTTGATGACATTGAACGCAGTCTAACGACCGGCAACATGCAGCCACAGGGTACGGTTCGGGTGAATGCTTCGGTTGCATTCGGAACGCTTGGGCTTGAACCCCTTCTGCCTGCTTTCTGGGAGACTTACCCGGATATTGTGATTGACCTCTCCCTGTCAGACGAAATGACCGACCTTTATCTGGATCGAACGGATGTTGCGTTCCGGGTAGGGCGTTTGCAGGATTCAGGATTGACCGCCCGGCATCTTGGATCTGCTCCGCGCAAGATCGTGGCCTCTTCTGCCTATCTGGCCCGATATGGAACGCCTCAGACTGCCAGAGATCTGAGCCATCACCGGTGTCTGGGTTTCAATTTCCAACGATCAGCGCCTGTCTGGCCTCTTCATGAAAAAGGTAGATTGGTTGATCGGCTAGTGCGTGGGCCGCTTCTGGCCAACAACGGGGAAACCGTACGGAGGCTGGCCGTTCAGGGTGCGGGATTGGCACGGTTAGGCGAATATCATGTGCGGAATGATATTCAGGCAGGGCGGCTGATCGAAGTGTTAGCGGATGCAGGCGTGCAGGATGAGGAAGACATTCATGCGCTCTATCCGGGAGGCCGTCAGAGCCCACCCCGAGTGAGAGCCTTTCTGAATTTCATGGTCCCTCGCCTTCAGGATTATCTGGCGGTGTCCTGAATGTCAGGATTTTTCGCTTTTAACGGACGGGCAGCCCAGAATGTGGCGAGAACAGACCCTGACACGTTGTGCCATACCGAGAACACAGCTCCCGGAAGAGCTGCCACGGGCGAGAAATACAGTCGGCCTAGTGTGGCTGCGAGAGCGGAATTCTGCATCCCGACTTCAAGAGCCAGTGTTCGGCAAACGGACTCATCAAAGCCTAGAAGCCGTCCTCCCCAATACCCTCCCGCAAGCCCGATAGCGTTATGCAGAACGACGCCCAACATAAGGAGCGGACCAGCCTGAGCAAGGGAAGGCCCTGCTCCAGCCACTACACAGCCAATAATCAGCAGGATGGACACCATGGCGATGGGTGGAAGAGCAGCCTCAACGCGCTTCACCATGCGCTGGCAGAGTGTATTGACCACAACACCCGCCAGAACAGGCAACGCCACCATCGTAATGATACTGCGGAACAGGCCCCAGCTATCAACGGACACTCCCGCCGAGACATAAAGACGGGTGAGCAAGGGGGTCGCAAAAATCCCGACCAGGGTGGAGAGCGCGCTGATACTGACAGACAGGGCGACATCCCCTTTGGACAGGAAGATCATGACGTTAGACGCAGTGCCGCTAGAAACGCACCCAACGAGGATCATGCCCGTCGCCAGTGCAGGTGGCATTCCAAGCAGATGCGCAATACCCCAGGCGGCGAGAGGCATCACCAGATAATGAAGGCCCACCCCCGCCAGAACGGGATAGGGGCGGCGCGCGATCCGGGAGAAATCCTGAACCGTAAGGGAAACGCCCATCGTGAACATGATGAATGCCAGAAGTGGCGTGATGATGGGCAGAAGCTTCAGGAATGGTGCAGGAAATACAACAGCACCGACCGTCACCAGAATGGCCCAGACAGGGAAAAGGCGTGTCATCATCTAACGGGACGTCTCCATTCTCGCGCAGTGGGCTTCCTCATACTGGCATCGGGGAGATTTTAACACATGCCAAGATGGAGAGGTCCGGCAATCTCACTTCCACCCTTTCCTGTCCTAACCGAGTATGCAACGTTCAGATCACCATTGAAACACAGCGTCATACGCCGTTTTCGCTATTCCTTTTACCGATCAAGGACAGACTTCATGATGCGTCGCCTTTTGGCTCTTAGTACACTTCTTGCCGGCCTGCCCTATGCGATGGCTCATGCCGAGGGCACTTTCTCGTTCCAGCAGACGCCAGGAGAACTTCCAAAGACAGTTGCTCCGGAAACCTACGTCATTGATCTTGAAACTGATCCTGAGCACCTGACCCTCAAAGGGCAGGAAACCATTGACGTGAACGTCCTGACCGATACGCAGGATATTGTCCTCAATCAGGCTGGCCTGAAACTCTCGGCAGCCATTCTGGATGGCACGCGTCACGCCATCATCAAGCAGGATGATGCCGCACAGACAGCGACCCTCCATTTCGAGCAGGTGGTCCCTAAAGGCCCCCATACGCTCGCCATCAGTTATACGGGACCGATCCTCAAAACACCGAACGGCCTGTATATCAACGACTACACCTCAGCCAAAGGCGAGAAGCGCCGGATGCTGGTGACGCAGTTTGAAGTCGCCGATGCACGCCGGATGTTTCCGGGGTGGGACGAGCCCGCGTTCAAGGCCAGCTTCCAGCTCAACGTGACCCTGCCCTTCGATGATGTCGCCGTCAGCAATATGCCCATCATCGGCACCACGCAGCAGGATACAAAAACCAAGCGCGTGTCTTTCGCTCCTACTCCCCGCATGTCCAGCTATCTTCTGGCGCTTGTTGCGGGTGATATGGGTGCAGTCCATGGCGGCGCTGACGGCACGGACATGAGCGTGTATGCGCCAGCAGGCCTTGAGGAACAGGGCCGTTACGCCCTTGAATCCGCCGAGAAGATCTTGCCGTATTACAACACCTATTTCGGTGTAAAATATCCTCTTCCCAAGATGGATATGCTGGCTATTCCCGGCAATTATCAGGCCGGTGCGATGGAGAACTGGGGCGCCCTCACCTACATCGACAATGTTCTTCTCTTTGATCCGAAGAACAGCACGCCCCGTACTCGCGAGTTGATCCACGAAGTCGTTGCGCATGAAATGGCCCATCAGTGGTCGGGCGATCTCGTGACGATGGGCTGGTGGAACAATATCTGGCTCAATGAAGGTTTCGCGTCCTGGATGGAAATCAAGGTCACGGACAAGCTGAACCCTCAGTGGGACATTTGGCCGCGCCAGCATGAGACCCGCGAAGAGACGATGGCAATTGATGCTCTCGCCACCACACATCCGATCCAGCAGACGATCCATAACGTCAGCGAAGCCAATTCGGCGTTTGACAGCATCAGCTATGGCAAGGGTGAACTCGTCATCCGGATGCTGGAAGGCTGGCTGGGCGAAGACAAGTTCCGCGATGGAATGCGCGCTTACATGAAGGCCCATGCGTACGGAAACGCCACCAGTCAGGATCTGTGGAACGCCTTGTCCTCCACATCCGGCGAGGACGTTGCCAAGGTCGCCCGCAGCTTTACGGAACAGCCGGGTATTCCGCAGGTTAATGTGACGTCGTTTTGCCAGAACAATCAGGCGACTTATACGCTAACGCAGAGCCGCTTCACCATTCATGACCCGCAGGCCCAGCCCTTGACGTGGAGCATCCCGGTTGTTTCTGGTGGCCCCGGACTTCCCAGCAAGACGATCGTTTTGGGAACGGAGCCTGTCACCATCACGACGCGGTACTGTGGTGCATCGTTCAAGCTCAATCTTGGCGAAAGCGGCTACTATCGTGTGTCCTACGACAAGGGCGCGTTGGCTGCACTGGCTGCGTCCATCAGCAAATTCTCGCCTGTGGATCGCGCCAATCTGCTTGGAGACCAGTATGCCCTCTTCCGGTCAGGTCAGGCGGGGCTGGCTCCGTATCTGGATCTCGTGGACCGTCTGACGGCGGCACATGAGAGCGATATTGCGGTTCTCGAAGAGATTATCGACCGTCTGGAAACGATTGACCTTTATGAAATTGGCAATCCGGATCGCGCTGATTTCCAGGCCTATGCCCGAAGCCGTCTGGTCCCTGTTCTGGCGCGTCTTGGCTGGGACGAAAAGCCTCACGAGAATGTTCTGGATACGATGCTGCGTCCATCGGTCATCAGCGCACTCGGAGCTTTCAACGATCCAAAGGTTACCGCGGAAGCCAAGCGTCGCTTTGCGCTCTGGAAGGCCAATCCGGCGTCCCTACGTCCTGATCTTGTCGCCGCGGTCACAACGATTGCCATGAAAAGCGCTGACGAGCAGACTTGGGCCTTTATGGCCGACAAGGTTCGCACGACGCAGGCCACTGAGTTGAAGCTGCGCTATTTCGCTGCACTCGCCAGCGCAACAAACCCGGATCTGATCCGGAAGACTGTCCAACTGGCTTATAGCGGTGCCATTCCGAATGGAAGAATTGCCCGTTCGCTCGCGGTCGTTGCAGCCTCCAGCGAAAACCCGGATTTGGTGTGGAAGTTGGTGAAGGAACACGAGGCCGATATCCGCACCCATCTTGCACCTTGGTCGCAAGACGACTTCCTCGCCACCATTGCTGCTCACTCCAACAGCCCGCAGGTTCTGGCGGCTCTGCAGAGCGATCCATGGGGCACGAAGACAACCGGCTCCAAGATTGCGACGGCCAAGGCGGTCAATACAATCAATGCCCGTCAGGACGCCATCCGTGCCACCCAGACACAGATCCACGACTGGCTTTCAACGCATCGCTAATTTTTAGAAAACAGAGTTTGGGAGGATCCAATGATCCTCCCATTCCTCAGGCTTCGATTTTGGGTCGAGGCGCGACAAGCTTGAACATCGGGCCTGTCAGGATTGTGGAAATCACAGCCAGAACCATTAAAGATGCAAACGCAAATTCTGAGATCATGCCCTGAGCATGGAAGATCGTTGCGGCGACAATCTCCATCAACCCTTTGCATTGCAGCAGCACGCCGACGCTCAGCGCCTGACGACGACTGAGACCTGCTGCGGGCGGGAAAATGTACACGGCAACAATCTTGGTCACGATCGAAATGGCGACCAAAGATAGCGAAGCAATGACAGAAGGCCATGTCAGGGCGTCACCATCAATATTCAGGCCGCTATGGCCGAAGAACATTGGAGCAAGCCAGATCAAGGAGAATGCCCCGACCTTCTCAACAGGAAGGCGACGGACCCAGGATGGTGGCATAATCGCACCCGCGAAATAGGCGCCAATCAGTTCATGGAGACCAAGCTGCATACTCGCCCAGGACCCGGCCGCAAGATAGACGGGAACAGCAAGCCAGATTACGGCCAGAGGCGGATGGCGAAAATGACGAGACGCCCAGTTCCCAAGCAGAGCCAGTCCGACTAGCAGTGCAATCGCCAGCACTTCCAGACCGGTCCAGCCATGCAGTGCAGTTGTGCCACGTTCTGCAACCTGCAAAGCAGCCAGCCCGATCCAGAGCGCCGCATCGTCTACAACCGCAAGTTTGAGTGCAAGCTGACCCAGTGGGCGCTGTGCTGGATTAAGCTCCCTGACGACACCAATCAGAACAGGCAGCGCGCTGACCGCAATACATAGCCCGATCGACGCTGCGGCAACCCATGGCTGGGCATGGGGAGGATGCCATCCCGGCAAGGGCAGGAAAAATTCGTAAGCGAGAACAGACCCTACCAGCAGCGGTCCACCAAGGGCCACAGCAGCTCCGCCCAGAAGCCGCCCCAAAGAGGGAGCCGGCAAGGTATGGTCTGCTGCTGTCTCCTCGGGGGACTGCCACATCTCCAGCCCGGCAGTAAACGCTAGAACCAGAACAGCAACCCAGCCAATATCGCTCCCGTACATAGACGGAATACCAAGTGATTTAACCGGAAGATGCCAGACGGAGATCACTATACCGATAAGTATAGGAAGGACAACAATCGGTATTGCTCTGTAAAGAAGACGCCACAAAACCCACGGGAGAAAAACGAAAACCGCAGCATCTGCAAAAAGTGCCGTAATGTTTGTCATCAGCCTCCCCTAATTTACCTATATGGAGGGACAGGATACGCGATTATAAGCCATAAGTGCAAACCGATACAATCGCGATGGCGCCAGTGAGGCGGGCGGAGACTGCTGTCCACCTCCTCGCCTGCTCCTTAGAACCGACTGTCGTCGTTACGACGGAAAGCGAACAAGACAGTCACCGCAAGACGATACTTCGCAAAGGTCACAAGTCCGACCGCAATCTATCTTCGCTCGGAAATCAAACTGTCTGAACAAACTAGAATAACCGCCGTAATCAGATCAGTTCCAATCCAATTCTGTCAGAACACCTTCCTGAGTGACAGTCAATCAACAAGGAAATCACCTTGACCGTGACCTTAATGGCGCGAACGCACAGGTCTTAGTCATATCTTGGAAAATAAAGGGCCCCTCCTTTTAAGCTTCCGGATCTGTCACTTGATCAGATTTATCCTTGAAAAACCGCGCATAAAGTGTTGGAAGAACAAGAAGCGTCAGAAGTGTCGACGAAATGAGGCCACCGATTACAACGGTAGCCAAAGGCCGTTCGACCTCGGCACCGGCACTGCCAGAAAACGCCATCGGGAAGAATCCGAGACTTGCGACCGACGCCGTTGCAATCACTGGTCTGAACCGTGCGCTGGCAGCAGAAAAAGCAGCTTTGGCCGCACTCATACCCTGCAGGCGGTAGGTTCGGATCTGACTGAGCAGGACCACGCCATTCAGGATCGCTACACCAAAAAGTGCGATAAATCCGATACCAGCGGCAATACTGAATGGCAGTCCACGTAAAACAAGTGCCAGAATACCACCAGTTGCAGCTACAGGCAGATTGACGAATACCAATACCGCTGCCCCGAATGAGCCGAGTGCTGCAATCAACAAACCAAAAATAAGGGCAAGGGCGATAGGGACAACAATTTCCAGACGCTTCATTGCTGACTGAAGATTTCTGAACTGTCCCGCCCAATCCATGCGGTAACCATGGGGCAGTTTGACCTGCTTTGTAACCGCTACCTGTGCAGCCGCCACAAAGGAGTTTACGTCCCGTCCCCGTACATTGGCCTGAACGACGACACGTCGATGGGTGGTATCCCGATCAATACGTGACGTCCCATCCACAAGCGAGATATGTGCTACATCCGCCAAAAGTACCCAGCCCGTCCCATCCACACGCCTTATCTGAAGATGTGCAATTTTATCCTGAGAGTTTGCGATCCCCTCTCTAAACTGTACTTGAGTTGGGATGATGGCATTGTCGACTGTGACTGATCGGCCGATATGGCCACCAATCGCCTCGACTTCGGCAAGAATATCCGAAACGGAAACCCCCAGACGCGCTGCAGAATCACGGTCCACATCTACATGAAGATATGGGATTGTACCCTCGCTTTCTGAAGAGACATCTGCCGCACCTGGTACGCGCTGCACCACCGTCACAACCTTTTGAGCCAGCCGATTCAAGGTATCCAGATCATCTCCATAAATCGAAATGGCAAGCTGGGTACGGACGCCGGAAAGAAGGTCATCCATCCGCATCTGGATCGGCTGCGTCCAGGAGTAGTGAGCGTCAGGGACTTTTGTGGTCAGTTCCGCATTCATCTTCTCAACAAGGCCAGCCTCATTGGACGAGGTGGTCCATTGGGAACGGGGCTTGAGAAAGACGTATGTATCGGTCTCAGATGTTCCCATAGGATCTGTAGGAATGGCAGACGTGCCGGTATTGCTGACGACCGTCTCAACGTCGGGAAAAGATTTGAGAATTTTTTCCTGCTGTGTCACGCCATCCAGAACAGTTGGAAGTGAGGCGCTTGGGAGGCGAACCCCGACCACAAGCAATGCCCCCTCATCCAGTTGGGGGACGAACTCTCCACCAAGACGACCGGCAAGAAACACGGAAAGCAGAAACGCTCCGCCCGTGAGAACGATCAGGGTTCTGCTATGGTTTTCACTCCATACCAGTGCTGGCTCGTAATAACGACGTAGTGTCCGGACGAAACGTGTCTCGTGGTCTGGCGGGCTTCGGTGCATGACCAGCGCGGTCAGAACCGGAATACAGACCACACAATAAATCAACGATGCCAGCAGCGCCATAATAACAGTCTGCGCCATCGGGCTGAACATGCGCCCCTCAATGCTTTGAAGCGTCAGGATGGGCAGATACACCATAATGATCACGAAAATCGCAAACGTCACAGGGCGAATGACGGCTCTTAGCGCTTCCGTCGCCAGTTCGGGCAAGGCAGCCCGATCTCTGTTCGTCCCCCGGATAGCAAGCAAATGCTCGACCACGACGAGGGAACTGTCGACAATCATGCCAAAATCGATCGCTCCGAGGCTTAGCAGGTTGGCAGAAACACCAAAGAACCTCATACCAGCCATGGCAAAGATCAGGGCAGCCGGAATGACGGATGCGATAACAAGCGCAGCGCGCCAGTCTCCCAGAACGACAATCAGAACGAGCAGAACCAAGGCCGCGCCAATGAGCAGGTTTTCCTTGACCGTATCAATCGTCTCACCCGTCAGGGTCGAGCGTGTATAGAACGGGTCCAGAGTCACACCTGCGGGAAGCGACTGGGCAATTCCAGGTAAAGCGGCATTGATGGCTGCAAGCGTGGCATTGGAACTGGCCCCATTCTGCATAAGAACGACACCATTCACAATTTCACCCTTCCCATCTCGCGTTACAGCGCCAAGTCGTGTTCGAGGCCCCTTGGTTACCTGCCCGACGTCTCGCAGACGCACCACATTACCGTTTACCCCCATCCGGACAGGAATGGCCCCGAAAGCTTCGAGACTGCCAATCAGAGCCCGCCCTACAATGACCTGCTGTTCAGCGTGATGAGCAATCCAACCGCCCCCTGCGGAGGCATTGTTCTCATCAACAGCTTTGTAGACATCACTTACCGTAACACCCAAGGCGCGCAGTAGAGCGGGATCCAGCAAAACCTGATATGTTTCTTCCGCACCACCATTGACGTTAACATCGACCACTCCCGGCACGAGTTTGAGCTGTGGAACAACAGTCCACTGCATCAAGCGATTGAGATCCATGAGAGAGTATCCCTCCCCCTTGATCTGGATCTGCATGATTTCGCCCATGCCGGTGGCAAGTGGCCCCATGGAAACCGAAATATTAGGAACAGTAATTGTTTCCCGAGCGATCTGCATCTGCGCGCTGACGCGTGTACGATCAAGATCAATATCCGTATGATCGTCAAACTGAAGATAGACAACAGAAACACCCGTACGAGAAACGGACCTAAGGTCCGTCACTCCAGGAATCCCGGTCATGCTGGCTTCGAGTGGAAATGTAATGAGTTTTTCCACTTCTTCAGTTGCCAGACCGGGGGCAGTTACGGATACGAGTACCTGCTTCGGCGAGATATCCGGTACTGGCTCAACAGGAAGCCCGGGAATTGTCAGCAAGCCACCAATCAGCAGGACGCAGACAAGCCCCAACAGAACGAAGCGGTTCGTCTGGAAAAATTTCAGCATGATAGTTTGCTCAGTCCTCGTCATTTCCAAGGAGCGACATACTCTTCAGCATGAAACTTCCATGCCCGACGACAGACGCTCCTTGTGGTACATCCGCGTCCACAACAGCCTGTTCGTCATTTTCGAGGAGGAGTTTAACGTCATGAGGCTGAAAGTCCTGCTGGCCGGTTTTGACATAAACGACGGTATGGCCATCCACCCGTTCAACAGCAGATGCAGGAACCACAAGGCCATGCACCGCCCTGCTGGTTTCAATCGATGCATCCAGCATACTACCCGGCCGCAATTGCTCTTCTGGATGATCGACGACACAGACAACCCGCACCAACCCTGTCGTGGCATCAGTCATGCCATCAATGGTCGAGATATGTGCGATCAGTGGCTTTACTGATGCGTCTCCTGCTGGCTTTACAAAAAGCCTGTTCCCGATTGCTAGTTGCGACGCCTCCTGAGAGCGGACCTGAGCCACGATCCAGACAGCAGACAGATCGACGACCGTAGCAAGAGCTTCGCCGGGATTGATATCCGACGCTGCTGACGTACTGACGGTCTGCACAACACCATCGACAGGTGAGATCAGACTAGAAGCTTCATCCTGGACGATTTTCTCGGTAACGGACGTGAATTCCTCATTCACTCTATGCTCAATCGTGCCCATATCAGCTTCACGAGCCACCACAACACTTCGCTCCTGCTGAAGTGCTGCCAGTCGTCGTTTGACTTCACCTACCGAAACAGTACTGCCCGATAGAGCCAGTCCACGTTTATAGGCCTGTTCTGCCTCGGCGACTGCGGCTCGCGCGGACATCAGGGCGGCTTGAACCTGCATTCGCTGCAGATGCAGTTCGTGCAGCGTGTGGTCTGTATAATTAATCAGAGTTTGTCCCTGATGGACGCGTTGCCCTGGAGTAACCAGAACATCGGTGACCTTTCCACCTCCTGCCGGACGGATAACCACCACACGCGACATGTCTGCGGTTACGGTAGCCATGGCGGATATAGTGTCATGCAGATCGCCATACCCTATCGTGCAGAGCTGAAAATTTGCGTTTCGTTGCGCTACAGGGTCAAGTTTCAAAGGAAGAAGCCAGTGAGGCGTTTCTGCCATAAGAGGCTGGATAAAGCCTGACATGAGCAGAACGGCCAGACCTGTGACTTTTTTCATGGCATCGTCCCTGTTGCGATTCCAATCCGGATAATGGCCTCATGCCATGCAATTTCAGCCCGGTTCAGCGTGAGAAGGCTTCTATAAGCGTCCGTCCGCGCTCTAAGGGCTTCAATCAATGGAGTTTCTCCGATCCGCCAGGAGTGTTCCATAGCATCGGCACGACGCAGCATCGCACTCGCAGAAACACGGGCATCATCCAGTGTTGCTGTTGCCGTTTCCACACGGGCACGCACCTGTGCCATTTCATTCTGAACGGCTCTACGGGCCTGAATTTCCTGCCGGCTAGCCATGGCAAGACGGTCCCGTGCAGCAGACGTCACCGGCGTCGTTGTCACCGCGTTGGGAAGTGGCACACGGACGTTGAAACCGACCTGCGTATCCCATGGACTGCCGTACTGGGCTTGGTCAATCGCATCCACCCCCACTTCAGGGTTTGGCATGAAGCTCGCGCGCGCGAGATGGACCTGTTCCTGCGCAGCAATCACCTCTTGATGAGCAGCCCGAACCCGCGGGTCATCATCTTCCATCCATCGCAGATTATTAGCGCGCGTCAGAACCAGCCAACGACGATCTGCCTGTGTAATATCAGGAATTCCCTCACCCCCTAGCAGGGTTTGAAGGGCCGTACGGGACGTCACGATTTCTTCCCTTGAACTTTCAAGTTCCGTCCGCGCATCTGCAAGTTGTGCCATGACGGCCTGACTGTCTACCGACGCGGCTTCTCCTGCCCGAACAGCACGAAAAACAGCATCGGATATCCTTTGCAGTGCGGTCAGGGTCGAAAGAACCGCAGTTTCTCTTTTACGCGCCAGAATGGCATTCCCAGCCGCCTCGACGACACGAACGGCCACCACCATTCTCTCGACATCAAGTCTCATGAGCGCCGTGCGAGCATCTGCATGAGCAACTTTTTCGGTCGCGGTTCCCTGCCCTGGCAGCCATAGAGGAACAGAAACACCACCCTGCCAGGTAATATATCCCAGATTGGAACCCCCAATGCGATCATCATAGTAATCAGCACTCAACGTGGGACCACCTGCAAACCATGATTGAGCAGCCTTGGCCCGTGCATCTGCTGATTGCTGATTGGTCTGCAATTCGGTTCTTACAGGATCGTTATTCCAGGCCGCTGCAATGGCTTCATGAACAGATATTGAAACTTCGCGCGGTGCAGTTTGCCCCTGCGCCTGACTGCAAAAAATGAGCGTTACTAAACCCAGAGCACAGCCAAGATAAGTGCGAATGTTCGGAAGAGGCTTTGAAAGAAGGCCGTACATAAGCACAAAAAGTCCTGCTTTAGAGATATTTCGCTAGGGCGGAAAATTCTCGGATGGCCGTTTCCCGACTCATATTTCCATTCGCCACTTCATCTACAACGCAATGTTCAAGATGATCCTGAATCAAACGGCGCTTGGCGTTATGAATAGTACTCTCAACAGCCTGGATCTGCTGGACAAGCTCTCCGCACGGCCGCTCTTCTGTCATCATCTCAAGAATTTTGGCTAGATGACCATGCGCCTGCTTTAGACTCTGAACATGTGTTCTATGCTTCATAAACCCCTATCCCCTAGGGGGGGTGGGGATGTCAATATTCTTCTCTCAACAAGAGACCAACTTTAGCGGGCTATCAGTAAATTTCTGTTTAATCCACTGCTCCGTTTCAGTTTAATTTCCACGAAACCGCATTGAAATGATCATATGGATGATTTATTCTTGTAATTTACGATCATAATTATGACTTGACATGATCGATCATGAGCACCTCAATATCACTCAGATCTGAACAAATTTCTCAAGAACTGCTCATCCCTTGTGAACGAACGTCAAAACTTACCCTCTGGCACACGCTTTCTTTCTAACGGCATCAGACAGGACGTCATTCCGACTATGAATATCATCGTCACCGATCGCCCAGAGCAGGCTTTCAAAAAAGCTGCGGACATAATTGCCTGCGAAATTCATCATAATCCTCGGCCTGTGTTGGGGCTGGCAACAGGCCGCACGATGGAAAGTGTGTATCGACTTCTGGTCGAACGGTACGAAACTGCTATGCTGGATTTTTCCACAACAACGTCTTTCAATCTGGATGAGTATGTTGGCCTCCCTCCAACAGACAAAAATTCATATCGTCATTACATGCAGAAGCATCTGTTCGCGCATGTGAACATGCCAGTCGCACAAATTCACGTACCAAACGGAACCGCGACAGATCTGGATGCAGAATGTGCTGAGTATGAAGCAAATATCCAAGGCACTGGAGGTATTGGACTTCAGATTTTGGGAATAGGGAACACCGGACATATCGGCTTCAATGAGCCCCCCTCCCCATTCGACAGTCGCACGCGCGTCGTACATCTTGATGACATCACACGCCGTCAAAATTCCGGAATGTTTGGCAATGATCCAGCACGCGTTCCTGAGCGCGCCTTGACCATGGGAGTCGGAACGATCCTGGAAGCGCGCAAGCTCGTACTTGTGGCAATTGGCGCAGGAAAAGCCTCTATTGTTGATGCAGCGCTGAATGGACCAATAAACGAAAACGTCAGCGCTACAGCCATTCGTTTACACCCTGACTGCACCGTCATTCTAGATGACGCCGCCGCTTCAATCTGGAAGGGAAATCGTAGGCAAGGCTCTTAATGGAAAAATTAAGAATATATAGGCAGTCTGGTCAACACACCTTGAGTTCAAAACTTTATTTTCAAAGCTGATACAAGCTGGGGCGATCCAAGCGAAACATGATTGACATATTTTTACATAATAGGTGCCATAAATATACGCATGATAGATGATCTCTTCGCGTAAAAATCTGCGCCTCAGACCATCACACTCCCTAAATTCTGCTGTATAAGCTTAAGTTATTGATCAAAGCGCGAGATAAATTTTCGTGACGAATTAAGAACGAAATCCATTCAGTTTCTTTGACGACACCCCCATGAACAGTGACACACACTTCACAGCCTTTCTGGGCATTTCTTCATCGCAGGACAGGCACTGGGCAATCATGAATATGGCATCGTATCACACCGAACGATAACGAATGTCCAAATGTCTTTTCTTAATTCCTCCACCTCACATTTCCTCATTTCATTACAAACAAGAGCCATATGTTACAATTAACAATAATAATGAAATATTATTATATATATCAATCATATCAACATAGTAAAAAACAGTTTCATTGGTAATTATAAAATTACTTGTAATATAATATTCAAAATTAAGCTTAAAATTATTATTTTTTTCTTATGAAGATAATGCCAATAAGCACTCCATGAAGAAAACATCCTTCCCTGCAAGAGGCATCATGCTTTTTCGTTTGAAAAATTTCTTGTTCGCAACGTCTGCCTTGGCGATCAGCGCCTCTTGGGCGTCCGCTCAGACAACGGGGACGAGCAGTAAGGTTGTGAGTAATCACAGCCACAAGAAAACAGCACAAATCAATCGGGACGGTGGTCCATCAATGATGGGCGCAACAGCGCCGACAGATGCTGAAAAAGCAGAAACTGTTCAAGTCCACGGTGCCCGCCATAACGCGCCAGGCGGAGGATTGATGGTCCATGAAGATGCTGCAAAATCCCGCTCGACCGTAACGCAGGAGTTCATAGCCACCCAGACGCCCGGCGTTAACCCGATGCAACTTATCGCGCTACTTCCAGGCGTGAATACAACATCGGTTGATCCGCTCGGATTAAATGGCGGCAATATGACCCTTCGTGGACTGAATTCCAGCCAGATCGGCTTCACACTCGAAGGGTTTCCAATCAACGATATTGGTAACTATGCTGTTTATCCTCAAGAAATCGTAGATTCTGAGAATCTTCGTACGATTAACGTTGAGCAAGGGTCCGCCGACCTAGACAGCCCGCACATCAGCGCATCAGGCGGCTCAGTCAACATGTATCTGCTTGATCCGAAAGATAAATTTGGCGGTCACCTTGACGGCACGTATGGCAGCTACAATGCTCGTCGTATCTTTGCTCGCGTTGACACAGGCAAGATCGGCAATACCAATCTGAAAGGATATATTTCGTTCTCTGCTGCAGATGAAAATTCATGGCGCGGCCCCGGAAGCCAGAAGAAACTGCACGGCGAAACAAAATGGGTCAATGAATGGGGCAACGGTAACCGCGTCTCCCTTGCCATCGTAGGAAACCAGTCAGACAGCACTCTTTTTCCATCCATGTCTCTGGCAAACTGGAAAAAATATGGAGTGAACTACACCTATCAATCCAAATGGGATTCAAATAACCCAAGTGCCAATTACTATAAACTTCATCAAAACCCCTTCACAAACATTTATGCGAGTGCTCCATCTACATTCCGCCTCACAGATAACCTGACCTTAACCGAAACTCCCTATTTCTGGTACGGAAACGGAAATGGCGGCGGCGCATATTCAGAAAGCCTCAGCAGTCAGCAGTACGGCAGTCAGACCATGTCTGCCTCGATTGGCCAGTATAATTCTTCCAACACCAAAAGCATTCTTCTCTATAATCCTTCCAACACCCAGACTTATCGCCCTGGAGCAGTAACGAAGCTAACGCTCCATACCGGAATCAACCGTTTGATGGTTGGTTATTGGTTCGAATATTCAAAACAAATTCAAACCTCCCCCTATAGTCTGGTCAACATGACAACGGGTGAGCCTTATGATGTCTATGGTGGCGGCGTGAACATGGTTCTCGCGAACGGTCAGACGGCACAGTATCGGAATACTCTGACGCAGACCCGCATCCACACCATGTTCATCGATGACAGCCTGTCACTACTGAACAACACACTGACACTCGAAGCTGGCCTGAAATATGCCATCGTCATGCGTAACGGGCACAATTTCCTACCTGATACATCGACAGGCTCTTATATTAATGGTTCCTGGAACGAGCCTCTGCCTGCAGTTTCCATCCGCTACAAGCTGAATAACCAGATCCAGCTTTTTGCGTCTTCCACTACCAATTTCCGTATTCCAATGAATACATCATTGTATGATGCAGGAACCTATACGTCTGGCAGGGGATACAGCACCCAAGCCAATACAAACATGAAGCCGGAAATTTCTATTTCCGAAGAAGCCGGAATTCGCTATCAGGGCGATCTGATCAACAGTACACTGACATACTTCCATTATAACTTTACTAACCGTCTTTACAGCCAGACAGTTGTTATGGCTAACGGAAGTTATTACTCTCAAAGCATTAACGGCGGAAGTTCACATGCAGATGGCGTAGATTTTGAAATCGGAACAAGACCGATTTTGTACCATCTCCGTCCATATATCTCTGCAGAATACATAGATGCCAGAACGGACAGCAATGTAGCGGCATCCAGTTCTGGCGATTACGTGTTTAGTAAAGGAAAATTTGCACCGCAGACGCCAAAATTCCAAGTCGCCTTCCACCTCGATTACGATGATGGCCACCTCTTCAGCGGTTTTGGACTGAAGTATGTCGACAAACAATATGCGACATTCAACAATGACACTTCCATTCCAAATTATGTAACAATGGATGTTCACGCAGGCTATCGTTTCAAGGACTTCAGTTTTCTCAAAAACCCGATCCTGCGCCTGAATATTCAAAACATCACAAACAAGCAGTATCTCGGTTTTGTAAACGGCACGGCTGCAAATGGGAAAGCGACAACCGGTGTCTACGGATCAAAGCTTTCAGCGGGCAGCAGCACATATTATGTTGCCGCTCCTTTCTTTGTAGGTGGCAGCGCAAGCGTCGATTTCTAAGACCGGTATTCATAGGTAAAATATAATCACGATTACTGCGGGACAGATGGTTGAAAAGAAGATATTCAGGCATCTGTCATCGCATGTCATGCGAGTACAGTTCTAACGAACTATCAAAAACCAAGATCAATCCAATCCCCAAAAGAGAAAGAGGGCTATGGCTCTCTTTCTCGGGGGGCGGTTAAAAAATCATATGTCCTCAGCCAGCAAACGGGATGCTCGCGCAAGCGCCATGATCGGGAAATACTGACGGTACATATCGTAACGCAACATAAACGCCCGGGAGAGTTCCGCTCCTTGCATCAGACGCTTTGACAAAGCTGGGTCATCCAGTTTGATCGTCTGACCAACGCCGTAGCCCGGAAAGCCGGTACCAGTGAACTCCTCTTCCGTCCAGCTTCCGTCTGCCTCCTGCCGATCAATCAGAAACCGGCATCCCTTGGCAATTGCCTCATGGTCCTGAGGACGACCCACAGCGATCAGTCCCATCAAGGCCCAGGCCGTTTGAGACGCAGTTGTACTTCCGCGACCTATGGATGAAATATCCATATAGGACGCACAGCTTTCTCCCCATCCACCGTTATCCTGCTGACAGGAAACCAGCCACTCACACGCCTTGAGGATGTAAGGCTGCGTCATATCTTCCCCAATAGCCGCAAGAGCAGGCAGAACGGCTCCTGTTCCATACAGGTAATTTACACCCCATCGGCCAAACCACGGTCCTTGAGGGTCCTGCTCCAACCGAACATACGCAAGTGCTTTTTGCACCACGGGAAGATCGCGCGACAAACCAAGAAGACCAAACGCTTCCAGAATATGGGCCGTGACATCAACAGACGGCGGATCAAGAGCCTCGCCAAAATCACAGAACGGAATTTTGGAGAGCAGGATTTTGTTATTATCCTTGTCAAAAGCACCCCACCCGCCGCAAGAGCTTTGCATGGCGATCAGCCAGTTCACAGCCCGATCAATCGCCTCATCAACACCCTTACGCTTCCACTCTTCCTTGTGGCGGCAGAATGACAGTGCAATCAGGGCGACAGCCGTATCATCGGTATCCGGGTACCGATCATTTGCGTATTCAAAAGACCATCCGCCCGGTTCGACATCCGGAAGCTTGATGGACCAATCTCCCTTGACGCGCACCTGTCGGTTCAGAAGCCAGTCCAACGCCTTGTCCATTTCCGGCGTAAAGCGCTCCTGTGCATTTGCGTCATGCAAGGCCATCAGAGCCAGCATGGTATCCCAGACAGGACTATTCGTTGCCTGAATCCAGGATGCTTCTCCCCTGTCATAACGCCATCCCGGATCATCAAGAGCCGCCAGAGCCTTGGCCATGACAGGATGATGAAACGGGTAACCCTCTCCATGTAGCGCCATTAGGCCGTATACCCATGGTGGCTGGATACCGCCCCATCCGCCATCTGCATCCTGATGTCGGATGATCCATTCCAGCATGTGGCGAATTGCAGCTTCACGAACTGTATTACGCTTGAGAAATCTGGACTGAAGCCAGTGCAACCCTTTGTCAGTCGTCCTAAAAAAGCTTGACCACAGATCCACCCGGTCTTTTTTGGGAAGAGTGTAATCAAACTTTTCGCGCCCCTCGGGGAACAATGCATCCAGACGGTCCTGTGGACGCAAAGGACGACTGGGCCGACGTGCGGACAGAATGGCAAGTGGAGCCAGAGTTGCGCGTGCCCATTGAGCAAAATTATAAATGGAAAAAACGAAATTATTGGGGAACCAGATGATCTCAGGCGGAAGATTGGGCGTTTTTTCCCATGGCCACTCGCCAATCAGAGCCAACCAGTAGCGCGTGAAAACACGGATGTTTTTCAGGCCGCCTTTCTCGGAAATCCACGCACCGGCCTTGAGAAGCACAGGGCTGTTCGCGGAATAGCCAAGAGAGCGCAAGGCGGCGTAAGCCTCTACCGTTGCATTGATGTCACCACTTTGAGCACCAAGGTACACGCCCCAGGCTCCATCATCCCGCTGCATTTCCAGCAGCGCATTCCCCAGTCGTGGACGGAGCGGATGATCTTCCAGTCCAAGAAACCAAAGAGCGAGGCACCACTCCGCTTCCATGGATGCATTGGATTCAACTGATCCAACCCAGTGGCCGTCTGCTTTTTGTTGTCCAATCAACCAGTCACAGGCGCAAGACACGGTATGAGCCAGACTGTTACTCATCCCCTTGAGTATTGGTGCACTCATTCTCCAAACACCCACATAGTCTATAAAATCATGTTTCGGGGAGCTTATTATCAGTCTTACCTCACAACGTCAGCCTCTGATATCTGCAGATGCGACAATTTATTTCAGACCTTTTAAGTCCAGAAATTTCGGAGGGTTACAAAACGGCACTTGATGCTGCCTGAAAGCCATCATTTGGATCTCTGCAGCCACAGGATCTGTAACGTGTGGCTTCTCCGCCGCACTCCTGACAAGGATGAAGCATCCAAATCAATCCTACTTGCAAATGACTCTCAATACCGATAGGAGCCGTGACCCATACGCAAGCAGGAGCGAGTAAAGATGTTGGGTATGCATCGTAACAGGGCCGTTTATGTAATCCCCCTGTCCCTGCTCATGGGCAGTGAAGCCTTCGCAGCAGATCAGACCGTAAAGCAGCCTGACCAAACAGGAAACGTGAAAGCCGCTGCCCAGACCCGACAGGTCCTCCCGTCCGAAACGCGAGCAACAGCTGTGGAAAGCCTGCGTGTGCAAGGACGCAAGCCTTCTACAGTGGCGTCGTCTGCAACAAAAACGGACACTCCTCTTGTCGAAACAGCGCAATCCGTTACAGTCATCACCCGTAACGAAATGGACATTCGAGGGGTCCTGAACCTCAATCAGGCCGTTAGGTACGCTGCTGGTATTACGCCTGATTTACGCGGGGGCGAAGGCACGCGATATGATCAGTTTCTGCTACGTGGGTTTATGGTCCCGACATTCCTCGATGGCCTGAAACTTCAGGACAGTCCCACGGGTTACGCCAGTGCTCAGACCGACACTTCAAGGCTGGAACGCATTGAGATCCTCAAGGGTCCTGCATCCGCAATCTACGGTCAGTCGAGCCCTGGTGGTCTTACGGCTCTCTCCAGTAAACTTCCGACGGACCAGAGATTCTACGGAGGAGTCAATGCGACTGGCGGCATGTTCGATCTGTATCGCGTAGACGCAGATGTAGGTGGCTTTGCAACGGATAACGGGTTTGTCCGATATCGTATCAACGGCACAGTCAACGGCCAGCATACACAGCTTGCCAGGACAGGAAGCCGCCGTTTCAGCATCAGCCCGTCCTTTACTCTTGGTGGTGACGGCCCCACGACACTCACGATTCTTGGTAACTATCAATACGATCCCGAAAACGGATCATATGGCGGCGTGCCGCTGGTTGGCTCTCTCAAGCGCGCATCTTTTGGCTATCTGCCGCGCAATTTCTATGATGGTGATGCCAACTACGAGAAGTTCAACCGCAAACACGGTTCTATCACGTATATCTTCAATCATCGCTTTAACAAGGACTGGTCGTTCACGTCACGCGGCCGCTACGATGACATTAAAACACAATACCGCAGCGTCTATAACAGCGGTTATTATACAGACGAAGCAAACGGCCTCCTCGCCCGATCTGCTTTCGGGACGAATGAACACACGCATAATCTGGCTTTCGACAGTCAGTTCAAAGGGCGTGTCCACACAGGGCCTCTTACTCACTCACTGATGTTTGGCTTTGACTACATGCAGCAAACGGCCTCGGAACAGGGTTTCTATGGTTCTGCACCAGATCTGAACGTTTTCCACCCAGTCTCCTACATGGCCATCCCCGCTGCGGCCCCCTACATCAGCTACAACACAACATCCCATCAGATCGGAGCCTACGGTCAGGACGAAATTCGCTGGAAGCATCTGATCCTCACGGGCAGCATTCGGAACGACTGGTACCGCTCTCACCAGGTTGAACATATTTACGGATCAGACACCCGCCAAAGTCCGAGCCAGATCACCTGGCGTGCTTCAGGTCTCTACCATTTCAACTTCGGTTTGGCGCCGTATATCAGCTACTCGACATCCTTCCAGCCACAGTCTGGTCTGGTTTCCAGCAATGGAGGAGCAACCCTCCGTCAGGCCAATCCATCACTTGGCAAGCAGCTTGAAGGCGGTGTGAAGTATCAGGTTCCGGGAACGTCCATCCTGCTGAGTGCGGCCGGTTTCCACATTGAGCAAACAAACGTCCTTGTGGCTGTAGCCAACACATCATACAGCCTCGAAAGTGGCAAAGTTCATTCGGACGGATTTGAGTTTGAAGCGCACGCCGAACCTTTCAAAAATCTGATGCTCACTGCAGCCGTCAGCTTCCAGAAGGTTAAGGATGATTCTACTGGCAAGCCACTCATCCAGTCTGGCCGTGGTAATGCCTCCCTCTTTGCGTTCTATACCCTGCCGTCTGGCCCACTGAAGGGCTTCGGTTTCGGTGGCGGCATGCGTTACACAAACAAGTCTTACGGTGGCGAAGCGAACTATGGCAGCGTCTGGGTTCCACAGTACGCCGTCTTCGATGCCTCTATCCGCTATGACCTCTCAAAGATGTCGCACTCTCTTCGTGGCTGGAATGCTTCAGCGAGCGTCCGCAACCTGTTCGACAAGAACTTCGTTGCGAACTGCCTGAGCTATGCCTCCTATGGTCAGGAATTCTGCTATTACGGAGAGCGTAGAAACGCTCAGGCGACCATTGGCTATAGCTGGTAAATCATCGCCGTTGAAACGCTGGGATCTGACCTGCCGAATTCTGGCAGCCGTTCCCGGCGGTTATGCACTCTCGGCTTTCGCCGGGATCTGCATTGCCCTTTGGCTACCCGGCTTGCGGGTCGAACGCGCCATGATTGGGATGCTGATTGGCCTCTTGATCTGGCCTGTCGCTTTCATGATGAGCTTCGCTATTTCTAACGGACGCAAAGTCTTGGGAGGCACCGTGGTTGTCCTCCTTGCCCTGATAGGTCTGGCAGTACTTAAAGGGTGGCGCCCATGAAGGGAAGATTCCGGGCGTCCATGGCATGGCTGCATACAGGTCTTGGTCTGATCACAGGCTGGATCCTGTTCGCAATCGCACTGTCAGGAACCCTCAGCGTCTTCAGGGAAAGCATCAGTACCTGGATGCGGCCGGAACTCCCGACTGCCCCCGTGCAAACCATTGATGCAACAGCCCGTGCAGTATCCTGGCTTACAGATCAAACACCCAAATCACCGGCCTGGTATCTTGCCGTTCCCAACCATCGCGCACCTTATGTCTTTGGAACTTGGGAACGACCTGATGGAAGCTACATCCAGAAAGCCCTGAACCCTCTCACCGGCAGCCCGGACGGTATCCGTGATACTCTGGGAGGCGAGTTCTTCTATCGTTTTCATTTTGAACTCCAACTCCCTTACCCCTATGGTCGTCTGATCGCTGCCGTCGCTGCGCTCGCTTTAGTCGTAGGTCTCATTACCGGCCTGATCATTCATCGGCGCATCTTCGCAGATTTTTTCACATTCCGTCCAAACAAGGGACAGAGAAGCTGGCTGGATGCCCATAATCTTCTGGGTGTTATCGCTTTTCCTTTCCACCTGATGATTTCCTTCACGGGAGCCGTCACTCTTGTCACGATGTTACTGCCATGGGGACCGCAAGCTGTTTACAAGCAGGACATCATGGCAGGCTATACGGACCTCAATCCAGCCATTGAATCCCGCCCTGCCAGCGGAAAACCCGGTCATCTGACGCCTATCATCCCTGTGCTGCAAGAGGCTGAAAAACGCTTCAAAGGAGCTGGAATCTCACAGGTCTATATTTACAACCCCTCAGACGCGGCTTCCCTGATCACAGTTATGGCCGGGAATAACGGTACCATCAGTACCCTTTCTCACAGCCTGACGTTCGATGGGACGACAGGACTTCTCATGAAAGAGCACATCGAGACGCGTCCAGCCGTTCGCACCTACACGTTTCTGTATGGGCTACACATTGCACGCTTCACACCGGACGTAACACGATGGCTCTATTTCATTTCCGGCCTGATGCTGACCGCCGTCATTGGGAGTGGGATGCGTCTGTGGACTGTCAAACGCCTTCGCCTGCCCCATCTTGGGCATGTTCTGACAGATCGTCTGAACGTTGGCGTGCTGGCTGGCGCGCCTCTCGCCTTCGCATCCTACTTTTTGGCCAACAGACTATTGCCCCCGATGTCTGCGCACCGTGCAGATCATGAAGTGCAATGCGTTTTCATTGTCTGGGGGTTGGCACTGGTGTTTGCTCTCGTGCGCCCTGCCAGACGCACATGGCCCGAGATGCTAACAGCCTGCACATTGGCCTGCTTTGGAATTGCAGTGATGAGCAGTCCATGGATCAATCCTGTCACCCAAAGCACCGCCCTTGTGAGCCTGTTCTTCTCTGGTGCTTTTGGTTACGCCGCCTTCCGTGCGCTCAACGGAAAAGCAAAGCAGACATGATCGGGCCGTCTTTCCTGTGCGGGCAATTCGCAATGCTGCTCCTCGCCGCTGGATCAGCTCGTGGCGGTGGCATTTTCTTCCGAAAATCTCCCCCCGGCTCTTATCGGCTTGGACTGCAAGCAGCTGGCTTTGCGCTTCTAACGCTCAGCCTGCTTCTGGAACTCTATGACAGCGATTTCCCGATCGTTGCCACGACAACCTGGATAGGGCTGCTCAGCCTTGAGGTGCTGATCACGGCATTGATCTGCACAGCTTTAAATGCCCGCAAGCGGTCATCGCGGTAGTTTCATTTCCTGAGATCCCGCAAAACCGCTCCTGAGCGTTCGAGCGCAAGCGATGTCTTGGGCGTTCCAATCCGCTGCGCCTGATAAATTCCACTGTGGCCGGACGCCAGATAGGCAATGAAGCATCCCGCCGCATAGTAAACGACATCCGTTGCCCCGAAGAGCTCAACGGCCATGAACGTACAGGCCAGAGGCGTATTCGCTGCCCCTGCAAAGACCGCTACAAACCCCACACCAGCCAGCAGATCTGCTGGCACACCAAGTACCGGCGACAGCGCATTTCCAAGCCCGGCGCCAATGAAGAAAAGCGGCGTAACTTCCCCGCCCTTAAATCCGGACGCGAGTGCTACCAGCGTGAAGACCAGCTTCCAGAACCAGCTCCAGGGATAATACCCGTGGCCGAAAAAATTCATGATGCTGGCGCCGTCGATGTCAGGAGACACCACGCCAAGACCGAGATAGTCCCGCGTTCCCAATAGACCGACCAAAAAAATCGTCAGAACTCCACCCAGTGCGGGGCGCAACCATGTCTGCGGGCAGAGTTTCTGAAAAATACCCGCCAGCCGATGAACACCCAAGGCAAAAGCCCGACTGGCAAGACCAAAGCACATGGCGGCAAAACTGACTTTTACAAGAAGCAGCGCATCGACATGGAACATCGTGCCATCGGCAGACGGAATACCCCGAAAACCAACATGATATGCTGCATGGTGAATACCCCAGGCATGGCAAGTCCAGTCCGCAACAATGGAGGCCACGGCGACTGGAAGAAGCGCTGCATAGTCCAACCGCCCCAGCGTCAGAACTTCCAGACCGAAAATGGCACCCGCGACCGGGGTTCCAAACACGGCCCCAAAGCCTGCAGCAATCCCCGCCATCAGAAAGAGGCGCATTGCGCGGTCATTGAGGCGGAACATCCGCCCGATTGCCGCAGCAAAGCTGCCACCAATCTGAACAGCCGTCCCTTCGCGACCAACCGAAGCGCCAAAAAGATGGCTGATGACCGTCCCAAACAGGACAAGAGGCGCCATGCAGAACGGCACACCCCCGCCCGGCTTGTGAATTTCATCGATAATCAGATTATTACCCGCCGCAGCCCTGCCACCGTAACGCTGATAGAGAAGCGCTACCCCGACACCCGCTGCGGGAAGCCCTATGAGCAAAGACAGATGCAGAAACCGTAAATGCGTCGCCTGATCGAGAAGCCAAAGAAACAGCGCACAGACGGAGCCGACACTAACGCCCAACAGCGCCAGGATCAGTCCCCAATGCAACGCGATCCGAAGAAGTCGTGGGAAATTCTGAAGCGTGCGCATTGGATACATCTCTCCTGTCATGCTTCTAGAGAAGCGGGTTTGACAGGAATCATCAGCATCTCGCCGTGGAGAGCGGTTCGACCATAATGGTCAGGCAGAATCCATTGCCATTACGAAGATGCTAGCGATGACGCCCTACGATGTCACCCCTATCATCTGAAAATGGCTTTCCCTGAAAATAGAGAAAGCCATTTTTTAACCTAATATCAGAACCCGACGGAAATATTCCCCGTTACGCTGAAGCGTGGATACAGGTAGTAGGTGGGCGTACCACTGGAACTGATGGTGCTGCCATAAATACCCTTGGCAGCCTTGGCGTTGGAGACGAGGCTGTAGACACCAGTTCGCACAAAATCACCTCCAAGATTGCTGAAGTTCAGCTGGAACTTCGGCGCCTTGAAACGGCCGAACGAATTGAAGCGATAACCGAGCGACAGATTATCGGTGATATAACCCGGAATCTTCTCGTCATTCATGAATGTTGCATACTGGGACGAGACATAGCTGACGCTGCCATTGGCAAAGAAATGCCCATCGTCATAGGTCAGACCCGCGCTGGCATGAACATGCGGAGACTGAACGGCCTTCTTGCCCTTCGTCGGCAACAGGTCGCTGACTGTCTGGCCATTCAGCGACCCCGTCGTCAAGATATTGGAATCCATTGTCGCGTTCAGGTACTCGACAGAGACATACGGGCTGAAATGATGCCACGGATGGGCTGAGATCATGAAATCTACCCCACGCGCAGTCTGATTACCCGCATTAATCGTAGAACTGATCGCCTGATTGTTGATGTAAACGCTCGTAGAAAGCAGACGATTGGTGATGGAATAGTTGAACATTTCCAGATCGGTCATGAAGTAATCATTGTCAAAGCGCCATCCGAGTTCTTCCTTGATGGAATATTGCGGCTTCGGATTATAAGGATTTCCGACATAGCCGCCCGTCTGCGCGTCATAGACCTGACCAAGCGATCCCGGATCAGGCATACGGAAGTCACCCTCAGCATTCACATAAATCATGTTGTGCTGATCAATGCGATAGCTGATCCCCACCTGTGGCAGCGGGACGACCTGGTTCTGCTCCGTACGAGGTGTTGATGAGGCCCCGTTGACCGTCCAGCGATTGATCATGGCAACCTTGATGCCACCGTTCAACGTCAGGCGGTCATTCAGCAGCTTTGCTGTATTCTGGAAGAACAGCGAGTGAATTTTCCAGCCCGCATCTCCCTGATAAGGCATGTAACGCTCACCATTGACGTACACTCCTCTGGAACTGTTGTACGGGAAATACTGTCGGCCGTTGCTTTGCAGCACAGAATACATGTTATTGACCTGGTTGTCCTGATAGTCGAACCAGTACCCCAGTTCCATATGATCCCAACTGACAGGATCATAATTCAGCTTGGCAACAGTCCCGGCATGCGGACGATACACGCTGTAATAGGATGCGGCCGGGACACTTCCCGTAATACTGCTTCCACCCTGCCCGATCGTCGCGTTACGGCCAGAGCCGTTAAATAGGCTACCGTTGTAAGTATAGCCACCGTTATAAACGTAATATGGTTTAAAATCGAAAGAGAATTTTTCTGCCAGATGCAGATGTACGGGCAGAGTCACGAAGACCTGATCCCACATGTTACCATTCAGCATTCCATACTTTGAAGGATTGGATGGGTCATAAGATGAAGAATAGTTATACGTCCCCAGCCCATCTTTCTTGTTATAGAACTGCTTCGCCGTAGGCTTGAGTGGTTCCATTGTGAACTGATGGTTCCACGATACGAACAGATTTACAGACGAACCGTCCTCAAAGTCCTTGGCAGCACCGAAATCCAGATGACGGCGCTCGTTAGTGCCGGGGCCATTCCAGTTGCGAGAATGGGTATGGGAAAATGATGCAAACGTACGGATCCCGGAATTGCCGATGTCACCGCTCTCAACACGAATGAACTCACGGGATAGGTTGTTGGTCCCGTATGAGAAGTCCATCAGACCGCCAAACTTGTGAGACGGAGTCATGGTCTGAGAGTCCATGATGCCAGCAGCCGCAGACGTCACAGGCAGATCAATGGCAGATGACCCCGGTGTGACCGAAATCATGTTGACGTTCTCTGTATCGACGTTCTGATTCAGATAATATGCCGTGGCAACCGGCACACCATTCAGAAGAATGCCCATATCTGAATCTGTCAGGCTGCGGCTGTTGATCTTGCCTCCCAGAATACCCGAACTATCGACAGTCGAAACCGTGACGCTCGGCAGGTTCTTGATCATGTCGAGCGCCGTGCTGGCGGGGCTTTGCATCTCAATATACTGCTTCGTAACCGTCTGAACGGAATGAGGCGCGATTTCCCGGCGCATCATGCCACCACCACCATTCAGGGCCTGACGCGACACACGAACGGAAATGGCTTCCGCATCCTGCGCATTAACGGAAGTACGCGGATGCATGATCTTCACCGGCACCCGACCATGTGCCTTCACCTGCGAACCACCCGTTGCAGCAGGATGGTTGCCACGGGACTGCGAAGCAGCATGGCCGCTTCCATCACAAAATACCCCAGCCAGCACGGTAGCTGTTAGCAATATAAGGCGTCTGGCACCAGTTTTCATCTTCATCCGTCCTCAGATATGTCGTCTGTTGCGCAGAAAATATTTATAACAGCACCCATGACAAGTCAGACAAAGAAAATATATGACATTTATTCTAAATCATTTCATTCATAATCTTTTAATGTGACTTTTTTGTCGCAAAATATTATTTTATATATTGTAATATATTTAATTATTTCCAAAATAAATCTATAAGTATTTGTGTATGATTTGAAATATTTACATACCTATAAAATGCACCACATCGTTGCATATAAGAGAACACTTAATTTTCAAGACTATCCCTCTGGTGATTTTTTTCAGATATCCGTCTTGTTATGCGCGCGGAACGACGAAAGAAAATCATGAAAATCGCCCGATTTGTGCAACAAATTATGCCATGCTTTTGTGCCCTCCTTCCCCTGAGGAGGAGCTTTTAGATTTCAAATGCCTAACAAGTGGCTGGCTTGGCGTCGCCAAGGGCGAAAAACTCTTGGCCACCCCAAAGTTATCCGCCCTAAAAACGTAAAGGACCATTTATGCACGGTCGTCATAGAGCAAATATTGCGACGCTTGTCTAAAGCGTTCATACACCATATCCAACCTCCCTGTGCGTAAGGCGAGGATAGACATAGAAGCACCCGTCCTTCTGCTTCAGTGGTCAACAGGACATGTTTTCTTTCAGTCATGCTCTTGCTGACGGCTCCTGTCGGGAATGCTTCGCGACAAAATGGGAGATCACATATGACCCGCGAAACCGGCGCTACCCTTTTTCTTGAAAAACAAAATATTCCATTCAGTCTGCACAACTACGAATATAACCCAAACGGCGGCTTGATCGGAATGCAGGCTGCAGACGCAATTGGTGCTGATCCAGCGAGCGTTCTGAAAACCCTGGTTGTTGAAATTGACAAAAAACAACCCGCTTGCGTGGTGGCACCCGCACACCAAAAGTTAAATCTCAAGAAGGTTGCAGCACTTTTCGGTGGGCGAAACGCTCGCATGATGCCTCCTGAAAAAGCTCATGAACTGACAGGATACCAATCCGGCGGGACCAGTCCCTTCGGGCAACTCACGCCCATTCCCGTTGTTTTGTCGCAGGATGCGATAAACCAGACATATGTCTATATCAATGCGGGCCATCAAGGCTTCGTTGTACGCATCTCCCCACAAGACGCCCAGCGCATTACAGACGCCAGAGTTGCCGATGTCGCGGCTGACTAACCAACAGAACGAGTTCATTCGGGAAGCACTGCCCTCGTACGCAAACACAGCGACATCAAAGCTCTCTCCGTGTCGTTCTCTGTCCAAGGAACAGAGCACTCTTGTCCAGGAAGTCCTGACATTCTGCTCTGAACACTTGCACGACCGAAGTGCACTTCTCGTCATTGAAGGCGCGGCGGGCACCGGCAAGAGCGTTGTGCTGAATGCTATTTTTAATAACATTCAGACACGAGCGCGTTCCAAAAATTCTGCCGATCCACTCAATGGTACGCGCAATGCGCTTCTGGTTAACCATCCCGAAATGCTGAAACTCTACCGCAATATCGCGGCAGACATGCCGGCGCTTAAAAAAGCGGATTTCGAACGCCCTACAACATTTATTAATCGCCACCATAAAGCTGAGACCAAAGCAGATATCGTGCTGGTCGACGAGGCCCACCTGCTTCTTACCCGGCCAGATCGCTACAACCATTTTAAACAACAGAATCATCTGGAAGAAATCCTGGATCTGGCTCGGGTGGTTATTATCGTTTTTGATCCATCCCAGGTTCTAAAATTCAAAAGTCATTGGTCCAGCGCCCTACTGGATCAGTTCTGCCAAGGTCGTTTGACCCGAACCCTGCATCTGACTACTCAATTCCGGATTGAAGCAGGGCCTGCAATCAGACATTGGCTTGATGCGCTGACAAAGGGCCACCTCTTGCCCCGCCCCCGGGATCAGAAGTTTGACCTACGCGTCTATGACGACTGCGCAAAGCTTTACGAAGATCTGCAGGCTCGCAACCGGGAAGTCGGTCTCTGCCGACTGCTATCGACCTACGACTATCCCTACCGTTTAGACGGCAAAGACCATTTCATTGAAGAAGGAGATTTCCGCCTGCGCTGGGACCGCTCCAAGCCAGAAGAGAAACTGCCTTGGGCAGAGCGCCCGGACACCATTGATGAAGTCGGCTCCGTTTATACCATTCAAGGCTTCGACCTGAACTACGCTGGCGTCATTCTGGGGCCTTCCCTGGTCTACGATGACACAACCGACAGAATTCGTGTTAATCCGTCGCGTTATGAGGATAGTGCGGCATTTCAGGGACGTGAAGGCATAGAAGCTCCTGATGAGGCGAAACAACATATCATTTTGAATGCTTTGAATGTTCTCCTGACACGCGGGATGAAAGGACTTTATCTCTACGCACATGATCCTGCTCTCCGGAAACGACTTTTAGACAATTGAAGATTCCTGACAGAACAGTTCACCATCACGTGCGTTCAGTCCTGGTTACCCAATAATGTTTAGCGCTCAAGAATGATTGACTTGCTATTCTTCTGTACGCCGCTCAAATCATGCAAGGAGATCCCGTTATGACGTTCAAGTCCCCATTTGCTCTTGCCGCATTTTTTAGTGCGTCCTTTCTTTGTTACAGCGCATATGCAGCTGACACTATTGACAAAGGCTCTATCTCGTCAGGTAATGTCGAGATCATTGGGCGTTTTCAGGAGGCTCAGCCTTCCGGGATTGCTGCATTACCAGATGGCCGCCTGGTCCTGGGCTTCCCTCGCAGCGTCAAAGATCACTCCGGGCCACGTCTGGCCACCTATGCAGACGGACATTTGACCCCTTTCCCAGATGCAGCAACTCAGGATCGCTTTGTTTCCCCCCTGGGCATGACTTTAGACACGAGAGGTCATCTGTGGGTTCTGGATGAGGGAATGTTGGCTGGACAGGGAACGGTTCCTGGAGCACAGAAATTGTTCGAGATCGACCCGGGCACTAACACCATCTTGAACGTCCTCTCACTTTCTGCGCCAACCCTACTACCAGACAGCCACGTCAACGACGTACGGATTGATCTGACCCACGGTAAAGTAGGTACAGCCTTCATTACCGATACCTCTACCGGCGTTCACCCCGCCTTGATTGTTGTGGATCTCGCTTCGGGAAGACAGCGTCGCATTCTGGCCGATACGAAACCTGTGATGCCGGAAACGGGCTTCGTCGCAGTTATGGATGGTCGTGCTGCGCGTTATGATGCCAATCATGCCCAGATGCCCCAAGGTGGAGCAAACGGGATCGGTATCAGCCCGGACCAACAGACACTTTACTGGCAGCCACAGACCAGCCGTAGGCTCTATTCAGCCCCAACTTCCGTGCTCTCTGATCGTACCGCGACAGAAAAGCGGATAGAAGCTTCCGTCCATGATGAAGGCGAAACAGGCATGGGCGATGGTATGGCAACGGGGCCAGACGGCTCGCTTTACATCACTGACGACGAACGTCACGCCATTTTAAGGCATGCCCCGGATGGAACACTCTCCGTAATCGCACATGATCCCCGCATGATCGAGCCTGATGGTCTGACTTACGGAAAGGATGGCCTGTACTCAACAATCGGCCAGTGGGCACGACTGCCAGATTTCCACAATGGGAAAGATATGCAGGAATTACCCTACATCGTAGTTAAAATCACACTTCCACAATAATTATATGAAATAAAATAATAAACCCACGCGTGCATAATCGTGGGTTTATTATTACTTAGAAAATATTCTCTCAGTATGCGACGCTAACTTCACCCAGGAACATACGTCCTGCAGACGGCGTTGCTCGGTTTGAGAAAAGACTCTGGTAATTCAGTCTATTTGCCAGATTGTAGCCATTCATGGAAACTTTCCAATGCTGGTTAAATCGATGGGAAATCATGGCACTGAAATCCAGATTTGCCGGAGCGCGCAAGGTATTGGCTGCATTTAGCCAGACATGCTCACGCCATGTCAGTCCTCCACCCATTGTTAGGTTGTAAGGTTTGTTCGGGAAAGCACTATATGCTGACCAGAGTGTCGCCTGATTATGCGGCACATACTGAACATTCTTGCCGCGGTTCGCCTTGGTGGCAGAATACGTCGTACTACTGTCGTAAAGAGCATAGGTCGCAGAGATATTCCATCCTGGTAGAATGACACCTCCGACAGAAAGCTCCAGGCCCTGATTGCGCTGCCGATCAGAAGAGCCCTGAATTTCGCCGGTCACAGGATCAGCATTCAATGCATTCCCCTTGTCCAGCCGGAACAGCGATGCTGTCAGACCCAAACGGTCATGCAAAATACTGTACTTGGCACCGAGTTCGTAAAGCTGGGCTTTTTCCGGGCTCGCAAAGGAGTTGGTTCCTGGCCGGATCGGTACAGACCCATTGGTCACATACATGCCCATAGGGGTCGTCGAATTAGCCCATGTAAAGTAATACGTCTGATGCGCATCCGGCGTGATGACAAGACTTGCATTAGGGTTAAAAACGCCCGTGACATCATGAAAGTGTTGATCGGGATTTTTGGCGACGTTTCCGCCAGTCAGATTGTAGCTCGTCTGCCAGCGGTCCCAGCGGAAACCACCTTTCACAGAGAGCCACTTGGTGAACCAGACCTGATCGAAAAAGAACAGACCCGTATCAAACCCATATCCATTACTATGAGACTTTGCGCCCAAAGAACCCAGAGAGACCAGTCCTCCAGGGTTCAGGTCTCCCGGAACCAGTTCAAGATTACCCACATGCGGATTGGGGTTCACAAGGCTCGCATAGGGTTTTGGTTTCAGATAAGTCGACTGTGATCGAACATCATTAACACGCTCGATATCAAATCCTGTCACAATCTGATGCCGAAGAAAGCCAGTATGGAAGTCCGCAACCATAGAGCCGACATTCTGTACCGACCAACTCGTCTGCTCATATGGCAAAGGCGCCATGTATGTTCCTGCTCCGGTGCCATTTCCCGCCCCGCTAGGACCAGAGCGCGCAACAAGAGCCTTTGATGCATCTCCATTGAAGTAATTATTCACGCAAGTCGTGTCACAGGTCGCTTTCGAGGCTGCAAACGAGCGGAAATATTCTCCTCCCCGCAAATCATCGTAAAACGTGATGTGTTTGTTCAGCTTAAAGCTGAAGCGTGCGGTTTCCATGTTGGCATTTGTGGCGTTCTGATCGTTATCGGTGCCGTACCAGTTCGTACGACGGATGCCATATTCCGTGATGGGCTGGCCATATTTCGCTCCCGGCTTCGTAACGACGGGAACACCGAAATCAGGAACAGAATTTTCCTGCTGATGCATGTATTGAAGAACCAGCGTCGTTCTTTTTCCAATACCGAATGCAAGGGACGGAGCAACCCCCCAGCGATGGGAGAAGATATAATCCCGCCCTACAACGTTATGTTCATCCCCCATCCCAGTAATCCGGAAAGCAGTAGAATCATTGATTTTCTGATTCACATCCAGGGTGCCACGGTAATAACTTCCTGACCCTCCGGAAAAATCAGCATTATAATGATTTTGCAAGCCAGGCGTCTTGGTCACCATATTAATCGCGCCGCCTGTCGTCCCATTTCCGAAGACTTCGGAAGATGGCCCCTTGATGACAGACACACTTTCAAAGTTGAATAAATCACGCGAATAAACGCCGAAATCTCTCAGGCCATCTTCGTAAATATCATTCTGTGCCTGAAATCCACGGATCAGAAACTGATCCCCGTTCATTCCACCAGCACCTTCACCGATGGACGTAGTCACACCCGGCACATTCCTCAGAGCCTCATCAAGAGATTTGACATTCTGCTGCTGCATCAAAGCTTGCGGCACAACATTGATGTTCTGCGGCGTATGCATCACATCCTGCGGCATGCGGGAAAGCCCAAGAGCCTGATGCATGGTGTTAAAACCATGTCCCTGCACTGTCAGATGTTCGACATCTGACCCTTCAATATCCGCAGTCTCCTTTGAATGCCGCGTTGATGTGTCAGGTTTTCGATCTGGCTTTTGACCGTGTGTCTCAGGCGCTGCAGCATAACCCTGCGAAGACATTAAAAGAGTACCAGCAATGGAAAGAGACGTGATGTGCGTACGCAATGAATTTGTCACCAAAAACCTCTTTTATGTGAGCTGATGTTTCACAACATGACACCCATATAGTTTTAGTGATAATCATTCGCAACAAAAATTTTTACAGCCAGAATTGCACTGGATTTTCCCTAGGTTCAACTACGCTATCGGGATGTGCCCCTCACGCAGAGGTCTTCCCAATCTCTTCATCTCTGATGATCCAAAAGACACTTCAAATGACGAAAATTGATTGACTACCATGCCGACGTAGTAGCGTTTGAAAAGGAATGTGATAGATTTGCTCTCTCGTTTTTCAAACGCAGAAAGCTCTGACATTGACCATGAGATATATTCGGCTGCGTTTTTTCATCCCATATTTTTCTTTACTTGCAAGTGAAGGGTGTTCCTTTCAGGGAGCCCCCTCTTTTCCTGTAGCCGGTGCATACTTTCCAGGCTGGATGGTCTGTGGGCTTATTGGTGTGGCAGTCGCTGTGGGATTGCGAGTGGTATTTCTTCTAACCGGAATTGATGCCAGTCTCAGCTTTCGGCTTTTTACTTATGTGGCTCTGGGCGTCATCGCTGCGCTGACGGTGTGGACGCTGGTGTTTGGTCCCTGATGATGCAGCGCACTCGTATCTCTCATACAAAGCCAATTGGTATCATCATTGCAGTTCTCTGTGTGAGCGCGGCTCTTTTGTTTGGCATCCATGTCTCACACGAAGACAGCACTCACCCTTCCTCCGACAGCGCGAGCATTGATGCAGAAGTGGTCCATATCGCCTCTACAGTTGGCGGCCGGTTGAAGGACTTGCACGTTTCGGTCAATCAGCATGTCCATAAAGGCGAAGTCCTTTATCAGCTCGATCCGGAACCTTACGAACTGATCGTCCGACAGGCTCAGGCCAATCTGGATCTCGCCAATGCGGAAGTTGAAAACCAGACACGCCTACTCAGTATCAAGACATCGAACGCAGCTACAGCGGAAGATCAGGTCGTTCGTGCCAGAACCAACCGCGATCTGGCCGCACGTACAGTTGAGCGACTAAAACCACTTGCGGGACAATCTTATATTCCATGGCAGCAGTATGATCAGGCCCGTGTCGCATTGCATGACGCTGAAGTCTCACTTTCGCAGTCACAAAACCAATCAACTGCGGCAACAACGGCAATTGGAAATCTGAAAAGCTCTCTTGCTGCACGGGATGCTAGCCAGGCAGCTCTCGATCATGCCAGATACGAACTTCGTCAGACCGTCGTGAGTGCCCCAACCGATGGGTATGTCACTAGTCTGCGCGTCAAAGAAGGCGAAGTTCTCGCGCCATCCCAGGTTCTTTTCACGCTGATTTCCGATGATGAATGGTACGCGACTGCCAATATTCGTGAAATCAATCTTTCTTCCGTGCAGATTGATGACTGCGTGACCGTTTATTCCATGATTGATCGACATATTCCCCTAAGAGGACATATCGAGAGTATTGGCTGGGGTGTTCTGTCCGTAGACTCTGCTGGGATTGCCCGATCGTTACCTGTTGTCCCGCGTCAGATGGACTGGGTTCACGTCGCCCAGCGCTTCCCGGTCCGTATCAGGTTGGAAAAAACAAATCCACATCTTCTAAGGCTCGGCGCTACAGCGACTGTGGAGATCCGACATGGCGCAGCCTGTCCCTGATACGGCGGCGAGCGCGCCCTCTCCCCCTCCCAACACACAGATGATGCCAGGACTGACCATGGCCCGGATCTGGCGACTAATCTGCGATCAATCGCCTGGGCGCCTTGGATATGCCCTTCGTATGGCCGCAGCCTGCACGACGACCGTTCTGATTGGAGAAATCTGGCAGGTACCCGAACTGGCAGTTCCGGCTCTCGTAACAATGGCACTCTGGCAGAAAGACCGCGTCACCAATGCAGTAGCCGGGATCGCCGTCAATGTGCTCATCCTCATCCTGCTTCTGGTCATCTACGGTCTGGTCCGCGTGACGCTTGATCATCCCATGGGACTGGTAATCGTTATTGCCCTGTTGTCATTCAGTTTCTTTTTCCTGGGGTCAGCCAGCAAACTCAAACCCGTAGCCTATATGCTGGGTCTGATTACAGTTTACGGATTGGTGGCGATCGATCAGGTTCCCGTAGGAGAAATCGTAACACGCGCACTCCTTTATACGGATTTGTTTCTGGCCATCCCCGGGGCTGTCATGATCGTACTTGGCCTTCTGATTTGCCCATCCCCAAAAAAAATCCTGACAGACGACATCGCTGCCCGGCTCCACATGGCCGCCTCTCTTCTTCAGAACCCTAGCCTCCAGACACGTGAACGGGCTACTGCTCTGCTTAGAGACGGTACGACAGGGATGATGAAGTCTGCCAGAATGGCTGCACTTGAAAAAATCTGGTCTACCCATGATCTGGCTTGCCTGAAACAGGCTGCCAGCAACAGTTTTGCCATTCTGGCACTTGCCGATCATGCGAGCCGAACATCCCTGAGAGAAGAACCGTCCAGTTGTCTTTTAAAAACTCTTGAAAGCATGGCGGATATTTTTTCAGACGGCGATTATCCTACAAATATTCAAAGACCTGTCATAAAGCCCGAGCAACCCATTCTAGAAGCGATGGCCAATCTTCTGCCGAATTTTACAACCCCATCTGCCGCTTACAATGAAACGCCATCCAAGTCGAAAAAATCCGGCTTTTTTACAGAAGATGCTTTTAGCAACCCTGATCATGTCCGTTTCGCAGTGAAAGGGACCGCTGCGGTGATGCTAAGCTATCTGACCTTCAAAGTACTGGACTGGCCCGGTATCCATACCTGTATCATCACCTGCTTCATCGTAGCACTTCCTACGATGGGCGAAATGATTTCAAAGCTGACATTACGAATTACAGGCGCTCTGATGGGAGGTTCTTTGGGAATTATCTCCATCATCACGATCATGCCGCATCTGAATGACATCACTGGTTTTCTGATATTGGTTTTCGTCATTTCCCTGCTTGCCGCGTGGATCAAGACAGGAGATGAACGGATTGCCTATGCTGGTTTTCAGATCGGTCTGGCCTTTTATCTAACGGATTTGAAAGGCTATGGCCCAACCGCTGACATGGCCACCGCACGAGACCGCATTGTCGGTATCATGCTTGGGAATTTTATCACGTATATGATGTTCACCAGTTTCTGGCCTTCGAGTGCCTATGACCATCTCGGGTCCAGCCTTCGAAAGTTGGCGGAGTGCCTAAAGAACCAAGGTAAGGTACAAGCCGTTCAGGATAAAATCCAGGCTGCTATCAGCAGTCAGGCAGCATTGGCTGAAAGCGAGCGAACACTTGAGTATGCCATGTCCGAGCCGCTCCATATGCGCGCAGACAAGCCACGCCTTCGGGCTGCCAGAGAGGCTCTCGATGATACGGCAAACCTCACTGAAGAACTGCTCGTCACTTGTGAGAAAACTGACCTTCTCGATCGCATAGCACGACTGAAACCGATTATCTGATGACCTATTCCACCCAAACTTCCTCACAGTTCGTATCGTCTTCCAGACCGCCCTCTAGCCGCCTCTGGTTTTTATTGACGCCGTTGCTGTTGTCTGGCTGTGCTACGCAAGCTCTCGATACGGCTCCAGGCCGCCCTGATCGTCCCTGGCAGCCTAATGTCGCAGTGGGGGGAGAATTGGTACCCGGAAAACCAAGTTCGCACACACTGACTGTTCCAGCGGGATATACCCTTCCTTCCAATGAGAAAATTCATGTTCGGCCACCAGCTTCCGAGTTGAGTTTCCAAACGGGGCATGCCTATTCCCTGTCTGAACTGATTGATATTGCGCAGTCCTCCAATCCTGAAACACGACGCGCCTGGAACCTTGCCCGTGATGCCGCTTTGGCTGTCGGCATCACGAAGAGCACCTATCTTCCCCGCCTGACAGCAACTGTCGTTGGAGGCTACAATCACAGTCGTAATGATGGTGCCAGCCCTTCCATCAGTAATGGGGGCCTTGCAGGAGACGCTATCAATTCAGGTTTGAACGGCCTGAACAGCGCCTTGGGAGGAATCCGCAATAATAGATCGGGAGCCGGTGAAATTCAGACCCTTGGTCTGGAATGGCTTTTGTTCGACTTCGGAAAACGTGAAGCGATCATCGCAGCCACAGAGCAATCACAGATTGCGACCAATATCCTCTTCACTGCAGCCCACCAGAAGATCATCTATAACGTTACGACCGCCTATTACACGCATGCTGCTGCACAAAACCGCGTTGCTCTGCTGCACAAAGCACAAGATAATGCTCGCTTCGTTGAAGCAGCCGCGACTGCCAGGTTACATCAGGGTCAAGGAACTATTGTCGATGTTACCCAGGCGCGCCAGGCAACAGCTCAAACTGAGCTCAGACTTGTTCAAGCAGAAGGCGACGAGCAGAATACTGCACTGGAGCTTCTGAATGCCATCGGGCTTTCGCCCAACACAAAACTTGAGACGCTGGATATTTCCGGGCGCCCTCTGGGTCTGAACGATATTCGATTAACGGATGCCCTCGTCCAGCAGGCTGTTTCACGTCGCCCAGATGTTCTGGCGGCATATGCTCATGCCAAAGCCGCCAAAAGCAGAGTTCAGGCCGCCAAAAGCGAGTTCCTTCCGAAAATCTTCATGACCGGGAACGTCGCCTATACCACAGGCCGACTTGCACTTTCCTCTGTACCAGGCGTTGGAAGCGAAGCACCTCCCACCCTCAATCTTTCGAGTAATGCATTCAGCAGCCTGATCCTGGGTGGAATTACCGTACCCATTTTTGATGGTGGGACACGAATGGCCCTCCTCAAGCAGGCAGAAGACCAATCAGACAGTGCGGAAGCCACAGTACAACAGACAGTCGATAGTTCGGTGAAGCAGATCGTGGCTGCGGAAAATGCACTGCATACAAGCCTAAGTGCCTATGCTGCATCCGACAAGCTCGAGACAGCTGCAATGACGGGTTTCAAGGCATCCACAGCAGCGTATCAGAGTGGCGTAGGATCAATGACCCAAGTCAGCATCTCGCAAAATGCTTATCTGGATGCGATGCTCAGTCACTCGGATGCGTATTATGCAGCCTTGATCGCAGCGGCCAGCCTTGCTTTTGGGACCGGATCCTTGAGTCAAAATGAAGGACTGTAGACTGCGTCCGGTATCTGCCTAAACAAAGCGAGCCGCCCCAGACCTCGATGGAAATACATGATGTGATTTCAAAATTATTTCTTGATGACATTCTTTAGAGAATAAATTTCTTATTTTTCTTTAACGATACAGATATTATAAGATATATTAATTCAAGATAATAATAGTAATTAATAAAACTAAAATAAGTTAAAAATAATTTTTTTAAGGAATTTCTCAACTAGAGATAATTTTTATCAACAAAAAATATGAATATATTATTTTATAATAACTATCTCGGAAACGTTACCAGTAACAAAACAAAAAATCACCATCGCGTTATTCCAAACAAAAAATAGTCATTTCTGTTATTCGTGAAAATTTTGAATGAAGAGGCACACGCATATCAAATTATGTCTTCAGGAGAAGGCCATTGGAAAAAATAGCTGATTCCGGCCCTGTTCAAATCTTTCTTTCGCGTAGAAAGCTTCTGGCTTTTTCCGGTGCCTGCCTAACAGTCGCAGCAATTGGAACACCATCGAAAGGATCTACTCAGGACGTTGTGGCATCAAATCGCGATAGCATTTCGGATTTTATGCAGCTTTCTGCTTTTGCCACCGGTCACAAAAATCTGGATCTCAATATCGGATCAGCACTTCTCTTGGCATTTGAAGCTCAGAAGCATGATTTTTCTGCTCAAATAAAGGCTCTCCGCGAACATATTACTAAAAATAATTATCAGGATGTTGAAGCACTGGATGCAGCCATAAAAGATGATCCTCTGCATTCTACACTCCTTCAAATTATCCGAGGCTGGTATTCAGGCGTTGTTGAGAGTGGAACAAACGCTAAAGTTTACGCCTTCGAAAAAGCACTCATGTATCAGCCGTCCCGCGATGTCGTGGTCATTCCGACATATGCTCATAACGGACCCAATTATTGGGTCTCGGAACCCGCATCCGTCGATGTCATGCCGGCATTTTAAGGACTTTATTCCGTGATTATGCGATATTTTCGCCCTCTGTCCGCCACAGCCATGACAACCGTTCTGCTTCTCGCAGGGACGAACGTACGGGCGCAACCGACAGAACCAACACCCGTTTCAGCGCATCGCCCCTCCATCAGCCGCGGTCATTATCTGGCAATTGCCGCCGATTGTGCGGCCTGCCATACCAATGGGCGGGACGGTCAATTTCTTGCTGGTGGTTATGCCATTTCTTCCCCAATGGGGAATATCTATTCAACCAATATTACGCCGTCGAAGACGCATGGTATCGGAAACTATACACTGGAGCAGTTTTCTAAGGCTCTCCGGCACGGTATTCGCGCCGATGGTGCGCAACTGTATCCCGCCATGCCTTATGACGCTTACAATCGTCTGACGGATGAAGACGTCAAATCGCTCTACGCTTACATAATGACTGAAGTAAAACCCGTAGATGCACCTTCCCCCAAGACGCAACTCCCCTTCCCGTTTTCAATTCGTGCATCACTCGGTATTTGGAAAATTGCGGCAAGGATCGAAGGCAAACCCTATGTCTTTGATCATACGCACAATGACGACTGGAATCGTGGTCGCTACCTGGTCGATGAACTCGCCCATTGCGGTGAATGTCATACACCCCGTAACTTTTTTCTGGCTCCTAATCAGTCCGCTTATCTTGCTGGTGCGGACATAGGATCATGGCGTGCGCCAAATATTACCAATGACCCTCAAAGCGGTATTGGCAGTTGGTCGGATCAGGATCTCTTCCAATATCTGAAGACTGGAAAAACCGCACATGCTCGTGCAGCAGGACCAATGGCAGAAGCAATCGAGCATAGCCTACAATATCTTCCGGATGCCGATATTTCTGCCATAGTTACATATCTGCGTTCGGTTCCAGCAAAGGCAGAAAGCGGTCAAACAGTCGCTAATTTTGGGCATGCCGGCCGCCCATCCAGTTACAGTGTTGCTGACGCTAACTCCCGTCGCAGCAATAGTACTCTGACAAAAACAACCGATGGTGCTGCGCTCTACGAGGCTGTGTGCGCCAGTTGCCACCAATCTGACGGTAAAGGGTCCAAAGACGGTTATTATCCGTCCCTCGTAGGAAATACGACGACCGGACAGCTCAATCCAAATGATCTGATCGCCAGTATTCTTTACGGTGTGGACCGCACAACGGATAACCACGAAATCCTGATGCCGGCTTTTGGTCCAGACTCTCTCGTACAGCCCCTGACAGATGAGCAGATCGCCACAATCGCGGACTACGTTTTAAGTCACTTTGGCAATGCCCAGGCCACGGTCTCGGCAGATGCGGTCAAACAGGTGCGGGCGGGCGGGAAACAGGTTCCTCTCGCCAGGCTCGCCAGCCCGGGCGTGATGCTGCTTCTCGGAACTGGTGGCATCTTGGGAGCCATTCTGGTGGTAGGCGGCCTGTGGTGGCTGATCAGCCGTCGCAAAAAGCGTTCCGCTTAAATAAGATTCAAGGGTCAAAATTATGTCTAATGAAACGCTTTCGGCTGATGTCGTCATCATTGGAGCAGGCATTTGCGGTTCCCTGCTCGCACACAAACTTGTCCGCAACGGACTTTCTGTGCTGCTCCTGGATGCAGGTCCCCGCCGGGACCGCTCCCAGATCGTAGAAAACTGGCGGAACATGCCGCCTGACAACAAGTCCCAGTACGATTATGCAACACCTTACCCCAGCGTACCTTGGGCTCCGCATACCAACTACTTCCCAGACAATAACTACCTGATTGTCAAAGGCCCGGACCGGACGGCTTACAAACAGGGAATCATCAAAGGCGTCGGGGGTACAACCTGGCACTGGGCGGCTTCAAGCTGGCGGTACCTACCCAACGACTTCAAGCTGCATTCCACATATGGCGTGGGCCGCGATTACGCCATGAGCTACGACGAACTTGAGCCTTACTATTACGAGGCCGAGTGCGAAATGGGCGTGATGGGACCAAACGGCGAAGAGATTACACCGTCTGCGCCTCGCCAAAATCCATGGCCGATGACCTCCATGCCTTACGGATATGGAGACCGGACTTTCACGGAGATCGTCAGCAAGCTCGGCTTCTCAAACACTCCTGTTCCGCAGGCACGGAACAGCCGCCCTTATGATGGCCGACCACAATGCTGTGGCAACAACAACTGCATGCCAATTTGCCCGATTGGCGCGATGTACAACGGCGTATACGCGGCAATAAAAGCGGAAAAGCTGGGCGCAAAAATTATCCCCAATGCTGTCGTCTATGCGATGGAAACGGATGCAAAAAACCGGATCACAGCGATTAGCTTCTATGATCCCGACAAGCAGTCCCATCGCGTCGTTGCAAAAACATTCGTGATCGCCGCAAACGGGATCGAAACACCGAAACTGCTGCTTCTGGCGGCAAATGATCGAAACCCTCATGGGATTGCCAACTCATCAGACCTTGTTGGCCGGAACATGATGGACCATCCGGGCATCGGCATGAGCTTCCAGTCTGCGGAGCCCATCTGGGCTGGTGGAGGCTCAGTCCAGATGAGTTCCATCACCAACTTCCGTGATGGTGATTTCCGCTCGGAGTATGCTGCCACGCAGATCGGCTACAACAATACGGCCCAGAACTCCCGCGCTGGCATGAAAGCCCTGTCCATGGGGTTGGTTGGCAAGAAGCTGGATGAAGAAATCCGCCGCCGCACAGCACATGGTGTGGACATTTATGCCAACCATGAAGTCCTCCCGGACCCCAACAACCGCCTTGTTCTCTCCAAAGACCATAAGGATGCTCTCGGTATTCCACATCCTGAAGTCACCTACGATGTTGGGGAGTATGTTCGGAAGTCAGCTGCCATCTCACGACAACGCCTGATGGATATCGCCAAAGCCATGGGCGGTACGGAAATCGAGATGACTCCGTACTTTACGCCCAACAACCACATCACCGGTGGCACTATCATGGGCCACGATCCACGGGACTCAGTGGTCGATGAATGGCTCCGGACCCATGATCATTCCAATCTGTTCCTTGCAACAGGCGCGACCATGGCAGCGTCCGGTACGGTCAATTCAACGTTAACAATGGCCGCACTGTCATTACGCGCGGCAGATGCCATTCTCAATGACCTGAAACAGGGGTAAGTCTTTTGAACACAGTGTTTCAACGCCACGCTATTGGCGCTTTTCTAAGTATTTTCATCGTATCAGCAAGTCTGACTGGTCTCGCATCAGCAAAGGATTTGACCGTGAATCTGGAAACATCCAATACTCTCATCGACCAAGCCAAGAAACTGGCAACTGCCAGTCATAACCGCGTCGCCATCGCTATTGTCGATGCAGGCGGAAATCTTGTCTCTTTTCAGAAAATGGATGGTACCCAACTTGGGAGCATCGAACTGGCGATCCGTAAGGCCAAGACAGCCCTTTCCTTCGCCCGCCCGACTGCTGACATGGAACATGCCCTCAATAGTGGGAATTACATGATCAGCACGCTCCCCAATGCTCTGCCCGCAGGTGGAGGATACCCGATCATGGTGAACAATGAACTTGTGGGGGCTCTTGGCCTCAGCGGTGGCGAAGGCGAAACTGACGCTCATCTGGCTCAGTCCGCAGTCACTGCATTCCTGCAGACCTCAAAGGCAAAGACCACGGAATGAAAACCCGACGTCACATGCACAGGAAAAAACTGGCTGTTTTTTTTCTGTGTGCGGTTTTCGGGAGTGTTGGCTCCAGCCATCATGCGTTCGCACAGAGCGAAACGTCTCAAAACCTCTCTACGCCTGACTTTTACAAATCCCGCGCTTTCGCGATGGAAGGCGTCGGCACATTCGCGGTAGGACCGTTGGTTCCATCTCTGTATGGAAACCCGCATCTTTTCGGAGACTGGGGAGGCGCGCAGACATGGCTGACCAAGCATGGCATGTATCTGAACGTCGCCCTTAACGAAGAATATATGGCCAATGTAACAGGTGGCCGGACACGGGATAATGTTCTTGCAGGGCAGGTCGCAGCAGAACTGGACGTAGACTGGCAACAGCTTGCGGGGATCAAGGGTCTTTGGACTCATCTTCTCGTGATTAACGGTCATGGGCGAAGCTTCAGCCATACGCTTGGGGATTCAGTCACCAACCCGGAACAGATCTATGGCGCCCGCGGCAATGTCGTGGCTCATCTTGTTTCCATGTATGCGGATAAGTCTTTCCTGAATGACCGTATCATCCTGTCATTAGGTGACATTCCAACGGGTAGTTTCTTTGCTTTCGATTATGTTGCCTGCTCTTTCATGAACGTTTCGGTTTGCAGTAACTTCGCGCCCGGGAAATATGTTCCAGGCGGTCGAGACTGGCCCTCAGGCAATCTTGGCGGTGTACTGCGTCTTCGGCCGACAGAAGAAACTTACATCATGGGCGGTGTTTTCGCGGTTTCTCCCCATAGTTACAATGGTGGGATATCCGGCTGGGCTTTAGCACAGAGTGGTCTGGGAAAAGTCTCTTCACAGATTGAAATCGGCTGGATGCCCTCTTTTGGCAAAAACAAGCTCCGAGGAAATTACAAGATCGGTGCCTGGTACGACAACTCCCGTTATCCCAACCTCTATGAGGACATCAACGGAAATTCTTTTCAGGCTACAGGACTGGAACGCCGCTATGAAGCTGGAATGACATCTGCCTGGTTTATGTTCGATCAGATGCTGGTTCGCAACGGACCAGGCATCACGGACGGTCTTATTCTGCTTGGAGGTGTGGGATATGCGCAAGGCAATCTCGTCGCCATGCGAGACCATGAATGGATCGGCGCGGTCGAGAGTGGAACGCCCTGGCACCGCAGTGGCGATCAGGCAGGTATCATGTTTCAACACATGGACATGAGCCGCACCGTTTCCCTCCAGCAGGAATCCTCTCTGGCTCTTGGGCTTCCTTTTCTGGCTAATCAGTGGGGCCCTGTCTATGGGGTACAGAATTGGGAAAATGTCTACGAGGCATTTTACAGCACCCATATCATGCGCGGCACAACCTTACAGGCCGACTTTCAGTATCTTCAACGCCCGGGAGCCACAACGACATTCAAAGATGCTGCGGTTATTGGTGGGCAGTTAACATCAAACTTCTAAACTATCGTTAGGCTCAGGACTCATAACCAGAATATAATGGTTGCGGCGAGGCAGATGGCTGAAAAGGAGACGCTCGGGCATTTGTCGTAGTGGGTTGTGACCCGCCGCCAGTCCTTGAACCTTCCGAATATAATTTCGATGCGGCTGCATCTTTTGTATTTTCTCGTGTCATATTTGACCGACTGTCTGCGAGATTTCCATCCCAGGATGCAAAGCCTGATCCCTTTTTTCTCTAGGGCACTCCTGAACCAGTCAGCATCATAACCCTAGTCTACCGGCATCCATTGTGCAGCAGGAAGGCTGTCTAGGACCTTTTATGCCTTGAATAACGGAACGGACTGCATGGCTGTGTATGATGAGCGTGATGCAGTCTGTCTTTTCCGATACCGCCTGGTCCGTATGGGAGCCATTAATCTAGGAGGTCCATCCGAAGGGGAAGACGCCACAAAAAAACCTCGACGAACGATTTTCGCGATTTTCTGAGGACATCAGAATGACGCGAAATGGCGCGCCCTTCCGCCTGGGTTTGGTCCCTGGTGGGTTGCTGCACAGTTGTTCATTCGATGGTTGAAATTCGGAGTATGGCAGCGCTTCTTTGAAAAGGTCAAAGACAGGGATCAGGCTCTCCACATGATCTTTCTCGAGGGCACGACCCCTGCCCATCACAAGGCGATCGAGGCCGCCAAAAAGGACGATGCAGAGAGTGCCTCAGGCGCTTGGCCGCTCATGTAGAGGCTTTGGCACGAAGGTCTGGTAACTACAGATGACATGGCAGGGCACTGTCCTTCACGCTGTCGCCCGGCCAAACCCATCAGCCTATGTCGTCTGTGACCGTGGGTATGCATCGCATAAATTCCGTGAATATCTCTGGAACCTAGGATCTCGCCCTGTCATTCCACCAAGGAAGAATGATCCAGAAGTCGCCTGTCCCAGATGAGCTTACAAACACCGACATCTGGTCGAAAATCTGTGGGCAAGGCTTAAGGAGTAGCGGGCAGTCGCAACCCGATATGAGAAAACCACCACATCTTTCCTCCACGTCATCCTCATCGCTGCTACAGCAGACCATATCAAGGCCTAACAGGCCCTAGCAAGGCACCGCACCGGTATAATCACTGATCTGTCCCGCAGTCATGAAAAAGCTCAGCGGTCGTCCGTTCTGATCGGTGAACACATTACAGCTTCGTGTTCATGTCGCCCTTTGTCCGTTCGATCAGTCGATCTTGCTCTTCACGAATAGCGAAATAAACCGTGTTTCTAAACCAGCGATGAAGAGGATCAGCATCTACACGAGGATGCCAAGCCTGAAACGCGCGAACAGGAGGCAGATCAAAGGGAAAAGAAAAGGTTTTCAAACCTAGTGAATTCAATGGCAACCGATCAGTCACAATTTCCGGCAAAGGAAGTATAACATCCGTTTCTTTCATGGATTCAATAAGAGAGTAATAGGTTGGAACCACCAAAGCAATTCTACGAGATAACCCGTATCTCTCCTTTAAAACGGTATCAATAGGACCATTCTGCTTCCCTTTTCGTGATACACTAACATGATCATACTTTACTAATTCCTTGGGCGTAATTTCGCTGTCGAATATTGGATGATTTTTTCTAACCAGAGCATTGAAATTCGTTTCAAAAAGAGTTTTCCGCATAATTTCAGGGCGCAGATCATCTGTAGCCCCAATATAAAGATCTATCCTGTTTCCCCTTAGGGATTCACTGGCCGTTTCCTCGGACTCAGGCGAAAAAACAATTCGGCAGTTCGGGCAGTCCTGACGGAGCGCCAGAAGAATAACCCGCCCAAACGCCCCAACAACAAGATCATTGGCACGAATAGTAAACAGAGGTGCCATTCCTTGCAGGTTGAGAGTTGCCCCTTCACTTAACAGATCGTCCGCTTCACGCACCAAAACCTGAACTCTGTCACGGATACGGTTCGCAAAGGCTGTCGCAACCATCCTGCGACCTGACATAACGAGGATTGGATCGCCGAAAACAGTTCTGAGTTTGGCCAAGTGCCGGCTCATGGCAGGCTCACTGACTTTAAGCCGTCGCGCAGCAAGAGAAACGCTCTGTTCCTCCACCAGAACCTGAAGGTAACGCAAAAGATCCAGATCATAGCGACGCCCGAGCGACTGCTTTTCCGACATGGCATTTTCCTTCCTTCAGATAACGGCAAACATTCCCGTGACCATAAACAGGAACGATGAAGTCCAACATACAGAAATGAAAGACTTCTCAGCCATCCTTCCAAAAAGTGAAATCCTAACCTGTTCGAAGTGAGGGTTTTCTCCTCACAGAGTTACCCCGATAGATGCGCTCAGACAGCAAGAGAGCAGCTGATGGCATCACCTTCACAAACCGCAGCACCACCCGCGCAACCGTCCTACATGCCTCCTTTCGGAATACGCACCCTGATCGGGTGTCTGGGTATGTTGCTGGCCGTGCATGTCGCAGGGTTTAACGAACACATCACCGAAATCGGCCTGTCGGACATCCGCGGCGCCATGCATATCGGCCGTGATGAAGGCACGTGGTTCATCTCGACCTACGAAGCCTTCAACATTGCCGCCATGGCCTTCACGCCATGGTTCTACATGACGTTCTCAATCTACCGCTTTTCGATCTTCATGACGGCAGTTCTGGCTCTTCTGTCCATTCCCCTGCCCTTCATGCCGGACATGGTTTCCCTGTGTTTTCTACGTGCGGCACAGGGTCTCAGTGCGGGATGTCTGCCACCCGTCCTCATGACCGTGATGCTTAAATATCTGCCACCTCCCATCAAGGTGTTTGGTGTGGGTGGGTACGCCATGAGTGCGACATTTGGCCCCAATCTTGGTGGTCCGCTGGAAGCCCTGTGGTTTGAGCACTTCGGCTGGCACTGGCTGTACTGGGAAGTCATTCCCCTGAGCGCCGTTGCCATCGCCATGATGGCTTACGGCCTTCCCAGAGACCCGGTGCATCTCGAACGGTTCATGAAGTTCAACTGGCGTGGCTTCTTCATCGGTGTGCCGTCCATTCTGTGCGTGGTCACAGTCCTTTATCAGGGCGATCGACTAGACTGGTTCCGTTCTCCGATCATTTCCCATCTGACATTCTGGGGCGGTGCGCTGTTTGTGGGTTTCCTGTTCCACGAATGGCACCATCACAGTCCGTTCTTCCGCCTTCAGTACTGGAAGAACCGGAACATCGCGATGTCCATGCTTACCCTTGTGGGCGTTCTGGTCATCTGCGGTCTGATGATGGAAATTCCGTCCACGTATCTGGCGGAAGTGCGCGGATACCGCCCGTCTCAGACAGCTCCTATCGCGCTGATGGTGGCTCTGCCACAGCTCATCATGCTTCCGCTGACGGCGGCCCTTTGCAACATGCGATCGGTGGACTGCCGTTATCTGCTTGGCATCGGCATGAGCTGCCTCGGGCTGGCGGCATTCCTCGGAACCTGGCTTACGCCGGACTGGGTGCGGGATAATTTCTATCTTCTACAGGGCCTCCAGATCGTGGGACAGCCCATGGTGGTCATTCCCGTGCTGATGCTGGCAACCATGTCCCTTGGCCCGGCGGACGGTCCGTTCATTTCCGGCATGGTGAACATGCTCAAAGGAATGGCCAATGCCGTGGCTGCGGCCCTGTTCGCAGTCCTGCTTCGGCGGCGCGAGCAGTATCATTCCAACATGCTCCTGGACCGCTCCGGCAATAACGCGACGTCCCTGTCCAGCATGGGAAACCCGATTGAGAGCGCGATCCAGAATACCTCCCCGGATACGGCGCATGTTTCCCGCAACACATTGGAAATCTTTCATGACTACCTGCACGAACAGTCTGTCGTGCTCGCTCTGGCCGATATCTATCTGGTCGTTGCCGTGCTGTGCGCAGGTTACGTCGTTCTGAATTTCATTCTTCCAAAACGCGTCTATCCGCCCGGCAAAGGCCCGGCACCCAAGCCTGCTCCCGTCCCCGTCTCCACTCCTGTTCCGGCGGCTCAAGTGTCCGCCCCCGCACATTAAGATCCGGATCTCTCAGACATGATTTATGGAAAGCCTCTTCTTCTCGCCGGCTGTGCCGTCGTGGTTCTGACTGGACTGGCCTGGAGTGCCGATCGTTTCTTCGTAGGTGACGGCGTTCATCAGAAAACCAATGACGCATATGTCACGGCTGACTTCACGACCGTTGCCCCCAAAGTCTCGGGCCGGATCGACCGCGTCCTGGCAGAAGACAACGAAACCGTTCACGCGGGCGAAGAACTCGCCCACATCGAAGACGACGACTATCGCGCTGCTCTCGCAGCAGCCAAAGGTGACGTGGCAGCCGCAGAAGGCGATGTGACCAACCTTCAGGCGATGCTGACCCGACAGGGCAGCCTGATTGCCGCAGCATCCGATACCGTCAAGGCTGACGAAGCCAGTCTAGCCTTCGCCCAGCAGAACGCTACCCGCTATCACAATCTTTCCGCAGGCGGTGCCAGCACCCTTGAACAACAGCAGGGTGCCGATGCCCATCTCCGGGAAGCCATGGCAGCCCTCGCCCGGGACAAGGCTGGCGTTGACAGCGCCCGGCAGCAGATCCCGGTTCTTCAGGCACAGATCCAGCGTGCGCAGGGTGCTCTGCTCAAAGCACAAAGCGCCGAACATCAGGCCGAACTGAACCTGTCTTACTGCACCGTCCCTGCACCCGTTGACGGCATTGTCGGTGAGCGCGGTGTTCGTATTGGCGCGTATGTTCACCCGGGCTCAGGTCTGCTGGCTGTCGTGCCCGTTCAGAAAGCGTATGTGCTGGCCAATTTTCAAGAAACCCAGCTCACCAAGATGCAGACAGGCCAGCGGGCTACCATCTGGGTCGATACTTTCCCCGGCCATCCGCTCCATGCCCATGTAGACAGTCTGGCCCCAGCGACCGGCGTCGCCTTCGCTGCGATCCAGCCGGATAATGCGACAGGCAACTTCACAAAGGTGGTCCAGCGTGTGCCGGTCAAGCTGACATTCGATGCCGGACAGCCTCTGGCAGCCAAGGTTCGCGTCGGCATGTCTGTTGAAGCGGAAGTGGATACGGCCTCACAGCCGGAAGGACCACATGCCCGCGACAACCGTTACGCCTGGCAGTGAGACGGTCCATGCGCCTTTTCCTATCGCCGCGAATAGCCACTCTTCTGTCCGTCACAGCTCTGAGCGCCTGCACCGTTGGACCGGACTATCATAAGCCGACTGACAACTCGCCCGCGCACTATCATGAGAGTGTCGCCCCAGCGACAGACCATCCAACCGAAGCGGCCCTCAATCCGCAATGGTGGCACCTCTACAACGACCCTGTGCTGACGCAGCTTGAAGCAGAAGTGGTCCGCAGCAATCTGGATCTGCGGACGGCCACCCTGAACCTTGCTGAAAGTCAGGCGGAGCGCCGCATTGCCAGTGCGGCACAGATGCCCCGACTGGATGGGGCTGCGTCCTATGCGCGCGAGCGTGCCAGCACTAACGGTATCCTCGGCCTTTTGGGAACCACTGAACAGGCCAGTCCGGGGGATATTGCTAGCGGAGCGCAGGGCTTCGGACCTGCAGCAGCTGATGGCGCCAAGGGCAATCCCGCCTTTAATCTCCCACAATATGGGCTGAGCGCGTCCTGGGAAGTGGATTTCTGGGGGCATGTTCGTCGGCAGGTTGAAGCAGCTACGGCAGCCATGCATGCCACGGAAGACATGCAGCGTAATGTGCTTGTTTCCCTGATGGCGGAAACAGCCCAGAATTATATCGCGCTAAGGAATATTCAGGCCCAGATCGCCATCACACAGCAGAGCATCGAGATCGCACGTCATAGCGTTGATCTGACAAATCTCCGCTTTACTCAAGGAACAGCGACCAAACTCGATGTCGCCTATTCCCGTGGGCAGATGCATAGCTTCGAGGCGCGCCTTCCTGTTCTGAAAAGTCAGGAAGTGCATCTCATCAATGCCCTCAGTTTCCTTGTCGCTCGTGAGCCAGGTGCTTTGGCCAACACCCTCGGCAAGCCCGGCGCCATTCCGCCTGTGCCCACAATCATCCCGACCGGCCTACCCTCACAACTGGCAGACCGGCGACCGGATATTCGTGCCGCACAGGAACGCCTCCATGCCGCGACGGCCAGTATCGGCGTCGCCATTGCAGATTTTTATCCGCGTATCACCCTCTCTGGCAGCCTTGATATTCAGGCTCTCCAATTCAGTGGACTTGGGTCTTGGGCCTCTCGTCAGTATGGCTTTGGCCCGACCATGACATTGCCTCTCTTTGAAGGGGGGCGGCTCACAGGCCAGCTTCATCTTCGTAAAGCCCAGCAAAAAGAAGCTGCGATCGCGCTTCAGAAAACAATTCTGCATGCCTGGGAAGAAATCGACGACGCCATGACCGATCTGAGCACCGCTCAGGAGCGTCAGAAGCGGCTGGAGGAAAGTGTCACGGAGAACGAGACAGCCGTTCATATTGCTCAACTACAATATAGTCAGGGCGCTGGAGACTTCCTAAATGTCCTGACAGCACAAAGTGCTCTTCTATCAACCCGGAGTGCACTCTCTGAAGCCCGCGCAAACGTCGCTCAATCCGTAGCGCATTTGTATCGAGCTCTTGGAGGAGGATGGGAGAAAGTGCTTTAAACCATAATCCTCTAAGTAATACCAAAGAACAGGATGGAAGACAGGCGATCTTTGCTTCTACCTTCCATCCTGTTCATAACGATCAAGACCGTTTATCGAAATTAACCCAAGTAATCATACCTTGGGTCAATATAAAATAGTTATTCCCCTTCTCCGTCAGGCAGCGTGTAAGCAATAATTTCATCGCTCACATCTGGCGAGTGGCTCATGCCTCCTGCCGAAATCACGACATATTCCTTGCCATTCTTCGGAGAGCGAAACACCAGAGGTGCTGCCGGAGCCCCGGCTGGCAGCCGGGCCTTCCACAGCTCTTTGCCAGTCAATGAATTCAACGCTCTTAAATAATAATCCTGCGTCCCCGCGAAGAACAGAACACCTGATGCCGTAGCCGTTGGACCTCCCAGCGTCGGCAGCCCCATTGGTACAGACATATGCGTCTTCAAACCCATGGGGCCGGTGTCTTTCACCGTTCCAAGAGGAACCTGCCACAGCAGCTTCTTCGTATGCAGATCAATGGCGTTCATCGTTCCAAATGGCGGCGTATTACACGGTACAGCCAGTGGCGACTGAAGAATATCAATACGAACACCACGATAAGGGCCTGCCACCTGCGGGCGCAAAGTGCCCATGAATCCTGGAACCTCATCCATCGAGATTGTGTAATGAGAAGCGTTCTTTTCGTTCACAAGCATCATGCGCAGCGGTACGCGCATGTCATTCACGAACATCAGACCCCGGGCTTCATCAATAGCGATACCGCCCCAGTTCATCCCACCAAGCAGACTTGGATATTCAATATAGGGCTTCTCGCCAGGTGGCGTAAACGGACCTTCATAAACAGAGTTACGGAACATAATCCGGCAGTAAAGCTGATCGAACGTGCTCACGCCCCACATTGAATTTTCCGTAAGCGGCTTATTGCCGATACCCGGCATCCCAACAGAAAATGGCTGCGTCCTGGCCAGATGCTCCCCTTCCGCCGCACCTTGGAGTGGAACACTTTTCTCGACCACATCTGTCACCGGCTTCCCGGTCCGACGATCAACAACAAAGATATTGCCCGTCTTTGTGGTCTGGATCAGAGCAGGAACTCTCTCACCCTTGGCGTTACTCACATCATAAAGAACAGGCTGGGACGGAATATCATAGTCCCAGACATCATGATGAACTGTCTGGAACAACCATTTTGTCTGCCCAGTCGTAGCATCAACCGCCACGATCGCCGCGCCGAACTTCTCTTTCACTGCATCGCGATCACCACCCCAGTAATCCGGCGGGCCACCACCCGTCGGCAGATAGACCAGGTTCAGATCACGGTCATATGTCGGAATGGTCCAGACATTTGGTGTTTCCAACGTATAGGTCTTGGAAGGGTCTGTGGCATTGGCGTTATCCGGATCACCAACATCCCATGTCCAGGTCTGAGCCCCCGTCCGCACATCAAATGCCCGCACGGCCCCTGAAGGTTCGCCATGCACAATATCACGCACCCAGCCACCAATCACCGTCGTATGACCCATGATGACGGGAATACCCGTAGGATGATACCGTTTGCCGTTTTCCACCGGCCCCATGCGGGACTTCAGATCAACAACGCCATTGTTTCCAAACTTCGGGCACAGCTTTCCCGTATGTGCATCAAGAGCGATCAGACGGGCATCGACCGTGTTTACAATGACGCTCTGACGGCAAGGCGCCTCCAGATCGACAGATTTTTCCTCGGCTGTCAGCATCAGATCTTTGTCGGTATCGTAATACCCTACCCCACGGCAGCTTACATGCTCTGCGGAATGAGCCTGTGGGTCAAACGTCCACAGAGCATGCCCCGTATCGCCTTCAATCGCGGCAACCTTATTTTCCGGGGTGCAGGAATAAAGAACATTACCAATCTGCTGCGGCGTATTTTCATCAACGCCCGTACCAGTCCCAGTCACGCGCCGCCCTGTGTGATAAACCCAGGCAACTTTTAGATGGCGAACATTCTCAGGCGTAATGGCCGTATACGGCACATAACGTGTTCCATGTGCATTTCGACCGAAATACGCCCAGTCATCCGGAACATCATCACTGGCCACGACATCTTTAGCGCGTGTCGCAACATCGCTCTCATTGTGGATGGCACCATGCGGTGTAAAGGCTTCAAACACAGTAACGAGAAGAGCAAGTACAAGACCCGCGCCACCGATAACGCTGCCCTTGCGAGCCCCGGAACCAACATCTGCAAGTGTCGCCGTTCCCCATAGTCCCAGAACACACAGGACTGCTGGAACGGTCAGACGAGGCAACAGCGCCCAGTAACCGATTTCCGGCGTATCAGCCAACGCCCAGAGCAAAGTGGCGAGAAAAACCGCAACCGTCGCAGGCAACGCCAAACGCTGCCGCAGAAACATAAGACTACCAATGGCAAGATACGCCAAACCTGCGGCGCAATAATAAAGAGATCCGCCCAAAAGAATAAGCCGGAACCCTCCAGCCAAAAGCGCAATGCCAACACAGAAGATAACTGCCGCAAACAGAATACGACATGCGGAGCGTATATCGGCGCCGACTTTTCCTGAAATATTATTCTTCACACCAAAAAACTCCGCATGAGCGACCTTCTATCCGCCACAATATTTTCTATTTCTGCGCTGCAGAACGTCATATGGACACTCTGGAACCGTGGTTCCTGCCTTATGCCGACAGACCAGACCGAGCACCAGTGGCATAAAAAAACCAGAGCCCGCAAAGGCTCTGGTTTTTCCGTCTCAGATTTGTGCTTTCAGCTACGCTGTGGCTTCCGGGAGTTAGCAGCAGCGACGCGCTTACCCCATGCGACAAGTGCATCCGTGCAATCCGTACGATCAAGTTTACACTCGATCAGAGTTGGACCACGGGTGTTCTTTCTCGCTTTTTCAATAGCCTCCGCCAGTTCTGCACCCGTCGTAGCCTTCAGGCCCAGACCCGACTTGCCACTTGCTTCACCTGGAACACCACCATTGAAGACATTGACAAGTGCGGCGTAGTCCCAGTTCTGGATATAGTTATATGGCCCGTCGTGAATCTTGATTTCAATCACATAACCATAGTTGTTGATCAGGAAAATAATGACCGGCAGTTCATACCGAACCATCTGTGCGACTTCCTGAGCTGTAAGCTGGAACGAACCATCACCGACCATCAGAACGTGCTGACGCTCCGGCGAGCCTGCCGCGTTCCCGAAAACAGACGGGACGGACCAGCCGATATGCCCCCACTGCATCTCGGATTCAACGCGCGCGCCTTCCGGCAGATGCATACGGGTCGCATTGAACCAGGAATCGCCCGTCTCGGCGAAAAGAGTCGTGTTACCATCCACCAAAGCGTTGATCTGACGCGTCATCTCGTCATTCGTCAGTGGAGCAGACGGTTCAGCCTTTGGCAGAACGACAGGCTCATAGCGTCCGGTCAAGGATGCAGACTTATGAGGAGCCTTTGCAGTGAGAGCCTTCACGAATTCCTTTAGACGGAAGCCTTCAAACGTCTTGCCATTGACCGTTACGCGGTCCGGGTTAACCTCAAGGACGTTCTCACCACGGATCAGATCATTCCAACCCACGGAAGAATAGTCGTTCCAGACAGGTGCGAGCGTAATGACGCCATCTGCACTTTTGACGACCGCTTCTGCACCGGGGCTGCTGACTTCACCCCAGTAAACGCCACGGAAACCCGGGTGCGTCTCAGGGAAGAAGCTTTTAGCCGCACTCATGACTGTAACGGCACAACCCAGCTTGTCCGCCAGAGCTACGGTTTCCTCAAGAGCTTCAGCCGCACGAAGCTTGCTTCCAACAAGGATAACAACCTTCTCACGCTGCTTGAGGAATTCTTCCGCTTCCTTAAGAGCGGCTTTCAGACTGGCATCGTCCGGAGCCGGATAGGACAGCAGGGAGTCCACCGGGCCAGGGCGAGCACAGGGAGCCGCAGCCACGTTGCAGGAAATTTCCAGATAGGCAGGCTTCTTTTCACGAAGAGCCGTGCGGATGACATGGTCAATCTTGGCTGGTGCTGATTCAGCATCCGTGATGCTCTCAGCCGCGCAGGTGACATGCTTTACCATTTCAAGCTGGTAATTATAGTCCGTCGTGCCGATCGTATGATGCAGCACGCGCCCCGAACCATAGTCATTCGTATTGGGCGCGCCCGAAATCACGATAACAGGCAGGTTCTCGGCATAAGATCCACCAAGACCGTTCATGGCTGAAATGGCACCGACGCTGAACGTCACGATAGCTGCAGCAGCCCCTTTGGCCCGCGCATACCCTTCAGCAGAAAAGCTGCAGTTCAGCTCATTACAGCTGTAGATCTGGCGCATGCCGCCATGTTCGAGAAGCTGATCCAGTAGGACGAGGTTGTAATCTCCCGCTACGGCAAAATGGTCTTTCAAACCGATCTGCGTCAGCCGTTCAGCAAGATAATGTCCAACAGTAAAGCTCATCACGATATCCTCTGAGGAATGTCTGACACGACTCTCGGCAGGATACGGAATAAAGTCCAATATATAGTTGAATGCATTTCCATACATGATACATATGGATCATGGACCTGCGCCACTTACGCTATTTCGTCTCCATTGCGGATCACGGGAGTTTTACCCGTGCAGCCGAAGCTCTGCATATCGAGCAGCCACCACTCAGCCAGCAGATCAAAGCGCTGGAAACAGAACTGGGGCTCTCCCTCTTTCATCGTTCCCGACGGGGTGCCACCTTGACGGAAGGGGGCATACACCTCCTGGCAAAGGCGCGACATATTCTGGAAATGGAACGCGAGTTCTATTTACTGGCAGGAGGGCTGGCACGAGGTGAGCAAGGGCGACTGCGCCTTGGTATGGCAGGTGCGGTCGCCCTCCTCCCCCTCATTCCGCGCGCTATCCGACTGTTTCGAGAACGCTGGCCAGATATCGTCATCACTTTGGACGAAAGCAATACTCCTGCACTCTGCGAAGCTTTGCATGAACACCGACTGGACATTGCCATCGTCCGTCCGCCAGCGCCGGATCCGCGTATCACCCTTCACCCCCTGTTTGATGAACCCACGGTTCTGGCCATTCCCAAAGGCCACCCCCTCTCGCAGCAGGATCGTATCCCGCTTTCCGCCGTGGCCAACGAACCTTTCCTGATTTTCAAACGCGAACTTGGCCCCGGTTTTTATGACGCTATCATCGCAGCATGCCAGAAAGCGGGCTTTACACCCCGGTTGGGTCAGTCCACTCCACAGATTGCGGCAACAGTTCCCATGGTGGCAGCCGGGATGGGTGTTTCGATTGTTCCCGCCTATCTGAGTCAAATCCACGCTGAGGGCGCGACATTCCATCCTATCGACGGCCCCATGCCCCGCGCCTCTATCGCCCTAGCCTCCAGCCAGCCTGAACTCTCAGGGCCGAGCGCACGGTTTCACCATCTTCTCAGCGAACTCGCTGGACGAATGCCAACCGCATCACTCCCATCTGCACCTGCTTCAGTGCCTTAAACGATCATCACGTGATTTCTCGAACAGAGAATTTTTCCACACATCCTGCTGAAGCGTAATTAACGAGGTAGGACCAACGCCTTCAAGTGCGGCGTCGTCAGAAAATTAAATCCTGTACAATCCTAAATGGAGAAGTATTAACCAATTAGTTACCAGATGATTAAGTAAAAAGAAATTGGATAGTCCCAATTTCCCAAAATAAAAAACACCCCTTTGACTAAAAATCAAACAACACAGAAAGTAATCACGTCTCTTTGATAGAGAGTCATCAAGAAGCAAAGCCCCGCTCTAAATCCTTAAAATATATAGATATTTTATAAGAAATTATTCTTATATATCGAAAACATATGGATAAAACCAGTTTCAGCGAATGGATGTTCGCTCATTTCTCTTCCAGACAATGCGCTAGACGGACCGCAAGAAAGACGGGCCGACGGAAACATAAACAAAGCGCAAGCGGGATCAGATCACCGCCAAGGAGAGTTGCAATGATTATTTCGGCAGCGACGGATTATCGAAAAGCAGCAGCTCGAAAACTTCCTCCATTTTTATTCCATTACATTGATGGTGGATCGTATTCTGAACATACATTGAAAAGAAACACTGCAGACCTTGCGGACCTTGCTTTGAGGCAGCGTATTTTGCGCAATGTGTCCGACCTGGATACTTCTACTGAATTATTTGGTCGCAAACTGGCTTTTCCAGCTGCCCTCGCCCCGGTTGGCCTGACAGGAATGTATGCTCGCCGAGGCGAAGTACAGGCCGCGCGTGCTGCAAGCCGCAAATGCATTCCCTTTACCCTCTCTACCGTATCGGTTTGCCCAATCGCAGAAGTACAGGCTGCAGTTCGGGAACCAATCTGGTTTCAGCTTTATGTGCTGAAAGACCGCGGTTTCATGCGAGACGCCCTGGAGCGTGCAAAAGCCGCTGGCGTAACAACTCTTGTTTTTACGGTCGATATGCCCACACCCGGCGCGCGTTATCGCGATGCCCATTCGGGCATGTCCGGCCCGATGGCCAAATGGCGGCGCTATGCTCAGGCCATAACACATCCGCAATGGGCCTGCGATGTTGGTTTGCGTGGGCGCCCGCATGACCTGGGTAATATTTCAACATATCGCGGTACGCCTACAGCCCTTGAAGATTATATCGGCTGGCTCGCAGGTAATTTCGATCCCTCAATAAGCTGGAAAGATCTGCAATGGATCCGCGATTTCTGGGAAGGGCCAATGATCATCAAAGGCATTCTAGACCCTGAAGACGCAAAAGACGCCGTCAAATTCGGCGCGAATGGGATTGTCGTTTCCAATCATGGTGGACGGCAACTTGACGGTGTCCTGTCCACCATTCGGGCCCTTCCCGCGATCGCGGATGCTGTGAAAGGGGATCTGAAAATTCTGGCTGATTCAGGGATCCGCAGCGGGCTGGATATAGCGCGAATGGTCGCTTGCGGAGCCGATGCCGTCCTGCTTGGGCGCGCCTTTGTTTATGCACTCGCAGCAGCCGGCGAACGCGGAGTTTCGAACGTGCTGGACATCATTGAAAAAGAACTCCGCGTTGCAATGACACTGACTGGAGCACGCTCCATCTCGGAGATTACCTCCAACAGCGTCGAAAAGCTTGCGCGGGATCAATAAATTAAAAAATATGAAGTAAAAATACAGCATGTTGTGTCTCTTTATAAGAATACAACATGCAAAACACCCTATCCCTACACATAACCTATGCCGATTAGGAATATTGCAGTTATGTGCGATACTTTCTTTCAATGGTCTGCGTCGTCTTTATCGCACATCAGGAATAAAAAAATATCTGGAAGTGTAACGCTGACAGGCATCATCTTGCTTGTTGCACTCTTAGTGTTCCACTCCGCCCGAAGCGCTCCCAAGGCCCCCTCTACTCAACTGAATACAACAACCCATGCCACATCTACTCACCCCCGACTGAGAGAACATCTTTCAGACCCCAATCAGCTCGAAAGCCTTTTCAATACTGAAAGTCTATCTGCGCTCCTCAATCACAGAGACGATGCATTGAGGGAACGCGACCTGTCTGCGGGCTATTTCGTGCCTGCCCAAGCCTTCGGCAATCTGGTTCCACAACTATCCCCAGCGAGAGCATGGCTTGGCAAACACGGCTACACATTCCAGTTCGCCTATAAAGGAGAAGCGCTTGCCAACGTAAGCGGGGGCCTGAGCCGAGGCATGTCTTATGCCCATGAACTCACGCTGATCAACAACCTCGACCTTGGAAAACTGCTCGGTCTGAATGGATGGATTTTGCATGGCGTTCTAATGGAACGGGCAGGTCGACAGATCAGTTTCGATCACGTCGGAGAGCGACGCATTCTACTCTCGGAAGTTTACAGCCTTTCTGGACACATGGCTGCTCATCTGGCGGATTTTTATGTCGAAAAATCCTTCCGACGCAACAGCATCAATATCAATCTTGGTCGCCTCACCCTCACCCATACCTATGGCACATCCCTGCTCTTGTGCACATTCATGATCCAATGTTCTGCTCCAGTGGGGATCAAAGGCGTTCAGGGATGGAGCGTCTATCCCAAGGCAACATGGGGCGGCACAGTTCGACTGCGCCCCACACGCGATCTGACTTTAAGAACCGGCGTTTATGCGTCCTCCGTACTCACATCCAACCCATCGGGATGGGCATGGGGCAGCGAGAAGCAAACCGGCGTCATGCTCCCGATCGAACTAACTTGGGAACCCTTCTTCGGCCCCCGGAAACTGCCAGGCCACTACAAACTGGGCTTTGGTCACGACACCAGCGGCTTCGCGGACCTGATTGGGAATGTCCCCTCTTCCATGGCCCTTCGCTATGCCGTGCGCAGGCCTCAAGCACGCGATACGTTCTACATTGAGGCCGATCAAATGATTTACCGCAGTCATGGTCTGCATCAGATGGCGGGAGGCTATCTGATGGCAGGATATATTCACAATACTCCGCAAGTCTCTGTCTTCTCAGACCAGTTTTACGTCGGCACCTCGCTTCTTGGCGTCATACCGTTTCGTCCGCTCGACCGCTTTGGCGTGATGTACTCCTATTACCAGATCAGTAAACGCCTCACGCTCGGACAAAATCTTCTCCAACAGGCCGGACTCCCCTTTCCGGCAGGCGTGAACGGTCCACAGACCCATACCGCAACGCTGGAAGCCTATTATGGCATTCCAATAATGCCGGGTCTGCTGTTTCAGCCCTCTTTCGAATACCAGATGCGACCAGGGGAAACCTCCGTCATCCCGAACGCAACGATCATCGGCCTCAAACTTATCGGCAACCTTTAAACCCTCACATCCAGAGCCGGACATCGGCATGGATACGCATCATCGGCACGCAGTCAGGAGAATAAACCCATGTCCCCCTGGAACCAGATTTACGACCCAGCCGGAAATATCATTGTTTCAAGCCTGGTCGCTCTTATACCGATTGCATTCTTTTTCGTGGCGTTACTGGTTCTCCGCATGAAGGGCCATATCGCCTGCACCATTACTGTCATCCTCACAGCCATCATTGCAGTCCTGTTTTACGGCATGCCGGTACCGTACCTGATCGCGACAGGAATATACGGCTTTCTATATGGCTTATGGCCTATAGCATGGATTATTCTGGCTGCCGTCTTCCTGTACAAGCTCTCGGTCAAAACCGGATATTTCGATATTATTCGATATTCAATCGTCACAGTTTCTGATGATCAGCGCATTCAGATCCTGCTCGTCTCCTATGGGTTCGGTGCCTTTCTTGAAGGTGCCGCAGGATTTGGTGCTCCGGTCGCAATTACAACCGCGCTTCTCGTGGGTCTTGGCGTCCCTCCCCTTTACGCGGGTGGTCTCTGCCTTCTCGCCAATGCTGCCCCTGGCGCATTCGGAGCAATGGGCATTCCCGTCATCGTCGGTGGTCAGGTTATCGGTGCAGATCCGTTCCTGATCTCCCGCCTTGCAATGCCCCTTCTGGCAGGATTGGCTTTTATCATTCCTTTCCTTCTGGTGCTGATCGTCGATGGCCTACGAGGACTACGAGAAGTCTGGCCAATTACCCTCGTTGCAGCCCTGACTTTCACCATCACACAGACTTTGGTCGCTGTGTTCGTCGGTCCTGAACTTCCTGATATTGCGGCAGCGCTGGCAACTCTGGTGGTCATTCCTCTCTTTCTGAAGTTTTGGACGCCCGCGACCAGTTTCCGTTTTCCTCAGAACAGCAAGGCGACGTCTGTTACCGGACCTGAAAAGGCTTATGGCACCAGCGATATTATCCGTGCCTGGATGCCGTTTGTCATTCTGACGGTGTTCGTAGCGATCTGGAGCATTGCGCCCTTCAAAAACCTTTTCAAACCGGGTGGTCCGCTGGCTTCAACCGTCATCACGTTTCCCTTTCCCTATCTGAATGACCTAATCATCAAAATGCCTCCGGTGTCGCTGGAGCCCACGCCATATCACTCCATCTTCAAACTCGATCTTATATCCTCGGTTGGCACAAGCATCATGCTGACGGCGATCCTTTCGACATTCGTCCTGCGTGCCCGTCCCCGGGATGCAGCAGCAATCTTTTTCCAGACACTCAATGAGCTGAAAATTCCGATCTATTCTATCGGCATGGTTCTTTCATTTGCTTATCTGGCAAACTACTCCGGCTTGTCTGCAACGCTTGCTCTCCTGTTTGCCGCCACATCTTCTGCCTTTACATTTCTGTCTCCAATCCTTGGATGGCTGGGCGTTTTCCTCACAGGATCGGATACATCCTCAAACGCCCTGTTCGGAGGACTACAGGCAGCCACAGGTCAACAGATCAATGTCAGCGGCCCCCTGCTCGTCGCTGCCAATGCTGTTGGGGGTTCAGTAGGAAAAATGATTTCACCACAGTCCATTGCCGTGGCCTGTGCGGCCGTCGGAATTGTTGGACGCGAAGGAGAAATGCTCAAATTCACACTGAAATGGAGCATCTTACTTGTTCTTATGGTGAGTAGCCTGCTCATAATACGGATCTATCTGTTTGGTTAGATCCCGATCCTGGCGGCCTTCTGATAAAAGACAGCTCTGGGCTCTGTAAATTCAAAAACTATACTGGCTGACGGACGCGCAAATCAGGCGTCCGTCAGCCTTTTTTGTCCAAGGGCTACAAGCCCTTTTCCTGCAAAATAACCATGACATACCAAGCGCGCTCATTTCGCAGGACACAAAAATCCCATAAAAATAACATTTAAATCACAGATTAGTGTGATGAGTATCAATTTATGACCATAAATCCCACCATGACGGAAACCCCATATATTTTCCTTTTAAAACAATTATTTATATTATTTTAAGTTCTAATAATCTCCGAAACAGAACACCGAAATCAGATATGAGGTCTTTTTTATGAGATAATTCTATCATTGTCACAGTTATATATAACAGTGTAGTCGTTACGCATGAGATGCTCGAATCGGAGATGAGCGATGGAGCGTGACGCTACCTGGGTTGGTACAAGCTGGAAGATGAACAAAGGTCCTTCAGCCGCCGCTGAAGCTGCCGACAGACTGGCCCGGTTATCATTCCCGGCAACCATTCAACCGTTCGTCATTCCACCTTTTACGTCCCTGAAGGATGTCTGTGACAGTCTTTCAGGGAGCCGTGTGATTGTTGGCGCCCAGAATATGCACTGGGAAGACAGCGGCGCCTGGACGGGAGAAATATCACCCGTCATGATTTCCGAATGCGGGGCAGAACTGGTCGAAATCGGCCATTCAGAACGTCGTGCATACTTCGGAGAAACGGACTGGACCGTTAATCTCAAGGTGCATTCCGCGCTGCATCATGGATTAAGACCACTCGTCTGTATCGGCGATACCGCTGAAGAATATTCTCATGATGTCACACTGGAAACGCTCGCCCGACAGTTGAAAATCGCTCTGCACGGCGTTTCCGAACACGACATTCCAAGAGTGCTCATCGCATACGAGCCTGTCTGGGCCATTGGAGCAGGTGGACGGCCTGCCGACGTGCCGTTCATTGATAAAGCCCATAACCATCTGCGAAGTGTTCTGATCAATCTCGCAGGGTTGGAAGCAGGCTCCGCAGTACGCCTTCTCTATGGTGGAAGCGTCACTCAGGATAATGCGGCCAGTTACAGCAGCCTCCAGAACGTCAATGGGGTGTTCGTCGGACGCGCAGCCTGGAATGTCGAGCATTTCCACGCTCTGGCAGAAGGCGTCGTCGCATGACTGCTCAGACAGCTTTCGAAACACGCTCCGTTTCTGCCCGCCGGCAGAATATTCTGGATTACGTCCGGGATCGAGGCGGCGCTCAGATCGACGAATTGGCAGGCCATTTTGTGACGAGCAGAATGACCATCCACCGCGATTTACAGGTTTTGTCAGAACGCGGCGTCCTGCGACGTGTTCATGGCGGCGTCACAACTGTGCCCAAAGCCTTCTCGGAAGGAAGTACGGCCCAGCGCAGCCACCGTGCCGTCGAAGCCAAAAAGGCAATCGCAGCTTTGGCCACAACCTTCGTGCAGGACGGAGAAATCATTGCACTGGATGATTCCACTACATCCCGTTTTCTTGCAGAACGCCTGACAGAAAATCTTGCTCTGACAGTTGTGACGAACAGCATGGGAACAGCCAACCTGTTCACCAGCAATGCCAACGTTAATCTTCTGCTGCTTGGCGGTCGCTATAACACGGATTTCGACGCCTTCTTCGGAACGTTGTGCGAGCAGGCTGCGGCATCCCTGCGCGTCAACACATTGTTCCTGTCCGTGGCAGCAATCCGCGGAATGACAGCCTACCATCAGGAGCAGGACATCATCAAAGCCAAACAGGCTCTGATGAATATCTCCGACCGGCGCATCCTGCTGGTGGATAGCACCAAATTCGGCGTCATCACGCTCAACCGTTTTTCTGATCTGACGGAATTTGACGTGGTGATTACGGACTCAGGTCTTGAAAAGGACCTGGAAGACACACTCCGCAACGCCGGGATTAACCTGGTAATTGCGGAAATACCCGTCACGAGGGTGAATAAAACCAACGTTATTCCTGAATACCTCCCTTAAAAATGGAGAAAAACATGCGTATCGCAATTGGTGGCGATAAGGCTGGTGAAGGCTTGGCCTCTCTCATTGCAGCACATCTGCAAGCCACAACACCCCATACCATCGTTGATATGTCTCACCCCGAAGACAACCAGCCGGAACTTTATTCCGAACTGAGTGAACGGGTTGGTCTTGCCATCACGGAGGGTAATTTTGATCGCGGTATCCTGTGCTGTGGAACAGGAATTGGCGTGTGCATTTCCGCCAACAAAATTCCCGGTATCCGCGCCGCCCTGACGCATGACACCTATTCCGCTGAACGTGCCGCGCTCTCCAACAATGCCCAGATCATCACCATGGGCGCACGAGTCATCGGACCGGAATTGGCCAAGAGCATTGTGGATGCCTGGCTGGCACACAGCTTTGACCCGTCCGGCCCTTCAGCAGGCAACGTGGCCGGAATTGAGACGCTGAGCCGGAAGTATTCCGAGCACCATCTGCCAACACCAAGCTGCTGACATCACATCGTACCGTTTTCCGGCACGGGACCGGAACGGATCATACGGAAAGACAGAAACATGAAGAAAGCTCTTTTCCTTGGCGCTCTCCTAGCAGCAACGCCCTTGGCAGCACAGGCCACCGACAGCAGCACACCACTGCGGTTCGTGCTGATCCCGAAGGTCGTCCATCCCTGGTTCGACAAGCTCAATAACGGTGCCCACGCTGCAGCCGATATGATTGCCAAGACAACTGGCCAGAAGATTGAGATCGAATATCGCGCGCCCCAAACCGCTGATGTGTCCTCCCAGAACGACATTATCGAGCGCGCCATTGCAACCCATCCGGATGGGTTGATCCTCGATCTGCTCGACGAAAAGGGTAATCGCGCCACGATGGATGAAGCCATCGAGCAAAAAATCCCCATGACCGTGTTCGACTCCCTCCCCCCGGAAGGTATGAACATCACGGCTGTTGGCGCGGATTTCTGCGAGCAGGGAACGATTGCGGCCGAACGTCTCGCCACGCTGATTGGCAAGAAAGGTGAAGTCGCCATCATGATGGGCGTCCCGACCGCACCAAACCACACCCTGCGAGCAGAGTGCGAAAAGAAAGTGTTCGCAAAATATCCAGAGATCAAAGTCGTCGCGACAGGGATTGATAACGACAGCATCGAGACCGGCCAGAAACAGGCCTCTGCCATTATGCAGGCCCACCCCAATCTTGCTGGATGGGTCGCGTGTGACGCTTCCGGACCAGTGGGTATCGGTCAGGCCATTCGTGAAAGCGGAAAAGCTGGCAAGGTACAGGAAGTTGGCCTCGATAACCTGAATGACATGCTTCAGCTCATTAAGGATGGCGTTGCTGAATCCACTGCCTCCAGCCGTCCGGAAATGCAGGGTTACTGGGCCGTCGTCTCCGCTTGGCAGAGCGCCATGGGTCAGAAAACCCCAAAATACATCGATACCGGCATCGACGTCATCACCAAGAAATCTCTCTGAACTCTGCTCTGAAGCAGGAGGCACGATCATGGCGGTTCTTCAGGTAGAAGCTGTCCGTAAAAGCTACCCCGGCGTGGTCGCGCTTGACCACGTCGATCTGACGCTTGAACCGGGCAAGATCCATATTCTCGCTGGCGAAAACGGCGCGGGCAAATCGACGTTGATCAAAACCCTGACGGGTCTGGTCAAACCCGACGAAGGAAAAGTGGTGATCGAGGGACATGATGCTCTTGCGGATCATAGCCTGTTCTCCCGTATCGCTTACGTCCCGCAGGAACTGAATCTGTTCCCGTCCATGACGGTGGCGGAAAACATGTTCATGCCCTTCCATCATTCGGGATTTGGTCGCGTGACCATTTCCCGCAAGGCGATGGAAGCGGAAGCCGCAAAGTTCATTGAACGATTTGGCATTCATGCCCGCCCAGGACAAACTGTCAGTCGCATCAGTGTGCCAGACCAGCAGTTGCTCCAAATTGCCCGCGCAGCCTGCCGCGACGAATTCAAGGTCCTGATCCTGGATGAACCGACATCGTCCCTGACGGCCAATGAGACAGAGCATCTGTTCCGCATCATCACCACGCTGCGCGACAGTGGATGTGCCATCGTTTTCGTCTCACACAAGATGGAAGAAATTTTCAGTCTTGGCGATACAGTCACTGTTCTTCGGAACGGACGAAGCGTCGGTACTTTCCCCATGGACGGCATGACGGAAGAGCATCTTATTCGTCTCATGTCTGGCAACTCCGTCCAACTGGAAGAAAAATTCCAGCCCCGTGGCGCGATTGACGACAACGACATTCTGCTTCGCGTGGAAGGACTGACAGGTCCCGGCTTTTCGGACGTCTCGTTTCAGCTTCGCAAAGGCGAAATCCTTGGCTTTGCAGGCCTTGTCGGTGCTGGCCGGTCAGAGGTCATGCAGACCATGTTCGGATACCATTCTGCAAAAGCCGGTCGCTGCATCTTGAGCGATAAAGAAATTCCACGTGGACGGACGGATCGCGCCGTTGCCATGGGAATGGTCTATCTCTCCGAAGAACGGAAGCATCATGGCATTTTCCCGCTGCTCAGTGTGCGGGAAAATATCAGCCTGTCCGTTCTGGAAAAGATGAAACGCGGCGGAATCATTTCTTCCGGCAAAGAGAAATCCATCGTCTCCGACACGATTGAGAAGTTCGATGTCCGCACATCGTCAGCCGCCAAGAAGATTGTTTATCTGTCTGGTGGAAACCAGCAAAAAGCCATTATTGGCCGCGCCATGGCCCGGCGCCCCCGTATCCTGATTTTCGATGAACCCACAAAAGGGATCGATATCGGAACCAAATTCCAGATTTATCGCATCATGCAGCAACTCGCCGAAGAAGGCGTCGGCATCATTCTCGTATCGTCCGAAATGACCGAGCTCCAACGCTGCGCCACCCGCATCATCACCATGTACGACGGCCGCACCACCGGTTCGTTCGATCAGGCCACCACTGACGTCAACACGCTTGTCGGCGCGATCATCGGCGCCACGGAGACCCGCCATGTCGCTTGAAACCACACTCCCTGGAGCTACCCCCACCCCTCCTAAGACGTCCTCCCTGCGCACGCTGATCGCCCGGATGGTTGCCAACCCACTTGGAGGCGTCATTGGCGCGATGATCCTGATTTTCGGGATCTCCTGCCTGCTCTCCCCGCACTTCCTGACGTCTTTCAACATGATCATCATCGCGCGTGCACTGGCCTTTATTGGTCTGGTCACGATTGGACAGGCCGTCCTGATGATCCTTGGAGAACTTGATCTGTCCGTTGGGGCCATCGGTGGCCTGGCCGGTGTCGTTGGCGGCATGCTGATGGTGCAAATGGGGCTAAATCCCTGGCTTTCCCTCGGCCTGTGCCTGTTGATGGGCGCTGGGTGCGGCCTGCTGAACGGTCTGCTCATCACACAATTACGGCTACATTCCCTTGTGCTGACCATCGGCATGGCAGGCGTCTATGGCGGTGCCAATCTTGTGGCCACCCGTGGCGTTGCCATTACAGGCGTGCCACATGAAATCAGCTTTCTGGGTAGAGGTCTGGTTTTCGGACTACCCGTCCCCTTCCTGATCCTTCTCGTCTGCCTGACAATCGTTGCCTTCGTCATGATGCGCACCCCCGTCGGACGTTACATCTACGCAATCGGCAGCAATCCACAGGCCGCGAAAATGCTCGGCATCCGCGTCAACGCCATTCGCGTTGGAGCTTTTGCTCTGGCTGGTTTTCTGTCCGCGCTGGCCGGTATCCTGATGGTGGCCCGTCTCGGAACGGCTCAGCCCTCGATTGGTGACACCTGGGTACTCTCCCCCATCGCCGCAGCCGTCATTGGCGGAGTTGCCACCACAGGGGGGCTGGGAAGCCCGGTTGGCGCCGTGTTTGGCGCCGTCATCATTGGCATCATTGAGGACATCATCGTCCTCTTCGGCATCTCGCCTTACTGGCAGTCCATCGTGAGCGGCGGCATCGTTGTGCTGGCCATCTCTCTGGACTCTCTCGCACGCCATTACCTCAACCGCGACGCGTCCTGACCCGTCCGCAGCTTTCCATCCTGCAAAAGGAGAGACTTACATGACCAAAATCTGCGGCAATGCCTCCGAATTCGCAGCCTCCGCCCTCCATGGATACAGCATGGTCCACAGAGATCTTGTCAAAATGATCCGTGGTGGCGTCATGCGTGCCAAACCGGGAGCACAAGGAAAGGTCGCCGTGGTTGTCGGAGGTGGCTCCGGCCACTACCCCGCTTTCATCGGATATGTCGGCAGCGGCTTTGCGGATGCAGCCATTGCAGGCGACATCTTCGCTTCACCATCCACCCAGGCCATCCAGAGCGTGGTCCGTCAGGCAGATCTGGGAGGAGGCATTCTCCTCGGTTTCGGAAATTATGCCGGAGACGTTCTGAACTTCGGCATCGCCGCAGACAGACTGCGCGCGGAAGGCTACGACGTGCGCATCCTTGCCACGATGGATGATGTTGCCAGCGCCACCGAAGGCGAGAGAGAACGCCGCCGAGGCATCGCGGGTGATCTGACAATATTCAAGATCGTCGGAGCTGCGGCCGAAGCCGGTCTTGATCTGGATGCCGTCGAAGAAATCGGGCACCGGGTGAACCGCCAGACGAGAACCTTTGGCGTGGCATTCGATGGCTGTACGCTCCCCGGAGAGAAAGACAAGCTGTTCCATGTTCCCTCCGCCCGCATGGCTCTTGGACTGGGAGTTCACGGAGAACCCGGCATCGGGGAAGACAACATTCCCACGCCTCAGGCCCTCGCCCAGATCCTTCTGGACAAGGTTGTCAGAGAACTCCCGGCGGATGCCCCGCGCCGCGTTGCCATTACCCTGAACGGCCTAGGAAGCACGAAACAGGAAGAGCTTTTTGTTCTCTGGGAAGCCCTCGCGCCTCTGCTAGAAAAAGCCGGGCTGACGGCCATTGCTCCCCTGGTTGGAGAATACGTTACAAGCCTTGATATGGCAGGCTGCTCCCTGACCCTGACCTGGCTTGATGAGGAACTGGAACAACTCTGGCGTGCTCCCGTCGATACGGCAGCCCTACGTCACGGCCAGATCGAAGACGTAGAGACGCAGCCTGAAGATCTCGTTACTGAGAGCAGCGTTACCTACATGAAATCCTCAACAGCCGCGGGCCGCCATGGAGGACAATGCGTTTCTGATATGATGGCTCATCTGGCAGACGCTCTCGCCAAAGCAGAGGCGGAACTTGGCCATATTGATGCCGTAGCTGGCGACGGAGATCATGGGCAGGGCATGGCCCGAGGGTCAGCAGCGGCACGGGCAGCCGCTTCCAAAGCCGCAGCCTCCGGAGCTGGTCCTGCCACGGTCCTGTCCGCTGCGGCAGATGCGTGGGCGGACCGCGCAGGCGGGACATCTGGCGCGCTTTGGGGCGAAGGCCTGAGAGCATTCAGTCTGGCTCTGGACGATAATGCTCTCCCCTCCTCCCAACATCTCGCATTGGGTGCCCGACAGGCCATGGAACGCATCATGACCTTGGGTAAGGCTAAACCCGGCGACAAAACCCTGATTGATGCGCTCGTTCCGTTTGTCGAAACACTTGAGACCCAACTGGCTGAAGCAACACCCCTTCCACAAGCATGGGCAGAAGCTGCCAAGGCCTCCCAGGCCGCCGCGGAAGCCACAAAGGACCTGCTGCCAAGACTTGGTCGCGCCCGAACACATGGGGAAAGAAGCAAGGGCCATCCCGATGCGGGCGCTCTGTCTCTTGCTCTCTGCACTGATGTCGTAGGTCAAAAACTGCAAGCATCACTACAGGAAAATTATTACCCCACAGAACAACGGCACCAATCTGCCAGCCTATAATATCCTTTTATCAGACGGCGGGATCGACACTTTTTCAAAATACTAATGATCTCGCCGATACAAATCCTTTCAAGTCAGGCACTGCAATTCCTGGAAGTTCGAAGATAAAAAAATCGAAAAGCTATCATTATAAATAGTTTTTCGATCCATCCAGTTGAAGGGTGCGTTCGGTTTCAAGATCAATCGGAATACCTGTGATGATCCGTCGTCTGGCTTCCGCCCATTCACGATCTCCCGGCGCCATCACGGGGTGTTGCGGATCTACTGACGGACTTCTGCGCAGAAGATCCAGATAGCTGCCCATCGCTAAATCATAGGCAGCCTGCCCGACAAACCTTGCCGGATCTATTGCAATCGCAAAATGGCCGACATTCTGGCGCTTCCGGAAGTTCTGCTCTTCATCTGTCCCGACCATAACCGGGTCCAACGCTGCCCCCGTCAATGCGCCGGCCAATATTGTTACCAATCCTGCCAGTGCAGCGCCCTTAAACCCGAAATCCTCTCCCCCAAGAGGTTGAAGAAAAGATGCCGCCAACGCGTCCTGCGTGGCATACCCGGAATTGTCCGCCGCAGCCCCCGCAGGTAACGGGAGACCCAGCGAGCGATAAAGCTTCACACGATTGAAAGGGATGGAAGATGTGGCAATGTCCATGAACCATGGATCGGAGTTCTTTACAGGCGCTGCCATGGCAATCGGATTTGTCCCATGGAACGGTTTCGCTCCCCCGAAAAGGGACACAGCAGCATCAGAATTGCTCATGATCAGACCGATCATGCCTTGTCGGGCAGCTTCCACCACAAATGCCCCAGCCGCCCCAAAATGGGAGGAATGATGCACGCCCACAGCTCCGATCCCGGCCTCCCGCGCGAGCAGGACGGCTTCATCCATGGCGCGATAGGCTGCAGGATGGGCGAGCCCACCGTCAGCGTTCAGTTGACCAGTCGCAGGCCCGGTCCTTTCAAAAACAGTGGAAGGCCGCGGATTGATCCCCCCGCTTTGGAGCAGCCGGACGTAATGCCCCACCAGACGGACGCCATGACTGTCCACACCAATACGGGACGCATGCAGAAGAGCGCGTGTCGTAGCGTCCGCATCCCTGTCCTGCGCACCGGCTTGAACCAGTTGGGCTTTGACCTGCCGGGAAAGAACGGCTTCCGGATAATAATGAACGTTCGTCATGCCATTCATGAAGAAGATCCCATTTTTCCACGAGGGGCCAGAACGTCCTGAACGCGACTACGATCAAGGGACCCGTTCCAGACTGCCATAACAACGGGCGCTACACAGTTTCCGGCCAGATTACCCACAGCGCGCGCAATTCCGATAAACCAGTCCACAGCCAGCAGCAGGACCAGACTGGACAGAGGGATCGACGGTGCAGCAGACAGCGTCGCTGCAAGCACAACAATCGCAATACCTGGTACACCATGCGCGCCCTTGGAGGTAATCAGTGCCGTCGCCAGCATGGAGAGCATCTGGGTCAGGGTCAGGGGTGTTCCGGTAACGTCAGCCAGAAAGACAATGGCAAAGCCGAGATAAATGGAGAGCGCATCCAGATTGAGGGAATACCCCGCTGGCACAACAAGCCCCACCACTTGTCGAGGAATACCCATAGTCTCCAGCTTGGCCATAATGCTGGGAAGTACGGAATCTGAACTGGTCGTCGCCGTGACAATCAGGATTTCTTCACGGAAATAACGGGCAAAACGCCCTGGATGCACACCGCAGGCCAGCAGACAGCCGCCAAGAATCACCACGATGAAAACGGCAATCGCCACAAAATAGAGCACAACAAACGATGCCAGCCGACCAATGGCATCCAAACCGTATTCAGCAACGGTTGTAGCAACAGCTCCAAGTACACCCAGCGGCGCAAGAGCAATGATCAGGCGCATCATACGCGAGAAAAGTGTCGAAAGACTTTCAATCAGGCGCGTCACAGGCGCCCCTGCTTCTCCAATACGAGACAGACAGCAACCAACCAGAATAGCGAAAAACAGAATTTGCAGAATGTTTCCATCAGCAAATGCAGCGACTGGAGAGCGTGGAATCAGACCCAGAATGAAACCAGTAAAACCCTGCCCGTGCAGAACATGGGCGTTCGCTGCATAGGACGACACAATATGCAGATCTTCCGCGCTTGGCGTGAAGGTCATTCCCTGCCCCGGTCGAAGCAGCATTGCAGCCCCGACTGAGAGCAGAAGCACAAGCGTTGTCATGCCTTCAAAATAGATCAGCGATCGAAAACCGAGACGTCCCACGGCACTCAGAGATCCGGCTCCTGTGATGCCGGTCACAACGATACAAAACAGGAGAGGACCAACAGCCATCAGGATAAGCCGCAGGAACAGGTCCGTCAGCCACCGGCACTCTCCTGCCAGGTGCGGAACAAACAGGCCCAGCAAAATGCCCAGACATGTCGCCGCGACCACCTGAGAGAAAATTCCTGGACGAAACCTGTGCTTTGCACCTGCCGGGAGGATCGTGTCGTTTTTCATCCAGCTCTTCTTCTTACTATCGTTTCAGAAACCTGGATCCAGTAGGAGAAATCCTTCTGGATCACAGGCCTCCAATCTTCTGCCTTCAGTATGTTACGTTCATCTTTGCACCCACGAAACGTGGTAGACCAGGCATCACGCCATAGAATGTCGCCTGTGTACCACCGGAGAGCCAGTAGCGACGATCCGCAAGATTCTGGCCATACACCGTGACAGACCAATGCTGTTTCGGTGCGGCAAAGGTCAGGAAGGAGTTTACGAGGAAGTATGCCGGGGCACGGTAAATGCCACCGTCACCAATGTGCTGCGGCTGCGTCTGTGCCCCACGATAGTTGTAATCCACGTCGAAAGTCATCTTGTAGTCGCGGAACATCGACCATGAGTAGGTGGCAGCGCCAGACAGCGTCAGATTTGCCAGCCCCATATTATAGCCATTGTAGTTCGTGTTAACCGGCGACCAGACGCCTGTTGCGGCAAACTGGGCCGTGGTTGCACTACGGTTAAGGCTCTGGAACTGGGAATAGGAACCGTTCTGATAACCGAAATTCTGTGTCAGGACGAGACCACTGAACGGATGTGCTTCCATGTCAAACTCAGCACCATAGATATTGGAGCGCGGAGCGTTCACATAACCACCAAGCACCCCATACGGAGGCACAAGAATGGTACCCAGAAGCTGCTGATCACGATAGTCGTAATAGAACCCTGCGGCATTAAAGCGCAAACGGCGGTTAAAGAGCATGGTCTTGAAACCACCCTCGTAAGTCAGGACCTGTTCGGCCTTGAAAGGCTTCAGCTGGCTGGCTTCCTGGGTAATATTGGCGGAGAAACCGCCCGGCTTGAAACCACGCGAAAACATTACGTAGCCCATAATATTCGGCTTGAACTGGTACTGTGCTCCGACACGCCCGGCAAACTGGTTGGTCAGCGCTCCTGAGTTACCGAAGTTCTGCACACGTGTTCTGGCCCCCGTGTTCAGATCATAATCGGCACTGACAACATTCAGCATCTGACGGTCATCAGACTCATGGCTGATGGCCCCGATCAAGGTCAGTTTGGGCAATATTCGATAAGAGAGCTGCACGTACTGGTTGAAGTTCTGCTGATTTTGACGATAGGAAGTCTCGTTCAGAGGCGTAGTGTTTGGGCGGTCAGAGGAATCATACCAGAAGTTCTGCGCCATCCGGGCCCGACTGTAATACATGCCCACTTCCCAATGGAACCTGGCATGAGGGTTCAGGGACTCAAGCTTGACTTCCTGGGAAAACACATTCGTCTGGTTATTGCGGAACATGTTGCCATACGACGCAACGGAATTCGTCTGGTTGGTCAGCTCATGCTCATCGACCGTTTCGAAAGCACTCAGCGTCCACAGTCGACCCCAGCTGAAATCCTTCGTGTATCGGACATTAGCCCCCCAGAACATATTGTCTTCACGAGGCTTCTTGTCGTTCGCATTAATACCGATGATCTTTGCAAATCTCGGATCAAGCCCCCATTCCGTTTCCATGATATCGGATGTAATTGGCACACCGTAGCTGTTGTACAGATTGTGACCTGAGGAAGCTTCAGACTGATCTGTCGTCCAATGTCCCCCGATATCAAGCGTCGAGGTCTCGTCAATCTTCCAACGCAGCTTCCCACGAAGAGCACCGATATTGGCATTGCCGTATCCTTCCCCCTTGGAATTATGCTGGAACCCTCCGCCAGTCATGGACTGCCCTGCCAAACGGAACGAAACAGACCGCGAGAGTGGTCCCGAAACGTACCCTTCCACACGGTTGCGGCCATAACTGGCAATATCTTCCGTCAGGCCAGCATGAAAATCAGGCGTTGGATCTGCCGTATGAAAATTGATTTCACCACCCGTGGTGGACTGTCCATGCGTAAAGCCAGATGCTCCGGGTGCCACGGAGATATCGTCCATGTCAAAGAGCATCCCGGACGTCATGATACTGACCGGATAAGCCACACCATCCACATACGGCATGACAGACGGCGTGTTGTTCTGGGTGAAGTCCATCAACCCGACGCCACGAAGAGCAAAGTTCAGAGCAGAGCTACCAAACGAAGGCTGGATCGTCAGGTTAGGAGCGACACGAACGATATCGGTCAACTGACGGACGTTACGGTTCTGGAGCTCCTGGCGAGACAAAACGGTTTCGGAATGAGCTTCATGCTGACCCGCTCCAGTCACGCCCCGTCGAACGCTGACATGAACCATTTCACTACCGGAAGCAGAAACAGTTTTAGGAGCATGACGCTTCACACTGTTCGCACGCCCGTATGTGGTGTGCATGCTCTGCTTTGTTGCTGCAACCGCCTCAGAGCCCCCCGCACATGACAATAGAGCCGTGGACAAGAGCAAAGTGCGCGCAGAAAACTGGTAGAGGAAACCTCGACAGGAAGAAGCATACAACATCAGGCGTTTCCAGATCGACAGGATGGGGCATTCAGAAAATCTGATGATTCACGGGCATTGCGAATCTTGTATACCAGATAAGACAAATTCACATTGAACGCCACCCAAAAAGAGACGGACCCGGAATGTTTTGAATGTGAACCACCAACCTACTTGCACTTATGCTAGGGCAGGTTCATAAAATTTTTTATGTGCAACGATATCACAAGCGCATTGCCATGCAGCGGCATCGCAATTGACGACCGCATCATGACGGCCATCCTTTCAGGAAAAATTTTACCCGGTGAAAGACTGGGCGAAAAAGATTTAGGACAGACATTCGGCGTTTCCCGCACGTTGGTAAGAGAGGCCATGATGCGCCTTAGCAGTCGCGGCATTGTGGCCGTTTCACCTCGTCGGGGCTGGTTTGTTATCGAGCCCACCATCGAGGAAGCCCGAGAGACAATTGAGGCCCGCCGATCCGTTGAAATTGGCCTCCTTTTTACCCAGAAAAACATTCCTCAAGGAGCTCTAAATGAATTAGAAAACCATGTCACCGAACAACAAAAAGCCATTGATGCGCGGGATCTCGCTAAAAGAAGTTATCTGCTTGGGCATTTCCACGTTAAACTTGCAGAAATTTATGGAAATTCTGTTGTTGTTGAAATACTTGAAACGCTTACGGCCAGAATTTTATTAATAGCAACCCTTTACCAGTCTACACATGAAGCTCAAATATCCTGCAACAACCACAGAGATATGGTAAATTCACTAAGAAAAAACGATAAAAGGGAGGCGATCAAGATTATGAATGAACATTTCTCACATCTTGATAAGGCTTTAAGTAACAGATCAATAAAAAAAGATTCTCCCTTACGGGTTTATGAAATCTCTAACCTCCCTGGAAATACATAATCGCTTCTGTTCCCATTTTTTCAATACAACCACACGAATTTTTTTCGCGATATCTCAAGACAGGAAGAATATGCTCCTCAGTTATAAGACCTTCCACTTCCTTCCTGGACCAGTCACCTTCCACACTTACAAGCGTGTATTTTCCAGAACTTTCTGCATATTCATCAATTATTCTCTTTATCCTTTCTTTATTCCGATCTCAAACCACTGCTCTGACGTACACGCTCCATAAGAACAACAAAATCTCTATCAGCATCGCCTGCACTAATAGCACTCAACAGGCGATCCCGGACGATAGAGGCATAAGGCAATGGAACTGCGTAATCTCCACCCGCATCCAGGAACATCCCAATATCTTTCAGTCCAAGTGTCACAGGCGCCCCAGGGGAATCAAAGTCTTGATTGACCATCAGCTGACCGTAGTTCATGTGAACCGGCGCGTCATAAAAACTACCTGTCATGACTTCGAAAATTTTCCGCGGATCAGTCCCCGCTTTTTCGTTGAGTGCAAAGACTTCTGCCATTTGTTCAATGGTCGAATAAATCATAAAATTCAAAGAGAGTTTTGCGAGATTGGCTTGGGTCGGATCATCGCCCAGCCTGAAGATTTTCGGCCCAAAGCATTTTAATACTGGTTCCAACCGATCCAATGCTTGACTGGCTCCACCAGCCATGACGAACAACTCTCCCGCTTCGGCTGCAGGCGGTCGACCGAGAACATTGGCACTGACATAGATCTGCCCACGCTCGGTGTGCCCGTCTCTCAGCCGTCGCGCCAGAGTCAGCGAGATTGTGCTGCAACAGACATGGATGGCCTGTGATGTCAGTCCAACTGCGATCCCGTCCTTGCCAAACGTTATTTCTTCGGTGGTCGCATCGTCTAACATCATCGAGAAAACGATTTCGCTATCCCGGGCAACAGAAGCAGGAGTTTCGCATCGTGTCGCCCCATGCGCCACCAGATCGTCCGCTTTCGTTGCAGTTCGGTTGTAAACAACAACCTCATGTCCTGCATCGAGAAGACGCCTTGCCATAGGGTGCCCCATGGCACCGAGCCCTACAAATCCGATCTTCATAACACTCTCTCCCGTTTCTCATCTGAGCAATGTCAGATGGCATTTTATTGCTAACGTTCTTCGCACACCGGCTTTGGCAGGCCATATTCAGCCTCGTATGCGCCCAATTACTCCTCACTCCTTCGAGGATGAACTTTCCGGATACAATCAGCCCCCATGGCCACCTGGCAGAAGCGTGCAACAGACACGCCGTCGTGTCACGAATTTGCATACCCAAAGGCGGATTTTCAGGATCGGACATCGTATCATGACCATAGGCATCGAAAAAATGTGCTGGCTGACAGGTTCCGGCAGGCTCCATGACTCCCTCCTCAGCTACAGCACTACGCGCGCTCGCACAGAGGAGTTTAGAAATTGAGTCCAGGATCGCTATGCGGCTGCACTGATCCTCTCAAAGAACAGAAAGCTACGCATGTTGTAGACGATGCTGACCAGCAGTACGGATGAAGAGTTGAGCTGCCGCCCATCGATGGCCAAGTTCAGGCGGAATGGATCGACACTTCGCCTCATTCTGATGACGTCAGAAAATCGCCGACATGCTCCGTCGCAAATCGCGAGGCGGAGTTTTGCTTTTCGGACAGGCCGTCTGGATCAGAAGTTCCCGGACCAACCACGCATCATCGGGAAATACAAACTGTATCATACTTGCCATAAAGAGCTATGTAGGTCCCGCTATCATTCAAGACCTAACAGATCCTAGAGGGTTTTTCGCCCCCTCCCCACGTTATTCGAAACGAGCCTTTGACTCTTCCATGTTTCTCATAAGCTCATGGGCTCGCTTGAGTGCTGTTAGCAGCACTTTCGTTCTTTCGGACACGGCGTGAAGATCATGTGTGTCAATGCCGTAAAAGAGTTGTTTCTGTTTATGATCTATTGCCTTCGCAAGCACATCTGCATGTTCTGCGAAAGCCATTTGAGCATCAGCAACACGCCTGTTGAAGGATACCAAATCACCCTGAGCGCTTGTCGGACGATATGTCAGACGATCCCCTGTCTTTGATTTTCCAAATTGGGCGTCCTACATTTACATTCTTTTTTAAGAACAGTTTTGAAGACCGCACCGATAGATCGCCCCCTCAGCCCCACTCTTTCGGCACTCCAACATTTCTATAAACTGTAAAGTGCGCTTTGTGCCCCGGATTGCCCATCGCATCATACCAACGCAGCACAAATAGATAACGCGCCTTAATGCGTGAGCTTCATCAACGCACAGTGCGGCCGCGTTTCTTTGAAAAAAGGACGCAACGATCCGGTTATGTGTCCGTCGAAAAACACAGGCCACGCTCGACTTCAGTCTTCTTGAAAAGTCTGAAGCCTTCCCCATAAGATCAACAGATCCCGAACCTCAACATCTGATAACTAGACACTTGGGCGCGTGCCCTCCCATTTATCAATCACTGCGGCAGCCAAAGAATTTCCGATCACATTCGTGGCAGATCGTCCCATATCCAAAAAAGTATCGATTCCAAGAATCAACAGAATTCCTTCTTCTGGAATATTAAACTGTCCAAGTGTCGCAACAATCACAACTGAAGATGCTCTTGGAATTCCTGCCATTCCCTTACTTGTCAGCATCAGTACAAGAAGCATGGCAATCTGCGTGCTCCAGGAAAGTGTAATATCGTATGCTTGGGCAATGAATATACTAGCGAAAGTACAATACATCATCGTGCCATCAAGATTGAAGGAATACCCAAGTGGAAGAACGAAAGACGAAACCTTCCGTGATACGGGCAGCTTGGCCAACTGCTCCAGGATGAGCGGATAAGCAGCCTCGGAACTGGCTGTTGAAAATGCTAAAAGAAATGGTTCACGCATCAGGCCCACAAGTCTTTTGGCCTTCGTACCGAGAAAGGCGAATGCAATGCCAATCAAAACCGCCCACAGGATCGCGAGTGCAAGATAGAACTCCCCCATGAACTTTCCATAGATGGTCAAAATGGAAAATCCATTCGTTGTGACAGTCGCTGCCATGGCACAAAAGACGGCCAGAGGGGCAATCATCATAACATATGCGGTCACCTTCAATATAATGTAGGATAGACTTTCCGCCCATTCCAAAACAGCTCTTGCCTTACCTGGCAGAGACGCGCAGGCAATACCAAAGAAAATTGAGAAGACCACAATCTGAAGAACTTCATTATCCGTCATCGCACGGAAAATGGAATCCGGAACCATATGCTGGATAAAGCCGTCTAAAGTTAACGAATGCGCCGCCAGATGAGTATCTGTCATCATGTTGACTTTGTGCATACCCACACCTGGCTGGAAAATATTTACAAGAACCACACCAAGAGTGAGAGACAACAAAGACGCACAGACAAACCATAACATGGCCTTGCCGCCAATCCTTCCAACCGCGGCAGCATCAGACATATGACCGATCCCAACAACGAGCGTGGAGAAAATCAAGGGGGCCAAAATCATTTTGATAAGCCGCAAAAATACGGTCGAACCAATCGACAGATCACCGGCAATCATCTGCTGTGTTGCAGGAGATGGGAAAAACGCATGCGCGACACCTCCTACCAAACTCCCCAGTATCATTGCGGCAAGAATGAGCAGCATCATCCGGTTTTTATGCAACAAAATGGTTCCTTTAATTTAACGTTTGCCTTCTATGCAGGAGACACGGGAAAGTAGAAATATATCGCATCGCAATCAACAAAATTAGACAATTCCTTCAAGATCATTTTTTGGTCTCTCTCTTCTGGACATGTCCCGCTTAAGATGAGCCATGGGCTGCCTGTTAAGCCACTTCGCGTCATGATCCAGGAGAGCACTAGAACAGTCTCTGCAGGTTATAGGCTCTGTTGAGACAGAGTATTGTGGCTTGCTCGGCTTTTCTTCCGCGTACCCCAAGCCAGTCACTCTTCGATAGAAAAGATTCAGCCACCGCAGACAGGTCAATCCAGCCTCATGTGTTCAGATATAGCTGATATACCTTGTCGATCTCTGGCTGACAGCTGTTACCGAGAAGTCCCTCCCGCTCCATCAGGTTGAGTTCAATGGTCTGTCTGAGAGACGCTCATCGAGAAAATCCGTCCAAAAAGCAAGACCGAGCCTAGGCTCCTTCAACAGACGATATCTGCGATTTCCTGGCACCATCAGAACGGCACGAAATGGCGTGCCATGTCATCTGAGTTTAGTCTCTTGTGGATTGCCTCACAGGCGTTCATTCGATGCTCGCAGTTCGTGTCTGGCAACGCCTATTTGAAAAGGTCAGAGACGTGGATCAGGTCATCGGGCGATAGCATGGCGGACTGACCATCAAAATCCCTGTCATTGTCGATGCTGTGAGAAAGACTGCGATGCCTTCCTAGACGCCCGAGTAAAGGACAACAGTCACTGAAGCACAACTCTTGTTCGATGACGTCTATCCCAAAGCCTTTATCGCCTACGAGGATTACGACGCTAATCCACATGTCGGAAGAGGATTTCGCCAGACATAGTCATAAAATCACCTGCTGTGAGCAGCTAAAACGCATTGAGCTTTTGAAACATAACGCTTACATCATCCCTGCGGATCAGCGGCAAAGTGTACAAAATCCTTGAGATATTGCAGATCCTCATCTGCTTCGCGGCGCCCCAGAAAAATCTGTTTAGCAATTCCACGTTTACCAATCCTCATGGAATGCAAATCAAAACGTGATGCATATTCTTCGACCAGCCAGCGCGGAAGAACTGCAATACCTCTACCATGCGCGACCATCACCAGCATGATATCGGTAGTTTCGATCTGCTTTTGCTGACGTGGGGCAATACCAGCAGGCTGAAGAAACTGGGTATAGATATCCAACCTTTCAGCAGGAACCGGGTAGGTAATAAGCGTTTCATCTGCCAGTTGTTCGGGCGTAATAAATGTCAAACCATGAAGTTTGTGAGAACTTCCTACAACAAGAACAAGTTCATAATCAAAAACAGGAGTAAAAATGAGACCCGGCTTATAAAGAGGGTCAGGGGTTACAAGAATATCGATTTCATTACTCAACAATGCCCCAATCCCGCCAAACTGGAACTTCTGACGAACATCGACATCCACTTTCGGCCAACGCTCAAGGTAAGGCGAAACAACGTTGAGTAGCCATTGATAACAGGGATGACACTCCATCCCGATCCTGAGAATACCCCGTTCGCCGTTAGCAAACTGTTCCAGCCGCTCTTCCGCGAGAGAAAATTGGGGAAGTAGACGGTCCGCAAGGGAGAGAAGCCACTGGCCGGCCTGCGTGAGAACCAAGGACCGCCCCTCCCGTCGCCATATCTTCACACCGAGCTGAGTCTCAATCTTGCGGACAGCATGGCTAAGAGCAGGCTGTGTCAGATTCAACCGTGCTCCCGCAGCTGTGAGCGATCCTTCCCGGGCTACTTCCTGGATGATCATCAGATGATTGCGTTCGAGAATGGCCATGTCTCACCAAATGGTATGCATTGAATTCATACAATTATTGCAAATTATCATTTATATTCATTATTTAAAACCTGCCTCTGAGATGAAATTTCCATACGTCCGATTACCAGTTAAGAGCATGTCACCGCCATCTGATAGGAAGACTTGACGAATATCTTTCAGAATATAACGATGGAAGTAAGCCTTAATTATTTTCTTCTACCAAAATATCGTCCACGTCCCGCATCAAAAAACATCCTCCGCTTCCTCGACGTTTTCACAAATCATCATATGAGGGCGAGGCATAAGAGCCCGAAGATCAGAAAGCGATTACGCCGCTTCAAAGCCCTTCTTGATACCGGTATTCTCTCGATCAGAATGACTGAATATCTCAAAAATCTTGTTTATAACTATTTACCAAATCTGCCGCAGCCTTCTTACGCCCAAAGCGGTTCAAAAACTCGTGCTGTGCTAATTCTGGGCACACTCGCTGAAAAAAGAGGATAAACTCCAACCGGTGGCTATAAAAATTATCAAAAATTGAGGCTGCTTTCCGCTGGCACTTTACTGCGCAGTAAGCTGCCCCAGATCTACTGAAGTCGCTAGAAATCTCGAGAACGTGGAGAAATTTTACTCTTCACGTTACTACACGCACACAGCGTACCTCTTGCTTAAAGCGAAAACTCAAACAATTAAGCAGAGAGTTCTTTCCGAACAATTGCAGCCCCTGCGCTCAGAGCGTTCAATTTTCCTGTTGCGACCTGCCGGGACAGCGGCGTCATTCCGCAATTGGTCGACGGATACAGTTTGTCTACATCGACAAACTGTAGAGCTTTCCGCAAGGTGCTGGCGACTTCTTCGGGGGTTTCAACAGTACTGGTAGCTACGTCGATGGCGCCGACCATCACTTTCTTGCCACGGATGAGTTCGATGAGATCCATCGGAACGCGCGAGTTCTGACACTCCAGCGAGATAAGATCGATGTTCGACTGCTGCAGCTTGGGGAAAATCTCCTCATACTGTCTCCATTCCGAGCCCAGAGTATTTTTCCAGTCGATATTCGCCTTGATCCCGTAGCCATAACAGATATGAACGGCTGTTTCGCACTTCAGGCCTTCAATAGCCTTTTCCAGAGTCGCAATGCCCCAGTCATTCACTTCATCAAAGAAAACGTTGAAGGCAGGTTCATCGAACTGAATGATATCGACACCAGCGGCTTCAAGTTCGCGAGCTTCCTGGTTCAGGATTCCGGCAAATTCCCAAGCTAGTTTTTCTCGACTCTTGTAATGCGCGTCATGCAGGGTATCGATCATGGTCATGGGACCAGGAAGAGCCCATTTGATCGACTTCTTCGTAAGTTTGCGCAGAAACCTGGCATCTTCGACGAAGACAGGCTTTTCGCGCGATACAGCACCCACAACGGACGGGACGCTTGCGTCGTAGCGATTGCGGATTTTGACAGTCTGACGTTTCTCGAAATCGACGCCGCTCAGATGCTCGATAAACGTTGTAACGAAATGCTGGCGTGTCTGCTCGCCATCGCTGACGATATCAATGCCGGCACGGTCCTGATTGTCCAGTGTCAGACGAAGGGCATCCTGCTTGCCTTCGACAAGTTCCTCACCCTGCAGTTTCCAAGGAGACCAAAGCGTTTCCGGCTTTGCGAGCCATGAAGGCTTTGGGAGACTGCCGGCGGTCGAGGTCGGGAGAAGTGTTTTCATGATCATTCGGCCTTGGTGTTTTTGATGGATCAGACAGGAAACTGGACAGACCACTGCTCAAGCAGATCCTGATACGGCTTGATAAAGCGTTCTTCCGTAAACTTTCCCTGTTCAACGGCCAGCCTGCTACGCTCCTCACGGTCATAAACGATCCTGGTCAGTGAATAATCCTGATGCGTCAGGCTCGGCTGATAGCAGTCGGACGCTGGGGAGTTGGCATTGTAGATTTCAGGACGATAGATCTTCTGGAAAGATTCCATCGTGCTGATTGTGCTGATCAGTTCCAGATCGGAATAGTCCGACAGAAGATCGCCGATAAAATAGAACGCCAAAGGAGCGCTGGCAAAAGCAGGCATGAAATACCGAACCTGCATGCCCATTTTCCCGAAATACTGATCGGTCAGAGAAAACTCTCGCTGTTCATATTCGGTACCCAAAACCGGATGATGGTTTTCTGTCCGATGGTAGCTTCTATTACTAGAAACGCTCAGACAGATGACAGGGTTCTTGCCAAACAGAGCTTTGTAAGCGTCCGAATGGATCGCCGATTTGAACAGATTGCCATGCAGATCTCCATAATGATCGGGAACCTGAAACTCAAAGCGCCCCTGATTGTGTTCCGGGAGAAAAATACTGAAATCGTAATCACGAACATAAGAAGAAAAACTATTTCCGGTAATACCCGGGATCTGTTCGTTTTTAATTCTATCAATAATGGTCGTATTGAGAATTTCTATAAGTGGAAAGACATCTGGTCTTTCACCCGTATTGATTGTCATTTCAATAGAAATAATATCAAGATTAACAGAATAACGATCTGCTTTCGGGTTATCCCAGTGTGCAAGGGAGTTGAAACGGTTATCAATCATCTGCAAGACTTTCTGTAGATTTTCCTGCCGGTGTTCACCTCTGGCTAGATTGGCGAAATTGGTTGTCAGGCGTGTTTCGTCTGAAGGCGTGTAGTCTTCATCAAACCGGGTTTTCTTGATCGAGAACGTAAATTTGGCAGACATTCCTGTTTCACCTTGCTCGGGCAAAAATTCCCCAGATCAGGCTGTGAACCTATGGAGAATTTTACGTGTGTGCAGCTTCCAATCGGCGATTTTCAGGCCGGTTATGTTGAGACGCGTTGGATGCTGTTATGCCCGAGAGGATTAGTGAGAAAAAATGATTTTATTTCATAAAAACATGAAATTCATGCATACATATCTACGTCCAGAAAATTCTAGCTTTAACACTTGGGGAGCAGATCCACAGACCGTCATAATTGATACGCCCTCCCTCGCGGCACATCACACGATTTCGATCCTACGGCTAAAAAAATTTCAAATCGCCTGATTGACGCCTCAAGGACGGAAGGCATGTCGCAACACGCGATCACAAATGCCAGACCGTTTTCTTCCTAGCCATTTGCCTCGCTACACCCGTCATGTTCTGGCTTTGACGTCTGCTTCTATGCAAATATGGGATATTGCTTCCTCAATGGCGGCAATCACATGGCCCGAACTAATATGCCGTGTACACTCGAACTGTCGGGGGGTGTCTTTGTGGCGAGGACAGAAAAGAAAATTGCTGTGTTCGAAGGGATGACGAATATCGTGCCAGCAACTATTACATACATGAGTGTTGAAGACCCTATACGGCGTTTCGAACTCATTCGTCGGATGGGTAAAACCGGAAATCATCACAACAGGTGTTCCTGCAGCCCAAGCAAGCCAGCTTAACCCGCTTGAGAGACCAACAAAAAATTCCGCATGCTTGAGCCAGTTGGCGCGTTCCGAGAGAGAGGGCGAGCACCAGTTTGATCTTCGCATCCATTCGGAATCTGGTTCCAGTGTAGGCCTTGTCCCCAGACCATATCTTTATCGATACAAACAACACGATAACCGGATCGTTTGAGGAATTCTATGACATCATGCCATCCTTCGGGATTGTTCCAGTATTTGCACTGGGAACTTGCCTGCGTCGCAATGACAACATATGGCTCCTCGATTGGCCTTTGACCTGAAATAACAAGTTGTGGACGTTCTTCCTCGGGAGAAACACCAAGGATATATCCTGCAGTGCGATGAAGTCCGACCATCCGGAAATCTGCCGGCTGCCAGGAATTATCTTCATCCTCAAAGAACAGGCCAAGATGATACGTTGCGTAGTATTCGTTGTTTTTTAAGAGATAATCTTTTCTAAGAATGAAAGTGATATCTGGATAGGATGGCTCCAGAAGTTCCTTCATCTGATCTGCGAGAACAACAACAAGTTTGCATCCATGTTGTTTTTTGAAGCGAGCCGCGTAGGTGAACCATGCAATGCTATCACCAATGGTTCCGCCCGGCATCAAGATAGCGACAGGTCGATCGGTAGCATCATAAATATGAGAAAAAATGAGCACCCCGTCCCGGAATACTTCTATTTTTGCCCTCAGATAGTGTTTTTTTCGGCTGCCAAAAGTGCATTTGCTTCCTTCTCCATCGAAAAAAACCGTTTCGGTATCAAGATCAAAGAAGCGTACGCGCCATTTTCCTTCCGGAACCTGAACACGCAATCCAATATTGAAATCATATCTGATTCCTTCCGGTCCCTCCTGTGTGGGTATGGCAGCAGCAGTCAGAATACCGCCTTGATTGTCCGCATCACCCGACGAAGCTGAACTTTCATTCGCCTTGTTTTGATCAGCGTCTTTCAAACTGGGCGCAGGGCCTGCTGAATCAGGAATTTTGCCAACCTGCAGAATGGATTTGAAGATGTCGGCCGCCTTTGGGTCGGTCATGGCGTAACCTCCAGAAGGTTGGGAATTGTCTTGATAATGTCCATGACCTGTTCTGGGGCGATCAGTTTGGAGCACTCGAACTGTCTGGGTGTCCCCTCATGGCGCGGGCACCAGAGGTAATTGGAGGTATCGAGAACGCAGCGAATATCGTTTGAGCAGCCGTTGCAGGCATGCCAGTTTATGACGCGATATGGCGTAGAGAATTCATTTTCCGGTCGGGTAAAACCACTGATAAGCACGACAGGCGTTGTGCCTACGCACCAGGCGAGCCAGCTGGAGGGTTCGAAAAACTCTCTGTTTTTGATGCTTTCTATGTGATTCCCTTTCTTTGGTTTTGGTTGAGGGAATGCCGCTATGAAACAGCTTGGTTTCTTTGATGTTGAAGAGCGGCTTGCCCGTTTGAGCGGGCTTGGCGATCAGCTCGAAGCGTTCTCCCGGACAGTGGATTTTGAAGTGTTCCGCCCTGATCTGGAGCAGGCTTTGGCCTATTCAGACGGCAGTAAAGGCGGGCGTCCGCCGTTTGATCCGGTACTGATGTTCAAGATCCTGGTGATCCAGACGCTGAACAATTTGTCTGATGAACGGACGGAATATCTGATCAACGACCGCCTCTCTTTCATGCGCTTTTTAGGTCTGAGGCTGTCGGACCGTGTGCCTGATGCCAAAACGGTCTGGCTGTTCCGTGAACGCCTGACCCAGGCGGGGGCCATTGAAAGACTGTTTGACCGGTTTGACGCGACCCTGCGGAACGCGGGCTATCTGCCGATGTCGGGCCAGATCCTGGATGCAACATTGGTAGCCGCTCCAAAGCAGCGCAATACGAACGCTGAGAAAGCCGACCTCCGGGCAGGACGTACCCCCGAAGACTGGCAGGACAAGCCGGCAAAGCTGTCGCATAAGGATCGTCATGCACGATGGACACTGAAGTTCACGAAGGCGAAGCGTCAGGATGACGGGACGATCCCCACAACGGATCTGGCCATTCCGTTCTTTGGCTACAAGTCCCATGTCTCCATCGACAGGAAGTTCCGGTTCATCCGGAAATGGAAGACGACAGATGCCGCCGCCAGTGATGGTGCGCGATTGCGAGAAGGGCTGTTGGATAACACCAATACGGCCTCAAGCGTCTGGGCAGACACGGCGTATCGCTCCAAAGCCAATGAAGACTTCATGGAAAAGCAGGGATTTGTTTCGAAGGTTCACAGAAAAAAACCGCATCTCAAACCGATGCCCCGGCATATCCAGAGATCCAATGCAGGAAAGTCTGTGATCCGATCTCGTGTCGAGCATGTCTTTGCCGATCAGAAATCGCAGACGGGACTGTTCATCCGAACTGTCGGTATCACCCGGGCCACCATGAGGATCGGACTGGCCAATATTGTCTACAACATGCGCCGCTTTCTCTTCCTCGAACGATTGAGCGCGAGCGCGTAGTCATCCAGCGGGAAACAGCACTCGATCTGCTCAAAACGCAAACAGAAAACGCCCCAAAGAACCGTCAATCAAATCGCCAAAACCCAGAAATCACGGGCCAAGCACATCAATTGATGGTTCTTCGATCCCTCCACCTCTATACTTTACACTCCTGTCAAGTGCGATTGATGATGGCCTAAAGAAAACAGGCGTCAACACTACAGGGATAGCTTATTCATTAAATACGCTCGTTACAAAATTTTCAATGGGCATAACTGGGTTTATACTGGCGTGTTTACTTTCATACGGACACTATACAGCAGATAAGGCTGTTTTCTCCATCAATACACAAAAATGGATTTCAGACGGATTTTTAGGTTTGCCTCTTGTGGCAGCATGCTTACAATTTGGATTAATTGTCTTATGGCCCCGTAAAGGTGCACTAGGATCTGTTAGATCTTGAGGCAAAGCCAGCAGAGTTTCGACCAGATGACCGTATCTGCAAGCCCATTTCGGGCATAAAACCAGTGAATCGTTGCGTTTTAGTGAAATGACGGGTCGCGAAACCCTGCTCAAACTTCCTCACAAAATCAATTCGAAACATCACTCCCATCATAAACGACGTAGCGTGGTACAACCGGCAAGATGCAGAGAAACCTCATGCTGCCAAAGCCTCCATACGCACGGCCAAGTACCTGACAATCATTCCAGCACCATCTTGAAGAGAGACAACCTCAACAGGGTAGAACTTATCCAATTCACAAAACTGTCCGAACAAACGAAGCCGACTTCCTCCCTCCTCATCAAGATCAGCTTCCGGACTAGGATTTTTATCAATACAATTCACGTCAAGAAATCATTTGTAATAACTCCGTTTCTTTTCATTGCAAAAGCACACTGCTATCTAGCCTTAAATGATAATGATTATCATTTGAATCAACCTCATTTGGAACTGCCGACGTGAACCTCCGCCCTTTAACGCGTTACGCCATAACCACTCTTCTGGCTTCCACATTCCTAGCAACGGTTGTTCCTATCCCTACCCACGCCGAAGACATAAAAAAGAAATCTTCAGACTTGGAAAAAACTCAAAAACCGGTTGATACAAAAAAGAAAAATACGACAAGAAGAAAGCGTTCAGAAAAAGATCATGCCACGGCAGCATCTGCCAAAACCGTTCAGACAGCCGAAAATATCATTGTTCATTCTCAGAGATGGGAACGAGGAAGTTATACCGCACCTTCAACAAGTGCCTCCACGGGACTCCCGCTCAGTCTGCGCGAAACCCCTCAGACCGTAACCGTCATGACCCGACAGATCATGGACGACCAACAGATCAACAGTCTTGATGACGTCCTGAACACAACACCCGGTGTCACGTCTTACGCCAACGACAATGCTGGCCGCACAACCTATCGTGCTCGTGGTTTCAACATCACCAACTACAAAATCGATGGTATGCAGATCGATGCCACCACCAGTTTTGGAGGTGTTGGATCATCCATGAATATGGACCTGTATGAGAATGTTCAGATCGTCCGGGGTGCCAACGGCCTCCTGGGCGGAACAGGTGACCCTTCCGCAACCATCTATCTTCAGCGGAAAACTCCGACCAAAGAGTTCTCCGCCAATGGTTTACTCCGGTTGGGAAACTGGAATGAGCACCGCGTAATGGCGGATCTTAACACCCCGCTGAACCATTCTGGTACGATTCGTAGTCGATATGTTTTCACATGGGATGACACAGACACATTCCGCGTTCGTGAACACGTCAACCGTCTTGGCGCACTTGCCAATTTCGCTGCGGATCTCTCTACACGAGATACGATAAACTTCGGTTTTCAGTATGAACGAACCCGCAATGACGGAGCTTCATGGGGCACCAACGTTCCTATCTGGTATGCAGATGGCACCAAAACACACCTGCCCCGCAGCACCAATCCGGTGGCGGATTGGAGTCAGGCCACGCGTGACCAGTACACGGCTTTCATCAATTATGACCATGATTTCTCCGCCGGCTGGCACCTTAAGGTCGGCTACATGCGGACGCAAGGCAGTTCCTATAACAATCTTGGCGTTGCTAAAATCAACAATGCAGCAAGAAATGTTGGAGGCTATGCCGGTTTCTGGAATCAGGACGGTACAGGCGCCTACCTCAATGCCCTTCACGCAGAATATGCTGACGCACGCGACAATGCGGACGTGCATATCTCCGGTCCAATGCATTTTTTTGGACATGAACATCAGATCATTTTCGGTTTTAACGGATATAATGACGAACTGACGCAATACACCTTCAGCAAAGCGCTCGGAAATTGCAGTATTCTCGGCGTCACGCCGTATTCTGGCTGTCAGTACCGTGCGGCTGGCCTTCCTGTAGCCAATTGGCAGACCTGGGATGGCGCATACCCGAATTTTACGACGCATCGGACCAAAGCCAGAGAAGTCGATGTAACGCGCAACTACGGCGCCTATGCATCTGGACGTTTCATTCTCGCCAAAGGCCTTTCCCTGATCCTCGGAGGAAGGGTCAGCACCTATGAAGCGTATAGCGGAACCTACAATACACAGAACCAGTATTCTGGCGCGACAGGCACAGGGCGCCAGAACGCTGTCCTGACACCTTATGCAGGAATGGTGTATGATTTCACCAAGACCATGTCGATCTATGGCAGTTACACCAATATCTACACGCCTCAATCCAATCTCAGAGATGCCAATAACCAACCCCTCAGCCCCGTTATGGGCAAAAGCTACGAAACAGGCTTGAAAGGATCCTTTTTCAAACAGCGCCTGAACGCGTCTCTTGCTTTTTACCTGAATAGACAAAGCAATGTGGCAGAGGCGACAGGTGCCACCAATACAACGACAGGCGAATCCATTTATCGCTCTATCAATGGGGTCAAAACCGAAGGCATTGACCTTGATGCATCAGGTGAACTGTTGCCGGGATGGAATGTCTTCTTCGGTTACAGCTACCTGTATGAAAAAGGTCTGAGCTATAGACAGGATCCGCATCATTTGGTGCGCCTGACAACAAGCTATACATTCCCAGGCGCCCTGCATCACCTGACCATTGGCGGCGGCATTTCCAGCCAGACGAATACGGAATGGGCAACCAATCCGGGACGCCCTCTAGGAAACAGGAAATATGACAATTCCAACCTGCGTGTTGGTGGTTACACACTCATCAATCTTATGGCCCGCTACCGTCTGACCAAATGGCTCGACGTGGCTGGCAATATCACCAACCTGACGGACAAAACCTACGTGCGACAGGCGGGCTTCTACGATGGTATGATTTTTGGCGAACCCCGTACTTTCAGTTTCACAATCCGTGGCCATTATTAATACAAACTATAGCGTCACAGGTTGTATAAAAAGCACTACCTTACTATGGAGTAGTGCTTTTTCAAAAAAATCTCACGTCAGTGAAAGATAAATTTATTATCTAAATTATAAAATTTCATACAATTATTTATATATAATTTGAATTATACGGATCTCCCCCTTCTTTTATTATTTATGGATCTAATGGATCCCAAGGGTCAACCTTATTGCAATCTTCATTAGGAATGAAAATCGTCAAAAATTGCGTGATTCTTTGACCAACTATTCCTGGTTCACACCTCAGTTCGGTCATATTTCGGCTAAAAAAAACAGGGCTTGAGATATAAGCACTTTGGCCCTGATCTGTCACTATAAGCGCAGGTCTATTCTTTGGAGACCCCAGAATTTGCAGGTCTCGCGAAGCATTGCGCAGGTTTGTTGTGGTGTGACGCGCATAAGGCTCAGTAACAATGCTTCTTTCAGGAATATGAAACCGCTCAATCAGAAAGTGCCTCATTTGAGCGGCTTCTACGAAATCCGTATGAGCAGGATGCACTGCTCCACCGGAAACAATTATAAAGGGAGCCAATCTTTGATTGAAGCTCTCAACAGCCAGTTTAAGACGAAATTTTCCTAACGCTGAGAGTTGCGTACGTGGGTCTTCAGGACCTTCCCCAGGAACAATGATAGCGGTATAAGGATAGCTTTTCCAACTCAGATGGCGCGCGAAATTCAGTGCTGGAGCATTCCAGTTATTCCACAAACCAGAGAAATGAATGGCGTCCATTCTATCATTTCCGTCGAGAAGAAAGATTGAATTCGCGATAGCATCCTTAAAAAAAGGATCAATTTTGTTACTACTCTGGAGTGAGTTTTTCAGAATATTAGCTTGCATTCCAGAAATAAGGTTAGAAAAATACTCTGCCGTTACATCGATAGAAGCAGAATCAATTTTTGGATAGTGAGGGGCATGACCCTCACCATAAACAGAAAAAATATAATTAATGGCATCCGCGTCTCGGTTCCATTGAATTTCGTCATATTGTCGCCGGTAGTGCTGAGAGAGTCTGTGCAAAACGATACCAAAAACTTCTCGCTCATGTGAAGTAATTTCCCATAAATGGACGATACAAACTGGATGTGGTTTACAGTTTGAATTATCGCTTAACCTTTGAAGACGCTCATGAGATAAAGTGATAATATCTGGAGTGGAAAACACTTCTTTCTTCCACGCTGCATCCCTCATAACAGTCATGAGCCGAGGAAATATTTTCTCTTGTAACTCTTGAATTTTAATATCGTGATCAAGAGATGGTTGCACAGGCGAGGCGACTGTCAGATAGGCACCCGTAAGAACAAAAAGAACCAGAAAAAATAACGCACCCGATAAAGCTAACGCAGGTTTGAATGCTTGAAGAAAATATCGTTTCAAATCAGGCATCTCCAACAAAATCGTTCGTTAATTTATAATAATTCAGGAAACCTACGAGACCAGACGACACATTGAAACCCACTCCTTGATACACACGGTGGATTTCAACAAAGCATCACAAGACCATCATAAAAGCATCACACACAGAAATTTACACCTCCCGTAAAAGGTTGCCCGCTCATGACGGACGATGTCGTGGGTATCCATGACGCTTTCACACCGAGGCAGCGGTCTCTTCAGGATAACAATGACCACTAAGCACTCCAAGGCTTTTCATAGCCTTTTCCGACGACGGCTTCTTTCCTCCTGTATCATGGTGACATGTGGTCTCACCGTTCTTGATGGAAATGCTTTGGCAGCACTCCCCAAGAAGACGCAGCCACATCATAAAGCTACCCTCCAGACAAAAGAAGGGACACCCCGCAGCCACCCCTCTCCTGCAAACCAAATTGAATCGCAATCCAAAGCAGAAGAATTCAGCATTCACGCGCAACAGCATAATGTTGGGGGTGGGCTTTTGGTCAGACAAACAGCCCCCGTCTCTGTCAGCGAAGTATCACGCGCTTATATTTCCAAACAGGTTCCCACGATCTCTCCAACACAACTAATTGCCAGTTTACCTGGTGTTCAGGCCGGCAACGAAGGGCCTATCAACACAGAAACTGAAACCATGCACATCCGGGGCCTCGATCAGTCCCAAATCGGCTTTCTCTTCGAAGGCGTACCTGTTTCCGATGCATTCAGTTATGCGCCATGGGCGACATCCATGGTGGACAATGAAAACCTTGCTTCTGTCAAAGTGACGCAGGGATCCGTTGACCTGACAGCACCTCTTTATAATGCGGACGGAGCGATAGTTTCGATGCAGGAGATCCGTCCCACCGATAAATTTGGAGGATATATTGACCTATCAGGTGGAACACACAGCTTGCAAAAGCAGTTTCTTCGCTTAAACACAGGTGAGATTGGCCACAGCGACGTTCGTGCATTTGCCTCTTTTTCTCACTCTGCTGCCAATGTATGGAGAGGTCCCGGAAAAATCGAGCGTTACCACGTAGATGCTAACGTTGAGAAGCGATGGGCCCCAGAAAGCAGCACAGATATCGTTTTTGGCTACACCCGTTCACATCAGAATATTTACAGAAATCCAAGCCTCGCACAGTGGAAGAAGTATGGAACAAGTTTTAATTATAGTGGAACATACACTACTGGAGACACAAGTTACTACAAAATAAATGAAAGATTTACTAATGTAATATTCGGCGCAATGCACAATGATTTTAAATTATCCGATGAGCTGACACTTCATATAGAGCCCTATACGACGTTCCAAAGAGGCCCCAACAATTACGGATCAACCATTCCCATTGCAGGTGGTTATCTTGGCACTCAGCAGTATGGCACCTTGGATGGATATGAAGGGCAATCAGGAAAAGTCACCGTCGAAAGCGTACATCCCTGGAAACAGAACACCAGTGGTTTCACAACTAATCTTGACTGGAAAACACGCCACAACACACTTTCACTATTTTATTGGTATTCTTATGGAAATCATACGGAATATCAGCATCAATATGCTTTATCTTCGTCTGGAGACTGGAGCTACAACCAAAAGTATCTAACTGTTAATGGTGTAGCCATTACAGGTTATCAGGAAAACACGGTTCAGCAGGTCAACGCACTCGGATTGGATGATAAGCTGACCCTGTTTGGTGATAAGCTTCTGATTGACGCCGGTTTCAAAGCCTCCATGGCCTCCGTCAGTGCAACACAGAATCTCCCTGGTGCTGATCCTTACAAAGCTGGCAAAAATTATTTTGAACCTACGCCTCAGTTACTTACCAGCTATCACATTACCAAGAACGATCAAGTCTACATGAATGCAACGACATCCTACAGGTTGCCATCCGGTTGGAGCCCCTACGTTCCACAGTTTTCAATGACGTCTGCAACGCCTTCCAGCACACCTTCAAAAAATCTGGGCGCTGAATACTTCATTGGAGAAGAAGTTGGCTACCGTCATAGTGGACCTATCAATGTCTCTGCATCGTGGTTCCACTATAATCTGACCAATCATCAGATCGGCAGTTCATCCTATCTACCTGGAACAAGTGTCCTTATCAGCACCCAGATTGCTGCGGGCGGTGAAGAAGCTTGGGGATTCCAAGGAGAAATCGGAACGCGGCCGTGGCATCACATTAGTGCTTACGCATCTGGACAGTTTCTACATACCCGAATTGGCAATAATGTTGATGCTGGGACAGATTATCTTCCAACAAAAGGAAAGCAGGAACCCGGCGCACCGAAATGGAGCGGTGCTATTGGCCTGACGTATGATGACGGGATTTATTTCGGGAACTTTAATCTACGATATCAGGGCCCCCAGTACTCAACCTTAATGAACGATCAGAAAATTCCTGGGTACATGACTGCCGACCTTAATCTTGGTCGAACCCTCCCATCTTTCAATACGCGAATTCATCCAAAAATCATGCTAAATCTCGTCAATATGGGAGGAGTAAATTACCTGTCATCGATTAGCGGATTCGGGCTGACTGCTGTGAAGCAGAAAGGTATTTTTGGAAACACTGTTAACGCATCCACACCAAGCTACGTGGTTGGCTCAGCATTCACCGCTGTTGTAAGCCTCTCAGCAGACTTCTAATTCCGAATACGCCCACTCTGATTGAGTAGGTAAATTATTCAGATCAAGAACCCGGAAGCAATTAAATGCTTTCGGGTTCTTGATTGCTTCAGACAGTCTCTTGGGCAATTGCGGGGTCAGTCATGCTCGGATTTCCATTTTCAATGTGCCCTCCAAGACGCCAGATCATGCCATTGCCTCTTACGGTTATATCATACCAACCGTGGGTTTCTGTCGTGTCAATTTCGATCTGGGCAGGGGCGGAGTTCAGGGTATGTGATGTCTTGCAATGATTATACCTATTTTCCACTGAAAAATTTGTAATCGAGGCGTCGAGAGACAGAAGTAAGCGTTGTGATGTGGGTTTGGACATACTTGTCAGCCTAGCGGCTTCTGTCTGGTTCGTCACTTGTCCCGAAAACTGACGAAAGAATCCATTTGGACCATAAATATCGATATCATAATGATCAGACTTCGATATTGACCAGTGATCTTCAAGGTTTTTACCCGGCTCAACGGTATAAAACTTCGGGGGCGTTCCCCCCGACTGATCGCGAACATGAAAAACAGCTGCAGCGTTTCCTGAATTGTGAAATTTGATTTTCAGACGAGCCTCTGACGGTAGAATCCATGTCGTAACATGAAGATCATAAGGCAATGCCCGTGCCCGTCGTATACCGACTTCCTGACGTGGCATGATCTGTTCGATGGGTAATTTTACCACCGAATTGGTGTGAGTAACATGATCTGGCGGCTCATAAGACGCCGTAGAAGGAAGGTATAACGAAGAGCTGTTCGGGCTTGAAAAATCAAAAGCAGATGTGAGATCGCCACACACGGCGCGACGCCAAGGCGTGATCTGTGCTTCAATTAACTTGGGATGCTCGTCACTAAAGCGACGCTCAATAAACTGAATCAGAGATGTATGATCAAAAACCTCTGAATTAACCCACCCTCCCTTACTCCATGGCGAGATAACCAGCATTGGCACTCGCGGACCCAACCCATAGGGACCGGCATCATGGGTAGCACTCCCAGCAAAAATCTCATGATCAACAGGAATGGTAGATTGACCATGAGCGGCGCTTATGGGTGGCACAGGAGGAATAACATGATCAAAAAAACCATCATTTTCATCATAGGTAAGAAAAAGAGCCGTACGGCTCCAGACGTCGGGGTTGGAAGTTAGAGTATCGATGACGCGTGAAATGAACCAAGCACCATAATTAGCTGGCCAGTTCGGATGTTCATCATACGCATTGGGACACATCAACCAGGAAACTTGAGGCAGTGTCCCACCGGTGACGTCCCTTTGCAGATCATCAAACAGAGTTCCTGAAACAGCTATGTTAGTCCCTGTGCGAGCCTTCAAAGCAAGAGCTTCTTGAGGAAGAGCAGTCTGATATTTAACAAACCGAAGAAGCGTGTTGTTGGCAGAATTACCAATATAATGATCCGAGTCATCTCCCCAGTTATTTTCCGCAGTCAGTCCCGAACCAATATCCTGATAGATTTTCCAAGATATGCCTGCTGCTTCCAGCCGTTCTGGATAGGTTGGCCAATCACAGACCAATGCATCAGTTTCCAGTTGAGGCCCATGTCCTTTACCGTCGTTACCAGTCCATCCGGTGAACATATAGTTGCGATTGGGATATGTAGGTCCCATGACAGAGCAATGATAAGCATCACAGATGGTAAATGCGTCTGCAAGAGCGTAATGAAAGGGAATATCTGTCCGATTAAAATGAATCATCGTCGAAGCGGTTTTATGCGCGATCCAATCATCCCATCGTCCTTCATTCCAAGCACGGTGTGTCGTGTTCCAATCGTGAGGTGTATCTCCAATAAAGCTTAAACCTAGATTTTCCTGTTTAGGCCTGAAAGGAAGTAGCTCTCCATCTCCATGCCGTTGCCGCCAAACCGGATTTCCATTGGGTAGCCGTGCTGTGCGTGGATCCCCGAAACCCCGAACACCTGAAAGAGCACCGTAATAATGATCGAAAGAACGATTTTCCTGCATCAGGATGACAATGTGTTCCACATCCTTAATGGATCTTGCCCTGTTATTGGCTGGCAACGCCATTGCTTTTCGAATACTGCCTTGTAAAGCAGTTGTAGCAAAACCAGTTCCCATAAACTTTAAAAATGTACGACGATCTTGAGACATACGCTTTTTTTCCAATAGAATTTTTCAGATTTTATTGAATTTTCTACGGACTAATGTGAATTTTTTATTTAGTTATAAAGATCAACTCAGGCTCAGGCCTCATAGCCAGAACAAGACGGTCGGGCATCTGTCATAGCGTGTTGCGACCCTTCTCCAGTCTTTGAGCCTGCCGAACATGATCTCGATACGATTGCATCTTTTGTATTTCAATTTGTCGTATTTGACCGGTTTGCCACGAGATTTTCAGCCAGGAATACAGGGCTTTATCCCTTTTTCCTCCAAGGCCTCCCTGAACCAGCAAGCGTCATAGCCCCGGTCTGCCAGCATTCATTCGGCTGGTGGCAGACTGTTCAGAAGGGCAGCTGCACCGGTGTAATCACTGATCTGGCCTGTTGTCATGAAGAAGTCGAGCGGACATCCGTTCCTGTCAGTGACGGCATGTAGCTTCGTATTCATCCCGCCTTTAGCGCCCCTAATCAGGCGGCCCGGAACCCCTTTTTTCAACTGCAGGCTCGTAGTCGTGCGACGTACTTTGAGAGAGGTCGCATTAATTATGATCGTCTAGGGCTCTGTCTTTCCAGCGGCCGAACCATCTATATTCCCAGGGGCATCACGCCCGCGCAGACCATTTCTGTTCACGAAAATGATCCCGCTCAACACACGACGGTCATCAACGCGAGGTTTGCCATGGCTCTTCGGGAAAAAGGGCGGCAGACGGACCATCTGCTCGCCCGTCAACCATACAGGTCACTCATCTTCAGGCTCTTCAAGGAAGCCTGAATTACATCCTGCCGCCCATATCAATAGGTTCTGAACCTAGCCTAATATCAACTTTACCAGCTATATCCTATACTGGCCTGAGCGTTCCGGCGTTCACCATAATAGCAGTATTGCCCATCAGCGCCGTAAGCGAAGCAGTTCGCAATATAATTTTTATCAAACAGGTTTCTTACACTTGCAGACATTTTCCAGCCACGCAGGGAATGAGACATGTTTTTCAGATCATAAGCCACGGATGCATCGAAAAGAGCGTATTGCGGAAGCCAGACACTTCCATACGTCGCTTCGCCACCATAAGTCTTGTTCGAATAACGCATACCGCCGCCAAAACCGAATCCTTTGAGCGGGCCGGAAGGCATCGTATAGAAAGCAAACAGGGAGGCGTTCCCCTTGCCAGACTGGATCAGAGGCTTTCCAGTTGAATCATCCTTGACCTTCTGGAAACTGACTGCCGCTGTGACCATCAGATTATGGAATGGCTGGACATGCGCTTCAAACTCGAAACCATCCGAATGAACAAGCCCGCTTTGCAAACTATACCCAGTATTGGCAACGGAGACGAGCACGTTGCTTTGCTCGATATGAAAGCCTGCCGCAGTAAAAAGGACGGACGTACCGGGGATCTGGTATTTAAGGCCACCTTCAAGCTGCTTTCCGATGGACGGATGAGCCTGACGCAGTGTTGCCCCTCCGTCATTCGATACCGTACCGGACTGTGGCTGAAAAGACGTCGAGTAGCTGATATAGGGTGAAAGACCGAAATCGAAATGATACAGACCTGAAGCGCGCCAAGTGATCTGGCTTGCGCTCTGCCTGGTATTCGACTGCTCGAAATATTCGTCCTGTCTGGACCGGTACCAGTCATTACGGATACTACCCGTCAGAATCAGACGCTTCCAGCGGATCTCGTCCTGCCCATATGCGCCTGCCTGATGGGATTTCGTAACATAACGCAGATAAGGCGTCAGATCGGAAATGGCCATGTGATAATCGGGATGCAACACGTCCAGATCCGGCGCATCGCCATAGGATTCCGTATCGTTCGCCTTCTGTTGCATGTAGTCAAAGCCGAACATCAACGCATGGCGCAGCGGACCCGTGCGGACATTCCCCTTGAACTGGCTGTCAAAGGCCAGATTATAGGTATGCTCCTGCGTACCATAAGCGGAGCGGGACAGCATCTGACCACTGGTGCCGTCATCGCTGTCATAATATCCGTTGTTATAGACACTGCGATAGATCGTCCTGATATCATCATAACGGCCGCGCGTACTGAAACTCCAGTCATCATTGAAGCGGTGGTTTAGAATATAAGTAATGGCACCCTGACGACGGTTGAATTTCTCTGCCGATACATCCCCGTCATAGAAATTGCGCGGTAGATACCCGTAGGACGCCCGCTTGAGAGAGCCGATCAGTGGAACACCTCCATAAGAGCCGTTCTCCGGATCATACTGGTAGTTCCCAAGCAGTGTCAGTGTCGTTGGTCCGTCTCCGCCGAACGTAAAGGACGGACTGATGCTGAAACGCCGGCTTCCAGTCCTGCTCAGTTGCGTGTGCTGCCCATTGATAGTCCCATACACACGATAACGGATCATTCCGTCATTCGTAGCAAAGCCCCCCACGTCCGCATCAACACGATAAAGATCGAACATACCGCCTGTCGTAGTTACGCCGCCATAGAACCGTTGGTCCGTCGGCAGCTTGCTAGACATGGCCGTCAGGCCGCCGGGGCTAGATTGTCCGTAAAGTGCAGACGCCGGTCCTTTGAGAAGCTCCACGCGATCGAGCCGGAAGGTATCGGTCTGGGCCACCGCAAAACCTGTCGGACTGTCCTGAAATTTCAACCCATCCAGAAAGGTTGGAACCGTAAATCCGCGCAGATCGAAAAGATCATAGCGCGTCCCTTCCCCGCCGCGTGTATCTGCAGTCACACCCGCAGCATAGCGAACGGCCTGATTGAGGTTCAGCACACCGCGGGCATCCATCTCGTCACGGGTGATGACCGTCACGGACTGCGCAGTCTCGACAAGAGGTGTGCTCGATTTGGTAGCCGATGAGGCAACGGTTGACGCGAGATGGCCGCGGACCTTGATCTGCTCGACATCCTTTGCGTGTGTTTCCAAGGCTTTTGGAGCGGCCCGCGCCGTCACGGTTGCTTCGGGACGCCGATCCGTATCGGGCATCTTTTCCTGATCGGCTGCGAAAGCCGTATCGCTCAGGACGACCAAAAAAAGGCTCGTGTAGATGATTCTGTTACGCTGCATACCCCACCCATGTGTCGTTACCGGCTTCTGCACCCAGAGGGTCGGCGGTCTATTTTTTTGAGAATAACTCTTAATTGCGCTCATAGTCATATTCGCAGGTGTCATCAACCGATGCGAAAGCCATTGGCCCGAACGCAAACAAAATCTGCCTGATCGACGATAACGGAAGTTGTCGGAAGGACGGCCGGAAGTTACGGAACTGGTGTTAGCGTGGTCGCCCGCAGGGCACGAGGAGACATTCCGAACGTCCGATGAAACATGGTGCTGAAACTGCCAGCATTCTCGTAACCCAGTTCGAATGCTACTTCGGAGATAGGCTGCCCGGCGGCGAGACGGGACGTTGCTTCGATCACCCGGACACGACGACGCCATGCAGCAAAACCCATACCCATTTCCTGATGGAAGAGTCTTGTAAAGGTCCGTCTGGCCATACCCGATTCACGTGCCCAGTGGTCGATGTCCCGGCAGTCTCCGGGCTGCGCGACAATGGCCATACACACACGTAACAGACGCTGATCAGAAGGAAAAATCAGCCGGTTCATAATGGGAGCCGCACGGCGAATTTCATCAATCAGAAGCTGCGCAATGGCTGTCATACGCTCATCCATGACAAATTCGTATTGCATGGCGATAATCTCATCCACAAGCCCGCGCATGAGAGACGAGACAGCAAACATCTTGCAGGGAAGGTCCGCGGTCTCGCTCATACCCGGATCGACATAAACCACCTGAAATGTGAGATTCGTGCGACACTCCGCCTGATGGAGGGTGTTAGCGGGAAGCCACAGTCCCTGCCCGGCGCCCAGCACGAAGCTCTGGCCCAGAGCACTGACCGTTACCGTTCCTCCAAGAAACAGCGAAAGCTGGGCGCGATCATGTCTGTGATATGGGTCCACAAAACCGTCTACATAACGATCCGCAAACCCCACGACCGGAGGCGGACAAACTGGCAGGTCCGCCGTCCTCTTCATAACACCCTGATCTAATTGGTTTTTCTTCAAGAGATATCCGGCATGATGACCACGTCCGGTGCTCCATTCATTTTTTTCCCCTCGTAGCCGAGGTATTACACACCACTTTCAGGCTTACCAAGTCGATTTTTGTATCAGTAGGATCTGTAGAAGAAAGCCAGGAATTGCCATGCAGGTTTTACGCAAAATAGGGGCAACACGACATATGCACCTCTGAAACCTGTTGAACAGAGGGAGATTCTGTGAGGACTAATCTGGAAATGTCACGGTTTAGTTCCGGACTTTTGAAACCGAAGATAGTCCTGAAGGCGAATTGGAATAGGACATGTTGACAAGAAAGAATTCCGACGCAGAGTGATGCGTCTGGCTCTGGGCAGCAGTCTGGCGCATGAGCGTATTTCCCAGGATCTGGGTATTGAATCTTCAACGTTGAAGACATGGATCCGCGATAGTCAGAAGCTTGATACTGTGTGTCGCTGACACAACGGATCATACAGCACTGTTGCGTGAGAGCGAGAGGTTACGCCGTGAAAACCTCCTGCTGAAGGAGGAGAAGGAATTGCCAGCTATTTGGTTTCAGAGACCGAGGTTTGGGAGTGTGACGACGTCGTCCGATCTGTGTCAGCAGAAAGGAGGATGATGCTCTGAATTCGTGGCTTTTCTGCTGGGCATCATCGCATTGGACGTCTGATGTGAGAGAATGGCATTCATGTTGTCAGGATGCGACGCTTCAAGGCGACAACCAACAGCGTTCGCAACCATGCCATTGAACCCAACCTGCTGGGGAAAAATTTTTCAACACCAGCCGTCAATCAGAAATAGACAGCGCACGTCACATACCTCTGGACACCCGAAGGCTGGCTTTACCTGGGTGTGATCCTGGACCTCGTCTCACGAAGAGTCATCGGCTGTAGCCTTGGAGCCCGTATGATCACAGACATTGCCACGACAGCGTTACAACGCGCTATTGCCTTGCGTCGTGCGCCGAGCAACAGCGTCACACCCGGCAGTTCACCAAAGCCAAGCCAGCCAATCAGAGCCGCCCAAAGCAAACCAGTGTACGAAAAAGGCCCAACGGCCGAGACCTGAGCCGAGGCAAAGGCTTCTGTCTGGAGGATCTGGGCAATCCCGGCAAATGCCTCAACGGCGATAAGGCACAGCAGATCCGCTATTCCGGGAGAAACCCCAAATGAACGGCAACGCCACCAAAGTTGCCACCGTCATGAGGATGGCCTGCCAGATCGCAATGGTCGTACTAGACTCCGTGGCAGAAAGCTGCCGGATCTGCATGGCCGTCAACGCGTCGACCACGCCTTGTGCGACAGCAAGCAGATACACCCAATGGGGAATGATGACGTCCGGAGCGACTAATTCTACATTTCTTCCCAACGCAACAAGCAATACGCCACAGAAACCAATAAGCACCGCAATACAGTGCGTTAAAGAGGGTTTCTCATTCAACAAAGGGATGGAGAGCAGAACCAGAGACAAAGACTGCGTGTAGGATAATATCTGCTGCTCTGCGAGAAGAAGCCGGGTTACCGCCACAACAACCATGATCATGCCGCACGGCTGGCCAGAATCACGAGTAATCTTCATACCCAAGAATGGTTTGTTATTTATCCGGAATATATTTATTCAAAGACATCCCTTTTAGATTTTCAAGAGTGTAGGATGATTATGAATAGTTCTCTCATAGAGATTCGTTTCTTAACAATAATGTTTTACTATGGTTGGGCAGATGATTTCAAGGCGTCAGGAAACAGCCCGTGGGAGCGTGTTGCGCTCCCCCTGATATAGACCTGTAATCTGCATAAGATCACATAGATACGACGTGACAGCCCTCATCGTAGCAATTCCTTCGGCGTGATGACACGGGATAAACCTTATTCTGGCTCCAACCGGTGCCTGACCAAGCCTCCAGAGATCTGCCTCGATAACCGATGCAATCCTGGGATAGCCTCCAGCCGTATTGGCATCAGTCATTTGCACAATCGGCTCGCCTGAAGGAGGAACCTGTATAATACCGGGCACCACACCCTAGGAGCGGAGTTCGACCGCTTTGTCCGGAAGAACCTGTTCACCTTTCAGGCGATACCCTGTGCGATTGGTCTGTGGAGAAATTTTCCAGTCCGTATTCCAGAAACGACGACGGGCATGTTCTGGAAACCGGAAATAGTCCGTCTCCGGAATAGCTCTCCGCCCGACGATACCTTTTTCTGGATCCAGTTGCTCAAGCCTCTGGCCCGGTGGCAAAGCGCCGTAAAGCGAACGCCTTATTGGCCCGTCGCCTGTTTTCAGAACATCCCCGTTTTCAAGAAAACGTCCCTCGAATCCCCCGAAACCACCTCGCAACTGCTTACTACGTGACCCAAGGATTGCAGGAACGTCGATCCCTCCTTGCACACAGAGATACACGCGCGCACCAACAGTAGGACGACAGATCGTCAGGGTCTGACCTGCTTCAACGCGCTTCAGAATCCATGGAAGAAAGGACTGGCCGGACAGGTCGAGCTTCGCATTTCCCCCCGTAACAGCAACAAAACGCGCCTCATCAAAGCTGACGACAAAAGGAAACGTCTGGATCTCAAGGGCCGCCGCGTCATGTTGATTTCCCAGAAGGATATTCCCGACCTGAAGCGCAACACCATCCATTGCTCCGGCGGGACCGACACCCAATTCCTGGTATCCGAAACGCCCCAGATCCTGAACAGTATTCTGTGGCTGCATCTGAAGAACTGTAATCACAGATCAATACTTTCCGGATAAAATCTGATCCGGTCCCCCATCGCAAATAGCGAAGGAGAGTCCTTTACAGGATTGAATAGAGATATTTCCGTAAAACCGATTGAATTCCACCCATTAGGACCAGTCAAAGCCGATATGCCGGCCTGCATTCCTCCGATGGTTACAGTTCCGGCTAACATATTCAGAGAGGGCACCGATTTCCGAGGCGTTGCAATCCTTGGATCCAGTCCGTGAAGGTACCCGAAACCCGGAACACTCCCCAAGGCACAGACCGTATATTCGACCCCATGATGAAGGGAAATGACCTCTTCTCGGGAAAGACATGCATGTTCTGCGACGTGAAAAAGGTCTTCCCCGAGTTCACCACCATAACGGACGCCGATTTCAAACAGCTTTCCCTTAATATGACGCTGCGGAAGCGTCTCCCAGGCTTTTAGAAGCCAGTCCGCTACAACTTTCGGATCTTCAGGCTCCTGTGAGAAAACCAGCATAAGGTTGGTGACGCCAACAATGACTTCAGCGACATCGCGGCGATCACGGGACACTTCGGTGAGAGCCCAAATGCGACGCTGCTGAGCAAGTGTAAAATCTCCGGGCGCTTCAAACAGCATCGTACGCGTTCCTATCATGCTGAGTAATGGGCCTTTTTTTTGCTCCATCGACCCGTCACCTAGCTCTCCAGCCATTGTTCGCAGCATGAAATATTCTCCAGCCTATCGATCCAGCGTTTTCACACGCCACGCCTGGAAATTCTGGAATCAATCATTCGATCTTCTTATCAAGACCACAGTTGGTATCTTTCATCGAAATCTTTTCTTGTAATTGTATTATCGTCAAAACTTATGAGCCATATTTGATTAGGATCAGCACTCATAGCCAAAACGTAAGCCAGATGGCTGAGAAAAAAATTCTGCTACATGTAGCACCGCCAGTCCATTTTCTTCGGAAAACCGCGTCGTCGTGAGCGGTTACATGGGCATCGACAGCCTTTACGTTGTCAACGAGCAAAGAACTGGTGGCACGTCTGGAAACTGCGACATCATCCCAAGTTAACCCTGTATTCGCGCAATGAACAACAGCAGTTCAGGAGCAACTCGTTCCGGCATTTCGGTATGTGGATAGTGTCCCGCACCAGCGATTATCAGGCTATCAGCATGAAGTTGGGTAGCGAGCCACTGTGCCTCGGCTTCTGCGTCTGGAAAGTCTGGATCACGAGTACCCATCACCACAAGGGCGGGTATCCGGCTACGGGATATAAGAGCGGCGGTATCTGCCTTCGATAGGCCGATCATTGTTCGGAGCGCTGCCATCCGCCCCGGTTCACGTAGGTTTTCCATAATAGCAATCTGGATCTGTCTCTGATCCGCAGGCTTTCTGTTCGGGAACAGGCTGTTCCAGTAAGTGGCCCAGAACCAAACCCGCCATGGCCCCGCGAAGCCAATCTGCAAGGCAAGCATTGCAAACCACGACATCTTCAGATCTCGCACAATAGGCCCAAGCAATACCACACAGCTCACCCGCGTCGGCTCATGGTATGCAGCCCACAACGCGGATCCTGAAGCGAATGAGTTGCCTAGAATAACTGCGTGTCCGGCCTTCAGATGTTCGATCAACGCCAGCGCATCACGTCCAACAGCATGCGCCGAATAATCGGACCATTGCGCTGACGTCTCACCAAAGCCGCGAACATCCATGGTAACTACCCTATAACCCGCATTCTGCAGGATTGGGCGTAACAGCCGATACTCGGATCGCAGATCACCCATTCCAGGGATCGCAAGGATTAGTGGACCATCTCCACCTGTGTCGTCGTAGGCGATGTGACCACCATCGACCTGCAGGAAACGGGTCTCCGAGGTGATTGGTTCGCGTCTCTCCATATGACGGCTAGGGCCCTGATTGACCATGGAGACACCAGGCATGGATTTGGTTGGCATAAGATTTGTCCAGATAGGGATGATTTATCCACACCCTAAGCCGCAAGCCTCCAAACATTAATTGTCCAATAATGCACATTGAGCATACAATAATGTATGGATCCTCATGTCCCAGACTGGCACTTGTTTCGGGCGTTTCTTGCGGTTGTGCGAGCAGGAAGCCTATCAGGTGCTGCCCGCACGCTCGCTACAACGCAACCCACTATGGGCCGCCAAATTGCGGCGCTTGAGGCATCGCTCGGGGTTAAGCTCTTTACGCGCTCTATTGAGGGCCTGTTACCAACAGAAGCGGGCTTGCGGTTGATCCCCTCAGCTGAGGCAATGGCTGCGGCCGCTGAGACGGCACGGCGTGCGGTCTCCGGTAAGGCCGATGAGGCGCAAGGAACTGTACGTATCACCGCGAGCGAAGTGATCGGAGGCGAAGTTCTTCCCTCGCTCCTCACCGGGTTTCACACACTCTATCCCCAAATCTCGGTAGAGCTCGTCCTGTCGAACCGTAATGAGGACTTGTTGCGCGGCGACGCAGATGTTGCCGTCAGAATGGTCCGACCCAGCCAAGCCGCTCTGGTGGCCAGACGGATTGGAAACATTGACGCAGGACTTTACGCTCACCAGCGCTACCTGAAAGAGCATCCGATGCCGCTGTGTCTCCACGACCTGCGTCAACATACATTGATTGGATATGATCGGAATCCAGCTCACTCTCGAATGATAGAAATGATGGGAGTACCGCTTACCCGTGAAATGTTTGCATTCCGTTCGGATAGTGATCTTGCGCAGCTTGCAGCGTTACGTGCGGGGTTCGGTATTGGTGCAAGCCAATTGGGAATTGCTAGACAAGACAGAAATCTCGTTCCCGTTCTTCATACCGACCTGCTTTTCTCGATGGATGTTTGGGTTGCAATTCATCCCGACATGCGCAGAGACAGTCGCATTCGACTGACGTTCGATTATCTGGTGAGAGAGTTGACGCATTATGCAAAGACTAGTCGTCATGAAGCGTAATCGCATCTTAGGAATAGAGAATATCAAACTGCTCTGTCATTTCCTTCTTCATGCACTCTTGCGGGAGAGGTATTTCCTGGAACGCAGGAGGATCTGCCATAGAACACGGCGCCCCCAGAGCGAAAAGCGGTTTGATGGGACAAACAACTGGGAACGCAGAGCGATGAATCTCTGATGCTTGCGGACAAATGGACGCATCCGGGCCTCGAACATTTGCAGCGCACCATCAACATCGTGCGGACAGGCCGCAAGAGCTTCACCGAGAACCTGTCCACCAAGCATACCGACTGAAGCCCCCATGCCTGAATACAGGGTCAGACACCAGGCTGAATCTCCAAGAAGCAGAACTCGACCTTTCGACCAACGGGGCATTTTGACCATTTGAACGGAATCAAAAAGGAAGTCATTCGTTGTTGCCAGATCCTCAAGAGCTTTGGAAATAATCCCGCCCACATCCAGGTCGGCAAATATCTGGCGCAGCGTGGAAAGCGGGTCTTTTCTTGAGGCTCTTTCCGGATTTCTGGTTCGGTATGAGAAAAGTGCGGTTGAGGGACGTCCTTCCAGCGGAAACACAGTCAGAGTGCGCTTTACATCTGCGACCATAAGGCCATCACCAGCTTTGAAGCCCTCGACGGGCCGCGCCAGGGGAAAAGCACACAGCATCGTGCCAACTGAATGGAAGAATGCCTCATCTGGGCCGAAGACCAGCTTGCGAACGGTCGAGCGCACTCCGTCAGCACCAATCACAAGGTCATAAGTTTCTGTCGTTTCCTTACCGCCCTCCGTTCGGAGTGTGACCTGCGCTTGTGTATCGCCATTCACAATCGCCGAAGGTACGGTACCGAACCGGACGTCCACCTGTCCTGCAATTCCGTGCCAGAGAGCCTCTTCGATATCTCCTCGCAGTACGGCGATCGGCGCATTCGTCTCTTGCGTCAGATCAGCAATGCGTCTGCGCGTGCCATCCTTGCGCACATCCCAGAACCGGATGTTGTCCGGGGTTCTTTTTTCCATGACATCCAGCACACCCAGAGCTGCGGCGGCATTTTTGCCTTCATCGCGCAGACCGATGAAATAACCGCCTTTTCGCCGCTCCGGAGCACGTTCAATAATCACCGGTGTCCAGCCCTGACGCTTTAAGGCGATGGCCGCAGACATACCGCCAATACCGAGACCTACGATCAGTGCGCGCTGTGTCATATAATGCATTTCCAAGGAAGGTGGCATTGTCCATCTGAACATTGCATAGATTGGAGATGGCATCAATCTGAACAATGTTTATATGAATGATCAGGAGACGGTATGAGTGGGGCAGCCCGAGACAGCTATCATCATGGCGACCTGAAAACAGCGCTCATTGTAGCGTCGGAGGAGATCATTCGAACGGAAGGTGTCGAAGGGTTTACCTTAAGGAAGGCCGCCAAATCTGCTGGCGTCTCTCCCGGAGCTCCCTCACATCATTTTAACGGCACGAAAGGGCTTTTGACAGCTGTCGCCGTCCGGACTTTCGAAAAGCTTGGAGCCGAACTGAATGCTCTCCCCTCATCTGGCAGACCGGCTCAGGATCTCCGCACACAGGCGCTGGGGTATGTGACGTTTGCGGCGCTTAACCCGGGGCTATTTCGCCTGATCTGCCGTGTTGACCTGATCGATTTCAAGGATCCTGCCTTCATGCAGGCCTCTTTTGAGGCACTCACCCGATATGGACACGCAGCAGCCGCATATTTTGGACAGGAACCGCCAGATGTGAACAAGCGTGTCTTTCGTCCCCACATGGCCAGCGCAATGGCAACCGCCCACGGGTTGGCGCATATGGTCATAGAAGGCCGACCTGCGCTCTTGTTCGATACACCCGACCCGGTCGGTACCTTTATCGAGATGGCACTTCCCTTAATTCTGCTGGCAACATGGCCAGATTAATGTGTCCAGCAGACAGAAGCGTCGCCTGAAAATTTCGGCTAAGGCCTACGAGTCAGATATTCTCGCCAGTGAATGACCCTTTGCAAAGCGGACATCGCCAGTTGACGTGGAGCGCGCAAAAAATTGGAGCACATGCATCACACCCAAACGACCAGAAAAAAATTTCTATCTGGCGCAGTGCGGCAAGCCTCTTTAAATGAAGAAGAATGATGCAAAGTGCATGGCAAAGTAGAGGAGTTCTGGTCTTTTGGCCGCTGGTTCTGCTTGCCATCACTATTCGCCTCAGCGTTGGAAGTCTGCCTTTACCACAGTCCCTTCTCGATGATCCGTTAAAACAGTTCGCCAACCTGTCGACCCTTTGCGACAGTCAGGACCTTGGTACGCATACCCCTGATCATCATCACGCAGCGGATGTTGGTGATGGCATTGCGGTAATCGACGACCTGTTGACGATCCTTCTAACCGGATGCGTCGTTGCTGTTTTTCTCGCGGTTTATCTAACAAGCCGTCACGTTTTCTGGTGCTTCCCGCCAGTAAGAGGTCCTCCCTTGTGGCGGCTGTCGGGCATTTATGCTCAGGGTCCTCCCCATCTGATCTAACACTGAATGAGCGCCTTTCTCGTCTCTACGATGAAAGGTTTTCTGCGTTTTTTAGATCAGAACAAAGAGATGACAATTTCTTTTGAATCAAGCCGTCCTCTCGGCTCGCTCGTGCTTGGATGCGTTTTCCTAATGGGCGTCCCGGCTCAGGCTCAACGCCCTCATACCCGTCCCCGTAAAGCCGCGATGGCCAAATCCGTGCCGCATCAGGGCCCAATTTCTGAAAGCATCATCGTACGAGGCGCCGCGCGTGGCTCGGCACTTCTTCACCCAACCGGTGAAACAACATACAGCGCAGAACGTGCAGATTTCGCGAACAAAGCAGCCCAGACCGTGAGTGATATGGTCGCAACCATTCCCGGTGTGACGGTCCTACAGGGCAATGGGCCGCGTGACAGCGTCGTTTCCGTCCGTGGGTCTGGCGCACGTCAGTCCTATGGTCTGAAGAACCTTCAGGTCACGGAAGACGGGTTTCCCATGACGCAATCCGATGGTACGGCTCGGGCAGATTTGATCGATCCGCATGCCTATGAAGGCGTGGACGTCTTTCAGGGACCAGCCTCTACGCTGTACGGTAATTACGCGATTAACGGGGCAATCAACTTCCGCACACGAAATGGGTCTGACATTCACGGTCTGGAATTGGGCTCAGACTTTGGCAGCTTCGGTCTGTTCAATAACTACATAACGATTGGTGCAGGCAATAAACGCTACGACTTCATGCTGTTTGGCAGCGATGTGCGGGGCAAGGGCTTTATCGCGAACAGCCAGTACAACACGTCTACCGAGAATATGCGGCTGCGGGTCAATCTGACCTCATCAGATCGCCTCATTCTAAAATTCGTTAATAACGTCACGGATACATCGCTGCCGCTACGCCTCTCTCTCAACCAATTTCGCAGTAATCCCTACCAAAATAGTTGCGCAAATGCGGCATCGGCTGCTGCTGGATGCGCTTCGGTCAATCTTCTGGTGAATGGTGCTTATGGGCCCCGCCAAACGATGAGTCCCCAGCAGGCAGGGCTAGGACGTTTTGACAGACGCACCATTGTGGGGCTTCGATGGGAGCATGACTTCAATCCAAGAACAACCTGGCGTACCCAGTTTACCTACGATCAACGTCATACTGATCAGCCAACATCGACAACGGCTTTTGTAGGGCCGTTTAATTCCTATAATTTGCAGACGGATCTGACGAACCGTGGCCGTATCGGGAAAACGCCCTTGACCAGTTTTGTCGGTGCCGGCTTCGACTACATGGATTATGGCTATCAGGTTTATAATCTGACCCCGCAAGGCGGCGCGACACGCGGTGCTTTGAATTCTACGTCATACGGCCATCAGTGGAACATCGGCCTCCGCTTTCAGGAAGACTGGCAGTTTTCTCAGCTTTGGCATGCTGTGATCGGACTTGGTGGCACGCAATCTGATGTTGGAGCAGTTCAGAGGCTCTACAATAGATCGGCAAGTTCAACCTCTCTGCACAATATCACGGCCAATCGACGCTTCTTCAATCTCACACCTGAAGCCTCGCTAGTTTATACGCCAACCAAAGACTGGACTTTGCACGGTCGTGTTGGAACAGCCTACGCCACGCCCGGCTATTCCAGTTTTTTCGTAACTCCTCAGGGAACCTACGGAAACAACACGCAGCTCAAAAGCGAAACAAGTCTCGGTTTTGATCTGGGAGCCGAATGGCACCCGTCGCCCAGCATCAATATTCAGGCCACTGGCTTTTATGAGTTCTACAGGAACGAACTTGTCAGCCAGTCGGCAGGTGTCAATACGTCCGCAGAAAGTTATACCTTCAACGCCCCGGCCTCAGAGCATCGTGGCATTGAACTGGGCGCAACATGGCAGCCATTGCGCGCCTCTATGCCAGGTGGGCGGCTGAAGCTGTCTTATACCTATGACAACCAGATCTACACAAAATACAGCGAGACCCTGTCCAACAGCACGATGGCGCGAAGTTTCTCGCGAAAGGGTAACCTCATCCCTGGTGTCATGCCGCATTTCCTGAATGCGCGTGTTCTCTATGATCAGCCAGACGGATGGCTGCAGGGGCTGGGAGGCTTTGCAGAAGTGACATGGAGAAGTTCATTTTACCTCGATAACGCCAATACTCTCAAGGCCCCCTCCTACGCATTGCTCAATCTGGAGGTTCATTACGATCCTCCAGAGCGTCTGGGCTGGGCTCACCGTCTGCACAGCTACTTTGAAGTGCAGAACGTAACCAATCAAGTTTATGCCGCTGGTGCGACTGACATCAGTGATACACTCCTCTCAACTGGACAGCAGGCTGGGCGGAGTGTTTTGGCCAATAAAACAGGATCCATCTACGCTGGATCGCCAAGAGCGTTTTTTGGTGGTGTGCGGATCAAGTTCTGAAGGTATCTATGATGATGAACGCTTCCAGAACCCTATTCTGGCCCGATTATCGGACGATCTGGCGATGGCATTTCTTTGCTGGCCTCTTCTGTCTGCCCTTTATTATGTTGCTGTGCCTCACAGGGTCAATTTACCTGTTCAAACCGCAGGTAGATCATTGGATCGACTGGCGTTACGATCATCTCGCAGGCGGTGCGACACATTCAACTCCGGTACAGGAAGTCAGGACGGCACTCAATGCTGTCCCTGGCAGCCATTTTCTAGCCTATGAACTTCCGGAGACGACTTCCAGCGCTGCCCGGGTAATCGTTGATCGCCAGGGCACAGCCATACGAGTGTATGTTGATCCGACATCATGCGTGGTTCTCAAACAGGTTCCTGAAGAAGAACGCTTTGAGCGCATCATCTTTAAACTGCACGGCCAGCTGTTATTGGGGAATACTGGCTCCATCATCATGGAAATGGTGGCGTCCTGGACAATCGTGCTGATTGCTACGGGCCTGTATCTTTGGTGGCCACGCCGTATACAGGGCTTGGCGGGTGTTTTTTATCCACGGATCACCCGAAACGGTCGCGCCCGATGGCGAGACCTCCATGCGGTAACAGGGCTGTGGGTCTCCTCGTTTTTGGTGCTTTTTCTGGTTTCCGGCTTGCCGTGGTCTTTTGTTTGGGGGCACGCTCTGGCTCGTGTGGAAACACAATTCAGCCGCCTGACCTCGGTTCCCGACTGGGAAATCGGGGCTGTTTCTGAACGTAATCGGATTGCAGGACGCCCGGTCTCGCCTCAACATATCGATACAATGCCAAGTATGGATATGGGGCCCACCGCTATGTCGGACAGTCCCCTTCCAGACAATCTGAACCGAGTTGTGATGGCTGCTTTGCAACTCGGGTTTCCAGCACCTGTTCTCGTCACGCCTCCTTCAGCGGGAGAGACAGCGTGGGCCGTTCGTTCAGACACGCAAAACCGTCCAAACCGCATCAGTGCACTCGTGGATCCCTCCGGGTCGGTACGATCAGTCCATCGCTTTGAAGAAAAAGCACTGGCTGATCGCGTCATCGGATATGGAGTTGCAGCACATGAGGGACAGTTGTTCGGGAAAGCCAATCAGCTCTTGAATTTTCTTGTAGCGGCCGGACTACTCACAATGAGTACCGCAGCACTCGTCTTGTGGTTCAGGCGCAAACCACCAGGAGAACTGGGAGTGCCGTCTGTCGATCCCAGCCAAAAGATTGGTGTGGGAGCTGTGGTTGTCTTGATTGTACTGGGACTGCTCCTGCCGGAACTTGGAGCCTCTCTTTTGCTTCTCTGCCTTGCAACCCTACTCTCACAAGTCGTCAGCCATCGCCGTCACTAACTAGCAGGAACGAAACGCCGTAGTTGTGTAGCGATTTCCTGTGGGCTTGTGTCGACTGGCAGAACAGACACAAGCCGATTGTCACCATCCATCAAATACAGAACAGAGCTGTGATCCATAAGATAGTCTGAGGACATATGATTTGCTGAGGTGCCACGACGTCGCGCCATGACGTGAAAACTTTCAATAACTGCGTGAATCTGAGATTCCGTTCCCGTAAGCCCAACGATGTCAGGAGAGAAATGACTGACGTAATCGGCAACAATCTCAGGGGTATCACGCGATGGATCAACCGTGATGAAAAGCGGCACAATATGATGTGCCTCTTTTCCCATAAGATCGAGAGCCTGCGTGACGGTCTCGAGGGTTAACGGGCAGACATCTATGCAGTGCGTGTATCCAAAATAAATCAGCGTATAGCGCCCCTGAAACTGGCGCTCGGTGATAGTATGGCCATGCGTATCGATAAGCGTATAAGGGCCGCCCAAGGCATGTGCAGTTCGATTAAGAAAAATGCCGCGCATCCCGATTGCCCCGAGAAAGAGAACCGCGATGATCACCACTGGAGCAACCAGTTTCTTTGCTTCATTGAGACGAGCGGGTTGTTTCTGAGTAGGTTGCTTTGATTTTTTACGCTCCCCACCGCGGTTTGGCATAATATCCTCCCTTAACATATCATCCTAGCACACGAAGCATGCGATGCGCATAGCTGGCTTTGGAGCTACAGAAGGGACAACCACAGCATTGTCCGCCTCTTCCGTCGCCGCATAGAGCGACCTGCCAAAGGCATCGTTCCCACTACGTTTCGTCTGCTCTCCCGCAGGACGCGTCAATCGACCACGCGCCATGGGACTCCACGGAACGAGGCCCACGCCCTGATCCCTGCAGAGAGGGATCATCTCGCGTTCTTCTTCCCGGCAAAGCAAATTCACGTAATTTTGCATGCTGACGAACCGGGTCCAGCCATTGGCCCGCGCCACCTCCTGCACCTTAGCGAATTGCCATGCGAACATTGAGGATGCACCGATATTACCGTACCTTGCCAGCCTTCACGCTGTCATGAAAGGCTTCCATCGTCTCCTCGATCGGAGTCCCGTAGTCCCAGCGGTGAATCTGGTAGAGGTCAACATAATCGGTTGCAAGGCGTGTCAGGCTTGCGTCTATCTCAGTCATGATCGCTTTGCGGGACAAGCCCTTGCGGTTGGGCGCTGCACCGCCTTCCAACATACGCTCCGGGAAGAATATCTTGGTTGCGATGACAACCTCATCGCGGCGGGTAAACTCCTTGAGCAGCTTGCCGACAATCACCTCGGACGTGCCGGCCGAATAGCTATTGGCGGTATCGAAGAAATTGATTCCCTGTTCCACGGCCCGCTTGATGATCGATCGGCTGTCATCTTCTCCAAGCGTCCAACTGTGGACGCCCGCATCTGGCATGCCAAAAGTCATACACCCCAAGCAAAGACGTGAAACGTTAAGGCCGGTCAATCCAAGTTTTGTATAATCCATGAATTGTCCCTTGATGTGAGTTGTCGGCATCGGCGCTATGCGGAAGGGAAGCCATGTCTATGCGCCGTCCAGACAACTGCGAGAGTTGTAGCGAGCAGGCAAAGCATAGCCGGTGCAAAGGCTCCAACACCGATCTTGTCGAGCAGAAAGCCACCAATGATCCCGCCGCCGGCGATCGCCATATTCCAGGCAGTCACGAGCATGGATTGCGCGACATCAGAAGCGTCACCTGCCGTATTGGCAAGCGCAGTCTGAAACAGCGTGGCGGCTCCTCCGAAGGCAAGCCCCCAAATGGCAATGGCCCCGTAGATGACCGCGGGCACATCATTCCAGACAGCAAGTGCCAGCGCGGCCAGCCCGAACAATACAGCGCTGGCAAGTGTCAATTGGCGCAAGTAGCGGTCGATCAGGATACCGATGATCCAGATTCCGGCCAGCGACGCCATGCCGAAGATGAGGAGCGCAAGGTCGGTTTTCCGGGCCATGCCGACGGAGGCAAGGAATGGTGAGATATAGGTGTAAAGGACGTTGTGAGCTAGGACAAAAGTCAGTGTTACGAACAGCACCGGCCGCACACCCGCCATGCGGAATACAGGACCGAGCGAATAGCGTTTATCTGCTGCCTGCCCCGGAAAATCCGGTACCTTCGCCAATACCCCAAGAACCAGGATCAACGTCAGAACACTCATCAGCCCGAAGCAGGCACGCCAACCGATCGCGGTGCCGATCAGGGTTCCCGCCGGAATACCCAATGATAACGCCAAAGGAGTTCCCACCATCGCAACGGCAATGGCCCGGCCTTTCAGGTGATCCGGCACCATGCGGGCGGCATAACCTGCAAGGAGTGCCCATAGTAATCCGGCCGCAACACCAGCAATGAACCGGACAACCAAGGTCAAAACATAATTCGCCGAAATGGCTGTCACGATATTGGCAACGGCGAAGCCAATGATGGCGATCAGCAGCAGGGGGCGACGACGCATTCCCTGTGTCGCCACTGTCAGCGGAATGGCTGCGCTTAGGGAGCCGATAGCATAGATGGTGACAAGCTGCCCCGCGAGGGCTTCGGAAATCGAAAGGCTCACGCCAATCTGGGGCAGAAGGCCCGCCGGCAGGGCTTCAGTCAAGATTGTGATGAAACCCGCCACGGCCAATGCCAATAGCGCAATGAGAGGGAAGCGTTCGGAAGCAGTGGGCGCGCGCCTGGTATCAGTAATGTTTTCGGGTTCGGTTGTAACTGCCATTGCTCTGCCTGTGTAAAAAGCCGGCAAACGCTGGCCGTTTCCGACGCAAGCGCCGATCCTCCGGCCATGACTCTGACATGCAGGCTAAACATGCTGGCCAACTGCGATAATATGTCTATAATTCACAACATATCGGACATATATTCCTCAATAGGTTGATGTCATGGATAACCTCGGTTCCCTCAACGCCTTCGTCCAGGCGGCGGAAACTCGTAGTTTCACAACGGCAGGCAAGCAGCTTGGCCTATCATCTTCGGCCATAGGCAAAGCTGTCGCCCGACTGGAGGAGCGGCTCGGAGTGCGGCTTTTCCATCGCTCCACCCGTACCGTGACATTGACGCCGGAAGGCGCGCTATTCCTCGAACGCTGCCGCCGCATCTTCTGCGAAATCGAGGCTGCGGAACTGGAACTATCTCAAACCTTAAGCGAGCCGCGCGGCAAGCTCCGTATCAGCCTGCCGCTGGTAGGCATGTTGATGATGCCGACGCTTTCCGCTTTCATGCGGGCTTATCCCGATATTGAACTGGATCTCGATTTCACCGATCGGCTGGTTGATGTGATCGACGAGGGCTTCGACGCGGTGATCCGCACGGGCAAAGCTAGCGACTCCCGCCTCATGACGCGTGTGCTTGGCCGATTCCGTTTTAAGCTGGTCGGATCGCCGGACTATTTTGCCGAACGCGGCGTTCCCGAGACACTCGCCGATCTCTCCACTCATCGAGGCCTGCGCCACCGCTATCCTAGCACCGGAAAGCTGGAGGAGTGGCCTCTTGCCGCAAGACGAAACGGCGCTGTCAGCGAACCGCCAACGGCCGCTACCTCCAGCATTATCGAACCGCTGGTCTATATGGCCGAACAGGGCTTGGGCATCGCCTGTCTGCCAGATTTTGCCATCCGCGAGCAAGTGGAAGCCGGAATCCTCATCAGCGTTATGGAGGATGCCGTTCGCAACTCTTGTATCTTTCGTGTCTTTTGGCCTTCAAGTCGCCAACTCTCACCCAAAATCCGGATCTTTGTGGATTTCATGGCAGAGAGGTTGTTCAGTGATCCGCACTCATTGCGTTTAACATCCGTTCGAACAGGAGCGGGTTCGACTTAACGGCGATGACGTGTATTGCCCGCCAGGCCGCATAGAGAGAAAAGAACCCCATATTCGCCCCCACATCCACAAACGCGTCGTCTTTTGGAAAATGGCTGCGCAACCATTTCAGCTCGCGATGATTGTAGCACACACCGCAAGCCGCCAGGGACCAAACTCAGATGGCAGAGCGCGCCATTGTGCACCGTTCTGATGATGCCAAAAAACGGACTTCTTCAATCAAAGGTTCCCAGACAAACCATGCGGTATCAGACAAGATAGACTGCATCATGCTCATCATAAGTAGCTATGCAGTCCGTTCTACCATTCGAGTCCTAACAAGATCTAATATATTTCCTAAAAAAATGCATAACTTTAAAATATAGTAAAAAATGTTAAATTTTATTATCTTAAATTCAAAATGAAAACACTTTTTATAAATAGTTTTTAGAAAATTACTTGATATTTACATGTCTTTTTCTAATTTCTCCCTATCGAGTATAATTTCTTTACGGTCCACACCCCATGCATATCCAGAAAGCGCGCCGTCACGGCGAATAACGCGATGACATGGAATTGCGATAGCGAGCTTGTTAGCAGCGCAGGCTTTAGCAACTGCCCGTGTGGCGCGTGGCATACCAATATATTCCGCAACGGCAGTGTAAGACCATGTTTGCCCAAACGGAATATCGCGGAGGGCCTGCCATACTCTTCGCTGAAATGCTGTACCTCTGATATCCAGCGGCAGATGAAGTCCAATTTTGGGCGCTTCAATAAATCCGACAACCTGAGCCACGACCGCTTCGTAGTCCTTTTCGGCACCGAGTAAGCGAGCTTTCGGAAACAGATCCTGCAGTTGGCGAAGAAGAGTTTCTGCATCATCACCGAGTAAAATAGCGGCTACTCCTGTGGCACTTGAAGCCACGAGCAGATCACCGAGCGTGGTCTTTGCAATCGCAAATTTAATGTCTTCGTCGGTTCCTCCTTCTCGGTAGCGTGACGGTGTCATACCAAGCATGGCACGAGACGTTTCGTAGAACCGACCGCTGGAACTGAAGCCGGAATCGTAGATCGCATTGGTGATGGTTGCCTCGCGCGCCAACGCCGCGCGAACGCGCTTTGCACGATGTGCGGCAGCATAGTCCTTGGGTGTGAGGCCGGTATGGACCTTGAAGGTGCGATGAAAATAGCTGCTGCTCAGGCCAACCGCCTGCGCAAGATCTGTCAGGGAAAGACTTTCTTCACTTTCCTCGATAAGGCGACAAGCTGTCGTCACGGCTGCGGCGTTCTTCATTTTGCAGGTCAATCGTTGCGTTCAAACCGTTATCAGAGCAAGTTCTTTTCTGTACGCGCCCGATCTACATCAGGCATCCGATAAATTGTTTCATCAATTTCCGCGAGACGGGATGGCACGACCTGAACATCAGAAACTCCGTACAGTTTTTGGAAGTTCATAATGAGAGGGTGCCATTTATCCGGGTCAATTCTGTTCTCGTATCCTTCCATGAGTATGCTCGGATGCGCATGAACACGCGTAATACGTACTTCGAAAGCTGAGATGAGGCCCGCAACCTGAGGATCATCGTCCATAATACCGTGCTGCGCGACCAGAACAGCTTCCAGTTGAACCGGACATTCCAGAACACGAGGCGCTTCAACTGTTTGAGACGCTATGGGCGTAAGGCCCGCAACTTCAAACTTGGAAGTCTCATAAGTGTAGCCCAATTTCTGCTTGAATTCAGGAATGCTTTTACTCCCGGTAAGACGAGCCAACCTGTTAACCGATTCAGCTTGGGCGGGAGGCGGCAGATTGAGGACGCATTGTCCTGTCCGTAACATATTCTGGGGGTTCTTTGATGCGGTTTGAAGCCCCAGAATGGCTCTCCAGCCCAGCCACCACGCGGCAGACATCGGCGCAAGGTTGGAGCTTCCGTCTTCATTAACCGTGCTGATAAGGACCACCGGGGTACCCAGGTAAAGAATGGACGGCTCAATCGTGACATGTGGATCGTTCATCGGAAAACTCCTAGAGATAAATATGACTCCTTATGTCGCTCTCCAATCGCTTACGAACTCCGTTTCTTGCCCTGAATACGTTTTTCTTATTCCACGGGTGGAGATTACCGAGACTGCCCAAACTACTTTCAGATGTCCGCTTCCAAGAAGAACTTACTGCTTTCGGAAAATAGACCGGAAGGATTATTCCGAATATTTGGCGTTCTAGTTCCAATAAATAATTCATATAAACAGGTAATATAGGTATTTTTCGCAGAAAAATTACCCTATTATTATCAAATATAATGAATTTTTATGATAAAAATTTAATACATATTACTTTTAATTTTATGGGAAATATTTTTAAAATATATGAGATATTTCTACGTTCTTCTTCGTTCATGCCACTCACCACATGATGATATGTTTTGACCTACACTTCGACAGCTTGGTCTATCGTGGCAAGCCTTTTGTCTGTTAGACTCACGAGTGTGTCACCTCGTTCGGCTTGACCGTTTGATGGATACCACGCGATGGAAGCGACTGCACGAGTACGTGCGATAGCAATGTCAGATGTTCTACAAACGGTATATGAGCAGGCAATTGGAGCACAGTTGAGGGTACATGACCTGGAAGATCAGGCTGGACTCACACCAGCTGTTTTTGCTCCATTGCGACCAGTTCTCGCCGCTTCTCAGATTACTGTTTTAGATGTGAATAGCGAGAACATTAAAGGCAGTCTAAACGGACTTTAATACGCTCTTGGCCCCATCAGAAAAAGAGGTCCCATAGTGTGTGTCCCTCACTTCCAAATTGAGTGTCGCGCTTCAGCCAGAACATGACGGTTGCCTGGTTGAAGCACGTCGGGAGAATGAAATTCAGAGCGACCCCATTGCCGGGTCCGTCTGTCCGGGATGACCTGTTTCCACCCTCCCCGCGAAATGCCAGAGGAAACTGTCATCATCGGAACTGGTCAGCACAACATCATACCACATCGCATGCTGCGTGAGATCGAAGACGATTTCCATATTCTGTCCGGCAGCAACTTTCATAACTCTCTCTCCGCCCTGACCTGTTATCGTGCTCGCGATGTGCACCGTCGCGTCCCCGCGATTGGTCAGGCGCAGGACGAGATCCTTCTTCGTGCCCCGTAGATACTCACATGCCGCATGTATCCGAAGTCCTTTCGACTTCCCTTTATAGCGCCTGTAAAAACCATTCGGAGCATGAACTGAGACATCGTAAACGCTCTCTCTGAACATCGAAATATCGAGACCAGTGTTCAATGTATCGCCTGCTGCGACGGCATAAGTCGCCGATTGCATACCGGATTGCGTATCGATACCATGACAATAGACATTAAAGGGAAGTCCAACGGCGCTGCTGCCATATAGGCCTGTACCGGCATGTAGATTCAGTGTGATAGTTTCACCTTCCCTATCCAACCCTCCGTCGCAATACGGTTCGTAGGGGAGTGCACAAGCCGGTCGTGATCCTGGTTCCTGCATGACGGTTTTGCCAATTCCGTCATGCTCATTGTGGAGTGCCTTAACCTCATCGGTCGAAAGGGCACGGAAGCCGCCCGGCATGGGTCGATCACGGGCTTCCTCGATCATGTGCAAATGCGTATTGCGATCAAGATATGGCAACGTGGGGACGTGTCCGTCATAAGGACGAAAACATGACGTCAGATCACCACTGATCGCACGTCGCCAAGGTGAGATATTACTTTCTCTTACCGTCTTGCCAAACTTTGCCTCTACGAAGGTTTCCAGAAAGCGTAAGGTCGAGGTGTGTTCAAAAAGCTGAGAATTCACCCACCCTCCCCGGCTCCAAGGCGACGCGACGATCATTGGTACGCGAAAGCCGAGTCCGATCGGACCACTTCGCGCCAGACGGTCTGGCACGCCCCGATTTATCTCATCCTGTGCCGTTGTATATTCGAGACCATCTGATCCAATGGCGGCAGAAGACCGTCCCGTTTCCGGCCGGTTGGGATCGGGCGCGACATAAGAACAGCAATGATCGAAATATCCGTCATTTTCATCATAGGTGATGATAAAGATTGTCTTCTTCCAGACATCCGGATTTTCAGTCAGGATATCCATGACTTCCGATACATACCACGCCCCGTACCAGGGCGAGGTCGGATGATCAGAGAAATGCCCAGGTGCGGAAAGCCATGATACAGTCGGCAAGTTCCCCGTCTTCACATCCTTACGGAATTGGTAGAGGATGTCGCCTTTCGGGGCTTCCATGTGCAGGGATTTTTCACCGTCATGAAAGGTCAGTTTTTCCAACTTGCGATAGTCACTGTCACGATCATTGATCACGAACGCTTTTTCAAAAAGAGCACGTTCTGCGGGTGTCAGCTTTTCTTTTGTATGCCCAACGAGCGAGCGCCGTCGTAGAAGAACCTCCAAGAGGGCACGTGCTTCCGTCAGTTGTTCGCTATGGCTCTCGGAGACAAGCATCTCCCGGCTGTTCAAGCGATCAATATGGTGCTCACACTCACTAATCCGCTCCTCCAGCCAATCACCAAACCCCGGATTGGCAGAAACACAATACTGGTCGAAACATTCCAGAACGTTAGTGCCAAAATTACCAAGCCATCCGCGCTCGTCTTCGGTCATACCACCAGTTTGGGTCAGTTCGTTCTGATAATATTTCCACGATACTCCTGCCTGCTCCAGGCGCTCGGGGAAAGTCGTCCAAGTCATCCCTCCTTCGAGGATCTCACCGTTACGCATATAGACGTTTGACGTTAGATCCTGACGGTCTCGCACAGTACCAGTCATAAACAGCAGACGATTAGGTGTCGTGCTGGTCATCGCACCGCAATAATTTTGGTCACAAACGGTAAATGCATCTGCCAGAGCATAATAAAAAGGCAAATCTTCCCGAGTATAATACCCCATTGTTAACGGATAGCGATCATACCCCTGATGATGCGATTTCTTTGCATCAATCCATTGATTGTGACCGCCCTCGTTCCAGGCATCAACCTGGCTGTCACGTGAATGGGGGATCGACCCCATCCATGTCACCCGTGTATCTCTGATATTTAGGCGCCAAGGTAGATAGGTTTCGCCTGACGCACTGGCCTGCGCAAAGACCGAAACACCGCTCGGCTGGCGCATTGCTCTTGGATCATTGAATCCTCGAACACCCTGCAGAGCGCCGAAAACGTGGTCGAATGAGCGATTTTCCTGCATCAAAATCACGACATGCTCGGCATCCCTCCATGTCGAGCCAACCTCCGGTGCGATTGCAAAAGCCCGCCGGATAGACGAAGGCAACGCTACAGTCGTGCCGACGGCCGCACCGGACAGGAGGGCATATTTCAGAAAGTCTCTGCGTGTTGTCACTGTAATGACCTTCCGACAGTTTCATAAAAAATTGTTGTTTGATCAGCACGATAAAGCAAACTATCGGCTTCCGTGACGGAAAATAAATGGAACGGGTACATATCATTTCCGCTCCATTTTTAACGCCCATATCGCAACCTTAAAAATCTGCGGAAATCGTGCCCATAGCGACGAAAGGCGAACCGATCACATAGGTTGGACTAGAGCCCTTGATCGTCGTCCCGAAGATCCCTTTCTGCGTGGTCGCCGCAGCCGTGTATCCATACATTGAAGAGAGATAACTTGCGTCTCCCAGATTGACGAGATTGAGCTTGACCTTCGGAAGAACGTGCCCAATTTTGGGTAGGGTTCTACCAACACCGAGATTTGCAGTAACATAACCGGGAATACGCTGATCGTTCATGAGCGTCGCATACTGCGATCCGATATATGACAGTGTGAAGTTACCGAACCATGCTCCGTCATTATAAGTTAGACCCAACGAGCCGGAAAATTTCGGTGCGCCGACTTCCTGTTTGCCTTTCGTGCGCAGATAATCGCCACTATAGGCAATGTTGTTGCCGTTTCGAGTGCGCATATACTGACCGGACGCATAGGCACTGACATGATGCCATGGCCGCGTTGCGATTTCAGCCTGGATACCATACGCCTCCATCCCGCCCGCATTAATCAACTGGGATATCGTGGAGGTGGAACCTTCGACATAGCTTTGAGCAGATATCTGATGGTTGGTGACGTTGTAATGGAAACCGGCAAGGTTGGCCATGAGAAGACCATTATAACGATAACCGATTTCCTCAGTGATCATGTATTCAGGCTTGTAATCAGCCAAGGGAAGAGACTGAGCCTGACCTGTCGAACGGCTATAAGACGCAAGCTGTGAACTGAGAGACCCTGGGAGATGGTAGCCTGTCGTTCCATTGATATAAATCTGATGGTGCGAATTAAAGTTGTAATTAATCAATACCTGAGGGGAAGGAACAAATACGTTTCTGATTGATTTGTAGTCATTCCCCGCTACACCCGGAAGGTCCTGTGTATATTGACGGTTTGCCATCGCCATCCGGATGCCGCCGTCGATCGTCAGACGATCATGCAGGAATGACATTTTATCGTCCAGAGCGAAGCTATTAAGTTGCTGGAGACCGTTTTCGTTGTCCTCGCTTAGAGGTATTCCGCCGTTCGCCGTCAGCGCAGGACCATTCCCGTTCCATTGTCCCTTGCTGTTCACGGGATAAAAACGCATTTGGGCCGCTTCCTGGGCATAGGAATACCAATAGGTCAGACTGAGCGTATTAAAGCTATGCTTCCAGTGTCCCGTCAGAATCATCCCAGAAGATAGAGTATACCAGCTAGAAACTTCGGCAGCAGTCAAATTTTTATTGGCGGGATCATAACCCGGGAGACTCTGATAATTATCTAGGGACTTGTAACCTTCAGCACCTACAAATCCTTTTTTGACGGGTACGGTAGCTCCATAATAATAGGGTCCGTGGAACTCAACTGAGTACGCTTGGGCATCAAGGCTCAGACCATGGTCAAAGCTGAAATGATTCTTGATTGTTCCGTAAACCGCGCCGGTGTTCTTGCCATTCATTCCGACATAATGCGTATCGCCTGCACTATACTGGTCATCCAGACCATATTTCATGCCGTATTTTTTCCAGTTGGCCAGGGAAGGATATAACCATTCTCCCTGTGCTGCCTTTGTCCAGCCGAAGATGACTTTTGAATCGCTATGCGGTGCCCACTGCTTCGTCAGTGCCGCATCAACATGCCATCGTTTAATATCTCCAACTCCGCGCCACATGTCACCACGGGAATAGGATCCAGATACAAAAGCCCGCACCCCTGTATGACCGATCTCTCCGGTATCGTACCGGATGAAATCCTTGTTGGTTCCATACGAACCACCGGATCCTGCAATGTGAACATTCCGTTGGTCTGCCGGCCTGCGGATACTGGCAGAAATTTCGGCTCCGGTTGCATTGTATGTGGGAGAATTTATATCCACCGCTCCCTGCATGACATTGACCTGACCCATGTTCTGACTGTCAACGAGAGAGGGTGTATAGGTGCTGTATGTAAAGGGGTTAGCAGCTGGCATGCCTTCGAATGTCACCCCGATTTCTGCCTGTGCCATGCCGCGTATATGAAGAGTAGAAAAGGAGGTCGTTAGCGGGCCTTCACTGGCTGAGACAACACCCGGCAATGTTGAAATCAGGGATTCAATAGTTGACGTAGGGGACTGCATTTCGATGTAGTCATGAGAAAGCGAACTGACTGTTTTGGCAACAGTGTGCCGCACCATCATGCCACCGCCTGCATCCTTGCGGTAGCCAGTGACATTAATGCTCTCTTTTCTGCTTATCTCGCGGGAAACATCTTTTTTCTGGGTGGCAGTAACTTTTTTATGGAGATGTTTTTGGGGCGTTCTGCTTTGTGCTTGGGCGCTCGTAGTAATATTCTGAAAACACAAGCAGTAAGTGGTGATGAACAAGATTTTCTTCATGGTCGCCCGTCCAATGAACCGAAAGTCGTGCCTCAAGTCCCGGAAAAATCATCTTCACTCAACCCCTTTAAAAAAATTTCATTAGATTTACGTAAAATTGTCACCTTATTTTAATATAAATTGTATTATTCTCCAGTCATAGCGCGTACCATCAATCGGTCTTCTCAGTTCTCCATCATTTCTGGATGGAAATTTTGTGACATGGTTTCCTAGTCAAGTGGATGGATCGAAAAACCGCTAACTGAATTTCTTGCGACCTAATTTTTGGGCTCAACGGGCTAGCATTGATGGTTTTGGATGATGAGCTTCACTCTTTTGCTTGGGCAGAGCAAAATTATTGCCCCCTCACCTGCTATGCGGATTGGCTGATCCGCTTCAGACACAGGAAGCAGCGGATATCAAAATAAAACGGCTTTCTGCCGTAAAACCTATGTCCATTTCTTCTTATTATTCAAAGATAGGGTACAACGCATAGAATAGACCCCCAAAAGGTCTTTTCGAAACGTGTTCCACAGACGCTCATCCAAGGGTAAAGTCTGCTGCCGGAAAGACAATCTGATCGTCTCTTGTCCTTTTTGCGAGAGACATTTCAACTCACGCAGGCTTGAAACCATCTCTCTGGGTTGCGACTGACTTGGGGAATCTAAAAGTCAGCTTTAGGCGCAATTAATGCCAAAGCTAACAATTTTTCTATCTTCTACGCGCTCAGGGAATATCAATCACAACCTTCCCCATATCTCTTGCACTCGCAAAGTATTGGTAAGCTTCTCTTGCGTGCCTGAAGGGGAAGACACGATCAATCACTGGCTATATCTGATGCAAAGCAATTGCTTCATTCATGCTTTCAAATATTATCCGTGATCCAACCGTCACACCTTCAAGAACCAGATTTCGACGCATGATGTTTACAGGGTCAGCGTCTCCTTCAGAGAGCGCTCCCATCAGGTGAATCGCGCCTCCATACCGGCAAGCCGTCATGGAGTTGGACAAAGTTCCTGAACCTCCGACTCGATCACATGATCTGCGCTTCATTACGTCGGGTTCAGCGTTCTTGAGCCACGCATCATCATGGGCATGCAAGGAGGAATCTCACAAGACGATGCACGCGAGCAAACTCAGTATCTTGATCGCCAGATGACAGAGCACAGGGACTGGGCTGCGGGCATTCATAACGTGCCGGAAATCCAGTTTAACGGAGCTTCAGACTGGGACGAACATCGAAAGCTTAAGCCCGGAGCTCCTGTCTACAGCCCGTTTATTCGGCACCAAGAAAAATTACGATTGAATTGACAGAGATAAACCTCGGATATTGTCTAAACCAATGCCTGCTTTGCTAGCCCTTCTGAAATAATCCAAAGGTCTAAGACAAGGACGGAAACAATAGGTTCGCTTCCGCCTCATATGAGACGTCAAATACGTTGTTTGGCTTTACAGATAGCCGACATTAATGAGTAAATTTTGAAAAATTTAGCATGTTCATTGTATTCAGCGGGCTGCGGTAGAGAGAGAGAAATTGGTTTTCCTCGTGTCATTCTGGTGCGTTTTGGCGGGATGACCGGGGCAATCCCGCACTGTATCAATCGATTCATAAACCTGCCCGCAGCATACGCCCTATCGGCAAGGAAAGCATCCGGGTCGATGTTTTCCAGTCATCGAACCGGGCAGAAAGATCACGCCATGGAATACCCGCACGATAGGCGATACAGCACCGCCTCCACGAACAGACGGTTGTCCGCCACAGTACTGCCCACATAGCCTTCACAACCCCGGAGAATATTCTTTATCCCCGCCTACTGGTCATCACGTAAACCATAGCGCCGCATTCGAAGAAGGTCGGGATCAACCCGAAAACAATTGCGAAATGACGGAAGCGTCAGACGATTGAAGATCAGAAAACCGGCCCTAAAGAGCTGCGCTCAACGGTCCTTGCGAGACAGACGAAGCGGTGATCGTGGCATTTCGACGCCACACTTTATGCCGTTGGATGACTGCCTTTATGCCCTGCAGGGGCCAGCATCCCCCAGCTGACACACTCCCCCTACATCGTTGCTTTCAGCGTCACGAGATCTCACGGCTGCCGTACATCGAGGGATGACAAGCCCAAACGCCAGTGCCTCAAAAGCTACCTGATGGGATTCTTTCATCTCGACATAGCGGAAGTCCAGATCGCTGAAGGGAAGCTGTACCTCTTCGTTGCCATCGACCGGATAAGAAAACTCGCTGTCACACAACTGGTCGGGAAAGCCGATCAGCAGACGGCCTGGTCGCGTCCCATGCGCTTCGACATGATCTGCGAAGCTCATGGGATTAAGCACCGTCTGACAAAACCAAACCATTCATGAACGAACGGGCAGGTTGGGCGGATGAACCGGACAATCAAGGAAGCAACTGTCAAACGCTTCCATTACGACAGTCATGAGCAGCTGAGGACACATCTCAATGACTTCATGGCAGCCTATAAGTTCAATATCCTCATACCTTACGAAGGTGTCGGAACAATCTGGACTTCAGATCCAGAAAGATTCATCATCAATCCAACCCAGAAAATCCCGGGACTAGACACCTAGAGCATTTTTGCAATGGCACCACGCCATGAACCTAACCAGCCCAGACCTTCAGATGTCGTAGAGCGAGGGTTATATTCGCACCCAATCCAGCCACGATAACCAACACGGTCCAGCCACTCGAAAAGATAGGAATAATTGACCTCGCCCGCGTTCGGCTCATGCCGATCAGGGACGCTGGCCGCTTGAATATGGCCGATCGATTCAAGTAAGGTCTCCAAGCGTACCACAAGGTCGCCCTGCATAATCTGCGCGTGATACAGATCGAACTGGATCTTCACATTATCCGCCCCGATCAGGTCACAAACTGCCTTCGTTTCTTCCTGATAGTTCACAAAATATCCGGGCATGTTGCGCGTATTGATAGCTTCGAGAACGATAGTCAGCCCAAGAGACTTCGCTTGTAAGGCCGCGTATTCAATATTCCGCAGATAGGTTTCCATCTGTCGTTCATACGGGATGTCATTATCGCGCAGACCGGCCATGACATGCAGGCGGCTGTTCCCAAGAGCCCGAGAGTACTCCAGTGCAAGCCCGATCGTGCGCTGGAACTCTTCTTCACGTCCAGGGAGTGCCGCCAATCCACGCTCTCCATGATCCCAGTTTCCAGGAGGGGCATTGAACAACGCAACATGCAGATCGTTTCCCTCGACACGGGCCTTCAGGTCATGCCTGTCAAAATCATAAGGGAACAGAAATTCGACGCCTTTGAACCCATCGCGTGCGGCGGCGTCAAAACGCTCAAGAAATTCAAGCTCCGGGTAGTTCATGGTCAGGTTTGCGGCAAAAGCGGGCATGGCGCGAGACTTCCTTTGTGATGAATTACGAGACGAAAGGCCACAGGATGCAGGTTGCCAGAAACCCCAGAATACCAAGGGTCGTTGTCAGAACAGTCCAGGTCCGCAGACCGTCTGCAACATCAATTCCGGACAGTTTCGTGAAGATCCAGAACCCTGCGTCGTTGACGTGAGACACCGATAGCCCTCCTCCCCCCATGGCCAGCGCCAGCAGAGCAAGCTGGTTGGGGTTGGCATGCATCTCGGCAATCATGGGGCCGAGAATTCCCGCAGTTGTCACAAGGGCCACAGTCGTCGACCCCTGTACCGCACGCAGGATCATGCTCAGAATAAAAGCCAGTGCGAGAGCAGGCAGTCCGGTTGTGCGGAGCATGTCGGAGATGACGTGGCCAATGCCACTTTCCACCAGGATATTTCCGAATACGCCGCCACAGCCCGCAATCAGGATAACCATTGCGACGCCAGGCACTGCTGAACCAATAACGGTCGAGACCTGCTCGAAGCTCCATCCCCGCCGCAGTCCCAGCGTATATCCTGCAAGAAGCGTATCAAGCAGAAGGGCTGTTATCGGCGAGCCAATGAGATGGGCAGTTCCTGCATAGGAAGATCTGAGAGGAAGAAAGATCGACAGCATCGTCCCTAGCATGATGAGGACGATCGGAAGCAGGATCAAGCCGATAATCAGCCAGAATCCGGGAGGCCTCGCCGACGGCAGCACGTGAACGGAGGACTCTGGCCCAGCCTTGAACATCTCCCCTTCACATCCGCTGACCGCTGCGCGAATGTCTGGCGCGTACCTGAACTCGCATCGCGTCATGCGCTGCGCAATCAGGGCACCCGCTCCGCAGACGAGCAGGGTTATGGGTACCCCGAATGCCAGAACACGCCCCATATTCGCGCCAATCTGCGCCGCTGCAGCGGCGGGACCTGGATGGGGTGGCAGAAACGAATGCACCGTCAGCATGGCCGCGCACATCGGAAGTGCGAAAATCATGAGAGAGCGTCGGGTCACGTTCGACACACCATAGAGCAGCGGCATGACCATGATCACGCCAACCTCGAAAAAGACCGGAATGCCGATCAGGAACCCTGCGAGCGTCAGGGCAAGCGGGACGCGTCTGTCCCCGAAACGGGCGATAAGATCGCGTGCGAGAACCTGGGCGCCCCCTGAAATCTCAACGATTTTCCCGATCATGGCCCCAAGGGCGATGATAATGGCGATGTGTCCCAGCGTCTTGCCCATCCCTGCTTCAATTGCAGGGACGATCTTGGCTGCGGGCATCCCGGCAAAAAGGGCGACAAACATGCTGACGATCAGCAGCGTCAGGATCGGATGAAGTTTGAAACGGATGATCAGCACCAGCATCAGCACGATGCCGGCAATGGCGCTGGCCAGAAGAGCCATCGGGGTCATATCAGGACTTCTCCTGCTCTCGAAAAGGCCAAATCAGTCCCATGTCACCCCGAACACAGCCGCAATCTCGGCAAGTGCGGCATCATCCAGCGGTGCGGGCCGGGGCGTGGTCATCAGCCACAGGCGCGCCGTTTCTTCGAGTTCAGCCAGCGCATCGCTTGCACGCGTCACACTGCTCCCCCAGACGACCGGCCCGAGACGATCCAACATGACTCCGTTGACCGAAGGGGCCAGTTCTGCCACGCGCGCTGCCGCTTTCGGCGATCCCGGGCGTTCATAGGGAATCAACGGAACACGCCCGATCTTCATGACTTGGTACGGTGTGATCGGGGGCAGGATGGCATTTTCGGCGTCCACACCCGCCAGGGTCAGCGCAACAAGATGGGTGGAATGCGTGTGGATGATCCCGTTGCAGTCCGGTCTCTGCTCATAAATTCTGCGATGCAGGGTCACCGTTTTGGAGGCGCGCGGCCCGGAAACCTGATTGCCTTCAAAATCGGTTTTGGCGATTCCTTCGGGTGTAAGGCGTCCCAAGCACACGTCCGTGGGCGTAATCAGCCAGCCGTCCGAGAGACGCGCGCTGATATTTCCCGCACTTCCGCTTGTATGCCCGCGCGCATACAGATCCCGCCCAATCGCACAGATTTCCTCGCGGCATGCTCTTTCATCAATCATGACTGACCTCCCGACAATGCCAGCAGCGCTTTTTTAAAGAAGTCAGCCTCTCCGAAATTCCCTGATTTCAGCGCAAGTGCGAGCGGTACGCTGCCCGTTGACACGGTTGCAGGAACGCCTGGTGCTATCGGCGCGCCGATACGCAGGCCCTTGACGCCAAGAGACTGGACGACGGCTCCGGACGTTTCTCCACCCGCGACGACAAAACGTCTGACACCCCGGTCTCTTAAAGACCGTGCGATAAGGCCCAGCGCATGCTCGACCATTTCTCCCGCCTTCCGGGCTCCTATTGCGGCCTGCACCTGCCTGAGTTCATCGGCCGGGCTGGTTGCATAAATGAGGACGGTCTGATCGGTATGAGTGTCGAAGAAGACAATCGCCTCCTCTACAACCGGTTCACCGGCAGCAAGCTTCATGACATCAATCCGGTACGCTGGCCGTTCCGCCTCAATCCACCGCGCCACTTGAAGGTTTGTTCTCAGGGAACCACTGCCGGCGAGCACAACGTCCTTTCCTGCCACGACCGGCAGAACAGCAGCATCCGCACCGGAGAGTTCGTTATGCGTCCTGAAATTGTCAGGCAGCCCCAGCGCAATCCCTGACCCGCCCGTGATCAGGACATGATCATGACAGGCCTGTCCGATCACTTTCAGATCAGCTTCGGAAATCGCATCGACAATAAGAAGGGTAGCCCCCTCAGCCTGAGCCTTCTCGATCGCTGCCCGAACATGTTCCATGCCCTTCAGAACAGTCGGAAGATCAATCAGTCCGACAGTGCCTTTTGACTGTGCCTGAAGCACGCGTACGAGATTGGCGTCCCTCATTGGTGTCAGAGGATGGTTCTGCATCCCGCTTTCATTGAGAAGCGCACGACCAACAAAGAGATGGCCATTATAAACCGTACGTCCATTACCGGGAAAAGAGGGAGCGGCAATCGTGATCTGCTGTCCCAGGGCTTTGGACAGAGCTTCCGCAACCGGGCCAATATTGCCATGCTCCGTAGAATCAAAGGTAGAGCAGTATTTGAAAACAATCTGTCGGCAGCCTGCACCCTGCAGGAAGTCCAAAGCGGCTAGTGACTGTGCCACGGCGTCGCCGGCCGCAATCGTGCGCGACTTGAGGGCGACAACGATTGCTTCAGCATCCGCGATCATCGGATCGTCTGCCTCAGGAATTCCAATGCTCTGCACCGTTTTCATGCCTGCACGGACCAACGTGCTGGCAATGTCGGTCGCGCCTGTAAAATCATCGGCAATACAGCCAATAAAGGCTCCGCGTCCGGTCATGCTTTTTCTCCCCCATCGGAAGAGGGAAGTGTGATTCCGGGAAAAATCTTGATGACTGCGGAATCATCTTCCCGACCATGTCCGGCCGCAGACGCGTTGAGGAACATCTGATGAGCGGTCGCCGCCAGAGGCAGGGGAAATTTCGTCCGACGGGCCGTATCAAGCGCCAGACCAAGATCCTTGACGAAAATATCCACCGCTGACAGCGGTGTATAATCTCCTGCAAGAATATGAGGCACCCGGTTTTCGAACATCCAGGAATTGCCGGCACTATGGGTGATGACTTCATACAGGGTCGCCGGATCGGCGCCTTCGCGCAGGCCCAGTGCCATGGCTTCGGCGGCCGCTGCGATATGAATGCCCGCCAGATGCTGATTGACGATTTTCACACGCGTGCCGACACCGACTTTAGCTCCGAGCCGATAGACCTTGCCTGCCATGGCAGGAAGAACCTTTTCGGCACGGACATAAGCGTCTTCCGGGCCGGAGGTCATCAGCGTCATCTCGCCGGAAGCCGCCTTGGCGGCCCCTCCGGACATGGGCGCATCCAGCAGCCAGAGATCGTGCTTCCTCAGACGTGCCTCGAGCCCTTCAATGAAAGCTGGCGCTACGGTCGCACAGGAAATGACCAGAGAACCCGATTTCAGCGTCTCGACTGCTCCCTGTTCTCCGAAGAGGACCTGTTCTGTCTGCTCCGCGTTCACAACCTGAATGATCAGGACGTTACAGGCCTCTGCAAGAGCGGCGGGCGAAGTATACGCCTTCCCTCGTTCAGCTTCGAACGCAGTCAGCGCTTCCGCACGCACATCATATGCGCCCACACGAAACCCTGCACGCAGCAACGATTTCGCGACACCATGACCCATCGCGCCAAGGCCGATCACTCCGATCTGACCTGCCTGATCCTTATCGTACATCGTCACCCCCTATCTGAAGCGATAAAGTATTCCTTGCGCCCTCCATCAAGACAGGGGCGCCTGAAGAGGAATAATTCACAGATTTTATGATAGGTCTAATGCGTAAACCGTTATGTTTCATGTTCCTCATGTTATGTTGAGTCCATGCAAGAGAAGCAGCTTTTACCCCCATCCTGGTTCGTCGATATTCGGCTGAAATTCCGGCATCTCCAGCTATTGCAGGCTCTTTCACGTCACAACACACTTCAGAGTGCCGCTGAAAGCCTCGGTCTGGCGCAGCCAGCCGCGTCACGGCTGCTGGGGGATCTCGAAGATGTGATTGGCATTCCCCTCTTTCAGCGAGAAGGACGCCGTCTTGTGATCAACTCCTATGGCAGCGTTCTGACCCGACACGCCAACAACCTGCTTGATGAACTTGACCGCACCCGTGACGAGTTCAATGCGCTTCTCTCAGGTGGCGCAGGTAACGTCTCCATCGGTGCCATCGACGGGCCCGTTGTCGATATGCTGACGACGGCAGTGCTCAATATCCAGCGTGACAACCCGGATATATCTCTCGAAATCCGTACCGGATCTAGCATCGGCCTTTTCCATGACCTGATGAACGGGGATATCGACATCATGATTGGTCGCCCGCCGGAAGATACGCGGAGCATGGCGTATCATTATACTCCGATCGGCGAAGAGCCCATGGTTATCGCAGCCCGTCAGAACCATCCTCTTTTCAGGAATACAACTCCGGTGCGGCTGGAGGACATGGCGCCTTTTCCCTGGATCCTGCAAAGAAAAGGAGGAAAATCACGCAGCAGACTGGAGAGCATCTTTCAGGACAGAAACCTGACGCTCCCGAAAGATATCATCGGCAGCGACTCTCTCGTGATGACACTCGCTTATTTGGAAAAGACAGACGCACTGACAGTTCTCTCCGCTGCGGTCGCCAATCAGCAGGCCAAATACAGGCAGATCCAGATTGTTTCGTCTGATGTGAACATCGCCATCAGTTCATACGGAATTCTGATGCTCAAATCCCGCAATCAGTCCCGTCCCACCATGACGGTTCTCGACGAACTGGAAAAAACGTTGCGCCCGGCGATAGGAGGCTGAGACTGCCGGGCGTCCAGATGGACCCCCGGCTTGCAAATCCCGTTACCTCAACTCGTATTCGTTGTAGTCCAAGGGCTCCATGCCGCCGTTAATGACTTCAAACGTGCCTTTCGCCAGAACCTGTGCATCTGCCTGGTCCAGGTGCTGTTCGGAGAATGCCACGGCTCCCTTCTCACGCGTCATCAGGCGTCCTCCGGTGAGAAATACACGCACACCCGGCCCCGACTGCGTATAGTCCCCCGTGCTCTGTCCTGGCTCCAGATGAACATGCCACCCCCGAACGACCGGCTTGTCGAGAATCATTCTGAAAGCCTGGCTATTCGCTCGGTCAGCCGGCCCGAAATGTCCAACGCCCTTGCGTTTTATCTCGAATGCGACCTGTGAATTTACAGTATCGCTTGTATTGATGACCTGATCGACGTCCGATTTCTGGCTGTAGGGAAGGTAACGCACCTCACCCGCCTTCATCGTACCATCCTTGAACGGTTCAGATAAGGAGTCCTTGTGTATGGTCGTCCCCACGATCGGTGTATTCACATAGTCAAGCGACTGACGGTGCCAACGGGTTTTGCCGTGGGGTGGAATGATGACGCGCATCAGCCTGATATCTTCGTTTTCGAAGATAACATGATGATAGGTGTCCTGTGCCGTCTCGACGATTTCCGATGAGTCGGGTTTGTGTGTAGCCGCCTGAACTCTGCCACCATGAAATATCACCAGCGTCAGGACACAGAGACCACCCAACACGCGCTTGGCAGATGACGTGGATTTCAGCGCTGGTATGGAGAAATCAGATTTTTGAATCACAAACACTTCGTTCCTTGCTCCTCGTGATCTGGACAAAGTTGGACACCTGTTTCACTCACCCGCAGGCTTCTTTTCGTCTGTGGTTGCCTGTCGGATCTTCGCCACCTGTGACGCCGTCATTGCCGCGCCATGATTGCCCCAGCTTTGCCCGAGAAAAGTGACAAGGTCGGCAATCTGCTGGTTATCAAGAACATCCCGGTATGACCCCATCACCAGAGACGACGGCGCAGCCGAAACTCCGGGAAGCCGTCCGCCGCTCAGAATGATATGAGCAGCCGAAGTTGCATCAGGGCCCTGAAGAACCGGATTTCCGGCAAGCGGAGGAAATACACCGGGATATCCGTGTCCGTCTGTCCGGTGGCAGGCGGCGCAACGGTCAACATAAATCCTCGCACCTTCCGACGGCATTTTTCCGGCAGATAGCTGGCGCGATACCGCGTCATCATAACGGAACGCCTCAACCGGAACGCCTTGCGGAGGACCAAGCGTCTTCAGGAAGGCCGCGATCGCCGCCAGGTCATGGTCATTCGTCAGGGTGGTCGAGTGAGTGATGACGCCGTTCATCGCACCGAATGTCGCACCATGCCTGTTACGCCCCGTTTTCAGGAAGGCCACGATATCCTCGGAGGTCCAGCCCACAAGTCCACCGGCGTCATCACTCCGAAGACTGGGCGCGACCCAGTTGTCTACGATGAAGCCGCCGGACAGATATTTCGGCCCATCCGCTGCAGTCTGGACCTTCTCGGCGAGTACGAGATTGCGTGGCGTATGGCAGCTTCCACAATGCCCCGGCCCTTCCACAAGATAACGGCCACGCTCGACCAGCGCATCCGGCGTCGCATCATGAGAGGCAGACGGTAATGGAGGCGCAAAAAGCAGGCGCCAGATCGCCAGAGGCCAGCGTGCTGACAATAACCATGGAATATCCGGCACCCGGTTCTTCAGGCTGACCGGAGCAACACCCTGCATGAGGTAGGCATAAAGGGCCTGCAGATCCTCATCCGTCATTTTCGAATAGGACGGATACGGCATCGCCGGATAAACGCTAGACCCGTCTTTCCTGATCCCCCCACGCATGAGGCGAGCGAAATCCTCGTAGGTCCAGGCGCCTATCCCGGTGTCACGATCAGGCGTGATATTGGTGGAGTAAATTGCTCCTATCGGCGACTGAAGAGCCAGCCCACCTGCCAGATATTTGCCGTCATGGGCGGTATGACACGCTTCGCAGTCGCCCAGAACAGCAACATATGCCCCCCGTTTGATCAGATCCGCATCATCGGCATACGCACCTGATGACTGCATGACGCAAATCGCCCCAGCCAGTACCGGAAGAAGGCGCCGCTTCATTGTTTTACGCCTCTTCATGCCTGCACCATTGGTCCGGGAGACTTCAGATAACGCTCCCTGATTGCCTTTGCAGACCAGTAAGCCAGAGCCGCAACGATACCAGTGGGATTGTAGCCGATGCCCTGCGGAAATGCCGATGATCCGATAACGAAGAGATTGGATACGTCCCAATGCTGGAGATAGCGATTGACCACACTATCCTTGGGGGACGTTCCCATGATCGCCCCACCCGCGATATGCGTCGTCTGATAATGACGAAGGTCGAATTCCTCTCCGAACTCCTTCGTCTCGACCGACATGGATTCTGGTTTCATGGCCCGACCGATATCCGCCATCCGGTCCGTCACGTAACGGATCATCTTCACATCATTGTCGTGCCAATTAAACGTGATCCGCAGCAGCGGACGCCCGGCAGTGTCGCTATAGGTCGGATCAAGAGACAGGTAGCAGTCGCGAAATGCCATATTGGTGCCATGGGCATGGATCGATATCGTGTGCTGGAAGTTGTCCTTGACGGCTTTCTTCCAATGAGCACCCCATTGCGGTGTTCCCTTGGGCACCGCGGCGCTGCTGATCGGCTTGCTCCCGGCCTGATTGACCCAGATCGGCGCTCCACCGACAAAGCCCAGCGGTCCATGATCAAAGTTATCCGCATTGAAATCATCGATCGCCACACCGTTGCCACCGGCCCCGATGAACGGATTGGTGAATTTGTCCTGCCCGAAGAACAGCGTTACGCCGGATTCATTCTGATAGACGAAATTACGCCCAACAGTCCCCTCACCTGTCTTTGGGTCATAAGGCTGCCCGATCCCGGAGAGAAGAAGCAGGTAAGGATTGTTGTAAGCAAAACTGGCCAGAATGACGATATCAGCAGTCTGGCGGACTTCCTCACCTTTGGACGTCCGATAGATCACGCCCGTGGCTTTCTTGCCAGATGAATCTGTCTCGACTTTCAGGACATCACATTCGGCCCGTAGTTCAAAACGACTTTCACGCTCAAGTGCAGGCAGGATGTTCACATTCGGAGATGCCTTGGAATAGTTGTAGCAGGCATAACCGCTGCAAAACCCACAGAACGTACAGGCTCCCATCTGGCATCCATAAGGATTGGTATAGGCCTGTGACGCATTGGCGGACGGGATGCGGAAGGGATGATACCCACACTCCGCTGCGGCCTTGCTGTAGAGTTCGGCGGAATAGGTATTCTTCATGGCGGGCAATGGAAAAGGCGTTGAACGATCCGCATCGAACGGATTTCCATCACCTACGATCTTGCCATTGACCTTATAGGCCTGCCCCGACGTCCCGAACACGCTCTCGGCGAAGGCAAAATGCGGCTCAAGCTCTTCATAGGACACACCCCAGTCCTGAATGGTCATGTCCTGTGGAATAAAGTCCTTCCCGTATCGTTCCTCGTAATGACTGCGCAGACGGAGTTCGACCGGCGAAATACGCCAGTGGCATCCGGACCAGTGCAGGCCGGCCCCACCGACCCCCGTTCCCGGCAGAAATGCCGCGAGCTGCCGGTAGGGAGCCGCTACATCACTGTCGCGATGGCGCACCGTCACCGTCGACTGCGACGGCTGAAGGAAAAGAGCATGTCGGGTGTTGTGCGTGAGTTCGTCGATTGACGAGGGATAGGCCCCTTCAGGCCAGGTATCACGGCGTGGGCCACGCTCCAGCGCAACCACGTTCAGCCCCGCCTGCGTCAGTTCCCGCGCCATGATGGCGCCGACCCAGCCAAAGCCGACAATCACCACATCGGTATGTTTTTCGTTACGAGAAACCATCATACGCCTCCCTGCACGCCATGAACGCCAACTGAAACAGGCGGAAGGGGGTAGCGCGCCCCATAACGATCAACCCAGTCCGTAAAATCCGCACGGGCACCGGGGAACCCGATCATTTTCCAGGCTCCCATTTCGTAGTTCCCGCCATGTATCGGATCGGCGAAATAGCCTTCCTTGCAGTTTTTCAGGACCTGCCCGAACAGAAGCTTCGACGGCACGGGCGACAGCGTGAGGCTTCCCTTTTCCATCTGGCCGATAATCCGGTCACGTTCCCCCGCATCAAGCTGATGGAACGGCTTGCCATAGCGTTGCATGATCGCACTGTGCAGCGCTGGAAGACCCTGTTTGTAGATATCTCTCGGCGTGAAAAGGAATTGATAGCCCAGCGCAGCCGATGTCTTCATCAGAGGCGGCCGGAGATACCATTCGCTTCCATGGCCGTAAGGCGTATTCATCTGCCGATCAATGAATTCAGGCACATGCGCCTCAAGCGCGCCCGGCCCCTCGGCATCCGCCGGAATCAGCCTGTCTACAAAGCTGTTCAGTGTCTGCCACTCGTCATCGGAAAAAAATACGGGCCGATAAGCATATTCCCTGTCGGCAGCTTCTGACACGCCTTCCGAAGGGAAATGGAATAAAGCTGCTGCAACAAGACCCAGCGCCGTCCCCTGAAGCATGGCGCGACGACCACAGACCAAAGCACCGCCATTTCGCGACCTAACGCTCATTCTCCAGACACCTTTGAAAATTCGGTAAAATTGTTATGCGCGTGGATGCAATCAGCCGCGCGGACGCAGCTCAGCACCGTTTTTGATGCTCAGGCGCGCAGTAGCAGGCGCATCCGCTGGACGGCTGCATCCGGCGCGGCAAGAACCGGAATGCTAACAGCAGCCTCCACGGCTTTTAGAGCTTCGGATGTTGAAAAATGGGCAAGCATAATGACGTCACAGTGCTTCAGACGCGGGGCATAGTCAGCAACAAGACGATTATGTGTTTCAATATCACCCCGACGCAGCGCGTCGATGGCATCAGGGACAATGATTGTTTCTAGTGTGGCCTTTGACGATATCTGCCCCCGGAAGGTCTCAAACTCCTGTTCCATTGTCACCACGGATGGAGCAAATGTCGCAAGCATCCCGATATGCGTGCCCCTTTCCAGCGCTGCGCGGAACATGGCCTCATTGGGACGGAGCACAGGAATCGTCAGCTCGTTTTCCAGTACGTCAATCGCCGGACCAAATGCAGAGCATGTGATCATCAGACCCTGCGTCTGCATGGACGCTCCATATTGCCCCAAAGCAACAAATCGCTGTGACAGCTCCGGAGACAGATCAGCGCTTTTTTTGCGATCAATCGTCAATCCGTCATCAAGCAGGTTGACGATCTCCGCCTCCGGCCAGAGGCGACGAAATGCATTCTGAATGGGAGCCATTGCCACGGGAGTGGCATGAAGAAGGACAATACGCGAGCTCATTTCATCATTCCCTGAAAACACGCCACGACACTACAAAAGCCGAAATAAATGTAAGCGCTTTCATACTTTGAATACTCAGTGGATTGCAAACTCATAGTAAGCGTCTCACGAGAACGTAATTTTCAGGATGACGGGTAAGTCATACCAGGAAAAGCCAGGTCTCCGTTCGTCAGCCGATCTGTGGTACGCCTTGCGTCGCAAGGATCAGGCGATAGATGGATGTATGACACGCCATGAAAAGCTGGTTCCGATGAACGCCCCCGAAACAGACATTCGGACAACGTTCGGGCAGATCAATATGTCCGATCTGCTTGGCCTGCGAATTGAAAATCGCGACCCCGTCCAAACCCTTACCTGAACCCCATCCACACCACAGGTTGCCGTTGATATCCGCGCGCAGGCCGTCCGCCGTCCCTTCTGCACAATCCAGGAAAACTCTCTGGCTGGATGTCGTGCCGTTTGCAGAAACATCATACGCCCATATCTGTCGATGAGGGGTGTGGCGGGATGCGATGACATAAAGGGTTTTTTCGTCGGGCGAAAAGCAGAGTCCGTTTGTTCCCGGCACATCCTCCAGCACGGCCTCGGTCTTCCGCGTCCGCGGATCGATCCGATAGACGCGCGCAGCTTGAACGGGGGGTAGATCTCCTTCGGAAAAATTCGGCCCGAAAGCCGGATCTGTAAACCAGATGGCACCATCAGAAGTGCACACGATATCGTTGGGAGAGTTGAAAGGTTTGCCGTCAAACCCGTCCGCAAGAACAGTGATCCGGCCATCGGCTTCCGTACGGGTGATGCGCCGGGTGGCACATTCGCACGTCAGCAGCCTGCCTTGACGGTCAACCGTATTGCCATTGGAAAAATTCGATGAAGCCCGGAAGACGGATGTCTCTCCCGTCGCCTCGTCCCATTTCATGATGCGATTGCGACGGATATCACTGAAAAGCAGAAGATTGGCCTCTCCCAGCCACACGGGACCCTCCGTCCATTCAAACCCGGTTGCGATCCGCTCCACAACGGACAGAGTATTGACGCAGGTTTTGAACGCAGGATCGAGGATTCTGACAGCAGGGTCCGGCAGCCGGAGTGATACCTCCCACATATTCGCATGAGCGGGATGCCACGACGAAAGAGACGCCGCCGCGCCTGTCAGAGCCACAGATCCAAGAAACGATCGACGCTTCAATATGATGCTCATCTCATACTCGCAGACTACGCGTTCAATAGTAATTGAAAGCGTTTACATATCCGATATAAATGTACCATCATTCAATTTGAGTTTTTTGTATCACTTTGTTGTTATTAATGGATAACAAATCACAATGACTGACCAACCCTCCTCAGCCGCCAAGCAGTCCCGGCAGCAGAAAAGGCGGCGCCTAAGTCCGGTCACAGGGGCCATCCTGTGCGCATTTTTCGTGCATGACGTTCATGCGGCAGACCAATGGGCCATTTCGGCAAATGACGGCCATACGACGACCAATACTGCCGGGAAAATGGTCACTGCCGGGATAATCGTCCCGGACAGCCTCTCCCTGATCCGATTCGAGCATGGCTTGCCTGCATTGGGAAAAACCCTTCACCTGCCCAGCTCGGTCGAAGGACCTCCGACAACAGTCTGGATCGCTCCGGATTCATGCTGGGCCATCGTCACAGCCGGGTCGCACGCAGGCGCGCATGTGGGAGATCCCGTCATCGAAGATGATGTCGTATCGGTCGTAGCCATCGACCACGCCGCCCTGCATCTAGTTCAGACGCTTCACGCGGGCTTGGGCGCAAGTCAGGTCACCGTGTCACCGGACCAGAAATGGGTACTCGTTGGAAACCGGAAAAGCGGAACAGTCTCTGTCTTTGCCGTCGCACACCGGCAACTCCATCCTGTCCAGACCCTGAGCATGGGGGCTGACAGCAACCCGGCCTCCGTCCTTTTCCTGCCGGACGGGCAACATGCCGTGGTCGTACTGCGCGGCCCGCGTCAGCTCGCCCTCCTCGACAGGCGCAGAGACGGTTTTGACGTGCAGAAGCAACGTCTCGATCTTGGCTATGCCCCCAACACGATGGATATCACCAGATCAGGTCTCATCGCCATAGGAGATCAGGACCCTGCACACCCCGCCGTGCATCTGGTGCAGCTGAACGACGGGCCGTTAAATCTGCTCGGCACAATACCGGTCGCCCCCGGCCCCGAACCCCTCCGATTTTCTCCGGACGGGCGCTACCTCGCCGTGGGCGCTGTCAACAACTCCAACAAAGATCCGTCGAAACACGGAACTCTTACACTCTATCGTGTTGACGGAAGCAGGCTGGCGCCCATAGCGAGTGAAAACGTTGGGCGCTGGCCCCAGGGCATCATGTTTTCTCCAGATGGTCACACCCTTGTCGTGCAGAACACGACCGACAAGACAATGACTGTTTTGAAATGGGACGGTATAAGACTGCATCCGGCCGGCACCCTCTCCATGACAGCCGGTCCGGCAGCGGCCGCAACGTCATGGTAAAGCCCTCCGGACCGGTAACGGGAACGCAAGCATTGAGCACAATCAACCCTGACCACCCCTTGCCCAGAAAAAGCAGGAGCTCAAACAGCGACGGTCGCACGCGCCTTCCGGTCGCGCAGGATGTTGCGGAACTCGCGGGCGTCTCCATCGCCACAGTGTCTCGGGCCCTGAACGAACCCGAGAAAGTGAGACCGGCAACACGCGAAGCCGTCATGAAAGCCGCTGCGGAACTTGGCTTTGTGCTGAACAGCGCCGCACGCGCGCTGAGTACGCGTCGCTCCTCAACAGTTGGCGTGATCGTGCCCAGCTATGGAAACGAGGTGTTCGTGCGGGCGCTTTCGAGTTTTCAAAGAACGATGCGGGCTGCAGGATATCAGGTGCTGGCGGCCAGTTCCGAATACGATCTCGCCACCGAAATGCAGGAAGTCGCTTTTCTGTTGCAGCGCGGCGTTGATGGACTGATGCTGGTTGGCGGCATCCACGATCCAGCCCTTTATGCGCGCGCGGAACGCAGTCAGGTTCCCATCATCCAGAGCTTCAGCCTTTCCGACCGTGAATACTGTGTCGGCTTCGATAACCGGGAGGCCACATTTCGTGCCGCAAACTACCTCCTAGACCTCGGCCACAAGCGACTTGCCGTCGTCACCGGCACACGTGAAAACAATGACCGAGCAGCCCCACGGGCCGAAGGTGTGCATCTGGCCATGGCAGAGCGCGGCCTGAAACTCAGTCCGGTGCATGATCTGATTGTCTCGTCAGGGATTGTGGCTGGCCGGGATGCCTTTAGCCAACTGATGGGCGGTCCGGAAGAGCAGCGGCCGACAGCCATTATTTGTGGAACGGATGAAATCGCACTGGGTATCATGAGCGAGGCATCCGAGAGAGGCATCGATATCCCCCGGGCGCTTTCCGTAATCGGTTTCAACGATTCAAGCTTCTCTGCCGTTCTCTCGCCGCCACTGACAACCATTCGTGTCGATGCCGACGAAATCGGGAAGTCATCGGCTCTTGCCCTGCTCAACCTCATGGGCGCCAGAACGACGATTCAGGTCACCCGGATTACTCCCGAGCTTGTCCTTCGGGGAACCGTAGCCCCGCCGGAGAAGCTCTAGGGACAGACCTTTCTAACAAAGCTTTCGTTCAGTTCTGCGACGGAATTCACACCCAGCATTGCCATGTCGCGCATGATTTCGTCGCGCATGATGTTATAGGCATGCTCCACCCCTCTCTGACCATCATAAGCTGCTGCGAATAGAAAAGGCCGCCCCATCAGCGTGAAATCCGCTCCCAGAGCCAGAGCCTTGAGGACATCGGATCCCCGGCGAATACCGCCATCGATGATGACCTTCATATCTCCCTTTCGAGACGCGACCTCTGGCAGAACACGCAGAGGCGCCATCGCATAATCGAGTTGACGGCCACCGTGGTTGGAAAGAATGATGCCGTCCGCGCCATGATCCCGCGCCATGAAGGCGTCATGCGGAGAAATGATGCCCTTAATGACCAGAGGCCCCTTCCAGCGCCTGCGAATAAACGCGATATGCTCCCAAGTCAGCTTGTCGCGCGCAACAGTATTACGAACTTTGCGGGACATCATCGGCGGACCGCGATCGGCTTCCGTATTTTCAAAATGTGGCGCACCGTGCTTCAGAAAGGTTCTGACCACAGTTCCCAAAAGCCAGCGTGGATGGGTTACACTCTGCATCATCACGCGGGGAGTAACCCGTATCGGCATTGCAAATCCCGACCGGATATTATGTTCACGATTGCCAAGTATCGGCGTATCAACGGTAACGACGAGATTTCTATAGCCCGCGGCTTCGACCCGGTCGAGCATGCGCGTGATCCGATCAAAATCTCCGGCAAGATACCCCTGAAACCAGGCATCAGGATTTACGGCAATGACGTCTTCCAGCCGGATCAATGAAGAGGCGCTGAGGATCATGGGGATGTTGCACGAGCAGGCCGCACCCGCCAGCGCGAGATCCGCACGATAGGCGACGAACGCTGCCCCCCCTAAAGGCCCGATCGAAAATGGCGCGGAATACGTTTTCCCAAACAGGCTGGTCTGCGTAGACCGTGCGGAAGTATCGACCAGCGCACGAGGTGTGAAACTATAATCCTGATAGGCTTGACGGCCGTTGCGCATGGCGCTTTCCGTTTCCACACCGCCTGCGACGTATTGATAGATCATGCGCGGAAGGAAGGGCTTGCAGTGCCGCTCAAAATCATCAAGCGCGAGAATATCCCGCAGACGTGCCGGCAAAATCCGGGGAGCCGTCTTAAGTGCTGCAGAAAGACCAGGAGGGGCAGTCTGCGGAACGCCGTCAGCCGCTTTTATGATGTCACCCATTTTCAGACATGCTCCTGTGCTTAAATTTATTATGTAAGCCTTTACATTACTTTTATGTCCCTTTTTCCTCCTGTTGCAAGAGACACATGGTACATCCTCGCATTTCCATCTGTTCACTCATGACGTCGAAGCTTCGAGTAAATCAATTTATATTATTGTTTTTGTTTTATTTTTCCAATTTATCCTATCAGGATCCTCTAACCCCGCTTTTAAAGATCACGCAAAAATGAGCACCATTTTACGGAGCGTCATTAACGGCACCCTCAAGAGCATGTAATCGTTTCCAAAATTGCCATTCCGGATTCCAATTCACGTAAGAAAGGAGAGCTTATGCCTTGCGGATTTTTCGCTTATGTCGGTTGCTACACGACTGTAGAGCGGCAGGCACGCGGCCGGGGGATCAACGTTTATCATGTGAACGACACGCTCACTGAGTGGAAACATCTTCAGAATATATCGACACCCGACAATCCCTCATTCCTTTCACTTGATCGAAGCGGAGGCTATCTCTGTGCCGTTCATGGAGACCGCAACCATATCTCGTCTTACGCTATCGATCGCCAGAACGGCCTTCTCCAACACAGGTCCGGTATTGAATGCGGTGGACGCAATCCGGTTCATCTCGTTTTTGATACGACCAATCGCTTCATCGCGATCCCGAATTATGCAGATGGCACTCTCACATCTGTTTCCTTCGATGAGGCCAACGGCATGCTCGGCGCGGTCACGTCATCGGCAACACTCCCGGGAGAGCGTGGCCCTCACCGGATCGAACAGCATTGCTCCCATCCTCATGGCGTAACATTCGATCCCGCAGAACGCTTCCTGTATGTCCCAGACAAAGGTCTGGACCGTATTTTCGTTTTTCGTTTTCACGAGGGGCACTTTCGGTTTGTCGACAGCATACCAACACGTGAAGGCGCAGGCCCCAGACACATCGTCTTTCATCCAACCAAACCTTGGGCGTATGTCATCAACGAACTGGACTGTACGGTAACGTATTATCGCCATGATTCCGAAACCGGTAAGTTGACCCCTCAGCAGATTGTTCAGGCTCTTCCAGAGAATTACACAGGAAACGGGAGAGGAGCAGAAATCGCTCTTTCCCCGGACGCAAAGTCAGTACTCGTCTCCCTTCGTGGCGCCGATCTTCTGAGCGTCCTCTCCATAGACAACAATACCGGAGCGCTTTTTCTCACCCAATCAATCGGGAGCGGGGGCAAAACGCCACGGTTTTTTAAAATCGTCGTGCCTACATCAACGATTCTGATCGCCCACGAAGCGTCGGACACAATAGGACGCGTCGCCTTTACGACTCAGGGACTGGACGTTACGGGTATTCAGCGTTGTGTGAACGTTGCCAGTCCGAGCAGTATTGTTCTCAAGCCGGCATCAGCTCAACCGGCCTGAAACAACGGAAAATTCTCGGCCTCCAAAGGCAGACATATCTGTTTACTAAAAAATCTGAACGGTCGATTTAAAGCCCAGAACATGCGCCGTCCGCAGATTTTTCTGACCATTCGGGTTGAAGAAGATTTGATAATCCGGGGCGAAAGCGAAACCCCGGGTTATCTGGATCTGATAATTGACTTCGAAAACAGCGGCATTTTTCTGCACACCCGTCGCATGATTGGGCATCAGCCTTGCCGCCCCCTCTTCAAGATAATTCGCCTCCGTAGCACTCACGCCACCGGCAATTTTTTCGTACATTCCTATGAAATTCAGAGCATCCTGAGGACGCGAACGGATAAATCCCCGATTGATAAAACCGAAATAGGTCTCCCAGCGCCTGAGCGCAACGCGAGGATCATTGAGAATAAATCCACCGATCAGTGTGGTGCCTGACGAAGCGGGCGCTCCCTGCGGCTGCCAGATTTTCTGATCTGTTTCGAACCATGCAGTCCAACTCCTGTTATGCTGCATCGCCTTTTTGTGCGTCACACTAAGCGGCAAACCGTCAATATCATAATAGTTATCCGAAACCGGAACCGTCAGGAGACGCGCGCCGATCTTATAATGACCAGCGAGTTTGTGTTTCGCTCCAAACTCTGGCTCCCACCCCAGTTCGACGGGTATCGACTGACCAAGGATGGCCGACCCGCCACTGAATTTGAAGCCGCTCCGATTGTAGAGGTTGGAGAACATGCTTTTCTCAGGAAAATAAACGGCGGCCTGAATATAAGTATAGCGCGACGGGCGGCCACGGACGCGGGTTCCCCAGACACCAGCCGGATAACGGCCAATGTAGTCATTATCACTTACAGCCCTGGGACGGCCACACAGGCTGTTGTTGATGAAATTGCAAAACAGGGGCGAGTTGGAAAAATCCGATAGTTCAGTCATACGGCCCCCTGCAATCGCCAGTCGACCACCGAAAAGATTTTCTTCCCCATAAGCCATGACAAGATGAACGACGACATTGCCACCGCCACCATAAATCTCTGACGCATGCCCCAGCCAGTCGCCAAACATGCGGTTGGCGGTCGTACCATAACGGCTTGTAAAAACGGTATGTGTTGCAAAGCCGCGCAAACCGATCAGCTTGTCCCAGTTCATGTGCAGAACCGTACTAATCTGCCCCGCATTGCTTGCCCCCTGTCGATAGTTTTTGAAACCCGGCGTGGGTTTAGTGACGGCTCCTGTAAATTCATTGGTATTGGATATCAGAAGTGCGATTCCATGCGCTCTCAACCAAGCTTTCACACCAAAGACATCAGGCAAAAGCGCGGGGGGATTTTCAAATGGTGGCACCACCGGTCCATTCAGAGGTATGGCGGGAAGAGGCTTTGCGACCCGAACGCTGGCATCGTAAGTTGGCTCAGCCTCCTGAATCGTTTGAGCATATGCGGAACCACAGAACAGGGCAGCACTACCGATCAGCAATGCAGCCGAATACCTTAAAGAACCAGAAATCATGATCGTTGCTTCTCGCGATTTACCTAGGCTCAAGACCGGACTTTCTGAAACGCTCCGCTGATTTCGGCTCGCGCAGGAAGGCGAGAAAGGCCTCGACCTTCTCTTTCTGGAGGCTGTCAGCCAGAGGCGCGCCCGAGAAAGGCGTGACTTTCTGAATTGCTTCAGGAAGGGGCCCTACGATTTCTGTTCCTTCGATTGCCAGAAGTTCGCTGATCTGTTGGACAGCGATATCAGCCTCTCCCGTTTTCAGCTTTTCTGCGGAAAATCCGGCAGGAATGCGGGTCGCCCGGGCATTGACTGCTTCAGCAATACCAAGCCGCTCGAGGAGAGGCGCAAAATACAGACCACTCTGACCACCAAGCGAATAGGCAACCGAGCGGGCCTTCAGCAACGCCGCCTTGAACGCATCGACCGTTTCTATATCGGGATGCTCCGCCCCACTGGCGACACCGATACCGATTTTCGAGGCCACCAGTGGTGCCAAAGCGTCTGGCGCGACAATTTTCTTCTCAACAAGTCCCGCCAGCGCGTCATCGGTCACAATGATACCGTCAGGTCTTTTCCCTTTTTCAAGCGATGCAAGAATGACCGTCGTAGGGGCCCATTCAATAACAGGCTCCAGACCGGTTTTCCGGGCGAAATCTTGCAGAATTCCGTTATCGAATGCATCTTTTACGACCAGAGCCACGCTCAGTGAAAACTGCTCTCGCGTCATATCCGCCTCTCTCCTTTGCGCAGATGAAACAAAGAAAGCCACGCCAATCTCTCGGAAACCGGAATCTGCACGGCGTCAATGAAAACGCTTACACCAGACACTTTCTTTCACGGTAAACACGTATATGTTATATATCTCATAAGAATATAGAAAATATCTCTATATATCTGAGTTTGTGTGATATTTTTATTTTTTATCGCTACTGAAATTAGCTTCAATCTGCATATCTCATCTAAAATCACGCTTTTTAGATTGTTTGGGCAGCATTCATGTGATGTAAGCGCCTTTCATTAGAGCGTTATACGTTTTGATTTTCCACACGAAACCAGCTGCGCAGATCAATGCCAGCCATTGAGGTGTATAGTGACAAAAGGCCGCTACAGACTTGTAATCGCCGTGCTGCTGTTTGCGCTTGGAATGATCAATTATACTGATCGTGCCGCTGTCGGCATTCTGGCACCTCAAATACAGCATGATCTTCACATCACACCTTCACAGCTAGGCTGGGTGTTCAGCGCCTTCTTTTTTAGCTACGCAATATTCGCCTTTCTGGGCGGTTACCTGTCTGACAAATTCGGGCCAAAGCGCACCTTTGGCGTTGCAGTCGTAAGCTGGTCGGTTTTCTGCTCGCTGACAGGAGCGGTCGCAACGCTATTCCCGCTTATTATCGTGCGTCTGTTCTTTGGTGCTTCTGAAGGGCCGATGAACTCCACCACCAACCGAATGGTCACAAACTGGTTTCCCAGAAAAGAAACGGCCCGCGCTCTGGGCTTCACGCTTTCGGGACAGAACCTCGGAAGTGCGGTCGCGGCGCCACTGGTGATTTCTCTGGGTTATTTCTTTGGGTGGCGGCTGGCATTCGTTGTGCTTGGCGCAATCGGTATTCTCTGGTGCGTCCTGTGGCTCACCTTTGCATCCGATCGCCCCGCGGAAAGCCCCCACGTCACCCCCGAAGAACTGGCGCATATCACGTCTGACCGCTCGGAAGCCATCCTGCCAAAAGGAAGCGCGCCTCTGAGGCATTACATTCTTCGGAAATCCACCTGGGGCCTGGCTCTCGGGCTGTTTGCCCTTCTTTACCCCCTCTATATTTTTGTTTCCTGGATGCCCAGCTACTTCACGAATGTCATGCATGTCACGCCAGCAGGGCTTTCCGTTGCGGCAGGCGTTCCGTGGATTGGCGGATTTCTTGGATATTTCCTCGGCGGGTTTATTTCAGACCTGTTTTTCAAGCAGAGCGAAAACGGACTGAAGGCCCGCAAAACAACCACTATCGTGCCCCTTCTTCTGGCCACGATCACCCTTTCCGTCATCCCCAGCGTTCAATCCGTAACCGCAGCTGTAGCACTTTTCACGTTATCGCTCTTCGCCCTATCGATGGCGACCCAGTCGCTCTGGGCCATGATCCATGAAGTCACACCTGTCATCTATATGGGTACCGTCGGCGGTTTCATCCATTTCCTTGCCAACATGTCAGGCGTCATTGCCCCTGCCCTGACAGGCTACGTTATCGAACACGCCGCCAGCGGATATGCGTCCGCCTTCTGGATCGCAGCAGCTGTAGGCCTTTTGGGGGTCCTGAGCATCTTCTTGCTGGTGCATAACAGGCGAATTCCTTCGCACGCCCACAGTTCGTCGGTGACACCTCTGACAACAGAGCGTTCATGATGCGCAAGATCTCAAATTCCTGCACCACCACAATGGCTGTATGCCTTATGGCGTGTTCAGCTTTCACCGCACTGGCGTCCCTGCTGCCCAAGGCACAGGCTGCAGACGGAACACTCGTCGAAAAAGGCCGATACGTTGCGACAGCCGCCGATTGTCTGGCCTGCCATACCGCACCTGGTGGCAAACCCTTTGCGGGTGGCTACCCGATCATAACGCGTGTCGGAACAATCTATTCGACCAATATCACACCTTCCCCGAAGACCGGCATAGGCGACTACACAAAGACAGAGTTCTCTAATGCTGTTCGCCTCGGGATCGGACACAACGGCAAACGGCTCTACCCGGCCATGCCATATACGTCATACGCTGCCGTCACGGATGACGATATGGAGGCGCTCTACGCCTTCTTCAGATCGGGGGTTGTACCTGTCGAACAGGAAAACAGGCCCGATAATGTCCGTTTTCCATTCAACATCCGCTCGGGCATGATGCTGTGGAACTGGCTTTATCTTGATACACGCACCTTCCAGCCACGGCCCGGAGAAACACCACAAATCGCGCGTGGCCGCTATCTAGTCGATCATCTTGAACATTGCGGCACGTGCCACACACCGCGCACTCTCTTCATGGGCCCAGCGAGTGGACGCTCTCTATCGGGCTCCGTCGTAGGTGCGTGGTATGCTCCCAATATCACGACCGACAAGATCGCCGGCATCGCCGAGTGGACAGACAGCGATCTCAGGAATTACCTGAAATCCGGCCACGCTCTGAATAAAGGCCAAGCGGCAGGTCCAATGGCGGAAGTCGTCACGAACAGCACCCGGCTCCTCACCTCAGACGACATTGGTGCCATAATCGCATATCTACGAGACGTTCCCGCGATTGCAAGCTCCGAAAAACGGTCCCGGACGTCTTATGAAGGTGCCGGTCGCCCCGAAGAAGTGGCCCGGGGACAGATAAACCCTGAAGATAGGGGTTGGAAAATTTTCAGTGGTTCCTGCGCCTCATGCCATCAGGCGCAGGGACAGGGCGTCAACGCCTACCCCTCCCTGACGCACAACTCTGCCACCGGCAGCTCCAACGCCCGTAACCTTGTGGCGACCATCCTGATCGGCGTCGAGAGGCAAACCGGTGAGAATGCGGTCTTCATGCCGACGTTCGGCTCCGGGGCGCTCTGGGTCAACCGTCTCTCGGACCAGGACATCGCGGATGTCAGCAATTTCATTCTGAAGACGTTTGGTAACCCATCGGTACAGATCGACGCACGCTATGTCGCGAAACGCCGTGCCGAGCTGATGCCATGATCAGATCTTTTGTCCGTTTGTGGAGCGCTAAACCATGAAACCACAGTCTCTCGTCGCAACGGCTATATGTCAGGTCTCCCGACGCAAACTTCTGCTTGGCAGTTTGGCGCTCGGAAGTATGGGCTTTATTGCATCCCACGGGCTGACCAACACGCCCAAAGGCTCTGATGTCACGGATTTTCTCATACTTTCCGAGTTTCTAACGGGCAGGAAGAACCTGAGCGTCACCCTGGCACGGCGGTATTATATTGGCTTGCAGGAACAGTTCCCAGACCTGCCAGCCAGAATCGCAAACCTGTCCCGAGACATTCATGCCTCGGGGGTCCGGACCATGGACGATTACCTGGCTCATGGCCCTACCCCCGAAGCTCGAAGCACCGCAACAACCATCGTCTCCGCATGGTATCTCGGCGTGATCGGTCAGGATCCGAAAAAGAAAATGATCGCCTATTCCGACGCCCTGATGTTTCAGGCTGTCGCAGGAGCCCTTGTCGTTCCCTCTTACGGTGCCGGTCCCCTCGCATGGGGCAACCGCCCCAAACCTTACATGACGTTCAAGGAAGAGTCAGATGAGCAGTGAAAACCTGCATGCGGACGTTGTCATTGTCGGTTCCGGCGTCTGTGGCGCCCTGATCGGCGCTCAACTGGCAAAAGCTGGAAAATCCGTTCTCATTCTTGAGGCCGGACCGCGGGTCAAGCGTCGTGACATCGTCGAAACCTACCGCGATGCTCCGGTCAAGCTGTCTTTGGCAAATATGAAGCTTCAGGGAGCAGGATCGCCGTTTCCAAGCCTTCCTCACGCGCCATCCACTTATGGCGACTATCTGGAACAGAACGGGCCGGTCAAATACAATACAAGTTACCTCCGGGTCGTCGGTGGCACGACATGGCATTTTGGCTCTGCACTCTGGAGATTGCTGCCCAGCGAATTCAAACTCAATTCGCTATATGGCCGCGGTCGGGACTGGCCGATCGGCTATGACGACCTCGAAAAATATTATGGCCTAGCTGAAGTGGAACTCGGCGTTAGCGGAACGGATGATCAGGACGAAAGCGGGGCTGGCGGAAATCCTTCGCCTACACGCGCATCGCCCTATCCCATGAAGCAGCTCCCTCTGACTTACATGTTCAAAACCCTGGCCAAAAAACTGTCAGCCGGAGGATATAATCCTGTCTGGGAGCCTCATGGTCGGGCGACGCGTCCCTATAATCAGAGACCTGTCTGCGCAGGAAACAACAACTGCAACCCGGTCTGTCCCATCGGCGCCAAATATGACGGTTCAATGCATTGCGACATCGCAGAAAGCCGGGGGGCGACCATCATGCCCAACGCTGTCGTCTACAGACTTGAAGACGATGATACAGGACGGATTCAGGCATTGTGGTTCAAACGTCCTGACGGTTCAGAACACAAGGTCACTGCCAAGGTTTTCGTCGTTGCTGCACATACGATTGAAACACCCAAGCTCCTGCTGATGTCCAAAACACGACATTCTCCGAACGGAATTGCAAACAATTCGGACATGGTCGGTCGCAACCTCATGGATACCACCGGCATCAGCGTCACCATGAAAACCCGTGAGCCGCTGTGGCCCGGACAGGGGCCGACAGAACTGCTGGTCTTTAATAGACGCGAAGGCGATTTCCGCCGGAATGCTGCCCAGTACAAGATCAAGGTCCGCAATACGACCCCGGTATCCCAATACGCGGCTACCCTGCTGGAACAGGGTGTTCTGGGCACAACACTCGATCGAAAAATTCAGGAGCTTTCCGCTCATACCCTCGCTTGGGCCGTAGACTTTGAAGTTCTGCCTGATCCCGCTAATCGTGTGACACTGAGCACAAAGAAATTCGATGTTTTGGGACTGCCCGTCCCTTCACTCTACTACAATCTCGACGATTATTGGCATGCAGGCACTGAACTCGCCATGCAGGACCTCAACAGGTTCACGCAGCTTCTCGATGCGGAAATCATCAAGAAGAATATGAAATTCGAAAATCGTCAGCACCCATCCGGGACGACAATTATGGGAGATAATCCCAATGATTCTGTGGTGAATCGCGACTGTCGCGCTCACGATCATCCCAACCTATACATTGCAGGAACGAGCGTAATGTCCGCTAGTACATGTATGAATCCTACCCTCACAGCTGCAGCTTTATCTATGCGAATAGCGGAAAGAATACAGAAAGAAGTTTGAACATTTGAAGGTTGGAAAATCGAAGAACTGTTGATTGATGCACTGCGGCGTTAATCCTTTCCAGACGGTCGCGTCGGGCGGACCAAGGAAAACCCTTGGTCGTTTACGGGCTGGGGTTCGTGATGCGTTGGCATCGCAATTTCAGATGGTTGCGGGGGCCTGCAACCAAAGAAGACTGCTGATTACCTACGGGTTCGCAGAACGGCTGACAGAATAGACGAGATCTTTATTCGAACATTTCGATAGTAAATCATTTTCATGTGAAAGAAAATAAGCATTCTGGGATAGAAGCATCACGACCATGCACGTCTTGCAAGCAGGTCTGCAGCGATCACAGCCTTCGCTCTCGGCGTTGAACGAAGAGTTCGGGATTAACTGGCGAAGTAGCGGAGATGAATGACGTGCTCGAACTCTAGCGTGCAGCCCCCATCGAACCGGAAAGCTTCTCTGTAAGACTGTCCAAAGTACACATGCCGCCAGCGAGAGTGCACTGTGGAATCTGTGGGTACAGCACGACAGGCATTACAGAACTATCAAGGGTGCGAAGTGCCTGCGGGGTCTGGGACTGAAGAAAGACACGAACACGATGTTCTTCGGCGCCATTTTCATATATCGCGAAGCCCAGAGCCGAACCGATGGGAATCTCATCATCAGCATAACCCGGAACGCGGATATGGACGCCCAGCATGGTCAGTAATGGCCCAATCGTATCGTCATGCCCCATGTAAAGCCTGAAGACAGGACCACGTTTATCCCTAAGATCCCCAAGCAGCCGGGTTCTCATTTCCCGCGAGAGTGGTTCGGCCATGGCACGGGGACGCACCACTGCTTCCAGCATTCCGGCATGCAATGCACTCAATTTCCCGAGCTTGCCTGCATCCAGATCTCCGAAAGATGCCTGAACTAGGGGCTTGCCGTCCAGATAGGCCAACATGAGCGCTTCTGCCAGGGAGGACGCCTGCGCAACAGGACCCGAGAGAACAAGCTGATGCCCCGTTAAATCAGGACCGACATGGGCAGGCGCGCCCAGAAACCCACAGGAAGCCGAATCACAGTCCAGCACAGTCCCCAGCAGTTTGAGGGCATCTTCTCTCGCACGGAAAATATGATCCGCATCCGGCAGTTCCCGAATGATTGTAGCCATATTGAATCGCGCCGGATCAGCATCGAGAGGAGAAAAAAGAACGTCTGGCTGGCCAAGAGGCTTATGCACGACAGTTATTACGCATCCCGGGAGAAAACCCCGCGTAAACGCATCAGCGCTTGCAATGGTGCGCGAGGAAGAGTTGGCACGTACAGAAACAGAATCTGTAGCGGGGCAGGCATTCGCAGGCATCAGTCCCGCTTCCGTCAACCACATCCGGTCAAATGCCCCGAAGGCCATCATACCCAGCGCGCCATGAGGCGTCAGATCCCCCGGAGTACCACTCCATTTAGGCCATCCACCCGGAATCCCAACCCCGGCAGGGACCTGCCCGGCAAGAGGAGAACGGATCCCATGTCGCATCACCATGATCATCCGTTCAAGGTGAAAATCGCCTTTTGCGGGCTGTTCGATCAGGCGGGACTGGCAATCAGCGGAACCAGAAACCGGATTGCAGCGAACAGCGGCGTTATCGAGAAACCCAACATGATAGCCGCTCCAGTGCGCAGGTTCGGAATCGGGATAATCCGTACTGACAATCTGCGCGCCACTGGCCAGCATCGCGTCCCGACGGCCCGCATCTCCCGAACGCCCCTCAACGGTGTCGGCATCAGAACGTGTCCGCACCAGAAAATGACTACGTACCAGCGTTGCGATATCGCGCGCCGGCCCGTCATTCATCTCGGTGAACGCCGCATCAGGCGCACTTGGATCAGCATTCGTAAAGGCCACACGACCGCGCAGCGAGGGATGTCCTCTCAGATACAGGGGCCGGTCACTGCGCTGATCTAGCAGAAACACGACCTTCCCCCGAGCCTGCCTCATCGTAGACCAGCCCCTCGTGACGATCGCGCTGCGCAGATCGGAGAAGTCTCTCCGCACATCATCCGGCGTCAGAATCTGAGGCGGCAAAAATACGCTGCGAATAACCGCGTCAAGCGCATCGAATGTCACCGCCCTGAAAGGCTCGGCTTCTGTCCCTCCGGGAATATCGTTGTGCTGCTCAACTTCGAGAATAACGAAAACCGGCACATGCCCCGGATGCGCGACAGACCAGTCGCGGATCTGACTCAGGCACTGCCGCAACGGCTGGCACGTCGCATGCTGATCAATGTCCGGAATGTGCATGACCTTGAAACCGGGCTGACGCATGATCGCCTGATCGGAAGGCGAAAGTGACCACACATCTTCCGGAACACCGGGGCGATGCGGATGAGCAAATCGCCCCCCCGCTGTGTCCGCGTAAATATCCAGTTCAAGCTGCCGGACACCCCCATCAAGCTGGGCGACCAAGGGCCGATGCTGATAGTCAAGCTCCCGAACGAGGTTCGGCTCGGATGCCAGAAGCCAGGACCGGATCGCAGGATCAAGACCGGCATGATAGCTGTTATGGGATCCGATGACCTGTATCTGATCCAGACGCAGCCTGTCCTGCGGCGTTTCCGCCATGGCCCCCGCCGCTATCGAAACACCCCCCGCGGCCATAAGAGCAATGGCCAGACGCGAAGTAACGGGGAGAGAAATCATAGCTCTGTTCCGCAATAAAAACCGGACGATGACGCCATCCGGACAAATGAACGTCACGGCATCCGCCGTGACAGAACAAGGACAACCGTCCAGATCTAGATATCCGGACGGCGCATATCATATCCCGGAAATCAGAAGCGATAACCGGCGTTCAGAAAGAAGGTCCGCGATGTCAGGATATTCTGCGGAACCGCATTGCTGTGCCGCCCGATCGTCAGACGATAGAAACGGTTCACACCCAGGTTCTGGGCCGAGAAATCCACGTGCAACCGCTTGGTCACCGCATATCCCAGATGCGCATCCAGATTCAGGCTCGGCTGCACCCACGCATTCAGCGAACTGCTGTTCAGGTTCGTCTTGAAGTTGTTGGGCGTCCCCCACAGGCCATACTGGTACAGATATGCATCCACAAAGCGCCAGTTCACATCAAACTGGAACGGTCCCTTGTTGTAGAAAGCTCCCGCATTGGTCATCCAGCGCGGCGCATCCTGCATGTTTTCCGTCGGGCTGAGATACGCGTTGTTTAGATGCGCACGGGACATTTCCCATGTCGCCGTACCGCGAACACCCAGACCGTCAAAAGGAGCAGGCAATCCCTTGAACTGATGTTCGAACGCAAATTCCACACCAAAGAGCGTGGCGCTTCCACCGTTTTCAGGATGGGACACGCTATTGGCGATCCCGGCCGTCGTGGTCTGGTTATTGTACGACCCGCCATTGTCATAGATGTAGTTGGAAAGCTGCTTGTAGAACCCGGCCAATGAAACGCTCGTGGTCGAACTCGGCATCCACTGCCATGAGAGATCGTAGTTGACGGCGGTAGTGGCCTTGAGGTTCGGATTGCCCGTCGTGATGTTCAGCGTGCCGTCATCATTACGTGTGGTCTGTGAACCACCACTGAGCTGGAAGAAAGACGGGCGCGTATAGCTGGTCCAGACGGACGCACGATAAACAGTGTCCTGCCAAGGACGATAGGTCAGGTGAATGCTCGGCAGTGCCTTGAAGTAGTGGCTGTTGCTGGCCGACCAACCGTAATGGGCATCGGCGGTCGATACGCCTTCATTGCCACTGGCCCAGTACGTATTGTGAAGGTCGGACTGCTCGAACCGGATGCCGGGAACGACCTGAAATTTTCCGAAATGCATCTGCGCGGAAACATATCCGGCATAGACGCTTTCTGTCCCGCCGATCGTATTCCCGTTCCAGGAATCCCTGTCCATGTACTTCCAGTTATACGGATCGGCCAGATATTTACCGAGAAGGACAGAACGGCTGATGGTCGGCGTGTAGAAATTATAGGCGCCCGGAATGAGCGAGGATAGTCCTCCATCCACAACACCGCTCTGCGCGAGCGTTCCCCCGGCGGGATAGGCACCAGAACCCCCGTTATCCTGACCTTCGGTGTCACGATTGACGTAATTGCGCCAGCTTGTCTGATATTTGAAGCCCGCGGAAATCGTGTCGATATGGAATTTCTCAAGACGGTAGCTCATGTCGAGGGACGCGCCCGTCCGCACCTGCCAAGCATCCGACTGGACATATTCGCCGCGATTATGCGACGGGAAATTCAGCGTGTTATTCGCAACGGCCGCCTGCGCCGCCGACAACCCGAGCGTGGGCATACCGTCCCGGTAAACGAAATTAGGAGCGCCTTCGAACGTGGTTTCGCCCGAATTCCACGCGGACGTCTCGATATGGTCACGGCTGATTGTACCCCAGCTCAGAAAAGCGGACGGCGAAATGGAAAAGCGTCCGAGCTTCTTGTCCATTCCGAGCTTCATCGTCCCAAGCTGTTCCAGTGTCGGGTTTGTTTCGTACCAATAATGAACATTCGTTCTGGTAATGGATGGCGCATAGGAGCCGTCCGCCTGTTCCACATAGGAAATCATGCCTTTACCGGCGGCCCCTCCGTCATTGCCATGAACCGCGACCTGATAAATGTCCTGCTGCGTGTCCGAATACGATTCCGTACCCTGGATATAAACGCGCGTCGTACTGTCCGGACGCCATTCGAAACCCGCCGTGCCACCATAACGTTTACTTACACCAATACTGGCCTGAGGATCGACACCGAAAAGCTGAAGGCTTTTGACCGGATCCTGCCCCGGATAAAGTTCGCCCTGGGCGTTCATCGCACGCGACACACCCCATTCACCCCCGGAATAGGTCTGCTCCCCAGCGGCAAAATAACGCTGATTGTAGTATCCACTCATGTAAAAGCCGAATTCATCCGACTTCCCGAAAACGGACGAAATCTCCGCCGCACCGTTCCCGCCAATGGCGTTCGCACCATAATCGGCGGCTTTTTCGTTATACTGTCCACCAAGTTGAAGAGAACCGTGCGTTCCATGACCGTAATCGAACGCATTCGGCATCTCGAAATTGACGATACCGCCAATGGCGTCTCCATCCATGCCGGACGTCAGCGTCTTGTTGGCATCAATCCGGAAAAACCCGGTCGGCGGAAGCAGATCCAGCGAGACCGTACGGCTGAAAGGAGCCGCTTCCGCAACATCGATCCCGTTGATCTGGTTGATATTGTACTGTCCGTTCATGCCGCGCAAAGATACAGTGGCCCCCGTTCCACGGGCTGCCGTGTCAATACCGCCGAAATTACCCTGCATACTGGTCGGCATGACGGTCACACCCGGCAATCTGGCCAGCGCCTCCGTCACATTTTGGGCTGGTAGTCGTGCAAGATCTTTCGCACTCAGGCTCATCATTTCATTCTGCGCCTTGAGCTGCCTCCCCGAAGACGTCCCGAACCCCGTGACATGCACCTGTTCCTGATCACGGCTCACCAGATCTCTGGGCGGAACATGAGCAGCCGTGGCAGGAGGAGGAACGACAGCAGGTTTTGCCTGCGCAGCGACAGGCGCCTGATGCGTTTTCACTGCCTTGCGGGTATGGATTTTCTTGAGCGACTTCGTTTCGGCGCCGGCCGGCTGCCCAAGCTGGGCTCCCACGATCACCACAGGAATAAGACAACCGAACGCCTTCCAAGGCGACTGCTGCCGGTATGATTTGAACATCAGGACTTCTCCATGGAGCGCGCGAACAGCTTCCCCATCCGGAGATCCTGTTCACACATTGATTTCTGCTAGGGTTAAGCGCCCTCAGACGGGCGACATGCTGGCTTTTGCGACTTCGATGATCTGCCGGCACAGGCTCAGATCAGCGAGGGCATTGGAAAAGGGATCTGCAAGCGGCGCCCCCGTCACGACCGCGTCGTGAAAAGCGACCAGCTCTGCATTGAACGGATCCTGATAATAAGGACCATATTCCGTAACGCGGTTCTCGAAACCGACGGTTTCCTGAAAGATGACACACGCCGGAAGATTACGGATGTAAGGGGTGTCGTAACGGACCTTAAGGCGCTGCGTATTCGAAAGCACCTCGATGGATGATTCAAACCGCGCAACATCGTCGATCAGGCATTCATAGGAGGCAATGAAGCTTCCATAATCAAACCAGATACTAATTTCCGTTCCCGTAGCGCCAAAATGCGCCGCGAGAACACGTTCCGGGCTGCCCAGCAGGACACGCATGGCCGAAAACGCATGAATTCCCAGCCCGGTCAGGACCTCGTACCCCCGCAGAAGCGAGGGAGGAGCATCGGCCCCACAGATAGAAAGAATTGCCTCTCTTCGCGCCTGCCGCCCAGCGGTCAGCAGATCGTCCCGAATGTCACCATCCGGCACGACAACCGGCGTCACCTGCCCGAAAAACCACGGTCCCTCACAGATGACATCCCGGATACGGACATGACGGACTGGTCCGAGTTCAGGCAGAATCGCACGCGCCTTCTGGAACGCCGGAGCGTAACAGCGCATGTAACCCACCATCCCTACGCGATCCGTGCGTTCGAAATCCTCGTTCAGAGGCCTGAATTCTGCTTCTGTCAGACATGCCGGCTTTTCGAGAAAAACATGCAGCCCTGCAGCAAAGGCCGTTCGTGCATGTTCCGCATGATACTGGTCCGGACTGAGGATCATGACGGCATCGAACACCCGGTCCGCAAAAAAATTCTCAATATCCGTATGGATATGCGGCACCCCCCAGTGGCGCCCCACAGCCTGCGCCACTGAAGGGGATGGATCATAAATCGAAACGACATCAAACCGATCTGACAGCTGACGAAGAATCGGGAGGTGAATGAGTTGAGCCACTTCGCCAGCACCAATCAGCCCGAGGGTAAGCCGTCTCACCATGATGAATGATCCTTGCCGCTAATTAATTTCGTGAAATTGATTTATTTGAGAGGGCACTCGTTTAGCAATGGTAACTTGATGAAACTATCATGACACCCCAAACCCCTATTCGGGCATGCTGGGAAAATATCTTCCCTTAGAATGCAAAGAAGTAGAAAACCGTTTATCTTCAATAGATTACCATAGAATACCATATAAAATGGCAGCTTTTTCGCGAAAGTTTCACTTTACTTTTGTCCAGACAACATCAAAGCCTGATTGCGAACGGTACGTCCGCTCCAAAAACGAAAACCGCACCAGAAAACACATAAAAGGTGTCAAATTTCGGGAATAACCTTCAATTTTAACGATTAAATCTCTTTGTATGATTAAATATTTTTCAAGAATAATACTGTTTTTATCCACACATCCTCACCATTTCGGAGACAGTTTCAGCCTTCTTGTATCGTAAAAAACTTTTCCCGGATTTATTCCACTCTGAATGTCAGTTTTCACGATGAAACTACGGATGCGTCATGTCAGCCCGTTCCTCACCACGCTCTGCTCCCATAAGCTCAAGGCCTGCCCCCCCGATGGCACGCCCATGGTCTGTAATGCGTTCCTATAAACAGGCCATCAGGACCATGACTGCCCTCACAGTCTTTGTCTTGGGCTCATTTCTTCCTGCCTCCAGGGCCTACGCGCAAAATCTGGAAAAACAGCACACCGCCATTGTGTCTCTGCAAGGCCAGGCTGCCCTGACACTCCAGACCCTCATGGACCGCTATGAAGCTCCCAGCCGTTCAGACTGGCGGGATCTGCACGCATGGCAGCGTTTCGTGACGGTCAGTACGCTGTCGGATTACGAAATCATGTCGGGGAATACCCGCTTTCACGACAGCGCCCTCCATGCGCTCCAGAACCGCCAGGGTCTGGACGGAAACGACGATGACTTGTGGGTAGCGCAGGCGGATCTCGATATGGCACGCTTTACACACAGTCCGACCCAAATCCAGGATGCACGCAATATTTTCGATACCATCGCCTCAAAATACTGGGATGGGCATTGCGGTGGCGGCGTATGGTGGGACCATGCACGAACCTACAAGAATGCCATTACAAACGAACTATTCCTGAGCACGGCAGCCCGACTTTATCGCTTCACGCATGAGGCAGTCTACAGAAACTGGGCCCTGAAAAGCTGGGCATGGTTCCGCAGCAGTGGAATGATTACCCCCGACAACCTGATCAATGACGGACTGGACAACCAGTGCCGCAATAATGGTGGCCCGGCATACAGCTACAATCAGGGCGTAATCCTTGACGGATTGCTGGAAATATCGACCCTGACAGAGGCCGGCGCACCACAACAGACGGCATCGCGAATTGCATTGGCCGCCATCAGAACCTTCACGTCTTCTACCGGAACATTCCAAGAGCTCGGCGGCCTCATGAACACGGATGCAAGAATTTTCCGCGGCCTTTTTGTCCGGGCACTCGGCCACGTTGCAGTTTCAGAAATCGACAATACGACGCGTATCGTAATTGCGGACTGGCTGTCACAGCAGGCCCGGTCCGCGTGGAACACCAGAAAACCTGACGCCCTCATAAGCGACACCTGGAACAACCATCCCTTTCACGCCTCAGCGCAGGGACAGATCACCGCAGCGGCTCTCTTCATGGCCGCCGCCCTTTCCCGGGGAACAGAAACGCCATGAGCAGGAGAGGACATGTTGGACACCGCGTACGTCGGAAAAGTACACATGCATGGGCTCTCTGCGGGCTCCTTCTTGCCGGAACAGCCGCTGCATGCCCTGCCACGGCCGCCACGCTGACCGTTTTCTGCTCATCCAGCGGAACCGAACTGTCCCTGTGCCATCACGCTGTCCAAAGCTGGATGGAAAAAACGGGCCATGAAGTCCGGGTCATAGCCCTCCCCTCTGACTGGGGAACAGTCCTCCCACTCTACCGTCAACTGCTCTCAGCACATCATCCTGTCGCCGATGTCCTGATCCTTGACAGCACCTGGGTTGGAACTCTGGCCCCGCTCCTTATGGACATTCCTCCGACCGACGATGACGCAGCCACCCTGCCACCCCCGTTTCAGGTTGAGGGTCGACACGTCGCATTGCCGTGGTACCGTGACATCGGACTGCTGTTCTACCGTCGCGATCTGCTTGAGCGATACCATTTGCCCGTCCCCACACACTGGAACGATCTCGAACGAACCGCCACACTGATCCAGAATGCCGAATATCAGAGAGGGCATCCGGTCTGGGGCTATGTCTGGCAGGGCCGGACCTCGGAAAGTCTCGTCTGCAACGCCCTGGAATGGGACGGTGCGGAAAATCCCGTCGGAACCGACGGTACGGTCCGAACCAGCCTGCCCGGCCTACAGCGCGCCCTGGAGCGTGCCGCCCACTGGATCGGCACAGTCTCGCCCCCCGGAGTTCTCAACTACGACGAGGAAAATGCCCGAGGCATTTTCCAGTCCGGTCATGCAGTGTTCATGCGCAACTGGGTTTATGCCTGGACACTGGCCAACAGCCCCGACAGCCCCGTTTCCGGAAAGATCGGCGTCGCCCTCCTGCCCCACGACGCGCAGAATGCTCCGAGCGGCATAGACGGCACAGTCTATCTGGGGATCCCCCGCAATACGGCACACCCTGCCGAAGCCCTCTCCTTGCTGCATTATCTGACCAGCGAGACCGCTGAACGCAATCAGGCCCTTGCAGGAGGCTATATCCCTGCCCGGACATCCCTTCTTGATGATCCTGAAATCCGCAGCGCTATTCCCATCCTGAACACCATTCGCCCGGCCCTCGCATCCCTCGGACTCCGGCCGGTCGCACAGACGGGAATCGACTACCCCCGCGTCTCGTGGATCATGGCGAACCAATTCAAGGACGCCCTGCGCAGCACACACCCGGCGTGGCAGACGCTCACTTCTCTCGTCTCCTCACTGAAGCAGCTTGCAATGCTTGGTCAGTGGACGCTTTCCAACTCAACGATCGAGAGACACGCACCATGACCATCCGAACCGCCACGGCCCCTGATGCGTGGGGTGTCTGGTACGCCAGTGACCCGAAACAGACCCCGTGGGAGCGTTACCTCGATGAGGTCGCAGCCTCCGATTACAGCTGGACCGAACTTGGTCCGTGGGGCTACCTCCCGACTGATCCCGCACAGCTTCAGGACGCGCTTTCCAGCCGTGGCCTCGGCCTCTGCGGCTCAGCGGTCGTTCATCCCCTGACCGCACCGGATGCCCTGGAAACCCTGCGGGACAGACTGCACCCCCTGTGCCGGACCCTGGTCGCCACCAACACGCCCTGGCTTCTGCTGATGGATGATTCAGACGCCTATCTCACCCCTGAAGCCCGGATCGCCACTCCGGAGGTTTGGAGGCGCATGATTCATGTCATTACGACGATTGCCCGGGAAATTCGACATGAGCATGGTCTGCACCTCCTGTTCCATCCTCATGTCGGCACCGCTGTCGAAACCGAAACGGAAATCCTGCGGCTGCTGAACGACACCCCTGCCGATCAGGTCGAGCTCTGCTTCGACTTTGGCCACCACGCTTATACCGGAGGGGACGCACTCGCTTTCATGCGCCAGCAGGCATCACGCATCCCGTATTATCATTTCAAGAATCTGGATGGAGCCATCCATGCTCGGGCCATGGCTGCCGGAACACCTTTCATGGACGTCTTCCAGAATGGTGTGATGTGTGAACTGGACAAAGGGATTCTGGACTTTACCAAGGTCGTGGATTTCCTGAAAAAACAGGACTTCGATGGCTTCGTTGTCGTCGAGCAGGATATGTATCCCTGCCCCCCTGACAAACCCCTTCCCATCGCACGCCACAACAGAAACGTACTGAAACGGCTCGGCCTGTGACCCCTTCCCTGTCCCGATCTCCCATTCTCGGAATTGACGTTGGCGCCACCAAAATCGCTGCGGGCATGGTCAATCCGTGTACGGGAGAAATATGTTTCCTCACCCGCATTCCCACACGACGTCACGTCGCACCCGAAGAAATCGTCTCGGACATCACCGCTATCGTGGCACAGGTCATGAACGCGGCCCGGCGGGATGCCCACCGCCCCGATGCCATGCCCCAGGTCGCGGGCATTGCCGTTCCGGAACTGGTGGACATCACAGGACAAATCCGGAGCGCCTGGAACTTCCCGCTCCCCGATCTCACCCGCACCATCCACGAACAGACCGGCCTCTCCGTCCGGCTGGAAAGCGATGTCCGTGCGGGGGCTTTTGCGGAAGCACGTTTCGGGTCTGGCCAGTCCTGCGACAGCTTCGCCTATTTCTCCCTCGGCTCCGGGATCAGCTATACGCTATGCCTGAACGGGCGCCCCTACAGGGGCACACATGGTTTCGCCATTCATTTCGCCAGTTCCAGCCTTGCGGTCCCCACGGAAGACCGCTCCCGTCTCAGCATCGCCATCCCCGAGGATTTTGCATCCGGGCTGGGGATGGAGCGTCTGTGGGCCGCGCGGGGCGGCGGAAAACTGAAAGAGGGAGTCCACACGCTCGAAATCCTTGCCGCCGCCGGAGACAGCCGGGCAAAAGGCGTCATCGAGGACGCCGCCGGCATTACCGGCCGCCTCATCGCACAGGCCGTCAATATGCTTGACCCTGAGAAGATCGTGCTGGGCGGGGGTCTTGGATGCTCCGAAGGATTTTACCGCCAAAAGCTGGAGGAGCATGTCCGCGCCAATATCTGGGAACGATCCTGTGCAGATATTCCCATCCTTATCGCCGGATTAGGAGAACAGTCCGGCATCATCGGTGCGGCATTGAGCGCGCTGGCGGCGGACTGACAATCTCCCATGCTGACTGTCCCGGTTCCAAAACGGTTTAACTGGCGGCCCTGGGTTCTTGTCGCGCCGGCAATGCTCGTGCTGATGGCGGTCACCGCAATTCCCTTCGCACGAACGATCTGGCTTGCCTTCCATGATGACCCACACGGTTTCATGCCGGCACAGCAGGGATGGAGCCTGACCAATTTCCGGGTTCTGCTTCAGGACAGGGCCTGGTGGACCGCCGTCAGCACGACGCTGCTTTTCGCAGCCGGAGCGGTCATCAGCGAAACCTGCGCCGGTCTGGCGATTGCCATGCTTCTTCAGGGCTACAGTCTGAAGCTCCGGGGGATCCTGCTGGCCATTATTCTTCTACCCTGGGCCGTTCCCTCTGTCGTGGCCGCCCGTTTGTGGAACTGGATGCTCAACGACCAGTACGGCATCATTAACGCATTGCTCGTCCGGCTAGGCCTGCTGCATCAGGGTGTCGCATGGACCACCCATCCGCACAGCATGGTCGCCGTCATGATCGCCATAGATTTCTGGCAGGCGACCCCTTTCATGGCGTTGCTTTCACTTGCCGGTTTACAGTCCATCCCCACGGATGTTTTCGAAGCTGCAGAACTTGATGGCGCCTCACCCTGGCAGCGCTTCATCTCCATCACCCTGCCGCTCATTGCGCCCGTCCTGTCCGTGGCCGTGCTGTTCCGTCTGCTGGATGCCCTGCGGATGTTCGATCTGGCCAGTGTGCTGTACGGAACGGATATGAGCGGCATGACCCTCTCTGCATTCGTGCAGAGCCAGGTCGTCCAGTTCGGAGCACCGGGCTACGGCGCAGCGTCGGCGCTTGGAACCCTGGGCATCATCGCTCTTGCGACGGTGCTCTATGGTGTGTGCCTGAAGACCATGGGATGGATACGTTCATCGTGAGACTCACAACAGAGATGCTGGTCACAGGACGTCTGGTCGCGATGGCCTTCATCATCCTGCACACGCTGTTTCCACTCTACTGGGCGCTGGTTACGTCATTCCGCCACGGAACCACACTGTTTTCCACAGCCCTCTTCACGTTGCCTGACCTTGAAAACTACAGGAAAGTCCTCGGCGGCCCCGAACTGTGGCGGGAGACGCTCAACTCGCTCCTGTGCGCGGGTTCCGTTACGCTCATCTCGCTCATCCTCGGCATTCCGGCAGCCTATGCCCTCGGCCAGATGAGTTTTCCCGGGGGCCGCCTGGTGCTTGGTCTCCTGCTGCTCTGCTCGATGCTGCCTCAGATCGCCATCCTGTCCGGCCTGTTCGAACTGATATCGGCGCTGGGGCTGTATAATCATGTCGAAAGCATCATTTTCGCCGACCTGTTCTTTACCCTTCCCTTCACGATCTGGTTATTGACGGGGTTTTTCCGAGACCTCCCCCCCGAACTGGACGACGCAGCAAAACTGGACGGCTGCAGCCTGATGCGCCGGATCTTCAGCATTCACCTACCCCTGGTCTGGCCTGGAATTGCCGCCACAGGGCTGCTGAATATCATGACGTGCTGGAACGAGTTTCTTTTTGCCCTGACCTTCACACTCAACGACTCAGCCCGTACCCTTCCGGTCGGTATCGGACTGATTTCCGCTCCAGGCCGGTTTGAACTTCCTTTCGGGACCATCATGACCGCATCCCTTCTCGCAACCCTTCTCCCGATCCTGCTCGTCCTGTTCTTTCAGAACCGTATTGCCTCCGGCCTGACTGCAGGGGCTGTCAAATGAACGAAAACACCCGATCCGACGGCGCCGGACAGGCCTATTCCCGGATCTACAACCGTCGCCTGATCTTCGAACTCCTCCATCAGGCCGGACCGCTAAGCCGGGTGGATATCGCGGACCGTATCGGCCTCAAGCCGCAGACAATTTCCGGCATCACCCGCGAGCTCCTGACACAGGGCCTTATTCATGAAGTCGGCAAATCCGTTGGCCAACGCGGACAGCCCCAGACCTATCTCGCCCCCAATCCCGACGCCGGATATTCGCTGGGCATGCATGTCGATCAGGGACGGATCTCGATTGTCCTCGGCGATCTTCTGCTAAACATCCGGCAACGGATCGAATGGGTAGGAGAGACGACCGATCCCGCAACCACAACGAACGTCATGGCGCAGCTTGCAGAAGCCATGATTCTCGAAAGCAGGATCGAAAAACAGAAGATCTGGGGGATCGGCCTCGTCCTCCCAACACTCAACGCGGATACCTACGAAGCCGAGATGACCATGCCCGGATGGGATCTGTGGCGCGGTTTTGACGTGGCCGGAAAGCTCGGAGCCCTTCTGGACCTGCCCGTCCTAATGGAAAACGACGCCACCGCAGCCGCCATGGCCGAACTGTTCTCCCATTCCGGAACCCCGCCCCGCAATGCCGTTCTGGTTTATATCGGATATGGCACCGGAGCAGGCATCGTCGTGGACGGAATGCCCATGAAAGGCGCCCGCGGGAACGCAGGCGAACTCGGCCTTCTCCCTCTGCCTCTCTGCCTCCCCGACAGTGCCGGCGGCGTGATCGATGACCAGCTTTCGCTCCATGCCATTGCCCGCATGCTGCACTGTCCGGTGGCGGAACTGACCCGTGAGACGATCGGCAACATGCATGCCAGCCGTGACAGCATCCTTATGCACTGGATGGAAACAGCAACACAGACCCTTCGTTTCCTCGTGGCAATCATAGAAACCGCGTTCGATCCCGAAACGATCTTTTTGAGTGGCGGATTTCCTGAATCGGTTCTTTCGGCCCTGGTTGAACGGGCCTACCCCCTTCTGCCATCGCTGAGTGCAACCAGAGATCGCGAATTACCGCGTCTCATCACAGCGACCCTCCTCACGGACGGTCCCGTAATCGGCGGGATGACATTGCCGGTCTTCGTCAACACGAAACCGGATTTCCGCCATCTCTACATCCGCCAGGTCGGCAGCGACGAACGCCCATTCGACCATCGATAAGGATTTAGTCCCGCGTTTCGAGTTGAAGTGTTCGCGTCCGTTCGGACAGTTTTGAGTGCTTGATAAGCTATACCCGATTGTCGTTATGCCGCCATTCTGACGGAATTGCTGTTGGCCATCTGGTCCGGGGCTAACCCCAGACCAGATGGCGTCGCCCCATCATGATACGCCTCATCGGGCGTGCGTCCAGCCAGGGCCGAGTGCGGACGCTGCCCGTTATAATGGGCGATCCATCCGGCAAGCCCGGCCCGTAGCTCGAATCCGGTCTCGAACGTGTGCAGAGAGACGCATTCGTATTTCAACGACCGCCAACGATACAGCATACTGGATGTCAGACCGTTCATTTTGACATAGCGATCCAACGACATGCCTGATTGCCGGGCATCGACCAGAAGCGCCAAACTCTCCTCAGATGTCCATGTCTTACGCACTCGAAACGCCGGAAGATTATTCAACTCCCCAACGGGGATCGCAAGATCCATCTTCGACGAACCAGAGAATGCCTTAACCCGTTCTCCTGATGTCCTGTCCGGGGTCAACACCTTGATCGGGGGCGGCCAGACAAAATCGAGCAGCCGCGCCCAGAGCCGAAGAGCTTTGGCGCTGAGACCATGGCGGCTGCAAAAAGCAGTTTGCGTCAGTCAGCTCTCAGCAAACAGGACAAGCCGGTCTGGCCAAACATTCCGTGAGCGGCAAAGAAGGGCCGATAGCTGTCATGAGCGTGAAAGCCGTGAGTGGCAGCATTCAATCATTTCTTCCCGGTAACCGACATTCCGCTTCCCCCTGACCTGTGGCTTAATAAATAGTAGCGAACAGGCCTTCGTTGCCCACTTGTCGGATAAACCGGCGCTCGGAGAAAGTTCAAGCTGTGACTAGTTGTTTAGTCCCGTGGTTTGATGGGTTGGATTGATGATGAATCTTTCTGGCTCTGAAGTCCAGATTTTGCAGACGTATTCGTAAGGTGTGAGGCCGTTCAGGGTCTTGAGCCTTCGCCCGAAATTATAGGCTGCCATGAAGTCGTTGAGGTGTGTCCTCAACTGCTCATGACTGTCGTAATGGAAGCGTTTGACGGTTGCTTCCTTGATTGTCCGGTTCATCCGCTCAACCTGACCGTTCGTCCAGGGATGATTGGGTTTCGTCAGACGATGTTCGATCCCGTGGGCTTCGCAAATCATGTCAAAACGCATTGGACGCGACCACGCCGTATTGCGATTACGAGGCTGCTCGGCGAACTGGATGCCGTTATCGGTCAGAATGGTATGAACCCGATAAGGGATGATGCTCAGGAGATGTTCGAGGAATTCCCAGGCTGTCTTCCGATCGACTTTCCCGACGAGTTGTGTGACAGCGAATTTGCTTGTCCGATCGATGGCCACGAAGAGGTACAGCTTGCCTTCAGCGGTCTGGACCTCTGCGATATCGAGATGAAAGAACCCAATCGGGTAGCGTTTGAAGCGCTGGCGTTTGGGCTTGTCTCCCTCGATGTCCGGCAACCGGGATATCCCGTGACGCTGAAGGCAGCGGTGCAGGGCCGAGCGTGTCAGATGGGGAATGCTGGCCTGCAGGGCATAAAGGCAGTCATCCAGCGGCAGCAACGTATGCCGGCGAAATGCCACGATCATCGCTTCGTCCGTCTCGGACAGGACCGTTGAGCGCGGCTCTTTAGGGCCTGGCTTCTGATCTTCGACAGTCTGACGCTTGCGCCATTTCGCAACTGTTTTCGGGTTGATCCCGAATTCCTCGCTCAGCAACGCGAGCGAAGCCTGCGATCGCTGTAGTGCTGCTCGCACGGCGTGCGTGGTCGTGGCGCTCCCATGACGTATCTGTCCCATAAGGCTTCCTTCCACTCGCGTGAAAATACCACACCATCAAATCCCGGGACTAAACATCTAGTATCTTGCGCTTTGCCAGCCAATCGCGACGTATCGCTATGCCTGACGCAAGCCACACCGCTCCTGCGGCCATAAGGCCAGAGACCTCGCCGCCCATAGGTGCTCCCATCACGAAGCCGACGGTCGCGGCAACAATCAAAGCCGCTCCCAGAACATAGAACGGACGGAAGCCAGCAGCGACAGCAATGGGAAAGAAGTGACACCCGACAACCAGAGCCATCGAAGACAGGAGAAGGCCTGGCCGATGCCTTCGCCGATGCTACTCCACATAATGGCACGTTCTTCTTTCGGATTAGGTTTGATCCCCGGGTAAACGGATAACGTACATCGCCGCGAGGCCGATCAAGAGGGAGCTCAGAAAAGGAAAGGCCAACGCGATCCCGGAAAAATTCAGATGCCAATACAACGTCAATGAGGCGAAGACAGCCCCGCAGAAACTCATGATGAGCGCGCCCCAAGCCCCCACTGATATTCCCCTTATAGTTCGGTAACGGCAGAGTAGGTCTGGCACGTGAAATAGTCGAGATAGATTAGGTTCAGGCCTCATAGCCAGAACATGATTTCGATACGATTACGACGCCGGTATTGGTGCTTGTCGTAAGTGACTGGCGTCGTGCAGGATTTTTTGCTTGGAATGCAGGGGCTGATCCCTTTCTCCACCAGTCCGTCCCTGAACCAATAGGCGTCATAGCAGCGATCGGCCACGAACCACTTTGCCGCGGGAAAACTGTCCAGCAGATCATCAAACCTGCCCTCTCTCAGGTCGGATTATAGCTTACGCCCCTGTTCAAAAATCGGGGATGACCTCTTTTTCCATCAGACCATGAAATTTGTTAGAACTCCTCATTGAGAATGAATGACGCTTTGTCGAGATTTTTCTGGTATCTTAGTTTGCGCTAAAAGTTTTTATCTATGGGCCTTCTGTCTCTTCAAGCTTCTTTTGCTCGAAACGGTCTGCCGTTGTCATGAAAAAGTCTTTCTCTTTGGCCCCTGTCAGCCTTCTTGCCGTTGCTCGCGAAGCTGGCGTGTCCAGAGCGACAGCCTCGTTGGTCCTGCGCGAAAGTCCTCTGGTTGCGACCGAAACGCGCGAGCGTGTTCAGGAGGTCATGAAACGTCTTGGATATATTTACAATCGGGGTGCAGCAAACCTCAGACAGAACCGGACCCATACCATTGGCCTTGTCCTTCCCAATATTGCGAATCCCTTTTTCAGTAAGCTGACAGCGGGAGTTGATGAGATCAATGATACCAATGACGTTGTCTGTTTCATCGCCAATAGCAGTGAATCGGTCGACCGTCAGGCTCGCCAGCTACAACGGCTGCGAGAACACAACGTTGATGGGGTCATCATCTGTCCTGCTGTGGGAAGTTGCCAGACGCTTCTTGATGATCTTAAGCGCTTAAAACTGCCTTTCGTGCAGGCTCTCCGGCAAGTTTCTTCAGATGAGAGTGATTATGTGACCGCTGATTACGCTACTGGTATTGAAAAAGCCGTAACGCATCTCGTTCGGACTGGTCGCAGACGAATCATGTTCGTCGGCAATATGAACGTTCATTCTGCCGCACAGGCTCGTTGTGAAGGATTCATGCGAGCGGTGGCAATGCATCACCTCCCCCAAACACTGATTGTTTCGGGTGGAGCAGAAAATACCTATGACGAGGCGGTGTTTGATACGCTGCTAAATTCCTCCGATCCGCCTGATTCAGCTATCTGTTACAATGACATCATGGCCTTAAATGTCATGAATCGTCTTCAGGCGCATGGTATTGCCGTGGGTAAAGAATTTGCAGTTATCGGGATGGATGATTTGCCCCAAGCATCGGCGTCTTATCCCGCTTTAACGACCATCGGCACCGGTCCCCGCGATATCGGTCGAGCCGCTGCGAATCTTCTTCAGGCTCGACTTGAAAACCCCGAGCGTTCAAGGGAACATATTATTCTCTCTCCTCAGCTAATCATCCGTGCCAGTTGTGGCGAAAATGCTTACCTCGGCTGACGTCTTTACTCACCTAAACGACGATACGATCACAGAAAACGTGATGAAAAATCATATAATCACACAAGAGTGACGTTTATCTAACGTTATTTATGTGACTTTTTTTCAAAATTAGCATCCTCTGTACGAACCGCGGTCTTTTGGATCGATCTAATTGCAGTTCTGTTTCGTCATCAGCGATGAAACTCGAGGAGGGCTTATGACAACACCCGCGAAATGGGCTCTGATTGGGGCTAGTAACGTGGCGCAAGAGTGGATGATCGACGCCATTCGCTCGCAGCAGGAAGGTATAATTTGCACAGTATTCAGTCAAAATTCTGAAAGAGGAAAAGCTTACGCTCAAGTCAATGGTATTCCCCGCAATACAACGCTGCTTGATGATATTCTGCAAGATTCGGAAATTCAGGCAGTATATATCAGTTCTCGAAACGAGTTTCATAAAGAACAGGCTCTTGCTGCCGCGCGTGCCGGGAAGCACGTTCTGTGCGAAAAGCCACTCGCTTTATCGCTGGACGACGCTGAAGACATTGTTCGTGTCTGCCATGAGAGAGGTGTGGTTCTCGGCACCAACCATCATTTACGCTGTTCCGCCGTGCATATTGCTCTCAGAGAACAATTGCGTGCAGGTGCAATCGGGAACCTGAATACCGTCCGGGTTTTCCACGCCAATTGTCTTGCCAAGTCAGTGGATGGATGGCGCCTGAACGATGCCGGGGGTGGGCTCATCCTCGATAGTACTATTCACGACATTGATACTTTACGCTTTTTACTGGGGACTGAACCGCTTTCTGTGTTTGCCATGACGCAGAGCGGTCGCAAAAGTATCTCGGGCATTGAAGATGGTCTGATGGCGGTTATGCGCTTCCCTGGAGACGTTCTCGTACAAATTCACGGGTCTTACGCTGTTCCATATGCACCTGGAGGCATAGAGATTTACGGAGACAAAGCGGCTTTGATCGCGCGGGATTGCATGTCCCAGAAGCCAGTAGGAAGTGTTGCTTTACGAAATACAGAGGGAGAACAACCAATATCCCTCACTCATCATAATCTTTACCGCTACAGTGTCGCCCGTTTCCTCGGTGCCATCAATGGCAAAGGAACACCTGCCGCAACAGGCGAGGATGGGGTGGCTTCTCTCAGGATTGCACTGGCCCTCAAGGAATCCGTCCGTACAGGACAGGAGATAAAGGTCATCCCATCATGAGCGCAACGACGATGACGACGTCCCTTCCCCTTGATCAGGAGCGGTCTCTGACTATGACTGAAGCATTGTCACAGCGTCCTGAAATGACGCCCGAAGAACTACGTCGTGCTGCATGGACATGCTCTGTTGGGAGCGCCATGGAGTATTACGACTTTGCGCTCTACAGTCTCGCGTCAGCGCTGGTATTTGGGCCGCTTTTCTTCCCAAGCACCATTCCTGGCATGGGGTTGGTTGCAAGCTTCGCGACCTATTTCATCGGATTTGCAGTTCGGCCGATTGGCGGTATTTTCTTTGGTCGGCTGGGAGACCGTCATGGCCGCAAAAAAGTCCTGCTTCTGACCGTAACACTCATGGGACTGGCGAGTGCAGCCATTGGACTTATTCCATCTTATGCCACAATCGGCATTGCAGCCCCTCTTCTGCTAGTTTTCATGCGTATTCTGCAGGGGTTTGGTGCGGGTGCCGAGCAGGCTGGCGCAGCGGTCATGATGACGGAGTCTGCACCGAAAGAACGTCGCGGATACTTTGCCGCCCTCCCCTTCCTCGGGATTCAGATGGGAACGGTTGCAGCGGGACTGATCTATTTTGGCATGCTCACGGGTGTACCGAATATTGCAGAGACTTGGATATGGCGCGTACCATTTCTAGGGAGTGCGTTTCTTCTCGTCATCGCCCTCTACATGCGGCTGAGACTGAAGGAATCTCCAGCTTTTGCAAAGTTGAAGGAAGAGGAAGAGCATGAAGAAGTCATGCCAATCCGCGAAGTTCTGACCACTTCATGGCGCCCCATCACGGCTGGACTTGGTTTGCGCATGGCCGAAAATGGTGGTTCATCCATCTATCAGGTGCTGTCAATCAGTTACCTCGTGCATACCGTTGGGATGAGCAGCCAATGGGGAACCCTCGCCCTGATTGGAGCCGCGTTCGTCGGTGCTGTTACAATTCCGGGAGCCGGATGGTTGAGTGACCGCTACGGCCGCGTCCGGGTGTATCGTGCATTTGCCATCCTGCAGGCTGTGACCGCTATTCCTGTCTGGTACATTTTCAGCCAGGGAAATCCAGTTCTCTCAATGATTGCATTGTCTCTGGCTCTTGGCGTCGCAACCTGGGGAATGTTCGGTACACAAGGGGCTTTCCTGCCTGAAATGTTCGGGGTCCGACACCGTTATACAGCCGTATCGTTCACGCGTGAATTTTCCTCCGTGATTGCAGGAGGTGTATCTCCCATGGTCGGACAGTTTCTGATCACGATGTTTGCCCGGTTCAACATCGGAGGCGTCTCGAGTGGCAAGTTCGCATGGGTACCATTGGCAACCTACGTGATTTTTCTGGCCGGGCTTGCGGTTCTGGCAACTTTTTTTATCCCTGAGACCAAGGGAAGAGATCTGATGTCTCAGAACGACGTGTTCTAAAAAGTCTGCTTCCTCCCTCTAGAATTTTTCAGGGCACTTCTGACTACCGCCTGACATGCACACGCATCCTCAGACGGATCATGATCAATTCATGCCTGAGGTTTAACATGACATCTGATGTATATTCGCCGTTATCGGACGCTTTGAAACAGTATGCAGACCTCCTTCTGGACGCGCGCAAAACGGGTCATTGCCTGCAACAGATCCCAGCATCTTCTGTTCCCCAAAATACAGAAGAGGCTTACGCAATACAGGATCGGGTAGCGCATGCCTTAATGTCATCTTTTGGATCGATCCAAGGGTGGAAGGTTGGCGCTCCAACCCCAGACAGCGAACCTTTTTGTGCTCCACTACATCAGAAGACAATTTTTTCGGGAGATACCAAACTTCCAGTGGATTTCTGTCGCCTCTACGGTGTTGAAGCAGAAATCGTCTATGTTTTTGGCTCATCTCTGCCAATGCGCTCCAAGCCGTGGACAGAGGAGGATATTCGCAAATCCATTGTAAGTGTACACGCCGCAATCGAGATTTTCGACACGCGCTTTTGCACACCCGGATCCCAGTCCGGTTTGGTTCATCTGGCGGATCAGGGAAACCATGGCGCCCTTATTTACGGAGCGCCCCTGGATGACTGGCAACGCCTTGTGCCGGTTGATGAACGGGTCCGTCTCACTTTGAACGGTAAAACACTCATTGATCATACTGGAGGAAATTCCGCCGGTGATCCGATGCGACTTCTTGTCTGGCTTGCCAACCATGCTGCCAGAAGGGGTTTCCCCATACAGACAGGGACGATCGTCACGACCGGGTCCATGACGGGAACTGAATTTGTTTCCGCAGACACGATCGCTGAAGTCCAGATTGGCCCATTAGCGCCTGTTACCGTCACACTTCCTTGAAATAGAATGATGAAAAGGGTTTTTGCGGTCATGAAGACGGAAATACTTCTTGTTGAACCCATGATGCCTGAAATCGAAGCTATTCTTGATGCCACATATATTGTGCATCGTTACGATGGTTCGATTATTCCGCCAGATGTTGCCGCGCGTATTCGCGGGATTGCAACAGGCGGCGGAACTGGAGTGCCAAACCAGCTAATGCAGAGCCTTTCGAACCTTGAAGTCATTGCTATCAATGGTGTCGGAACGGATGCCGTTGACCTGAAAGAAGCAGCACGACGTAATATTGGCGTAACTACAACCTTGAATGTTCTGACGGATGATGTCGCGGATCTCGCCATGGCACTGATGCTGGCGGCAATGCGTGATCTGGTTCCGGGAGATCAGTTTGTTCGAGATCATCAATGGGGTGTCAATCAACTTCCGTTGGCTCGTAAAGTGACGGGACAGAAACTCGGAATTGTCGGCATGGGACAGGTCGGGCAGGCTATTGCCAGGCGTGCACGTGGCTTTGATATGCCTGTTTCCTATTACTCCCGCCGTGATCTGTCATTGCCAGAAGCGCCTTTTGTTCCTGACCTGCGAGCACTCGCTGACCAGAGCGATATTCTGGTTGTCTCAGCTTCTGGCGGTGTACAGTCCCGGCATCTCATCAGCCGTGATGTCATGGAAGCCCTTGGTCCGTACGGTTTGCTCGTAAATATTTCCAGAGGCAGCGTTGTGGATGAACACGCCTTGATAGAATTGCTCGAGCAAGGAAAGCTCGGGAAGGCTGCTCTGGACGTTTTCGAAAGTGAGCCGACGGTTCCAGAGGCCCTTCTCACGATGAAAAACGTTGTTCTCCAGCCTCATCGCGCCAGCGCTACTGTGGAAACACGCCTCCAGATGGGGCGTTTGGTTATTGCCAATCTGGCCGCACATTTTGCTGGCGCACCTCTCCTAACGCCAGTGCAATAACTCTGCGTGGGTCAAGCAGAGGCGTTGTTTCGTCCAGAACAATGTTTCGCTCCGAGGTAATACCATGATGTATTCCCTATTTTTTCGCCGAAGGCTCATTGCCCTTGGTGTTCTCTCGGCTGGGTGGCTATGCACCCAATCCGCCCACGCTCAGTATCGTGGGCCGATCTCCGAAACTGCCCCTCTTTTCGCTCTGGATACTCCAACGTCTTACGCCAATACGCCTTTTACGCCACCAGTGGAAAACATGGTCAACCCGTGGGGCAGACTGGTTAAACGCCTCAATAAAAAGGGAATTGGGATCGTTGTGGACTACACGAGCGAAAGTGCCATCGCCCTGAATGCTGGGCATGGCGGTGATGCAGGGTATGCCCACCAGATTGGGGTTGAACTCGATCTGGACTGGGAGAGGCTAATCGGATGGAAAGGCTTCAAGACACATGCCGTCTTCGTTAACCGTGCGGGCCATAATTTGGCATCTGATATGGGGGAACGATCCCTGAATGGCTTTCAGGAAATTTACGGTGGGGGCGGTAATGTTGGCGTGCATCTAGTGTATGTTTACGGAACGCAGGACCTTTACAAAAACCGGGTTCAGATTGCTCTAGGCAAAATGCCTGTCAATATCGATTTTGCCAACTCTCCTTTATTCTGCACTTTTATGAACAAATCGAACTGCGGTATTCCAAAATCCCTCACCCGTGGTGCGGCAGGCTATGCGACGTATCCAGGATCCACATGGGGAACGAGAGTACGATACTGGCCATTACATGGAGTTTACGCTCAGGCCGGCTTGTATGGTGTCAATCCATATCTGAATACAAACAGATACGACCGTACCGGATTCAGAATGGATACCAAGCTTTATACCGGCGTCTATATTCCGGTTGAAATTGGCCTTATTCCATCTTTCGGAAAAAATAATCTGGTGGGCCATTACAAATTTGGCGTTGCTTATGATTCTTCGAATTACAGAGACGTCTACTATGACACGTCATTACAACCTGCTGCCAGAACCGGCATGCCCTATCGCTGGACTAACGGAAAAACGCAAATTTGGCTTCAGGCAGACCAGATGCTGATCCGCAATGGGAATGGGCCCCTTCACGGCCTTTATGCAATCGCGGGTTTCACGAAAAGTCAGGGGAACAACAGCCCTTATACATATCAGGTCTATGCCGGATTTGTGGACAGAGGCGTCATTCCTAGCCGCCCACAAGATACAATGGGTGTGGAATGGTCTGAAACATTTGCCAGCCCGCAACTGGTCACATCGCAATGGATCAGGTATCGGCAAGGCCTTTCTCTGCCAGGAAATGCAGATTATCCGCAGAGTCACATCATGACGTTTGAAGCGACTTACAATATTCACGTTTTCCGTGGCCTTTCGATCCAGCCGGACTATCAACATATTTGGAGAACCAATCTTCAGAAAAACAAGCCAGAGGTTGATGCACTTGGCCTCAAAATCCATGCTGTTCTTTAGGTGTTTGGTCCCGGAATTTGATGGTGTGATATTTTCACGTGAATGGAAGGAAGCATTATGGAACAGAAACGCCATGGCGTGTCCCGGTTTAGTTCCGGACCATAGGTTATCTGTTAAGCGGCGCTGCGCTCATGATCCAGAGTGCTTTTCCATTGAATTGCGGAGCGCAGCCTCTGCGGATTATAGAAATCATTGATGTAGGATGTGAGAGCCTACTCAACTTCGGACCTGTGCTTAAGGCCTGTCGCCACAAGAGTTCTGCTTTCAAGGTCTTGAAAAAGCTTTCCACCACTGCATTATCCCAGCAGAAAGGAGGTGAAGGTAAGCCTCTGAACAATACTGACTGCCACGATCAGCATGATGGATGCAGCATGGTGATGGCTGACGCAGGGCAATAGCGTGTTGTAACGCTGTGGTGGCAAGATCTGCGGTCATACGGACATCAAGGTTCCGGCCGATGACTCTGCGCGAGAGGAGGTCCAGAATCACAGCCAGGTAAACCCAGCCTTCCCGCGTCCAGATGTATGTGATGTCCGCTGTCCATTCTGGTTAAGCGCTGTTGCGGAGAAGTCCTGTCGCAGAAGGTTGGATTCAATGGCATAACTGTGAGCGCTCTTCATGGTCACTTTAAAGCGCTGCGTTCGGACAACCCGGATGTCATTCTCCCGCATCAGCCGTCCCACACGGCGATGTCCGGCAGAAAAGCCACGAGCTCTGAGTTCCTCTGTCATGCGGGGACGTCCGTAGCTTCGCCTGCTCTGCGCGTGAATGGTGCGGATATGGACCATCAGAGCATCATACTGCCTTCTGCGGGACAGACCGGACGACGTCGCCAGGCCCTCAAACCTCGGTCGCTGATACCAAATAGCCGACAGACCCGTTCACGGGAAAGCGGACCGTGATATCGCGCAATGAACGCAAACCTCACGATCTTTGGTTCGCGAAGAACTGTGTCGCCTTTTTTAGCAGTTCCCTCTCCTCCTTCAGCAGAAGGTTCTCACGGAAGATATCTGAAACCGGAAATCTCGTCCTGTCATCCTGTCAAAGAAGAATGATCCAGGGTCCGTCTGCCTCAAATGAGCTTACAGACACCGGTATCTGGTCTAAAACTGTGGGCGAGGCTCAAGGAATGGCAGGCTGTCGCAATCCGACATGATAAGATAGCCGCATTCTGCCTCTTCGCCATCCTCATTGCTGCTACAGCAGACTATATCAAGACTTAAGAGGTCTTAGAACTCTCGAAATCGTCTCATCATTAGAGTATGAAAAACACACTTATATTTTTAGTATCCGAAAGATCTGTCAATCTCTCCGATCATATTCAGTGCATTTTCATACTGCATAATATTTTTTATAATCATTTCTCCACCCGCTGCTGCACGAGACGAACTGGCGATATGGGGTGTGAGAACAATTGACGGATGATCCCAGAGTGGGTGACCCTCAGGGAGGGGTTCGGGATCGGTCACGTCAAGAACCGCCTGACTCAATTGGCCATTATCCAGTGCCCAGAGCAGATCATCCTGTACGAGATGCCCTCCCCTGCCACAATTGATAAGACAGGCCCCTTTTGGAAGCTTTTCAAACAGTTTCCGGCTTAAGATGCCTTTTGTGGCTTCAGTCAGGGGCATCAAGCATACAAGGATATCTGTGGCCGCCAGAAAAGCATCCAGTTCTTCAGGCCCTGCATAGCTTTTGATTCCGGGAATGTCATGTCGGCTTCTGCTCCAGCCATGACAGACGTATCCAAACTGCGACAGCTTTTTTAGAACAGGCGTACCAAGCGCTCCCATGCCCATCACCCCAACCCGAAACAGGCTTGAAGATACATTTGGCGCACCTTTCCAGACATGCGCCCCTTGCTGACGCGCGTATTGGAACATATTCCGATGATAAGAAAGAACAGCCCAGAGGACGTATTCTATCATTCCCTCCGTCAAGCCTGGCTCCATCATACGGACGACCCGGACATTTTCGGGGATTGAGGCAAGGTTCAGTTGATCCACACCTGCACCAACAGAAAAAAGCACTTCAAGATTAGGAAAGTTTTCTGCCAGATTTTCCGGTGGCTGCCACGCAGCGAGATAGCGAACCTTCTGCGGATTGCCGGTCTCAGGCCAGACATGAAACGCAAGCTCAGGCAGTTCGCTGGCGAACATTGGCTTCCACAGACGTGCGCGCTCTTCAGTAGATTTCAGCACAAAAGACATTTCAATAATCCTTAACCGAGAGCCTGACTGGTCAGAGCAAAATATTGCGGAGCATTTTCAGAGATCACCACAGGCTCGGTCGACATTGTGTTGACGACATCCACGCGGATCAGCCCCATTTCATCCAGCCAGCCTGAGAGACCAGATGAAGTCGGCGTATCAATTCTGATAAATTCTCCACCATACGTTCCGATCCAATGAGAAATGAGCGCCTTTGCCTGCTCTGTCGTTTCCGCTGCGACAGGACCAATCAGCCATCCCCATCCGAACCGACGGCAGAACGAGTATCCCCTGATCCCCTCTTCCGTATCGATCACCACGCCTTTGGCGTTCTGCACCAGCTCCTCAACAAGCGCAGATCGATCCATCCCCGTAGCGGCCCTATCGAACGCTATGAGATCCTGAAGATCATATTGAACAACCGGACGCAGCCGCTGGCCCGCATCCAGAGCAATGATGGAAGAAGACACACCATTACCCTGATGCTGCTCCACAATCCCCGTCGGAACAAAACCCAGTTTTTCATAGAGCGGCTGGCCAGCCGGCGTCGCATTAAGGGATATTGAGCAGCCCGGCAGAAGCCTGCGCACGGTGGTCAGCATGTTTGTGCCGATCCCGTGCCCTTGCCACGCACCGTTGACAATAATAAGCCCGACTGTGGCGTGACGTTCCCCAAACGACCACCACATAATGGTGCCAATGATTTCTCCATTTTCCAACATCGCCACTAACCCATGACCAAGACGCAGCATGAAATCCCAGTCTTCGAGACGGTGTGGCCACCCCAATACCTTTGACAGACCCGATGCAGCCCCCAGATCTTCCTCGGTCATACTCCGGAGGTTAATGGCCGTTTGTTCACGTACATTCGCGTTTTCTAGGCTCATAACGAACGCTCCGTGTTTCTGGTAAGACTTTCAATCAAAAATGCTGGCTTTAAAATGGGGGACTTTATAACAATATAACTAAAGTACTTCTCGATACCGATATTTTGGTCCAGAAGAGACTCTATTGTTCCCTGATAATGATCAATATTTCTAACCATAAATTTCAGCAAGTAATCATAGCCACCACTGATAAGATGCGCCTCCACCAGAGATTCCACTTTCTGCATTGCAGTCTCAAAGCGAAAAAAATCATCCCGTCTGTGATCTGACAGTGTGACCTCTGTAAAGACAGTCATAACGCTTGAGATTTTTTGCAGGGCAATCTGCGCCCCATATCCCACAATGTAGCCGGCTGCTTCCAGCCGCTTGACACGAATGAGACATGGGCTGGCAGACAGCCCGACACGGTTTGCCAGTTCTACATTGGTCAGCCGACCATTCTTCTGCAGCTGAGCAAGGATTTTAAGATCAATACGATCAAGCTTGGGCGCGATTGCCATAAGTCAGGCCATTTCCTCTTCAACGGAGGTCATTGTGCAGTCGGCAGTCCAATGTGAAAGCTCTTCACTTCCAGGAATTCTTCGAGGCCCAGTGCGCCCCCTTCCCGGCCGAGCCCGGACTGCTTCACGCCCCCGAAGGGTGCTGACACAAGGGAGATGGAACCGGTGTTCAGTCCTACCATGCCGAAATCGAGAGCCTCGCCAACCCGCCAACCTCTCGCGATGTCACTCGTGAAGAAATAGCTCGCCAAACCGAAGGGGGTAGCATTAGCCTGCTGAACTGCATCCTGCTCGTTATCGAAGCGAAAAACGGGCAGGACCGGACCAAACGTTTCTTCCTGTGCAATCCGCATCTCGGACGTCACATCCGCCAGTAGCATGGGAGATGCGAACCGACCGTTAATGTCCAGTGGTTTACCCACAATGCGAGCGCCCTTAGCCAAAGCGTCTTCTACATGTTCTTTCACCTTGGCGACAGCAGCTTCGTTAATCAGCGGCCCAATCTGCGTTTGCGGATCAAATCCATCGCCTGTCTTCAGAGTCATCACCTCTGCTGCGAGTTTCTCCAGAAATGCATTATGAATTCCGGATTGAACGTAAACACGGTTCGCGCAGACACAGGTCTGTCCGGCGTTCCGGAATTTGCTCAGCATTGTTCCGGACACCGCAACAGAAAGATCGGCGTCATCAAAGACAATGAGAGGAGCGTTCCCGCCCAGTTCCAGGCTGAGCTTTTTGATCGTGTCCGCGGACTGACGCATCAGCAGCGCCCCAACTTTCGTAGAGCCCGTGAAAGACAGTTTGCGCACAACCGGACTTGAGGTTAGTTCCGGACCAATCTCCTGCGCATAGCCCGTCACAATAGACAGGAGCCCTTTTGGAAGACCTGCACGTTCTGCTAAAACGGCAAGAGCCAGAGCAGAATACGGTGTGAGTTCGGACGGTTTGATCACCATGCTGCACCCTGCGGCAAGAGCCGGGGCACATTTGCGGGTAATCATGGCAAGAGGGAAATTCCAGGGCGTAATGGCCGCCGTCACTCCCACTGGCTCTTTCAGGATGATGACCCGGCGCTCGGCGGTCGGCACCAGAGCACTGCCCTGTACGTGCTCAGCTTCAGCCGCGAACCATTTGAGGAAAGACGCAGCATAAGCAACCTCTCCTTTGGCTTCTGTTAGAGGCTTGCCTTGCTCAAGTGTCATGATCTTGGCCAGATCATCAGCATGGTCCAGCATCAGTTGGTACCATGCCATCAGCAGACCGGCACGCTCTGCGGCTGAGCTCCGACGCCATTTACCCTGCGCAATCCGCGCGCTTTCGATGGCAGCACGGGTTTCTTCAGCCGTGCAGGCCGGAATACTGCCGATGATCTCACCTGTTGAAGGGTTATCGACAGTCAGGGTCTTGCCGCTCGTGGATGCTTTCCAGTCTCCTCCGAGAAAGGCAGTCTGACGGAAAAGTTCTGGATCGTTCAGGAAAAATGTCATGTCAAAAACTCCGAACAGATTGGCGCAGGCAAATGACAAAGAACTCTGGGGCCTGCTGGAACAGAGCGAACAGGAGGAGGAACTCTGTCACAGAGGCCGCTCACACGATCAGGGCATCGCGCAAGAAAGCAGCATAGCTCTGGATCAAGAGAGAGTGAATTTAATAGGGTCGCAGGCATTGTTTCATCCGCGCGCCTTATTCGTGTACTTTCCAGCCACCCTGGCTCCATGAGAGGAACGGAATCATGCAGCAGCCGGGTGTAAGGATGATGCACGCCCTTCCCCAATGCCATAGCTGGACCAACCTCCACGGCCTGTCCCGCATACAGCACGGCAACAAGATCACAGATGGACTGAAGAGCATGCAGATCATGGGTAATAAAGATGAACGAAAGCCCCAGATCACGCTGTAATTCTTTCATCAGATCTAGGATGGCAGCCGCCACAACCGTATCCAGGGCCGCTGTAATTTCGTCGCACAATACGATCTGCGGATCAGCTGCCAGTGCCCGTGCAAAGTTGATCCTCTGCTTCTGGCCGCCAGAAAGCTCCGAAGGCAGACGGGATGCGAGTGAGGGTGAAAGGCGAACCATATCCAGCAACTCATTCACACGCCGTGTGGCGGCAGCCCCTCGCAAACCCCCATAAAAACGAACGACCCGCGCAAGGGTTTGTCCTATGGGTTTCGAAGGGTTCAGCACGCTATCTGCGTTCTGAGCCACAAGCTGCAGATGGCGTCGCTGATCAGGCGTACGCTCTCTCACGTTCCCAGTCAGCGGTTCTCCATTCAGCAAAAGCTCTCCGGCTGCCCAGGGCTGAAGGCCGGAAATCGCGCGCGCCAAGGTGCTCTTTCCACAACCGGATTCCCCAATCACGCCCAGCATACGTCCTTTCGGAACACTGAAGCTGACATGATTGACTACCACTTTCTCTGGCAGTCCAGCGGCGGTGCGTTGCCCGTACCCCACCACCAGATTACACACGTCCAGCAGGCTACGTTGCTCAGGCTGTCTGGCAAGGTCCGCTTGTCGTGAACGGGGTTCCGCAGCTGCAAGAAGGGCCCGACTATAAGGATCCTCGGGCTTAAACAGGATCTTCGAGACCGTTCCGGCTTCCCGGATGGCTCCATCTTTGAGGACGACGGCATGATCGGCAATCTGTGCCACAACCGACAGATCATGCGTCACATACACGCCCGTTATGCCGCGCTCTGCGAAAACGGCCTTGAAGGCAGAAAGCACTTCAATCTGGGTCGTGACATCCAGAGCTGTCGTCGGCTCATCGAAAACGACGACTTCTGGGTCTGTCATCAGAGCCATGGCGGCCATTAACCGCTGCAACTGGCCACCCGACAGCTCTCCCGGGTACCTTTCACCGATTGTTTCGGGGTCAGGAAGCGCTAGCGCCCGGAACAGGGAAACTGCCCTGGCTTCCAGATCCCGCCTGGGCAAAGTGCGATGAACCAAAGCTGGCTCTACGACCTGCCGCATGATGGACAATGCCGGATTGAAGGCACTTCCGGCATTCTGCGCGACATAGCTGATCACTCGCCCCCGAATGGAGCGGCATTCATGCGAGGTCAAAGCCGTCACGTCATATCCCGCAACCCGGATCGTCCCGCCGGCAATTCGGCATCCTTTCCGGATGTGGCCGAGCAGTGAAAGTGCCACCGTGGTCTTGCCGGAGCCGGATTCCCCAATCAGCGCCAACATTTCTCCGCGCTGGACCGAAAAACTGACATTACAGACGATCGGAAGTTCCGTGCCCTTTCCTCGACGCCCCACGATCTCAAGATTGTCGACCTGAATGGTGGCAGCCATGTTCAGCGCCTTCCACTGCTGGAATCTAGCGCAAGATTAATGCCTACCGTCAGTATTCCTATCACGACGACCGGTACGATCATTGCAGGCGAACCATATGCCATACCCAGCATATTCTCCCGAACCATGGAACCCAGATCAACTTTCGGCGGCTGAACACCAATCCCGAGAAAGCTAAGATTACTGAGCAGCAGCACCGAGTAGATAAATCTCAGCCCCACGTCTGTAATCATCGGGCCTGCCATGTTGGGAAGAATTTCCTGCAGGATTATATAAGACGTGCTTTCGCCTCTGGCTCGCGCCACGGTCACGAAATCGAGCCGTGCGATCCTTTGAGCCAACGCACGGCTCGTGCGATATGCTCCGGGCGTATAAATAACTCCCATCGTCACAATCAGAGCCGTCGTCGATGTTCCAAATACGGCAATGACCAACAGAGCGAAGAGCAGACTGGGAATGGACAAAAACCCGTCTGCCAGCCTTCCTGTCAGGACCTCCACCCACGGCCTGGCCGTAACCGCCGCAATCCCTAGGAATGTGCCGACAGAACATGACACTAGCGTCGATGCGAAGCACAGAAGCACTGTGTGTCGAATACCGTTCAGCAACCGCGCCAGTGTGTCTCGTCCAAGATAGTCTGTTCCCAAAAGATGAGCGACTGAAGGAGCCGAAAAGACAGACTGGCTACCAATTGCGCCCGGATCGTGAGACGAGCACAGCGGCCCGAAAAGCGCTAGAAGAAGCCAGAACACAATCAATAGAAGCGCCCTGTCATGCCTGCTGCGGAAGTTCCCGATCATGGCGATCATGCTTTTCTCCCTCTCGGCAGAGACAGGATCGTAACAATGTCGGCAAACGTTGTGAGAAAGAGATAGGTCACACAGAAAACAAGCGCACAGGCCTGTACCGTCGGAACATCGCGTGAACTGACAGCATCCACCATCAGGCCAGAAATTCCAGGGTATGTGAACACAACTTCAATCACGACAACCCCACCAAGCAGGGAAGAAAGACTCAGGGCTACAGCATTGACGATCGGTCCGATCGCATTGGGAATGGCGTGCACAAGGATCAGTCGTATCGGGCCAATACCTTTGAGAAGAGCCATTTCGATATAGGGCGCGGACAATGCATCGGCCATCGCAGCACGCGTCATACGAACCATCTGCGCGAGAGTTACGAGCGCAAGGCTGGCGACAGGCATAAAAAAGGCAGAGAGAAATTGCCTGAGCGAATGGACACTTCCGACGTCTGCCAGTGCAGGCAAAAGGTGTAACCGCACAGCAAAAACATACACCGCCATCGTAGCGATCACGAACTCAGGGACGGACACCATCCCCAGCGTCATAATCGATACGACACGATCATAGACCGTGTCTTTCCAGATGGCAGACGTGATTCCCAAAAAGAGTGAGAGAGGGACGGAAACCGCCGCAGAAGCGCCCGCAAGGAGTAGCGAGTTGTGCAGACGCGGGCCAATAGCATCCGCAACGGACAGACCATTCAGGAGGGAGTGCCCAAAATCACCATGCAGAACACCCCAAAGCCAGAACCAGAAACGAAAAAATACAGGCCGGTCGAGACCCAGATCATGCCGCATGACCGCTACCGCCTGCGGCGTCGCACCCTGACCCAAAACCGCATCTGTCGCATCGCCAGGAAGGACATTTGTGATGGCAAAAACAGTCACGATCACAAAGACAAGCGACATTGCTGCGGCAAAAAAACGCCAACCAATCGACTTCAGGGTTTGGCTGTTCAAACCTTCCTCCCCCGATTTTCATTAAGCCAGACCGAACGCGCAAAATCATAGCCCATCAACTGGCCAGCCTGACTGGGGCGAAGCCCACAGACATGCGGGGCATAAGCATCGAGACTATTCGTGAAATTCGGGATACATATCCCCGATCCAGACGACACAAGCTCCTGCATGTCCCAGTAAAGCTGACGCTTTCTGCTATCATCCCGAGTCGATTTGGCATCCCGCAGGAGGCCGTCGAAATGTGGATTACGCCAGCGGGATTCATTCCACGGAGATGTACTTGCAAAACCAAGCTCAAATGTCAGGCTGGGCGCTGGCCTCGGGTTGATATTGCCAAAGCCCAAAGGGGCCTTCATCCAGTACTGCGTCCAATAGCCATCTGCGGGAACACGATGCACCGCCATTTTCTGCCCGATTTGGGATGCTGCATATTGCAGGACAACAGCAATATCGACGGATGCTAAAGCAGCAGGAGAACAGACCAGCGGAATTGTTTCGTCCAGGAAACCACTTCGCTTGAGTAGAAACCGCGCTTTGTCCGGGTCGTAAGTGCGCTGGGGCAACTGATTATTGAAGTAAGGACTTTCCGGTGGAATGGGCTGGTCATTCCCAACCCGCGAAAAGCCGAGAAAGACGGATTTCCGGATCTGGTCCCGATTAAGAAGGAATTTGATGCCTTCGACAAATTCCGGTGAGCGTCCATACTTCTGATCCAGCCGAATAGATAAGTCCGTGTAGGTTCCGACCGGACTTTCCACAACGCCGAAACCACCTTGTTTCAGCATTTGAACAAGCCGCGGGTTGGCAGTTGCTATCATGTCCACATCCCCAGACATCAGAGCGTTATGCCGTGCCATCTCATCGGGGATAGCAATCAGTTCAACACTCTCAAGATAGGGTCTATCACCCCAGAATTCCGGACTTCTTACAGCTACCGTCCTGATACCTGGTGTAAATTCCTGGCACCGAAAAGGACCTGTACCATTTGGCACTTTGAAATCTGTTGTACCCGCTTTCAAAATAGCAAAATTACTGATCCCCAGAATAGCTGGAAAATCCGAATTCGGGGCATCTAGAACGATTTCTACCAAACCCGGCGATACGGCGCGCACAGACTGCATGGTGCGAGCTAGGGCGTATTGTTGCGATCCCACCCCAGGGTCCTGATGTCTTCGTAGAGAAAAAACAACATCATCTGCTGTCAGGGCAGTTCCATCGTGAAACTGAACATTTCGGCGCAAACGAATTTTCCAGGTTAGAAAATCGTTGCTGTCCAGCGCCTCGGCGAGTGCAAAGCGAGGATTAAGCCTGTCATCCAGCGAAATCAGGCCATCGTAGAACAAATGACCTCGGATATAGTCCGTTGCCATGGATTGACGTGCCGGATCAAGAGTCTCTGAAGACGATCCGACTGCACCTGCTACTTTCAAATGCCCCCCAGAAACAGGAGTTGCCTTCACAGAGTGAGACGTCATTCCAGCAACCAAAAGTCCTGTCGCTTTCAGAACAGATCGCCGATGAAGAACAGAGCCTACCTGCATCTTCATTCTTCAGAAAGCGAAGTGCGTAAGCAAAGAAGCATGCAAAACAACAAAGCCAAACATCTGATTGAAAGAAATCATTCAAGTCTCCGTTGCCATCATGCAAGCCTCCCAGAAGGCCGATTTCATTTCGACATAAACACGGATTAGCTAATTATTTTACTCAAAATACTTCTCATTGCAGAGAAATCTGCTGAATGGTTTTGATCATGCAGCAGATTCAACGGCGCACTCAGGCAACCATAACGAGTTCACCGCGGTCCGCAGCATCCGCTAGTTCAGCAAGGGTATGATAATGATAATCAGGTGTCGTCAGTTCCTGCACCGCCACAGTGCCTCCAAAACCGCCGCCGACCGCCTTCCGCCGCTCGATCCAGCAAACGGTATAACCTAGCTCTCGTGCAATTCCGATGTCATGGAACTGACTCTGGGCAACATGCAGCACATCTTCTTTCGTGTACCCATGTGGCGCAAGCTGTTCCAGCACATAGCTGAAGTACTGCGGATCAGGTTTTTCAAAACCGCTTTCGTCTACCGTAAACCCTTTGAAAAAAGGGTATTCGAGCGTCTTGTCCATACCATCAAATGCCCATCTCCGTGCATTCGTCATGGCGACAAGATGGAAATGTTTTTGCAATCTTTTAAGAGCTTCCACACTGTCGTTAAAGGCCGGCCATGACGTAGCGCTTTGAACAAACGCCTTTTCTTCTCCTTGCCCTGTTGGAAGGGAGAATTTTTCTGCCAAGATCAGATAGATAGGTGCCAAATCTTCTGGAAACAGCATTTTGTCTGGACGGTTCCGCAAGGCCCGGTATTCCGTTAAAAATGCTTCAAAATCCAGTGTTTTACCCTCTTTTCCCAAAATTTTCAGAAGGGCGTTTTTCATCCCATTTTCAAAATCGATCAGCGTTCCAACTACGTCGAATGTCAGAACTTTAGGTTTGCATGTCATGATCTGAATTTTCCTGAAAAAAGCTGATTAGAACCCAGTGGTGAAAGAAAGAACTCCAGCAAAGCCTCCGCCAACAAAATAGGTCGGCGAACTTCCGGCTATGGTGGTTCCGTACACACCTTTTGTAGATTTGGCGTTCGTGCTGAGGCCACTCACCCCGGAAAGGAAACCGTTGTTGCCAATGTTGATAAGGTTAAGCTGAACTTGTGGATGCTTGAGATACATATAACTATGAAAGCGATATCCGAAATTAAGATTGAACGTCTCAAAGGATGGAATGCTTTCATCATCCATAAATGTTGAGTACTGTTTACTGACATAGTTCATATTGAAGGTCCCGAAGAGGCTTCCGTCGTCATAAGACAAACCAACCGCAACTGTGACCTTCGGGCTTTTAACAGCAATTTTTCCAGCAGACCGAACGTAATCATTACCAACTTGAAGGTTGTTGTCCGTCGTCGCATGCAAATACTGCGCTGAAACATACGGGCTGAAATGATGCCAGGGGCGTAGTCCCATCTCAATCTGTGCACCACGAGCTGTCTGGCCACCACCATTGATAGACTCTGTCACAGGCGTACCGCTGGCATACGTCGTCGTATTGATCTGCCGGTTCGTGAAATTATAGTTGAAGAGTGCTAGTGCAACACTGACGAGACCAGTATGACGATACCCGATTTCCTCTCCGATCGCATATTCAGATTTTGGGTTAACAGTGTGAGACCGCGTCTGTACTCCGGTAGAGACACTATAACGATCGACATATGACATGATGGAAGCTGGAAGACGAAAGGATGTTGTCCCGTTAATATAAATTTGGTCATGAGGCGTAATTTTGTAGCTGATGGAGACCTGAGGCAGCGGCGCAGCATCACTCTGCCCATTCTGATAATTCGCCCCCGGTATATTCTGCGTCACCTTACGAGTCACCATCGTTTCTTTGAAACCGGCCGTCAGAGTCAGGCGATCATTCAGAGCCTTGTAAGTGTCGTTGATGAACAGAGAGTTTGTCTGTTGGATCAGATGAATATTATACTGGGATAGAAGTGACCCATCCTGCGTTTTAACTGCCCATTGTCCATACATACTGGACACCTGCCCATCCGGACCGAGCGCTTCGTACAGAGACGGTTCGGACTGATCAAAGTAGGAATACCAATATCCAACAGCTAGCGTGTTATTCCCCTTGGTCCAGGACAGAGTTGTATTTATTCCACTGTAATACAGGTCATACTTATCGATCGAAACCGCCGAAAAAGAACTCCCGCTACTGGTTCCTGTGTTCTGCAGAGTTCCAGCAGGCTGATTGCCGTAATAGCTGCCATTTCTCGACAGTGTCGTACCGCCGTTATCGTATCCGGTAGCGTAGGTGAAATATGGCGTTGTATTGAAACTGAGCCCATGACCGAGATTCAGATTAACCGGCGCGCCTAGGATAAGCGTGCGGTGCACATTTTCCTGAAGCTTATAGTAATCTGAACTTCCTTTTTTATACTTGTCTGCGTAATTGTAGTTCACGCCTTGCTGACGCCACAGCGACTTTGTAGGCGCGCGCAGATAATACTGAAGAGGATCATTATAGGAAAGGACGAAGGATGCTTTGTTCCCGTCTCCCCACTCCTTCACGAATTTCCCATCCACATGATAACGCCGCGTCTGACCGACACCGCGCCATTCATCAGCCGTTCTAGCCGAAAAAGATAGAAATCCACGAATTCCTGTATGACCGATATCTCCGGTATCCATACGGATAAATTCACGCTTCAGACTGAAAGAGCCGTAAGAGAAGTTCGCAAGGCCGCCAAACTTGTGTGACGGATCACGAAGGCTTTCCGTCAACTCCCCCCCCACCGCGTTGTATAGAGGCGACGTGATGTCAGGCGATCCCTGCGTCAAGGTAATGCTCTGGATGTTTTCGTTATCCGCTGTGGAAGACGTATATGGCAGAAGATAGACCGGAGCAGCAGTGGGAATACCTTCGTAAAGATATCCGATTTCCGTTTGATCCAAACCCCGAACACTCAGCCCTTGCTGATCATCATTCGTGCCCAGAGGGTCATTCCCAGAGTAAACAACCCCGGGAAGACTGGCTACCATAGAAACAGGATTTGCAGTCGGGCTCTGCTTTGCGATGAAGTCCCGCGTGATACCGCTACGTGACTTCGCCACGGTCTGTGGAGGCATCAGACCACCTCCCGGCGTTGTGTTCGTCACACCGGTAGCTGAGGCTACGCCCCTGTGTACTACAACGCTTTCCGTTGCGTGAGACTCAACATCATGATGCACAGGAGCCGCCGCGAGAGGCTTTGCCTCAAGGGGGCTTACACCATGATGTACGATTTTGCTGGAAGGGCGGGCATGACGGTGATTAGCAACGCCTGCAGCGACTGCCCCTTGCATGGACAACCAAGTTGAGAGCGTGAGGAGAACCAAGCGTCCCGGCCTCTTTGCCGCTTTTGAGAGAGTCTTGGAACCGAAACATTGAAGAACGAACATTTGCGCTGAATCTGACATGTCTGTTCCCATCGGTAGCGGGCTCTCCTCGAATTCTCAGAGAACCGTATTCGCATTCTTTCTGTCAGACAATTCGTTGCATATTCGGTTTAGTTCATTCTCCCGTTTCCCCTCTTTGGGCGGCATATGATTCCGTTATTGGAACGGTTTCCCCATGTTAATCTTCGATGCCTATCAAATGCCTGAAGTCAGCGCTTTTGCGATGGCATTCCCTACATCTGACGTTCTGGCAAGGCCTCCCATATCGGGCGTACGAGGAGCGCTCTGGGTGGAAAGAACGTCTGTCATGGCTTTCAAAATCAGAGCCGCAGCCTCGGCCTCTCCGAGATGATCCAACATCATGGAAGCTGCCCAGATCTGCCCTATCGGATTGGCAATATTCTGCCCGAAAATGTCCGGAGCAGACCCATGTACGGGCTCGAACATGGACGGATATTTTTTCTCAGGATTAATATTGGCAGACGGGGCAACAGCAATTGTTCCTGTCATTCCGGGCCCCAAATCAGAAAGAATGTCACCAAATAGATTGCTTCCCACAACAACATCAAATCGCTCTGGAGACATCACAAAACGCGCGGCAAGAATATCGATATGATATTGATCCATACGAACACCCGGGTATTCCGCACCGATTGCAGCAAAGCGTTCATCCCAATACGGCATGGAATGATACAGACCATTAGACTTGGTAGCGGATGTTACATGCGGACGGCCTAGCTTCCGCGCCAGTTCAAAGGCATAGCGCAGGATCCGGTCTGTACCGAACTTTGTAAAGACAGCACTCTGAACGACACCTTCCGCTTCCGTTCCCTCTGCAAACCGGCCTCCGACCTGGGAGTACTCGCCCTCAACATTTTCCCGAACGATCCAAAAATCCACATCTCCCGGCTTCTTGTTGGCCAGAGGGCACGGAATCCCCGGCAAAAGCCGAACAGGACGCAGGTTTACATACTGATCAAACTCTCTGCGGATCTTGAGAAGAAGGCCCCATAAGGACAGGTGATCCGGAACACCGGGATAACCTACAGCACCCAACAGGATAGCGTCATTTTGCGCCAACTGGCTCATGCCAGCTTCGGGCATCATCTGCCCGGTCTTCAACCAAGTCTCGCAACTCCAGTCAAAGTGGTTATAATCAAATCCGATCCCACAAAGACGCCCGACAGTATCGAGCACTTTGATGGCTTCCGGCATAACCTCTTTGCCAATTCCATCTCCTGGCAGAACAGCAATCTTGTAAGTTGGCATGATCAAACGTCCTGATTGATGCGCAGGCACATGTGGGCGAGTGCTACCCAATAGGCTATGCCCTGCGGAATGATTGTGTCGTCAAAATCGTAGTCTGGTGCATGCAAAGGCGCTGAAGCACCATTTCCCAGCATGACAAGCGCGCCAGGTCTTTTTTCCAGCATGAATCCGAAATCCTCAGAGGCCATGCTGGGTGTCATGTCAGGAATAACCGTGCCCTGCGCGCCAACAACCTGCGCCATAGCTGCACGCGCCAATGTCGTCTCGTTCGCAGTATTCACTGTCACAGGATATGGCTGGTGAAACTGTACTGTGATGGTCACGTCATGCGCGAGAGCCAGCCCTGCAGCCAGACGTGTCATCCCGTCTTTCAGGTCATTGAGCACCTGAACATCCAGAGCGCGGATCGTGCCGCGAAGCGTTGCGGTCTCAGGAAGAATATTGTCCGTTGTTCCCGCATGAAACGTACAGATGGAAAGAACCGCTGGCACCAAAGGGTCTGAACGGCGCGCCACCAATAATTGGGCCTCCTGAACGAATGCCGCGCCAACAGTCAGTGCATCCCGTCCCAATTGGGGCTGGGCCGCATGTGATCCCTTCCCTTTTATATCGACCAGAAACCGCCAACCACCGGCCATAATCGGCCCCGTACGGGTCGCCATGGAACCTGTTGGAAGGCCAGGCCAGTTATGCATTCCAAAAACACGCCCGGCGGGGAATTGCTCCAATAACCCCTCTTCCAGCATGATTTTGGCTCCTGCTCCCCCTTCTTCCCCGGGCTGAAAAACGAAATGCACTGTCCCGCATTCCGGCGGGTTAAGAGCCAACTCGGCAGCCGCCCCCAGAAGCATGGTCGTGTGCCCGTCATGCCCGCAAGCATGCATGCGACCCGGGTGGCGAGAGCTATGCGAATGATCTCCCTGCTCATTGATCGGCAGGGCATCCATATCTGCCCGCAAAATGATGGATGGACCAGGTTTCTTTCCTTGAAGAGAGGCCACAACTCCAGTTTTTGCCAGTCCTCTAGATGGGCAGTACCCCAGAGACGTGAGAACGTTCGCCACGATATCGGATGTTCTAAACTCCTCGAACCTCAGTTCAGGATGAGCATGAAGATCTTTTCGCAGCGCAATGAGGTCAGCAAGATCCATGGCGTCAGCCCTCAAACGCCATGAGAACACTTTTATAGCGTAGATTGGCTTCAACAGCCTGACGCCCCAGATCCTTGCCAATCCCTGAACCACCATACCCGCCAGTAGGGATCACAAAGTCTGATGAGCGACCGTACCGATTAACCCAGACGGTGCCAGCTTTCAGGTTCCGCACAGCCCGCATAGTACGCCCGAGATCCGACGTATGAACCCCGGCAGCTAGACCGTAAGTCGCATGAGACGCCAGAGAGAGTGCCTCAGCCTCGTCATCAAATGTCTGAACCGTCAGCACCGGGCCAAAGAGCTCGTCTTTTACGGCCCGCGTCTGCGGCGTGACATTGGTAAGAATGCACGGTGAGAGAAATGCCCCTCCTGAACTACTCAGACGGCTGAGAGGAAGAAACGCTGAGGCTCCCGCCTGCACACTATCCTGGACCGCAAGCTCAATGGATGTCGCCTGTCGCTCTGAGATAATCGGGGAGTACCGTGTTTCGGCTTTTTCAAGCGCACCAGCAACGAGGCCCTGCGCGCGCTCAACGATTTTCTCCACAAGGACATCATGAACCGCCCTCTGAACAATAAGACGGGATCCAGAAACACAGACCTGTCCCGCATTTCCCGTGAAAGCTCTCAGGATACGGTCAGCAACACCATCTACATTACGGATATCATCAAAAACGATCTGCGGACTTTTCCCGCCTAACTCAAGCGTAACAGGCTTGGGGCCGCTCTCCGCTGCCGCCTTCATGATTTCGATGCCAGTTCTTGTAGAACCAGTGAATGTCAGCTTTCCACAGACCGGATGTCGTGCCAGAGCATCGCCCGTGATGGGACCCGTTCCCTGCACAACGTTGAACAAGCCTGCCGGAACACCCGCTTCGACAGCCAGTTCCGCCAGACGAACAATCGAAAAAGGCGTCATTTCTGACGGCTTAAGAACGACACCATTTCCAGCCACCAACGCCGGAATCACTTTCCAGCTCCCCATGACCAGAGGGAAATTCCAAGGAGCAATGGCCCCAATGACGCCATATGGTTCAGCTAGAACAAAGCCTAACATGTCACTCTGGGTCGCAGCGACCTCCCCGCCCAACTTATCGGAATATTCGGCAAAAAAGCGGATGCCCTCTGCCGTAAAAGGCACGTCCCAGCCCGTTGTCTCTGCAATAGGGCGCGTCGAACAGACTGTCTCCAGACGCGCCAGTTCCACAGCATTGCCTTCTACAAGATCGGCCCAGCGCCTCAGCACACGCCCCCGCTCCCGCGGGGCACAGGTCGCCCAACCAGAACGCACTTGTACATCTCTCGCCAGGCAGACCGCATAATCCACCAGATCCGCACCGGCTTCCGGCAGATAACAGAGCAACCGACCATTCGAAGGCGCGCGAACAGGAATAACGCCCTCACCTTTCAGAAGCTTTCCACCCACAAAATGCGCGTTTGGTAGCGCCACCTGGGCAGGGTTAAAGGTAATGCCTGTCATCATTCATGCCTGCGAAAGACCATTGCGAGAGAGATACAATGTGCGCAGCAGGACATGTGGAGCAAACGGCAAAATACTTCCTCAGCACATTTGAATATCCCTGCTATTACGACCGCACCAACAGCATTTTATGCTCCGGATCTTGGCTTTTCTTGCATTACATATCGCAGGCTTTGCGCGATGATCACCTACAGGATCAGGACAGGAATCATCATGGATACGCCACGTCTCGTCTCGCTTGACCGCGAACACCTCATCCATCCCGTCTCGTCATGGCAGGGGCACGAAGCCAGTGGAGCGACCATTCTCGAAACTGGCAAGGGGGTCTGGCTGACGGACAGCAAAGGCCACCATCTTCTGGATGGTTTTTCTGGGCTTTGGTGCGTCAATACCGGTTACGGCTGCGAGAGCGTTATCGAGGCAGGTCGTCGCCAGCTTGAAAAGCTTCCCTATGCCACTGGATATTTCGGCTTTTCAAATGAGCCCGCTATCGAACTGGCAGCACGATTGACACAACATGCTCCAGGGCACCTCAATCACATCTATTTTGCTCTTGGTGGCTCCGATGCGGTGGACAGCACGCTTCGCTTCATTCGTTACTACCAACATGCACGGGGTACGCCCGAAAAGCGCCATGTCATCGGGCTACAGAAGGGCTATCATGGTTCATCCTTCGTCGGCGCAGGCCTGACTGCGCTTCCGGCCTTCCATCGTGATGCAGATGTCCCACTCCCGTGGCAGCATCATATTCCAAGCCCCGATCCCTACCGCCATCCTGCAGGACCGGACGCTGAAGCCATCATTCAGGCTTCGGTACAGGCGTTCCATAATGAAATCGTAAAAATTGGCGGTCCACAGCATGTTGCAGCCTTCTATTGCGAACTTGTTCAGGGGTCCGGCGGCGTCATTATCCCGCCAAAGGGCTGGGCAACGGCAATGCAGGCAGCCTGCCGCGAGTTGGATATTCTGTTCGTCGTTGATGAAGTCATCACAGGTTTCGGGCGAACCGGCCCTCTCTTTGCCTGTGCTCATGAGAACATTGAACCGGACATGATGACCGTTGCAAAGGGTCTAACGGCTGGCTACGCCCCAATGGGTGGCGTTTTCATGTCTGATACAATCTACGAGACGATCCGTGACAAGACCCCGCCAAGTGTCTCCGTCGGACATGGGCAGACCTATAGCGCCCATCCCGTCAGTGCGGCCATCGGCCTCGCAGTACTGGATCTCTATGAAGGCGGCCTGCTTGAAAATGGAACCCATGTTGGCGAGCATCTTGCTTTGCGTTTGCGCGGTCTAGACAATCATCCACTCGTCGGCACAACCCGATCTGTTGGAATGCTTGCCGGCATTGAACTTGTGACCGACAAGGCAAATAAAACCAAACCGGATGCCCAGCTTGGAATTTCCAGAAAACTCAGCCGCTATGGCTATGAGCAAGGTATTCTTTTCCGGGCCTTTGGCGACGATGTCATCGGACTTGCCCCCCCACTGTGCAGCACGATCGCCGAAATGGATCAGCTTTGTGACGGTATTGTCTCGGTACTGGACCGCGTAATGGAAGATCCAGCCGTAGCCAGCGCTCTCAAAGCCTGACCACGCCAGAGGAGGAAACAGAAGGTTGCCCCATCATGACACCTGAAGTTTCCTCCTCTGGACCGACCACTCTGGATGATCTGCCTGCTAACGGCTTTCATTCAAAACTGGCCCTGATTTCTGCCGGGGGGCCGTTTTGTGACGGCTACATCCTCGGGATCATCGGCATTGCTCTCCCATCCATCGTGCGGGAACTTCATCTCACAGGCGCGGAGACAGGCCTCGTCGGGGCGGCTGCCCTTCTTGGCGTTCTGGCAGGCGGAATGCTGGGGGGCACAGTCTCGGATCGCCTTGGGCGACGGCCTCTTTTTACCTTAAACATCGCAGCGTTCGTAGTCTTCTCCCTCTTGCAGGGAGCGTGCTCCGGTCTTGTATTACTGGTAACCCTTCGCTTCCTGCTCGGTGTAGCAGTTGGTGCAGATTATCCAATTGCGACGTCTTACGTCGCAGAATTCATGCCACGTAAACTCCGCGGTCCAGTTCTTTCCGGGTTAATTCTCGCCTGGTGGGTAGGATATACCGCAAGCTACGCCGTGGGCTATGGACTTTCCTTCTTCCCGGATATCTCGTGGCGGATCATGCTGGTCTCCAGCGCCATTCCGTCAATTGTGCTCTTCTGCCTGCGTATGGGATTGCCTGAGTCTCCCCGCTGGCTGGTTCAGCAGGGACGGACCGAAGACGCAAGAAACGTTATACGCGAGCACCTGAAGGCGGATATTCTCCCCAGTGTAGAATATCAGAGGCATCTCTCCCTGCTTCAGATCATTCGATCTCCCTATCGTGGGGCACTCGTGTTTGTCAGCGCGTTCTGGATCCTGCAAAGCGCTCCGGGATTTGCCATCCACACTCTTCAGGCTCAGCTCCTGCATCAGTATCACGTCCAGAACGCGCTTCTCGGATCTCTCTACATTACCGGACTGACCATCCTGGGAATTCTTCCCGTTACGCTTGGGCTGATCAATCTGATGGGGCGGCGCCTGTTACTGATCGGCACTTTTGCAATCAGCATGCTGGGCCTTTTGCTCCTCGGAGTTTCAACCACCCCTGCCAGCTGGATGATCTTTTCCGGGTTTATTCTGTATTCGGTATCCGAGGCAGCAGGAAGCGGCCTGCAGTTTGTCTATCCTAACGAGCTGTTTCCAACAGCAATCCGTGCCAGTGCGGTCGGTATGGCCTGCTCCTTCAGCAGACTGGGTGCAGCACTCGGAACGTTTCTGCTTCCTCTGGGATATACGCAATTTGGGATGCAACCCATGATGCTCATAGCAGCCAGCTTCATGCTGGCAGGACTGCTTATCAGTTGGATCTGGGCTCCAGAAACAAAGAATGCGTCCTTGGGAGAACCTCTTTCCCAGACCCAATCACCCTCTTCTTCCATCTGCGCCTCCTAACGGAGATCATTCCATGAAACTTGTTCCCTACTGGCTGGATAGCATTTCACCTGTATCAGGTACTGCTCTGTCGGAATTTCCTACCCGTGCAGATGTCGTGGTTGTAGGCGGCGGCTTTACTGGCCTCTCAGCCGCTCGAACCCTAGCCAAGGCCGGCAAGACTGTTGTCGTCCTCGAAGCAGACCAGATTGCATGTCATGCCTCTGGCCGAAATGGCGGACACGTCAACAACGGGACGGCTGGCAATTTTCGGGCCATGGTCGGAAAATATGGCCTCGAACAGGCCGTTGCACTGTACCGGTTCTTTGATGATGCTGTAGATACGGTCGAGCAGATCGTCACGACCGAAAACATCGACTGTGACTTCCGTCGATGCGGAAAGCTGAAAGTTGCCTGGACTGAAAAGCATCTAGCTGGTCTGCGGGCGGATCAGGACGCTGTAAAACAGCATGTTGACCCAGAAACTGATCTTCTCGACCGCGACGCCGTTGCAGCAGAAATCGGTGGCTCTACAACATTCGAAGGCGGGATGCTGTATCGCAAAAGCGCACAGATGCATGTCGGAAAATTTGGGAGTGCGCTTGCAGCGAACGCCATGTCCGTAGGTGCGAAAATCTTCGAAAACACGCCTATGACAGCACTTCGCCGTGCAGGCAACGTGTTTGAAGTTTCCTCTTCCGCGGGTGTTATTCAGGCACAAAATGTGCTGCTGGCAACCGGAACAAGCCGAAAAGCACCAAACTGGTTCCGCCGCCGCATCATGCCGGTTGGCAGCTTTATTGTTGCCACGGCGCCCATGTCGGAAGATTTGTTTTCCCGCATTCTTCCCGGGCGTCGCAATGTCGTCACGACCCGAAACATCCATAACTATTTTCGGACGACCGTAGACCGACGTCTAATATTCGGCGGACGCGCCAATTTTTCGCAATCCAGCGAGAAGTCTGACATTCAGTCAGGGCAGATTCTTCATGCCGCGCTGACAGAAATCTATCCTGAACTTGAAAGCACGAAAATCGATTATTGCTGGGGCGGCAACGTCGACATGAGCGTGGATCGCCTGCCACATGCTGGTGAGTGGAATGGCGTCACCTATGCGATGGGCCTGAGCGGACATGGCGTTCAAATGTCCGTCCATCTTGGTCACCTGTTAGGACAAAAGCTTTCCGGGGAACAGGTTGATATTCCTGTGTGGGACCGTCCATGGCAGCCTATCCCAGCTTACGGACTAGCAACGCATTTCATGCCCGTCGTGGGTGCCTATTATCGTGCTAAGGACAAATATCTTTAAGTTTTCAGATAAGCCAGCGGGAGAGTGATCCTCCTGCTGGCTTACTATCGTTAAAGGCCGAAGACGCCGGGAAGCCCACTGATATCCTTGATTTCTTCATATTCATAATAGGGATTAGCTGGTTCATGACCCCGGTTGACCCAGACTTTTGACCGGATCCCCAGATCGTAAGCGGTCATGAGATCATAGCGGAAAGACGATGATACGTGCGTGATGTCTTCTGGCCCACAACCGAGAATATCAAGCATATATTCAAAACCGTTCATCTGGGGCTTGTAAGTGCCCGTTTCCTCAGCCGTGATGACCTTGTAAAACGGTGCATCCAGCTTCTCGACATTCGACATGATCTGGCTGTTCATGGCGTTGGATAAAATGACCAAGGGGATCTCCTTGGCAACCTTGGCAAGACCCGCAGGCACATCGGGATGAGGCCCCCAGGTTGGAACCTCATTATAAATCTGCAAGGCATCTTCCTCACGGAATGTCACGCCATTCTTCTTGCACGTCCGTTCCAGAGCATTGTGCACAATCTCCGCATAGGGTTTCCATGCGCCCAGCACCTCATCGAGCCGGTAAGCGGCAAAATTTTTGATGAAGAGCTGCATCGCTGGCTCACCCAGTACTTCACCGTAGATCCTACGGGCCGCACCGGCCATATCGAAAAATGTCAACGTGCCGTAGCAGTCAAAGGTAATGAACTTGGGACGGAAGGTCATATACGATTCCTTGTGAGGCCATTACTGTCTGGCATAATCGTTATGATGCCGCCTTCAGGCCGATAGTCGTTATCAGGTTTTTATTGTTTGACGCAGGAAATTTCATATTCAAACGAGGATGTAGCACGCTCTGCTGCCCAGGTTTAAAAATCAGGATCAGAACCGGCGCAGAACGCAGCACATTAGATCTGCAAATCCCCACTGTGTGAGATCTTCCATGAGCCTGCTTCTTCCTGTTCAGACGAGCCCGGACTTTACCCCACGTGAATCCGTATCGACTCCAGAACGTCTCATTTCAGGCTCTCCAGCTTTTAAAACATGGGCGCTAGATACGTCCCGCAACGGGAATGTTCGCACAGGTGTATGGGAAGCCACTCCCGGCACAACTAAATCCATTAAGGGTGAAGCTTTCGAATTCTGTCATATCCTTGAAGGCCTTGTCAGAATCACGGAAAACGAAGGAGAGTCCTATCTCTTCAAAGCTGGAGATAGCTTCATTATGAAACCCGGCTTTGTTGGAACGTGGGAAACAATAGAAACAGTCAAAAAGATCTATGTCTTCGTGGAATGATCATATGCCGTGTCCCTACTGAGCCTGAGCTGAAGTTCGCAATACTCTGCCATTCAGGCAGGGTTTGCAGTGTCAAAACCTGTCTGAATACCCCTACACTCGTCCGCACCCAGCACGGAGACTTTCATGCCTGCCCCACTGCACCTGATTCAGACCAGTTCCAGCATTCCTGCAGAAGCAGATGTCGTTGTTATCGGTGCTGGAATTGTGGGTGTTTCAGCAGCCTACTGGCTGGCCAGGGCGGGAATGAAGGTCCTTCTCCTCGAGAAAGGCACGGTTGGAGCTGAGCAATCCAGCAGAAACTGGGGATGGTGTCGCCAGCAAAATCGCGATGCACGCGAGCTACCCCTCTCCACCCGAAGTCTTTCTCTTTGGGAAGACATGACAGCAGACATCGGTGAAAATCTTGGCTTCCGTCGCTGTGGATTACTGTATCTGACAAACAGTCAGGCTGAACTGGACGGATGGGCACGCTGGGGCGAATTTGCCAGAGGCGAAGGCGTGGACACCAGAATGCTGAATGCAACTGAAGCCGCACAGCGAGGGAACGCTACACATCGAAAATGGCTTGGGGGCGTATGGTCTCCGACTGATGGCATTGCTGACCCGTCACTCGCCGCGCCCATGATTGCCAAGGGAGTCCTCAAACACGGTGGTCATGTCGTTCAGAATTGCGCGGCTCGCGGCGTTGAAATGTCAGGCGGAGCTATCTGCAGTGTTGTGACGGAACGTGGAACCATTCGCACATCACAGGTTGTCATGGCTGGAGGCGTTTGGGCGCGATCTTTCCTGAATCAGATTGGAATTCATTTTCCACAAGCATCTGTCCGCTCGTCAATTCTTTCTGTCAAACCGGGTGCATTGGGCCTTCCAGACGCTCTTCATACTCAGGATGCATCTGTCACAAGGCGCGGCGATGGTGGCTACACACTCGCTATTTCTGGAAATGGTCGCGTCGATCCCACACCTGGGATACTGAAAAGTGCAACAGAATTTCTCCCAATGTTTGCCCGACGATGGCGCCATCTTGCGCCTGGCGATTCTCAGGGCTGGCGGTATGGTTTTGATAGCATCGCCAAATGGAAACTCGATCGGCCGACACAAATGGAAAGAACACGTATCTTGGATCCGAAGCCGGATGCTAGAACCATTCGTAAGACCCTTGAAAACGCCCAAGCACTTCTGCCTGCGCTGAAAGAGGTGTCTGTTCAGGCCGAATGGGCAGGATACATTGATAGTACACCGGACGGGGTTCCCGTTATTGATCCGGAGAGTGGCGTTCCAGGCCTCTTCATTGCGGCCGGTTTTTCGGGGCATGGCTTTGGCATCGGACCCGGTGCTGGACATCTTATCGCAGATCTATTGTTGGGGCGGAAACCAATTACCGAAGTTGAACAGTATAAGCTTGATCGCTTTAAAAAATCAGCCTGGGGTAAAGTATCGGAATTCTAGGTATTTGGTCCCGGGGTTTGATGGTTTGGATTGATGATGAATCTTTCTGGCTCTGAAGTCCAGATTTTGCAGACGTATTCGTAAGGGGTGAGGCCACTGAGGATCTTGAGCCTTCGTCCATAGTTGTAGGCTGCTATGAAGTCGTTGAGATGCGTCATCAACTGCTCATGGCTATCATAATGGAAGCGTTTGACGGTTGCTTCCTTGATTGTCCGGTCTATGGCAACAAAGAGATACAGCTTGCCTCAGCGCTCTGGACCTCTGCGATATCGAGATGAAAGAACCCAATCGGGTAGCTTTTGAAACGCTGTCGTTTGGGCTTGTCTCTCTCGATGCGCGGCAGTCGGGATATCTCGTGACGCTGCAAGCAGGTTCGGAGGGCTCAACGACTGGCGGCGGGTCGCAACCCGCTACGACAGATGCCCGACAGCCTTCTTTTCTGCCATCTGCCTCGCCGCAATCCTCATCTTCTGGCTATCAGTCCTAAACTTAAGGATTTGTTATATACACCCCGTTATTACCGGTCCCATAACTATATCTCAAGGTCAATCAAGGAACAGAACCTCGCCCGGATCCACGGTCTTCTTTACTTTGGCATACATAAAAAAAATATTGAAACAGTTACAGGAATGTGACTGAATAATAACGTTTTGTATCTATCGCAAAAAAGCGACCGCTGCGCTCAGCAGAGGCAGTCACGAATAAGAGACTCCAGGCAGACTGAATGACACATCCGCTTCCATCAGAAAGACGCCATTCCGGATGGAGGCAGCGTTTCGTTTATGTTCTGGTCATGATGATGTTCTTCTTCATTTACAAATGTCTGGACCCCCTTGGGCTTGAAACAGCCACCAAACAGACATCAGCCGTTCTGTTCAACGCCATTACCACCCCGTTTTACGGTATGGGCAGCCCTGAAACGCATAAACGCGTCGCCGTTGTGGAAATATCCGATCCTACCCTGGATCATTTCGGAACGGCCTTCCCGCTTTCCTACAGCCGCCATGCCTCCATCCTGAATCACATACTGGATGGTCAGCCCGCTGCCATTTTTGTCGATTTCCGGATGATGCGCGAACAACCCGGTGAAAGTTTCGAAACGTTTCGCCCAGTCCTAGACCGTGCCCGTAACATGAGGATCCCGATCCTTTTCGCCCGTGGCGAAGCCGGTCACGAACAGTCCGAACTGCCCCAGCAACTGCGCGCCTGGCAAGTCTACAGCAACGGGTTGGAAGCCTCGGGAGCCTATCCCCTGTTTGAGGAGGAGGGCGAAAAAGCCTCCCTGGAAAAGAAAAACGAGGCTGGAAAGAAAGAGCCAGAACCCGTTAATCCCGCCTGGGCCTTCTACTCCACTCTCTGCCACACCACCTGGACTGATCGGTGCGGGAATATCTCCCCAGCCGACTTTTCCTCACCCATGATCATTCACTGGGGCCTGCACGCCGATCCCGCTCAGTCTCTCGTGAGCGATCAGAGTGAGTTCTGGCAAAATGACTGTGCAGATCATCCGATTTTACATTGTACCCGTCTCGGCGCAGCCCTGCGCCTTGGCGTAGCCTACCTGTTTTTCCACACTATCGGCGGAGATCGTCAATTCGCGTTCTACCCGCTCGTCATCGGTGCGGAACAACTCTCTCACAGCGCTCTCAACGCCCCTCCCGGAAGCCCTGCTCTCAGCAGTCTTCTTGCTGGGCGCGCCGTGTTCTACGGCTCGGACATCCGCGACCAGCACGACGACACGAACATTCCGTTGCTTGGCAGAATGCCCGGCGTCGTCGTCCATGCCATGGCATTTGACAACCTCGTCACCTATGGACGCAGATATTTCCACGAACCGTCCGATGATCACAGCATTTTCGGCTTCCGCCCTGATCGCGCCGAACTGCTGGAAGGGGCCATCTGGTTCCTGTTCGGCATCCGTGGGGCCTTCCGCCGCAAGGATCCATCGGGACATACCCCGCACTTTCCTGTCCCGTTCCTGCAGAACTTCCGCAAAAACTGCTCGGAGAACAGCCTGTTTCAGGATTTCCTTACATCTCTGCGAGACAGCCAGCCCTTGCGCGTCACACTCTGTGCCATGGCGGCTCTCATAATGATCAGTCTTGCCGCCTCCAGAAATTTCACCATGCAGACCCTCCCTAACCTCATCGGAATCTGGCTCTGCATTTCCGCCTTGTTCATCGGAACCTGGGGACTGAAACCTCGTCAAACACCAGAACCCGGCAAGGCGGCAGAACGCAGCCTCATCAGCCAGCTTTTCTTCCTCGGCAGCCTGTCGGCCATTGGTTTCACCCTCAATCAGACCGTATTCCGCTGGCCGGACGCCGACTGGATCGGGCTGCTGCTGCTCTGGTTCGCCACGAGTGACAACGGAGAAGAAGCCGAGGAACGCAACAAATTCGTCGAACCCATCTGCAAGGCCATCAATGGCGCCGCAGATTTCTTACAGAAAAAACTGACGACGAAAAACGCCACATGAAATTTATGGAAAACGAAAGGAGGTTTTCAGAAATGAAAGCCGTATTCCACCACGCCGCCCTGACGGCAATTCTGCTTACCGCACCAGTATTCACGGCCTCACCAAGCCAAGCCGCAAGCCAGCCCCTGATCACCGGCACCTATCACACGCCGTCCATCCAGACCTATGGCAGCGATGGAAACGCACTCTCGCAGATTGATGCCAAGGCCCTGATCGGCCACCTGGTCATTTCCAAAAACCCCGATACGGACATGCTGGAAGTCAGAACCGACAAGGGTTCTGTTTTCGTTACGGAAGATTCCGTGGAAGCGGACATGAAAGCGGCGCCTCCCACTCCCACGCACTGCGTCAGGATAGGCGCTGCGTCTCAGGACGAAGTCGGCGGCGCCACCAATAACCTCGGCCGCAACTGCCACGGAAGCTGATTCATGAAAAATTTCATTCGTATCTCCACGGCATTAGGATTGTCTCTCACGCTTACTGCCTGCGTTGGGGGTAGCGATGTCCCGACGAAGGGTCGCATGATCGATCAAGTCCATCCCCACGCGTCCTACCCTCAGGTTCCAACAACACAGGCGCAGCTCTCTCCGGCCAACAACAACATCAGCGGCGTTCTCAGGGCACCGGACATCACAGCCTATCCTCAAGGCATCGTTGACAGACTACTTGCCAGTTGGACAGGCCCGCGTCCGGAAGCCCGCGTCTGGCTTGTGCCGGAAAATGCCTTCACATCCGATGTCTCGGTCGGCGGTGCGATTTTCCTTAATACCGGCCTGATACAGTATTTTCACAATAACCAGGACATCCAGAAAGAAGACGCCCTCGCCTTCGTCCTGGCGCATGAACTGTCTCATATCCTTCTTGGCCACACGGCTGCCCAGCGTTCCAACAAGGCTACGAAGAACTATGCCTTCAGCGCCATGAAATGGGGTACCGTCATCGGTCGGGCTGCTGCCGGCGCCGGTGCGGCAGGCAGCGCGGGCACGGCGCTCCTGTCTTCAATGGGCGCCAAGATCTTCACGGATACAGCGATTTTCCCATCTTGGAGCCGTGGACAGGAAGAACAGGCCGACGCCCTGGCCATCGATCTGATGGCACGCGCCGGTTACTCTATCAGCGCCGCATCCGACGTAATGGACGTCCTGGTCAGCGAGGATGAACAGGATGAGCAGAAAGCAGCCACTCAAGAAAAAACAGGCGGAAAAAGCTTTACTCAAGACAACTTCACCCTGAAAGCAAATGCTGACGACGCCATTGGCAGTGCGCTGGTCGACGGGTTGAATACCGTTGCACAGCAGCACCCTCATTCAAAAGAGCGTCGCAACGCCCTCGCCGCCTATCTGCGTCAGGCGTACCCGGTCCGCACCCATGTTACTCTCGCCCGCGCACCGCTACAGGCTTGGGTCAACAGCCGCCCGGTCATCACGCTCCTATCCCAGATCGATCTGCTCGACAAGGCAAGCGATGCTGTGACCAGCAAACAGTGGAGCAATGCGAAACAATTCCTGTCTCGCATCGGACGCCCCGTCAATAACAGCGAGTATTACGCCTTTCTGGCATATGAAACTGCGGCTGCCACGGGACAGAAACAGCTTGCCGTCAGTATCCTATCCACTGCCGCCCAGCGCGACGACGTTACCTTCCAGATTGCAACGGAATGGGGCATGCAGCTTTCCGCCGCCGGACGTACGGAGAACGCTGAAAAATATATGGCTACGGAACAGGAAGCGATGGGCAATACCGGTTTCCTGCCTTACAGGATCTCCAACGCTCTCAAGGGAAAAGACAGCATCACTGCTGCAAAGCTGATGGCACAATGCGCCGCTTCAGGGGAAGATGCACTCGAAAACCAGTGCGCAGTGGCGGGAAAAAATCAATAGATATTCAGTATCCGCTGAGCAGGCACTGCCACCCATGTTCCGAATGCATGAACAACAGGGCAATTTTGGGGAAATCTAACACAGACTGGGGCGATTACGCCCCGGTCTGTGGAGGGATCGAAGAACTGTTGATTGATGTGTCTTGGTTCTGATTTTGGGTTTTGGGCGATTTGATTGACGGTTCTTTGGATGGCGTTCGCTCTGCGTTTTGAGCAGATCGGGGGCTGTTACCCGCTGGATATGGCGGGGTATGGGCTTAAGACTAGGTCGTGTCGGCCCAGACTGTTGAGGCCGTATGTTTTTGTCCAGCAGGCCTTCGCGCAGTCTGGCGCCATCACTGGCGGCGGCATGCGTCGTCTTGTGCCGCGGAGTAGCGAGACGTTCAACATATTCCGTTGCGACCCGCGGACCACAAACCCAAACGATTACAGGCTGGATTTATGCGTTGGCGCTGATCGGGTCTTCGAAGCAGGCAATGAGGACATTGTGTCCAGCATCATTCCTGGCGGGAGGTGTGCCGTCTTGCGGGTCGTAGGTCATACCGACGATCTGGAAACTGCGGCTTTCCATCTCTACCGCGACTGGCTCCCGCAAAGCGGGGAGGAAGCCCGTGGCTTCCCCCTCTACTGCCAGCGCATCGCATTCTTTCCAGAGGTGCCTGAGCACGAGGCGGTTGCAGACCTATTTCTACCGCTGAGATAAAAGACTGGAAGGGCCGCCTGCACCTTCCAGAATTAAGCAGGAGATAAGCCAGCTTTATCACGCAAAATCCCTGTCCGTTTAGTCCCTGAGGGAAGCGAACCTCTGCTTCCGCCCTCATCTCGGACATAGAGCGCATCAATCGGAAATCCGCAAAGCGGACATTCACAGATCGTTTCTCTGGCGGATGTGGAAAGCCTATATAACGATCTCACTAAATTCCTGATGACGGGCGCTTTCACTCGAACATCAGGCAAACTGGCCCATGCTCCGCCCCTCCGAAGTCGTTCGCCCGAGAGGGAGGCCTACTCCTTCCGTTTTTAAGGAAACACAGGCTGTGTTGATTTCCCTGGTCCTTCGCATTTTGCCAGGGCGTTTAGAACAGTCTCACCGATTTCCTTATCAGACGCGGCAAAAGGAACATGAAACACCCGCCCTTCGTTCATGCCCCGTGGCCAGGCGCTGTGACTTCCACTTCGTGAACTTTTCGAGGCCCTGATGATGATGTCAGGCTCGGTCTCGTAAAACCACGAAATAAAAAGCTGATCGCGCTTCTTCCAGGCTGCCTCCCTATCCTTGTAGCCATATGTGCTCGCAATCTCGTCCCAGAACGCCAGGCGTCTCTCGGTTGAGGCATTCTCCATGGCAATGCGCTGTTCTCGATCTATTGGGACGCCCAGAGGAGGCGCGCAGTATTCACTTGTTTCAAGCGCCTGCCGCACGTGAGCGCCAATCCATTCAGGCGTGACCTCCCGGCTCGCATGAATCGCCAGCCCATCGCGGGAGAAATACATCCCGGCCCAGATTTCGTCGGAGACAATAGCAATGAATTTATCAGTTCGACCGACAAAACACGATTTGTACTTTGTACGCGGCGGACGAGAGCGTTCTTGGGGTTGTGGCTTATTCATCAGCTTACCGTAGTAATATTGAACGTGAAGATTTTGCTTTCGGCTGACATTTCAGCTAGGGCATCATGATAGGCGCGGCAAAGGGCCTTCCATTCCGCAGCGGTCTGCGGATCCATCGCCTCAGGATCCGCAATATAGGGAACAGCCAGGTTCAGCACGTAAGAGCCAATATCCCCTGCATTGAACCTCACGGTTTCATCTTTGGTTCCGTCAGTGATATAGCCAAGCATCTTGTCAACACTGGCCTCGACCCGGGCCGCGACAGCGTAAGGACTGCTCTTGTAGCTCGGAGCTGCAAGGTTAATCGTCTTGTCGCTTGTAGCAATGGCATTGTCCTTGTCCTTGTCCCAGTGATCGAAGACCTTCCAGTTCGCCTTCAGAGGCTGTAGCCAGATCACGCAGTTCGCATCCTGTGATGGATTGAGCTGGTTCTGCACCCAGGCCTTGTACGGCAAGCCCTGTTGGTTGGTAGCTGTTCCTCTAACCTTTGTTTTCCACTGGATCCCCAGATCCTTGTATCTTTGATCCCATGCGCTGCCGTTAATGTCGCCAAACGTCTGGTTGGCAGCCATAACATCACTGTTCTTGATATTTTCCACGATGGTCTATCGGAGATAGAACGCGCCAGTTGAAATTCCCAAAAGCGAACGTTCATAGATAGTTTGGCTGGCAGACATTAAGGGCCTGTATGGCGATCTCACCAAATTCCTGATCGCTGGCATTGATCGAGGCATGAAAAACCTTCCCGGCATTTTCGTTCGAATACCAGGCGGAGTGACTTGTTCCCCGCCCCTTGGATGCCGCCAGACGAACCTGATCCGTCTGCTCACATTCCCAATCGGCAAAAACCAGAGCTGATTTCGTCTGGGCATCCCGCCAGTCCTTGAAGCCGTATGTCTCCTGAACACGGCCCCAGAACTCCATGTAAAGCGGGCCGGATTTTTTTGCTTCCGCTTCAATCTTCTCACTGGGTAGGGGCAACCCTCCCCATTCCATGAAAAGATCCCGACTTGTCTGAAGGGCCTTCTTCAGATTTTTTCCGATCCACTCGGGTGTAGCCTCTTTACGATCAATAAACGTGGACCACCCGGTGACAGAGAAGAAGCTGCCCCCGCGCTTATCCATGGAAATTACTGCAACATACTTCCGGGTGCGGATCAAATGAGCACGCGCCTGACGTACATCAACGAATGGATCTCTCATGATCAGGCAATATCCTTCACTTTGAAGTCGATGGTTTTTCCATCGAGAGCGACACGGTCTTCTGCCTTCTGAAGGGCCAGGCAAATGGCTTGCCACTGCATCGTGTTCGGCTCTGCAGGGACACCAAGATCAAGAACATAATTCTTTATATCGTTCTGAGTGAGTATGAATATAAACTTATCCGAGATGTTGATGCTGTAACGATATCCAAACTTTGCACCGTAGGGTTTAACCCTGCTCAAGGATATTTAGAGTGATACTATCGCTCAAAGGTAGACCACAGCCAGCTGTTTAGAATCGAGGGGTTTGAAGAACTATGGTTTGATGCCATCCGCCTGATTTCCGGCTTTTGGCGCTCTCTTCCTCTCTCGATCCTGTCATGCCAGAAGCAATTGACGACATGACAGGCATCCGCTGCAAAAATCAGAAAGAAGTAGAAATGGTTCCAGTCATGCTAAACCGTGGAACGAGATAGAACTGAGCACCAGTTCCTGTAGCAGAGAGGTTGCCATTCATAAGTCGAACTGCGTTTATATTGGTGCCTACGCCTTCAGCGCCGCTGCGGACAATAGAGCCTGTGAGGTTCGTAAAATTCAGTCGAATTGTGGGCGTTTTGGCAAAACCCATAGGTTTGAAGTGATACCCTAACGTCAGAGAATTAGTGATGTAACCTGGAATTCTCTGGTCACCCGCCAGCGTCACAGATTGTGGGCCTGTATAATGAAGCGTGGCATTGGAGAAAAAGCCTTTGTAGGTATAGGTCACACCGAGGTTTGCCATGACATGCGGTGCCATGGGGGCCTGGCGTCCTTTAGTGCGAAAGGCGGTAAGGTTGCCGTAGACGTCAGATGCCGCGATGTTCGTGTCCATGCGAGCATTGAGGTACTCAAAGGAAACATAAGGGCTGATGCCATGATAGGACTGAGCAGCCAGCATGATATCAAAACCACGGATGGTTTGATTGCCTGCATTGACGACGCCGCTTTCGCCGTTACCGAGATAGGTAGAGAGCAGGCGATTGGTGATGTTGTAATTGAACAGATCTAGGTCAAGATTGATGTACTTATCGTTGTAGCGATATCCCAGTTCTTCTTTGATCGAATACTGGTTTTTGGGCATCGTTCCAGACGAAGCACCAACAGAAAGAGCAGATGCGCTAGGCTGACGGAAGTCCCCTTCGGCATTAATATAGATCTGGTGATGACTATTGAAATGATAGCTAATCGAAAAATGTGGCAGAGGGGCTGTGATGTTCTCTCCATGGGCGTTGCTATGAGTAGCAGCGGACATTGTCCAGATATTCGACATCACAAATTTGAAGCCCGCATCAATCTGGAGCTTGTCATTGAGGTACTTTGCTGTGTTTTGAATAAAAAGAGCGTGAGTTTCTGATCCGGAATTACTGCCATAGTTGCTACGTACACCATCAGAATACACAGCATAATTCAAGTTGTCGGGATGAGGATTGACGCCATTGGCCTTGGTCACACTGACTGGGAAATAAGCAATAGAGTTAGAATTCTGATACCAGTAACCGAACGTTAAGTGGTTATGGCGGTCGATATCATAGTTACCTTGTGCAGTGACACCGACATTCATCGACAAAGTCTGGTTGTAGTAGCTGGTCAGAGGGGTTCCCGCTGCAATAGCCGTACCATCCCTATAAGTATATTCCCCTGCGCTGGCTGTACCATTGGGGCCACCATCCCAGCCACGTCCCCAGTTATAATAAGGCTTAAGATCAAAGCTCAATTTGTCATTAACAACAGCGTGTATGGGGGCAGTGAGGAATATTTCGTTCCAGATATCGAGGTTGTTCTTCCAGTAGTCATTGTTCTTGGCATCGAATCCTGCAGTATGCCCATAACTTTGACCGGTATGCTTAAAGGTATAAAATTGCGAAGCTGTGGGGTAGTTATTAACAACGGAATCTTCATTGTTCCAGCTTAGGAAGAAGCGAGCAAAAGATCCATTTTGCCAATCTTTACGCATTCCGAAATCAAGGTGACGACGGTTGTTGATGCCCGCCCCTACCCAAGTCCGGGCATGGGTATTAGAAAAAGAAAGAAAGCTACGTACACCGGTATTACCGATATCTCCGCTCTCAAGACGCAGGAACTCGCGCGACAAGTTGTTAGTTCCGTAAGAGAAATCCGTCGTGCCGCCAAATTTGTGCGACGGGTCATGTGTTACCTCGTTCATCACGCCTCCGGCTGCTGCAGTTGCTGGCACGTCAACGGGAGTGGATCCAGGCAGAATACTAACGCTATCGAGGTTTTCGGAATCAATATCTTCGGTCAAATATGTAGCATTCTGAGCAGGTGCACCGTCAATCAGGAGACCCATATCACTATCGGTCAAGCCACGGTTTTGAATTTGCCCCCCTTGGATCCCCGAAGTATCTGTAGTCGAGACACTGATGCTCGGTAGATTTTGAATATAATCAAGGGCAGTGCCGGTTGGGCTCTTCATCTCAATATACTGTTTGGTCACGGTCTGAACGGCGTAGGGCGCGGTCTCCACGCGCATCATACCGCCACCACGTGAATGGTGTGCAGAAACGCTGACGCTCTCATCAGAAGTCGCCGAAATGGCTGTGACAGGCTGCTTGCGAACAATTGCCTTAGAGCTGTTTATAGGTGTTTGGATCTTGGATGCCACACTATGTCCCTGCATTATGCGGGGATGTGTCTGGTGTTTATGAACGGCTCTGGCCTCCGCATATCCAACGCCAGAAAGACAGGTCATAAGAACAAGAGCATTCCTTGTCGCGAAAATCTTCGTCAACAGTCTGTACCTCGCTATTGAATTCGTTCCACCGAAATAATCAATTGCATCTATCGCGCGAGGTAATAATTGTCACCATCACCAAGCCGAATTATGGAAATTAAAATTTATTTTCAATTCAATAAGTTACATTTTTCGGTCTTGTCATAGCGGGTAGCGATGCGGCTCATCTGCTTGAGACTGCTGAACATCCGCTCAATGCGATTGCGGTCTCTGTAACGTTGCCAGTCTGTTTTCTGTGGGGCGTTGCGGCCTTTGCGTGATGGAATAACCGGCAGGATACTACGGAGCAACAGATCCTGCCGGAAGCAGTCGCGTGATCGACCAAAGCCCTCCGTATGAGCCCTCCCCTTTTTGCGCCCGTTGCCTGTGAGTGGGCGCCGGACCACCGTACTGTCGACCATATGCTGTCAGTCATCACTCAGACCCAGGTACACCAGGGTTGGCAGCAAGGCATCCCATACGCCCTATTCAGCCCAACGCCGGAACCTGACATAGACTGAGTTCCATTTTCTGTAACGCTCATGCATGTCCCGCCACGGACAACCAGTGCGCAGGACATACAACATGCCGTTGAAAACCGCCGGTTGTCTCCGGATGGTCGTGCCCAACGGCCACGCTCGGGTAGCAAAAGCGGACCAATCAGCGCTCATTTACGATCCGTGAGATCCCCTCGTTCCATCCCCACTCCACCTTATCGCCTTCGTTGAAGCAACCGGTGAATCAGATCTCACGCAGATCGTATAGACCTTTTGTCAACGTGACCTAAAACAGAACCGTCATAAGAACTATGACCCATTATAAAGTCTTTGCACTAGACGGTTTATCAGGGCCATCGTGTTAGACATCGAGAGATCGTGGCATTACCGCTGATCGGATCATGTTTTGAGAAAGGCAGAGCGAATGGAGCAGGCGTCAGGAGATATCTTAGGGTTCCACCATGTGGCTATAATAGCGTCCGATTATCAGCTCTCTCGGCATTTTTATGTCGATGTGCTAGGTTTCGTGGTTATCGCTGAAAATTTTCGCGCCGAGCGCAACTCTTGGAAGTGCGACCTGAAGATTGGTGATGCGCAAATCGAACTTTTTTCCTTTCCGGAGGCGTCCCCTCGGCTATCGCGCCCAGAAGCTTGCGGCCTACGACACTTGGCTTTTCGTGTTCAGGACGTAGCCGCAAAGGTGGAACACCTTAAGAGCCATGGCGTAGTCTCAGAACCAGTCCGAACAGATCCGTATACAGGCCGGCTCTTCACTTTTTTCTCAGATCCAGACGGCCTTCCTCTAGAACTCTATCAGGTTTGAGAACTGTTTATGCGTCTGGCTGCTGTCGCTTCACTGGTTTTCGTTCTGAGTGCCTGTTCTAACGGTTCACACAGGCCTCCGAAGAACGAAACAGAGGCCTGCATGAATTACAGGGCCATGATGACCGCACCGATGCCGCCAGACGCTATGCAGCGGCTTCAGGAGAAGTGCGCGGCCTCGCGGCGATGAAGTGACGAGAACCTACCAGCCCCAACCTGGACCAAATCCGTAGCCCGGTCCGAAGCCGCCGCCCCAAGGGCCCCACTCCCCCCAGTTCCACTGAGCGTCCTGATAATCCTGTGCAGCCATTTGCTGTTCATCGGCGATATTCTGCTGTTGCTGATAGGCCTGATATCGTCCGTATGCCGTTTGATCGCCAACGTACAGGCAGCCACAGACTGTTGGATCAGCGTAAACGTAGCTCACCGTGTCACCGTGGATACGGCGGACAAAGTGGTGAGCAGGCAGCTTCTTGAGCATGGCAATTCTCTGCGGGGTCGAAGCGGGCTTTAGCTGAAACCCCGCAGCGGCAAGGTGATCTTCCTTTTGGGCCACTATCTGCTGTGGAGATTCACAAGCAGACAGAGCGGTGACGCAAATGAGAGATGCCAGCAAAGCTTTTTTCATATTGAGACCCTCCAATAAAGGCGCAATGGCAACACTTGCCTGGGAGAATACTCACACGCTTCGTCAGCTCAGTCCTATGAAAATATATTGAAAAACCTTTTATGAAAGACTGCCCTGAAGGGCGGCAATTCCTAAGTCTCAATGCTCAGCGCCGGATGCAGACAGCAGAACACCTGAACCATCCAGCATGCGCACCAGTCAATAGACGACGCCTCACGATTGATCAGAACATGCCAATCATCCACGCGTGGCACTCCGTACGCCAGAGTAGAAAACGGCTCAATTCGCGTCACCCGGCGTTTCGACACTCTAATATCTTCAAAAGGTAATTCTCTGCTTTTTTATAAAAATCGTCCCTGAAAGGACTCTCTAATGTGCTGACCTGGAGCCATCGTCATTGGACAATAGCGCCTCCTGGAAAGTTGGTTTCCATCGTCTCTGCCATCTTCGGCGAGAGAATTTTCACCCCCCTCCCCCGCACGGGCCCGCAATCCTTTATCGATGTCACGGCTACTTTTAGGGGGAGCAGGATGTCCGCTAATCTGAGAGAGGCATTTAAAACGGACGTCTCAGCTAATCGAGAGCAGTCCATGAACCATCATAAGGATCGGCCTAGCCAATATCGTCTACAACATGCACCGCTTCTTCTTGCTGGAGAAGTTGAGCGGCGCAGCATAGCAATCCAACGAATGATGATTTCCAATCGGCTCAAGACGCAGATGGGTAACCATCAATCAGTATAATAAAAGCCCAAAATAATAATTTAGGCATATCAATCAACAGCCCTTCGATCCCTCCACTTGCACTGTCACAAGGTCGGAACAACTATCCGAAGCTAGGTATGGACCCGCGCTGTGAATTTGAAGCGCCATGATCGCTGTGCTGCCAACTGACCGAGAACAAAGCGGTAGCAGTGCGCTTCCATTTGTCCAGCGCATCGCACCATTTTCAATAGTGTTCCAGCCAGACAGGTCAACGTCCTGCAAATGGGAAATTAACGTCGTCGTTGTATCAGATTCAAAAAGCTCAATATAACCGACCAGCACACCAAGCATACGACGATCATCCACAAAAGGACCGATCACATCGCAGGGACGACTGGCATTGGACAGAATACGAACAGACCTCACGCCAGCAGGGATCTTGAACATGACCCGATCTTTCACCTTGCGGATAGGATGAAGCAGCCGCCCGGTTTCGGTGACAAGACGTAACCCATCTTCGTGTGTCAGAAACGTAGCTTGTGACCGACCCGCATGTTCGACGCGATCGGCTCGGGACTGCAAGCGCCGAAACAGAGGTTCAACAAAATGACGCGAAACATCGAGTGGGGCCGCTGCATCATCCCAAGTTAAATTACGGCCCTGCCTCATTGAGACAACCGGGCCGTTCTGCTTGAAGGCAAACCGGTTACCGGTATCGAAGTAGCTTTCAGTTAATACGCCATCGGCCATAATAACAGAGTGATCCTCTGTCTCCACATGATAATAATCGTAAGATGCTATGCTTTTATCGAAAAAAATCGACCGTCCATTGACAAGCATGCGTACTGGAACGAACCGACCATCCAGAAATAGACAATGTTCTGATGTAATCAGCATATCCTTGTAGGGAACGTTGTGTGCAATCGCCCCTTTCAACAGACGCACCGGATAGCCAGCTTCATCATTCGGTAGACGTGAACGAACGACAGCACGCGATTGCCCCACCCACGTCACCTGCCTGGTGGTGCCCTTGGTCACGTCGTCATCAAAGACAACAATGTGATCGCCGATCTGGATCTCTTCTATGGGAATATCGCCTCTGGCCGTACATATACGGCTTCCTCGGCAAAAGCAGGCGGCATCAGATACGCTCAGAATGGCAGTGTTGCTTCCGTAAGTCTTCCCAAAACTCTGAGACCCGCCGCTTCCGGCGACAACTGTATCTGAAAGATTTGGAAGGGCAAAATTCGAAAAACCATTACCGCCGTAAGTGGTGCCCAAAAGGGAAAAAAGCGCCGGATTTTGAGCAATGGGCAGCAGTGCACCATTCGCCAATACCCACCCCTGAGGAATGGAGGCTGCTGATCCCGCGTAAGCACGAATTTCGCCCATGACGGGACCACTATCGCTACCTGAATTAGGAAAAGCACCGCTAACACAGATAATGTAATTTAGTGCGAGCCCGGGAGCACGATTGTCAAAAGACGTACCGCTGCCCCCATCAGACAGGGGGACATTCGCATCACTCAGTGAGACTGTCTGCTTTCCCACGACAGCCCCCAGTCTTAACGTGCTGGATGTTCCGATAATGCTGCGTCCAGTCAGATTAGGTAGCGCAAATGTTGTCTGTCCATTTCCGCCATAAGTGGTACCAATAACCGCAAACAACTGGGGATATTTGGCGATAGAAACTAGTTGTCCTACTGCCGCGAGAAACTCACCACCCGCGATCGCTGGTGTTGATCCTGCGAAGGCATCTACTTCTCCCACGTATCCCAGTGACGACGGATCGCTTGCTACGCGAATAACATAATTGACGCTCAGAGAGGGTTGAGCGTTATCCACTGACTGGCTGGTGCCACCCAATAATGACGGAAACTGCTCTTCGGTCAATGTGGTTTGGCTTTCGCCAGTCACCTGCCCCTGATCCATGCCATTCTGGCTTCCTATTTCTACTTTTCCTGCCAGATCCGGAAGAGCGAAATTTTCATAGGCATTACCACCATATGTAATTCCGAGAAGAACAAATAGCGGAGTGTTGGACGCGATAGAAAGAATCTGTCCCTGACTTTTCAAAGTATTTGATACCGACGCGCTATCAAAAGCGAAAGTTCGAATTAGTCCGATCGGCATACCCGAAGCATTTCCGTACTCTGGATAGCTACCGTTGATGACAATCGCCTGCGTCAGCGTTATGGTCTTCTGATTATTATCAAATGTTCCAGTAGTCATCCAGATACCCGCCTTTTATACTTTTGGTTATCGTATTTTTTATGAAAAAAGTCCCTATATTTAAATATACCCATATGAAATTTAGCGTTTCCACAATACACAACCCCAGCTTCGGTCTCTGCCTCATAAAAAACAAGCCGAAACATGAATCTCACCAAAAATGCGACAAAGGGATTTCCTTCATCCAGCAGACCTCTAAAGATAACGCCTGATTATTTTGTTGGGCATTTGTATGACATACGCTGACTTCGCACCCTTCGATCACAATACTGCACCAACCTACACAGTCGATGATTTAATGGCACTGCCGAGCTTCCTTCAGTGCCTGAATTTCTGCAACCAGCAACTTCTGTCGATCCACAGGCAAATGCCGCGAGAGGTCCGTTATGTCGCTGACTTACGCCGCTGGGTTATGACCCACGGCGCACTTGCATTGCATTTTTCACACAAGATTAATCCGGATCTTCCGCCGCTCACGGCAACTAATCTTTTCCGTGAGGTTGAACATACGGGAATAGCCAGCCCCAATACGGTCACGAGTTATCTGAAAGAAATTCATGCGCGAGGCTATATCACCTTACTGTCCAAAGCGGACCAGCGCGTGCGGGCCTATGCCATGACAGAATTTTCTGAAAAAATGTTTTATCTCTATCTTCAGATCAGCCTGCAGGGACTGGATCTAATCGATGATGCTGGGCGTGCTGACATCGCGAGTGCAGATCCGCGTATTCTAACCCATATGCACCCGATTTTTGCGCGGAAAATGCTCAATGACCCGGTCTATTACGCACCCCCTCCGTCGATTGCGCCCCTGGTCAACACGACGATTGGAATCTCCGTTCTCAACGAAATGACGCGAGCACAGAAAGAGATGCCATCGGACACCGGTTGCGTCTATGTTGATCTTGGCAGTGCCAGTGCAATGGCAAAGCATTATGGTGTTTCCCGCGGCAACGTCGCACGATTGCTGTCAAAAGTGCAAAACGCTGGCCATTATGGGCAAGATGACCGAGGTACATGGGTTTCAGCACAACTGTTACAAGACCATTATGTTCTACAAGCCCTCAAAATGGCTCATAGCGCATCAGCCTTCATCGAAGCACAGAAGCTAAGAGCCGAGGAGGCTTCGAGGATGTAACTACCGATTTTCACATGAACTGATAGCGCCTGCCGTATGACTATTCTCGGTTTTCTTTGGGGGAGAAGTTGATCGAAGCAGTGCTGCTGTTAAGTCGCCTTAGGGTCAGGGCCGTCTTCGAATTGAACCGTTCAAAGATTGACTGGGACTTATTTCCTCACACGCCATAAGCTGTGTCCGCTTCGAGGAAGCATGACGTTACGTTCTGGTGTCTGCGATGAGGCGTAAGCGGACCTGCTATTTGCGCCTTCCTCTCGGGCGCAAAAATCTCTGTGCTTCTGTTTGCAAAGCAGACATTGCAAGATTGGATATGGATGGTCCACCAAGACCGCGGAGACGCCGTTCCGGTGCAGACCAGTCAAGACTGGCAAGGGAACGCCTCTCTTACGACGATGATCTGACAATCAAAAATGGCCAAATTTACACTTGGCGATCTCAACCTGAATTTTTGGAATGAGGCATATCGTCATGAAGATCGGGCTGGATCATTTAGATTTCGGGTGGAGAACTAAGACGACCTGTTTTGCAGCAGTGTCGGAGGGATCAGCATTCCCATAACAGAAACGACAGCCAAAAGACCTCCCACAATGGCAAGTGCAAGTGACAGATCAGTTATCTGAGCGATAAACCCGAGAGCGGCAGGACCGGCCAGAATTCCTGAGTATCCAAGGGTTGTGATGGCAGAAACAGCAAGGTGGAGGGATCGAAGAACCGTTGATTGATGTGCTTGGCCAGTAATTTCTGGGTTTTGGCGATTTGATTGACGGTTTTCGGGAGAGCTTTTGATCTGCGTTTTGAGCAGATCAGGGGCTGCCCCCCGCTGGATTGCTATGCTGCGGTACTGATCCGCTCCAGGAAGAGGAAGCGGCGCATATTGTAGACGATATTGGCCAGACCGATCCTCATGGTGGCCCGGGTGATACCGACAGTTCGGATGAATAGACCCATTTGCGATTTCTGATCGGCAAAGACATGCTCGACACGGGATCGGATCACCGACTTCCCGGCGTTGGACCGCTGCATATGCCGGGGCATGGGTTTGAGATGAGGCTTCTTCCTGTGAACCTTGGAGACAAAGCCCTGCTTTTCCATGAAGTCCTCATTGGCTTTTGAACGATAGGCTGTGTCAGCCCATACCGTTGAGGCCGTATTGGTTGTATCCAGCAGCCCCTCTCTCAATCGCGCGCCGTCACTGGCGGCGGCATCTGTCGTCTTCCATTTGCGGATCAGCCGAAATTTCCGATCGATGGAGATGTGCGATTTATAGCCAAAGAACGGGATAGCGAGATCCGTTGCGGGGATTGTTCCGTCATCCTGCCGTTTTGCCTTCGTGAACTTCAGTGTCCAGCGCGCATGACGATCCTTGTGCGACAGCTTTGCGGGTTTGTCCTGCCAGTCTTCGGGGATACGTCCTGCCCGGAGATCGGCTTTCTCGACGTTCGTATTGCGTTGCTTTGGAGCAGCCACCAGTGTGGCATCCAGGATCTGGCCTGACATCGGCAGATAACCAGCGCTGCGCAGGGTTGTATCAAAGCGATTGAACAGACCCTCGATCGCTCCCGCCTGGGTCAGACGCTCGCGAAACAGCCAGACCGTTTTGGCATCAGGCACACGGTCCGACAGCCCCAAGCCAAGGAAACGCATGAAGGATAGGCGGTCGTTGATGAGATATTCTGCCGCTCATCAGACAGATTGTTGAGCGTCTGGATCACCAGAATTTTGAACATCAGCACCGGATCAAATGGCGGTCGTCCGCCTTTACTCCCGTCTGAATAGGCCAGAGCCTTCCCCAGGTCAGGGCGGAACACTTCAAAATCCACAGTCCGGGAAAACGCTTCGAGCTGATCACCAAGCCCGCTCAGCCGGGCAAGCCTCTCTTCAACGTCAAAAAATCCCGCCTGTTTCATGATCCATTCCCCAATCAACTCGGGGGAAATGGAATCACAAAGGCACCCTCAAAACCACAGGGTTTTTCGAACCCTCCAGGTGTTCGGGCATATAACGCTGTCGTCCCACTGCCGAATAAAGGATCGGAACAACATTGGCACATCCTGCTCCTACGAGGGCATAACCAAATAAAGTGAGCTGCCATATATGTACGACTGTAATCAGGGTCATTCCAAACGCAGCTAATAAGCTGCCGCCTGTAACTAGGAAACGCCCCGAAACACGATTTACAAGATAATCTCCGGACAGTCGGCCCAAAGTCATAGTGCATGCAAATGCAACATACCCTAATCCTGTGTACCGCACATCAATATGGCGTTCGGTCGCAAGAAAAACAGCACTCCAATCTATGGCTGCACCTTCAGTCAGAAATACAATGAAACACATCATGCCAATCGCGAAAACGACGCCATGGGGCAATACAAACGAAGCACTTTCTTCCGAATTGGTCCGCCCCGTAAGTAGGCCTGGCAGAGCAAGAATAGCGCTCAGAACTAACAAGGCTGCTACAGATACAGACGTGATGGTTGGAGAGAAACCAAGACTGAGCAGGCTACTGACAGCTACCGCTCCAAGCAGACCTCCCACACTGAAAAGGCCATGAAAACCGGACATCATTGTCCGTTTGCATGCACGCTCAACAATGACGGCCTGAATATTAACGACGCAATCAATGGTTCCAACGCCCGCTCCAAACACGACCAGTGCAGTCGCCAAAAGAGGTATCGAAGCAGAAGAGGCCAGAACTGGAAGAGCAGCACAGATAGCGAGGGTTGCAATGGCAATGATCCCACGACAACCGTAGCGACCCGACAGACTTCCAGCTGTCGGCATGGATACGATCGAGCCTGCACCAAGGCACAGCAGTAAAAGTCCTAGATGGGCATCACTCAGACCACATCGAAATTTTACATAAGGAATAATCGGTGCCCACGCGGCTCCTGCGAAGCCTGCAATAAGAAATGCTATGCGTGTGGAATATTGCGCACGAATTGAATCGGCTTGAGGACTTTTCAGCGAGAACAAATAAAAATTCCTTTGAAGGCATTGTGCACTTTTGTCACACCTCATATGCCGCAATCAAAAAGGGTGAGCAGGTCACGGTCGCTAACCTGTTTTTTGATCCAGATATCGCACAGTCTGCTTCCCCCCATCATGCCCCTCTAAGCGTAACGGTCGGGCGGGATGGCAGCACATGGGCCAGATAGCGCGACAGCTGCGCCTCCAGGTCGTCAGAAGGGATAATTCCGGCGATGTAACCGTCCGGACGCACGAGCACCCACTGACCGGGTTCGATCCCGTATGCTTCAGCGATATCGCCCTCTCCATCGACGAGTTCATGCCCCGCGCCAATGGTGACGATCCGGAAACCCGCGATGGCCGACGGCCGGTCGTGCGGCTGGTAGCCGAGCAAGGTCCAGTGTGGCCCTTGAAAAACCGTGAACAACCGTGTCGGTTGCCCCGCCTGTCCACGACAGGGCGCATCAGGGGCGCGATCGCCCGCCTGCACTTTGCCGCCCACCGAACCGGGCACGTTCAATGATGAACCGCGATAGCCGAGGTCGAGCTGCCGCGCCTCGCGATCGCGTCGCATGGTGCCCTGCTTGACTTCCTCGAGCAGCCGCGTCGCGAGACGCAGCATGTTCAATGCGATCGGCCGACGCTCTGCCTCGTAGCTGTCGAGCAGCGCTTCCGGTGCCCCCGAGAGCACGGACGCAAGCTTCCAGCCGAGATTATAGGCGTCCTGAACGCTGGTATTGAGGCCCTGACCGCCGGTTGGCGGGTGAACATGCGCGGCGTCCCCCGCAAGGAAGACGCGCCCGATCCGATAGCGATCGGCCAGACGCGCACTCATCGTATAAACCGACGACCAGGAGACCGAACGGACCGTAATGTCCCCTCTGCCGGTCCTGTCTTCAATGAGCGCGGTCAGCCCGGCCGGAGACAGATCGCCCTCTCCGTCCAGAGCCACAGGAGCCTGAATCTGGAACAGGTCCGTCCCCGCCAGAGGACAGATCATCACCTGTGTTTCGGGTGAATCAAACTGGAACCGATGCCAGGCGGACCGATCAAGTCCCTCCAGCCGCACATCGGCAACGATTGCACGCACGCCCAGTGCTTCTCCCGGAAAATCGATCGCCAATGCATGGCGCACGAAGCTGCGGCCACCATCGGTCCCGACGAGGAACCGGGCGCGGATAACCTGCTCGCCGCCTTGCTGTTCGATCCTCGCCGTAACGCCATCATTGTCCTGCTGGAAACCAATCAACCGTGTCCCAAAATGTGGATGATGGCCCAGTTCGGCAAGCCGCTCCCGCATGACGGCTTCGGTGGCGAACTGTGGCAGCATCAGTGGTGCCGCATAGGGCTCGGCTGGTGTCGGAAAAACGTCCGCTTCCGTCAGAAGCGACATTTTATGGGCTCCATCAGGACGATACTGACACAGCGGCGGATAGGAGCCGCCTGCCGCAGCCATACGATCGACGATGCCGAGATCCTCGAAAATCTCCATCGTCCGAGGCTGGATGCCCTTGCCGCGCGACCCGCTGAACGGCTGCGCGTTCTGCTCGATCAGTCGGAACGAAATTCCACGCCGGGCGAGGTCAATGGCTAGTGTCAGGCCCGCAGCCCCCGCACCCGAGATCAGGACGTCTGTATCGAAAGACACTGGCAGCTCCGCGAATCAATGTGTAATATTCACATATATAGGCTCCGCATCGAAGGCAACGAAAAACGTGAATAATGCACACGATTCTGAGATCCTGCGGGGACTCCATGCCGCGATCATCGATCTGGTCGATGAAATCAACCGGCCGCGTCGGGATGATCGTCTGATCGAAGAAGCGGGTATTCCGCTGGATCGGGCCCTGTTTCCGCTTCTGGCGCGCGTATGGCGTTACGGTCCGATCGGCGTGGTCGAACTCGCGGATCGGACGGGCCGCGATCATACGACCATCAGCCGACAGATGAGCAAGCTGGAGGAACTGGGCCTCATTGAGCGCAAGCCGTCCATAACAGACAGGCGTGTTCGCGAAGCGACAGTGACAGGAAAAGGACAGGAAATGGTCGACCTGCTCAACGCGGCGCGCGAGAGGCTGGCTAACCGCATTCTTGTCGACTGGACCAACGAAGACCTCGATCAGTTGCGAACACTTCTGCGCCGCTTCGCTGATGACCTGATGCGGTGATGTTTGGAAACAGGCGTGACGGGCCGATCCAGATCTGAAACCGTTACGCTGTGTTCGGGCCGAACCATACAGAGCCCCCGCTGCTCGGCAACATCTGTTGTGTCAGGAGAGCCGCAGCGCTAGAAAGAGCGCGTCGGAAAAGGCAGGCTTGGTCTGGTAAGCCCAAGTCCTTCCAGTAATGGAAGCTCTGGTCTTTGGCTTCGTGCCTGAGACCCCCGCGACGAACGAAAGGGGCTGCAAGCGCCCCGCCGTTCGTCCCAGCGGGGCTCAGGTCCGAGAAACGCTCCGGTCGGACGATGACCCCGGAGTAGAAGAATGTCTGATCCCCTCTTTGCGATCTGCGATGTCCTGATTATCGGTGCAGGGCCCGTTGGTCTTTTTCTGGCCTGCGAACTGGCGCTGGCTGGGTGTTCGGTGCAGGTTCTTGAACAGGCGGCCGATGCCAGCACACCCTTGAAGCGCACTCCTTTCGGATTACGCGGCCTTTCCGTCGCGACGATGGAAATTTTTGACCGGCGTGGCCTGCTGATGCCCCTCAAAGCGCGTATCTCGGAACAGGACATCGCATCGGCTGCGTCGTGGATGAGGCAGACACGTCAGCCTGCCGGACATTTCGCGGGCATCGACTTTTTTATGGATCAGATTGATCAAACACAGTGGGCTTATCGTCTGCCGTCCACGATCAGCCCCATGGCTGCCGATCTGGAAAGTATTGAAGCGGTCCTGAAGGATCGCGCCCTGACACTGGGGGTTGTGGTCAGTTACGGGATATGTGTCTCAGAAATTCACGCTACGGATAACGATGTCAGTGTCTGGGCTGGCGAGACTGTTTTTCGAGGAAACTGGCTTGTCGCCTGCGATGGCGGACGGAGCATCGTTCGGAAAGCTGCAGGCTTCGGCTTCACAGGAACGGACCCCGAGTTCACGGGCTACTTCGCCAGAGTGGATCTTGCCGAGCCGCACATCTTCCCCGCAGGTCATCACGACACGCCGACTGGAACCTACATCTTTGATCCCCCTGACATGATCAGAATGGTCGAATTCGATGGAGGCGCCTGTCACAGGAACCAAGCGATCACACGCGATCACATACAAACGGTCCTGCGGCGCATCTCCGGCACCGAAGTGGAGGTCAGGGCGCTCGGCCTTGCGACGACCTGGACCGATCGGGCTTTTCTCGCCTCTGATTACCGAAAGGGGCGTTTGCTTCTGGCTGGTGACGCAGCACACATTCATTCGCCCCTGGGTGGGCAGGGCCTTAACCTCGGTTTCGGTGATGCGATAAATCTGGGGTGGAAGCTAGCGTCAACAATCCGCAGGGACGCTGCTCCCGCCCTGCTGGATAGCTACCATAATGAAAGACGTCCGGTCGCCGAGCAGGTCCTTGACTGGTCCCGCGCGCAGGTCACGCTGATGCGGCCGAATCAGGGTTCCCGTGCATTGCGAGCCATTATGCATGACTTGGCCGCGACGCGGGATGGGGCAACCTATATGGCCGAACGGGTCTGGGGCATTGGCGTGCGCTACAATCCGGGTGACGATCATCCCCTGGTGGGGCGGAGTGCACCCGATTTCGAGCTGAACGACGGGACGCGCCTGAACGAACATCTTCGACGAGGGAAAGCGGTGCTGCTCGATTTTGGCGGAAGTTTATGCTTGCATGAACTCGCCGTTCGCTATCAACACCGACTTTCCTATATCGACGTCGGTGTAAATGATCGTCTAGGCTTATGCGCCCTGCTCATTCGTCCTGACGGCTTCGTCGTATGGGCCAGTGATCACCCCTCGGATTGCTCCGAAGCTGAACAGGCCTTGTCGCAATGGCTTTTGTCGCCGCGTCATGCAAAGGCGACTTTAACGAAACGATGCCCGTCTGACTGACTTGAACATCAAAAACCGTACCTCCACCATCTTTTAAGCGGAAGGTCCGGTTTCATAATGGAGAATATAACAAATCAGATATTTTAGTACGTCTTGTATGGGTGATCGCAACCTTATCCGCCTATGTTGCTTTCATTCTCCATCAAATATTTTGATCTGACATGATCATCCAATACTGACGTAACAGCCTCACGTAGCCACACTGCAGAGGGATCACGATCACTGCGGGCCGACCAAATCATCGATACTGCCGGGATACGCAAATCCAGCGGAACGGGACGGATCGTTAAACCGAAATGCGCGGCATGCTGCTGAGCAATCCGGCTGGGAAGCGTGGCCAGGACAGGTGCGGCCGCCGCAGCCGCAAGCGCCGTCAGAAAATCCGATGCAGCAAGAACCACATTGAGTTCCTGACCAATCTTCATCAGCGCCTCTGACAGGCATCCCTGGATGTCATCTTTCAGCGTCATGAGTACATGGGGCAGTTTAAGATAACGCTCAACTGTAAGCGCAGCATCCGGATTGATCAGGCCCGGGTTAAAGCAGCAGGAAAGAGACTGCTCGTACAACGATACACCACAATGGCGTTCCAACCCGAAATCAAAACAACCAACTGCGATATCCAACGCTCCCGTGTCCAGCAACGTATAGACCTCACTTCGCGGGGAACCACGTGACAGCAGTCGTATTCCGGGTGCATTCTGTTGCAAATAGGCCATCAGTTTTGGCATCAGAAAAACTTCAAGTTCGGACGAAAAGCCAAAACGAAAGATCCGCTGCTCCGTTGCAGGATCAAACTGTTTCTCGGGCATCAGAATGTTCTGAGCCTGCCTCAACAAGTCACCAACATGCGGCATCATGGCGGATGCTTTGGCGGTCGGCTGCATGACAGCGCCTGTTCTGACGAGCACATCATCCCCCAGCAACATCCGGAGAGTGGCGAGTGCATGGCTCATTGCTGGCTGCTGGATACGAAGGCGATGCGCCGCTTTTGTGACGCCGCGCTCTGAAACAAGTGCGTCGAAAGCAATCAGAAGATTGAGGTCGAAAGACCTAAGATTGAAATGATCAATGGGCTTCATTTTTCAGATCGATTTGTGTGATGTTTAGACGCACCCTAACTTCTGATGCGACGCAAAACAATCGCATTGGTTCAATCATGACAGCCGCTTTTCAAGTAGGTAGCGCCCGTATCATGCGCATTCCGGAACTTCACTGGGACAATGCAGATCCCCAAAAACTGTATCCGGACATTGATGCAGAGGCACTTGCAGTCTTTGGTTCGGCCTTGACGTCAGGGTCTTTTAACCCCGTGACCGGTACGCTCTCGCAAGGAACACATGCGTGGCTTGTTCAGGTTGCTGGCCTCAATCTTCTGATTGACACCGCCACCGGCAACGACAAGCCGTTACCGGCCGCGCCAGCATTGGACCATCTGCATACACCATTTCTCGAACATCTTGCGGCAGAAGGCGTACAGCCAGAGCAGGTTAATGCCGTCTTGCATACGCATATTCATGCAGATCATGTCGGATGGAATACGCGCCTGCACCACGGAAAATGGGTGCCGACCTTTCCGAAAGCCCGTCATATCTTCTCGGCCATCGAGGCCCGATACGGTGCAAGCAATGACCGTATTGACCCTGCACCGGATCTGCCCCCGGAGATATTGGGACGCCCAGATCATCACCCGCTACCGCGCGTCTATGCAGACAGCATGCTCCCCGTCATCGAAGCTGGGATTGGAGAAGCGATTATAATCGACGGTCAAGAGGTTCTTGCGGGCTTCTCTTTTCATCCTACCCCCGGCCACAGCATTGATCATGCCTCGATCCGGTTGCGGTCAGACGGTGCGGAGGCGTGGTTTACAGGAGATGTCATGCATCATCCTCTACAGGTTTATCGTCCGGATCTACGGTCCGTTTACTGTGAGTTCGTTCAGCCTGCCGAGCGTTCGCGGCGGTGGTTTCTTGAAGAAGCAGCAGACACCGGGAGCCTTTGCTTTACCAGTCACTTCGGCGAAACAGGTGCTGGCTATGTCAGACGCCGTGCAGCAGGATTTGCGTGGGAATTTGCACAGTCGGACGCGGAGGACGCCAAATGACAAATCTGCTTACGAAAAACCTGTTCATTCCGAGTGATACGGCCGATATCTGGCTTCATCTACGCCATAAAAGGCGTTCGGATATCCAGATATTCGGGTCGCAGCGGACGATCCTGTTGATGCATGGTGCGACACTCCCGTCCGAAAGTCTTTTCGATGTGCCTGTTGGAGAGGGGGCCTTCATGGATATCCTCGCCCAGGAAGGGTTCGACGTTTACGCACTCAATGTGCGAGGTTTCGGAGGGTCAACACGGCCTGCTGGAATGGAAGGTACGCCTGAAGATGCTCCGCCTCAGGTCAGAACCGAAACAGCAATACGCGATCTAACTACATCTGTTGATTATCTTCTTGGGACGCTCGCCCTCCCGCGCCTTTGCCTGATCGGAATGTCCTGGGGTGGCACGATCACCGGCGCGTATACGGCAACGCACAATGACAAGGTAGAGAACCTGACGCTGATTGCACCGCAATGGATCAATGACGGCGTTTCACGTCTGGATCCTGGCGGCCCCATACACGCTTATCGACGTTTCGATGTTCCGACTTTCCGTCAGCGCTGGTTGGAAGGTGCACCTGAGCAGAAACGCGAAGAGATCCTTCCGATAGGATGGTTTGAACAGTGGGCCGCAGTTATTCTTGCCAGTGATCCAGCAGAACATGAGGGAGTGATCCGGGCACCTGCGGGGGTGATTCAGGACATACGTGACTACTGGTCCACTGGAAAATCTCTTTACAACCCCGAAGAGATTAAGGTCCCGGTTCTTCTCCTTCACGCTGAGTGGGATCTCGATGTGACCATTCAACAGATGGGAAACCTGTTTCAACGTTTTCTCAATGCCCCGTACCGACGATGGACAGAGATTGGGGAAGGAACGCATATGGTGATTATGGAAAAGAACCGATGGCAGGTGCTTGAAGCTATTATGCTGTTTCTACGGGCGAGCAATCATTCCAGCAAATAAGGTCCCAGCAAGTCGTCCGATCTCTTTGATGTTGAAGCGCTTCTGGCCCGTTTGAGTGGACTTGACGCTCAACTCAAGGCAATTTGTCCGGCTGATTCAAACAAGACACGGCCTCTTCATATTGCACATGACAACTAGGCTCAGGACTCATTCTTTAAGATAGAAGATGAAGCTTGCTGCGATTTGGATTGCGGACATGAATGTATGAGCACAGCGGTCGTATCGAGTTGCCACCCGTCGCCAGTCTTTCAGCTTTGCGAACATGTTTTCGATCAGATGGCGCTTTTTATACAGATGCCAGTTGTAAGGTGGCTTTGATTTCCTGTTTTTCTTTGGTGGAATACAGGCGGTGATATTCCGGCATGCGAGAGACTGTCTGATCTTATTGCTGTCGTATCCTCGATCACCGATGACTTCCTCTGTCTCATCGGGGAGGTCTGCCAGAAGCACGTCTGCGCCTCTGAAGTCACTGACCTGTCCAGCAGTCAGATGCAGGCGGACAGGTCGGCCCTGATCATCGCACACGGCGTGAAGTTTTGAGTTCAGACCGCCTTTTGTGCGTCCAATATGGCGGGGAAAAGCCCCTTTTTGAGCAGGGACGCCGATGTCCGGTGTGCCTTGAGGTGTGTTGCATCAATCATCAGGCGCTTCGAACGGCCAGCCTGTTCCGTCAGGGCCACAAAGATCCTGTCAAAAACACCGAGGCGGCTCCACCGGATAAAGCGGTTGTATAAAGTCTTGTGCGGACCATACGCTTTCGGAGCGTCTTTCCACTGAAGACCGTTACGGATCACATAAACGATCCCGCTCAGAACACGCCGGTCATCCACGCGTGGCACTCCGTGCGCCAGAGGAAAAAACGGCTCAATCCGCTCCATCTGGCTCTCAGACAGCATAAACACATCACTCACAGGCCCACCCTCCATCGGTAAGCCTGTGAATCATAACCGTTCGCTCAGTTCAATAAATTAGTAGGTCCTGAGCCTAAAGCGATTGCCCTGTTACTGAATGCTGAAGGCCATCGCGGTCCCTTGTCAGAAGCATGGAGTCCGTCAACACTCAATGGCAATCGTGAACGCGGCACGGGTATTCTGAATAACGAACTCTATATTGGGCGCCTCGTGTGGAACCGCCTGCGCTATATCAAGAACCCGAGCACCGGCAAACGCGTCTCGCGCCTGAACCCTGACTCAGAGTGGGTCATCCAGGACGTTCCTGAACTGCGGATTATCGAGCAGGATCTGTGGGATGCGGTCAAAGCCCGTCAGAGCAAAACGACCTGGTCGCAGAAATCCCGCGGAACCGGCGTTCACCCTCTCAACGCCCTGCAACGTCCGACCCATCTCCTGACGGGGCTGATCAAATGCGGCTGCTGCGGCGGCGGTTTCTCGATGATCTCCAAAAGCCATCTTGGCTGCTCAACAGCCCGCAACAAGGGCACCTGCGACAACCGCCTGACACTCCGGCGGGACGTCCTGGAGAAATCCGTGCTCAATGGCTTGCAGACGCAAATGATGGATCCCGCCCTCTTCAAGGAATTTTGTGACGAGTTTACCCGTGAGGTTAACCGACTGCGGATGGAGAAAGGGGCCGATCTGGTCGCTCTGAAATCCGAACTTCCCAAAATCGAGCGCGAACTGGATAAGGCCGTTCAGGCAATTCTCGATGGCTTTGCCAGCTCTGCACTCAAGACACGCATGGAGCAACTTGAAGCGCGTAAGGCGGAGATTGAGGAACGGCTGGCCGATAGCCCTTCCCCGCCGCCCCTGCTTCATCCGAACATGGCGGAGTTGTATCGCCAGAAGGTCGCAACACTTCACGAGAGCCTTCAAAAAGCAGGTAGCGACACGAAGACGGTTGAAGCGATCCGGTCTCTGATCACGCGGATCCGCCTCATTCCGGAGAATGGTGTTCTTGGGATTTTCCTTGAGGGTGATTTAGCTGCAATGCTGAGTTTTGCATCAAACAAGAAGAACGCCGAGCATCACCCGGATGCTGGCGTTCTTAATAAGTTCTTGGTGCAGGGTACATTGGTTGCGGGGGCAGGATTTGAACCTGCGGCCTTCAGGTTATGAGCCTGACGAGCTACCGGGCTGCTCCACCCCGCGGTGGTATGTATGATGTTGGTTTTTGGGAGGATTGTGAGTGGGCTGGGGGACCTGGCGGCGACCGACTTTTCCGCACCTTGAGGTGCAGTATCATAGGCGCTGAGGGATTTCACGGCCGAGTTCGGGATGGGATCGGGTGTAGGGCCCTCGCAATGGCCACCAGGTCTTCCAGCCCACCCAGTCTTTTTGAGAGTGGGTGGAGGTTGGTGTTTTATGAGTGTGGCTGATTTCTGTGCATGTGTTTGATGTGAGGATTATGAGCGATTAGGACCGGTTAGCTGCATGCATTACTGCACTTTCACACCCGGCCTATCGACGTGATGGTCTCTCACGGCTCTATGAGACCTTGTTTTGAGGTGGGTTTCCCGCTTAGATGCTTTCAGCGGTTATCCCGTCCATACTTAGCTACCCGGCTGTGCCACTGGCGTGACAACCGGTGCACCAGAGGTATGTTCATCCCGGTCCTCTCGTACTAGGGACAAATCCTCTCAAGTCTCTTACACCCACGGCAGATAGGGACCGAACTGTCTCACGACGTTCTAAACCCAGCTCACGTACCACTTTAATCGGCGAACAGCCGAACCCTTGGGACCTGCTCCAGCCCCAGGATGTGATGAGCCGACATCGAGGTGCCAAACCTCCCCGTCGATGTGGACTCTTGGGGGAGATCAGCCTGTTATCCCTAGAGTACCTTTTATCCGTTGAGCGATGGCCCGTCCACGTGGGACCACCGGATCACTATGGCCGACTTTCGTCTCTGCTCGAACTGTCATTCTCGCAGTCAGGCGGGCTTATGCCATTGCACTCGACAGCCGGTTTCCGACCGGCCTGAGCCCACCATCGCGCGCCTCCGTTACACTTTGGGAGGCGACCGCCCCAGTCAAACTGCCCACCATGCAGGGTCCCGGACCAGGCTTACTGGTCTCGGTTAGACATCAGAAAAATTCAGGGTCGTATTTCAAGGGTGGCTCCACCGGTGCTGGCGCCCCGGCTTCAAAGCCTCCGACCTATCCTACACAGGATTTTCCTGATGCCACTGCAAAGCTGCAGTAAAGGTTCATAGGGTCTTTCCGTCTGACCGCGGGTACCCCGCATCTTCACGGGGAATTCAATTTCGCTGAGTCGATGCTGGAGACAGTGGGGAAGTCGTTACGCCATTCGTGCAGGTCGGAACTTACCCGACAAGGAATTTCGCTACCTTAGGACCGTTATAGTTACGGCCGCCGTTTACCGGGGCTTCAATTCAATGCTTGCACATCTCCTCTTAACCTTCCGGCACCGGGCAGGCGTCAGGCCCTATACGTCATCTCACGATTTCGCAGAGCCCTGTGTTTTTACTAAACAGTCGCTACCCCCTGGTCTGTGCCACCCAATCATGGTTGCCCACGGTTGGGTCTCGTTTATCCCGAAGTTACACGAGCAATTTGCCTAGTTCCTTCAGCATCGTTCTCTCAAGCGCCTTGGTATTCTCTACCAGTCCACCTGTGTCGGTTTCGGGTACGGTCTATACGCCAGAGCTATTTCCTGGAATGATCAAAAAGCCTGTTCAATCCGTTAAGGACAGACAACATTTCTCATTCGTCACTTCTGGCAGGCCTAGGAATATTCACCTAGTTCCCATCGACTACGGCTCTCGCCCTCGCCTTAGGGGCCGGCTCACCCTGCGTGGATTAACCTTGCGCAGGAACCCTTGGACTTTCGGCGACAGTGTTTCTCGCACTGTTTGTCGCTACTCATGTCAGCATTCGCACTTCCGATATCTCCAGAGGGGGTCACCCCGCCTCCTTCGCAGACTTACGGAACGCTCCGCTACCGCGCATTCATAAGAATGCACCCACAGCTTCGGCACGTGGCTTGAGCCCCGTTACATTTTCGGCGCAGGGTTTCTAATAGACCAGTGAGCTATTACGCTTTCTTTAAAGGATGGCTGCTTCTAAGCCAACCTCCTGGTTGTTTTGGAATCCCCACATCCTTTCCCACTTAGCCACGATTTAGGGGCCTTAGCTGGTGGTCTGGGCTGTTTCCCTCTCGACAATGGACCTTAGCACCCACTGTCTGTCTGCCGGGCTATACTCCTGGGTATTCGGAGTTTGGTTAGGTTTGGTAAGGCTTTGGGCCCCCCTAGCCCATCCAGTGCTCTACCCCCCAGGGTAAACACCCGACGATCTACCTCAATAGATTTCGCGGAGAACCAGCTATCTCCGAG
>NZ_JBYLUK010000008.1:587500-732073 GCF_058107395.1 Gluconobacter sp. ESL1110
CGCGTGATACACATCACCTCCAGCCAGATCAGCAACCCAATATGTCGTTTCGTCTGCTGTAATGGTTGAAGACAATTGATTGGCCTCTGCGCGGGCTTTGGTAAAATCAATCGTGTAATGTGGCCCTACAACCAGCGAAGCCTGACGATCCAGCACGCCCTCATCCCAAAGAGCATGAAGATTCATATGCCCGTTCTCTGTTTCTCCATAATAGGAAAGACGAATGGCATTTCCGCCTTTGTCATGATCGCGTTCAGCCGCGTGCAAGGGTTGATGCAAATCACCTACAAGATGCACAACCCATTTGAGAGCATCCAGCCTCTGCTGCGGTGTGGCTGAACGATCTGCCAGTTGCTTTTCAAACTCTGGAAGTTTTTCAACAACGCAATTGCCGTCCGCACAATCACGCTCACGTTCGTAGGCCGGATGGGCAACATCTGTGTCGACATAATGCCACACCAATGTTTGCGGGAGACCGCCCTTCTTTTTGGGAACATGTCCGATCGTATCGGGCCAGGATGCAACCTGATCTAATGTTTGATGCCCCTCCAAAGCAAGAAGAGCTTGCACGACCTTTGCAGCTTCCGGTGTCAGACGGTCCTGAGCAATGTCAGCAACAATCGCATGGCCATATGGTCCCCATGCGTGAGCCTGCGGAGTACTGAGAATTACGGAAACGCAAGCTAAAGCAGCAGGGAATATCCATGAGCGCATAGAGAAAATCTCAAATTAAAGATGAAAGCTGATTTCGTTCTCTCATTCTTGTGGAATGCTCACAAGAAAAACCGGCAGGGTTGCCGGTGCTAACAGGGCTGTTTTTTATTCACCCTAAAATGACCGAACGGTTCAGTAATGCCTTTTCAGTAAGCGCGTCTGCCCTTACACAGGAACAAGAACAAGCTGACCCAAACATCGAGGTACACTTGCAACAGTCGGACCCACAAACAAAAGGTGCCTCTGCTCCAAGCTGGAAGCTGTCAAGCGGAGAGAACGGTCCGGTTCTGTCTCTGCAAGGTTCCTGGACAGCCCGCAGCGGCAGCATTCCCTCTTTTCCGAAGAATGGTCTCGACGATGCTCCGGCCGGAAGTGTGCTTGCATTTGATACACGTGAAACAGCGCGCTGGGACACAGGGCTTATTGCTTTCCTGTGGGATGTCAAACGCATAGGTCATGACAGGCACATCACTCTGGAGACACAGAGTCTTCCGGCACCGATGCGGCAATTACTTGATCTTCTGCCAGATGTTCCGGCGGCCAAACCTGCTCCCAGTCCGAAACGTCTTCCCTTTCTGGAAGCCATCGGCGGGCGCACGCTGAGTGGCCTGACGGAAATCGGAACCGTTGCCAGCCTTGGCGCCATGACGGTGAAGGGCGGCTTTCTGGCGTTAAGCGGTCGCAGCCGAATGCGGTTTATCGATCTTCTGACCGATACGACGAATGCCGGCCCCTACGCTTTGCTAATTGTAGGCATCGTCAATTTTCTCGTTGGGGCCATTCTCGCTTTCGTTGGTGCTGTGGAACTCCAGAAATTTGCAGCCGGGATCTATGTTGCGAGCCTGGTTGGGATTGCAATGGTGCGTGAAATGGCGGCTGTCATGACGGCCATCATTATGGCTGGCAGAACAGGCGGATCTTACGCTGCCCGCATCTCGACCATGCAGGGTAATGAAGAAATCGACGCGCTGAATGTTTTCGGTATCCCGACATCTACTTATCTGATTTTGCCTGCCGTTCTGTCGCTCGTCATCACCATGCCGTTTCTGTATCTCTATGGTTGCCTGGTCGGGATGCTCGGCGGCTTCGTCGTGGCTATTTCAATGCTCGATATTACGGCTGCCGGATATTTCCATCAGACCGTAACGTCCTTCGGGATTGGCCAGTTCATCTTCGCATTCGTGAAAAGCATTGTCTTTGGGGCATTCATCGGCCTCACCAGTTGCCGCATCGGACTAAAGGCCGGACGATCAGCCGCAGACGTCGGCATTGCCGCAACACGCGCCGTGGTTGTTGGAATTGTTGGCGTCATCGCCATCGACGCCATCTTTGCCGTTATCGCCGATGTGGTGGGGATCTGATCCATGAGCGACACCAGACCAACCGTTCTTTCCATGAAAGACGTCACACTCGCTTTCGGCCCCAAGGTCATTCAGAAGAACATTACTCTGGACGTCAAAAAGGGCAGTATTTTTGCGGTCATGGGTGGATCAGGGTGCGGTAAAAGCACGCTTCTGAAAAGCATGATTGGGCTGCTTCGCCCGACCACCGGGGAATATTTTGTCGATGATGTTCCATATTGGGATGGGTCTGAAGCAGAGAGAACCGAGCTTAATCATCGGTTCGGTGTTCTGTTTCAGAGTGGTGCGCTCTGGAGCTCCATGACAATCGGGGAAAATGTCGCTCTTCCCCTTCAGATGTTTACGGATCTGAAGCCCGATGTCATCCGAAGACTAGTTGAACTGAAGCTTGGTTTTGTTGGGATGTTACAAGCCATCGACCTTCAGCCTTCCGAAATCAGTGGCGGTATGCGCAAACGTGCAGGTCTGGCGCGCGCCATCGCGCTTGATCCGGACGTTCTGTTTTTCGACGAGCCGTCTGCCGGTCTGGACCCTATTACATCAGCCCGTCTGGATGATCTGATCCTTAATCTCCGGGATGGGCTGGGGGCGACGATTGTGATCGTCAGCCATGAACTCTCCAGCCTTTTCCATATCGCTGACGATGGCATCTTCCTGGATGCCAAAACCAAAATACCCATCGCTCATGGCTCTCCACGAGACCTGCGCGATCACTGTGATGAACCTCAGGTCCATGCTTTCATGCATCGGGAACGTGACGAAGAAGGACGCAATTGATGAACAGGCAAGCTCTTGTCGGTGCCTTTGTCGTAGGCGGTATCGGGCTGGCCGTTGGGGCGTTTGTGCTTTTCGGTAACTTTCATCCCTTCACCCGCATGGAAAAGGCTGTCCTGATTTTCCACGGTGCGTCCTCCGGGCTTTCCGTCGGCGCTCCCGTCACGTTTCGTGGCGTACAGGTTGGCGCGGTGGACAAGGTTGTCATCGAATACAACCCGGAGACAAAAGACGCTTACATTCCCGTGTATGTGACCATGCGTCCCGATAATATCGCCCTGACAGGCAATTCAGCGCATCACCTTCCAACGATCAGGGATCTGGTCTCCCAAGGTCTACGGGGGGAAATGAACCTTAAAAGCTTCGTTACAGGTTCGTCCGAGATTGATCTGGATTTCGCTCCGGAAGTTCCAGCTGTTCTGCATCCCGCAATTGCAACGATGACGGAAATTCCTACCAAACAGTCTTCCATTCAGGCCATGTCCCAAACCCTGCAGAATCTTCCCCTCAAAGAGCTGGGGGATAATGCCAATGCGTCCCTTGCGGCAGTGCGGGAACTTTCTGACAGGCTGGACCGCGATCTTCCTATATTGATCGAAAGTATTCGTTCCACGTCCGATCATAGTCGGGACATGGTTGATGCCAGTCGAGATCTGATCACTCATCTTCAGCCGCAACTTGAACAGACACTTAAAAGCCTGAACAGGCTGGCCGATGCCGGATCAGAGCAACTCAACGCGCGCGGCAAGGATCTCCATCAACTTCTGGAAAACAGCAATGCCATGATCCAGAGAGCGGATCAAAGCCTGAGCAATGTTCAGAGCATGACCTCCCCCCGCTCTTCTGAGAGAGCCAATCTGGAGGCAAGTCTGCGGGACCTGGCCTCTGCTGCTTCTGCACTTCGCGGCTTTGCCAATGATGTCGAACGCAATCCGCAACTTCTGCTGACGGGACGCCGCCCATGAAACTCTCTTTTGCTTCTTTAGCCGTTACAGGATTGCTACTGAGCGGATGCGCCTCCGCACCTATCCAGTTCTACACTCTGGGCGCCCCCGCCATTGCAAGCACAACTACCGCGCTTGGCCCCACCACGCCGGTTGTTACTGTCGATCCGGTGCAAGTACCTGATTACCTGGATAGTCAGGATATGCTTGTCAGACACGGAGACGTTCTGGACCGTAGCCCGCATGGCCGATGGGCAAGCCGCCTGTCACGCGGGGTGACGGATCTCGTCACCGCCAGACTCTCGCAGATTTGGCCATCCGTTTTCGTAACGTCGCAGAGTTCAGCATCAACGCCTGGGACGCGACTGAACATCACGGTCACACGACTGGATATTGCCGCAGACGGTCAGGGCACACTGGAAGCGGACTGGTCTTTCATTCCCTCAAACGAGAAGAAACCTGTCATGCATCATCGGGCAAGTTTCACAGCCCGCGGCTCGATTGTCACGGATGCAGGGAACGTTGCTTTGACACGCGATTTGGTTGAGCAACTTTCCGCGGCAATCGGAGCCTCAACTCCACAGCTCTAAAAATATATCGCAGGGATAACGAACTGCCCTGCGATATGCCCCTGCTCACTCCGCGGGTTGAGTGGCCATCAAAGTCACGACATCGCTCCATTCTGGCGCTGCGTCCGCCGCGCCATGCCGCGTTGTCGCAAGAGCTCCACATGCTGACGCGATACGTACCGCGTGTTCGAGGGTATGTCCCTGCGCCAAGGCAAACGCCAACCCGGCATTGAAGCAGTCTCCTGCCGCAACCGTATCGACAGATTGAATCCGAAACGGCGCGCTATATCCGCTCTGCGTACCATCATGCCAGAACACGCCGCGACTCCCCATTTTCACAAGAGCTGCTTTTACTCCTTTGGTAAGCAGAGCCTCCGCTGCGCGTGCCGCATCCTCAACAGTGTCAGGGCGGATACCCGTCAATTGAAATGTTTCGCTCTCATTGGGCGTCAGAATATCGATTTCCTGCCAAAGACCTTCCAGAAGTCCGTGTTCCGGTGCGGGAGCTGGATCAAGTACTACAATAGCCCCAGCGCTACGCGCACGCCGTGCCGCAGCAAGAACCGCAGGCTGCGGAATTTCCAATTGCAGCAGAAGAACTTTGGCGCGCCTTAACCACGCGTCGGCGGACGAGACATCCGTTTCATCAACAGCCATATTTGCGCCACCAACAACAGTGATGCAGTTTTCGCTGCTTCCATCAATTCCAATCAAGGCAATACCGGTTGGATTGGCCGTATCTTTACGCAGAGGAGAAAGGTCCACACCAAAGCGCTCCAGTTCCTGACGCGCCTGTATACCAAAGCCGTCCTGACCAATCCGACCTGCGAGAGCAACTTGCACTCCGGATCCGGCCGCAAGCCGTCCTGCCGCCGCAGCCTGATTGCTGCCTTTGCCACCCAGCATGACGGCGTAGCTTTCCCCATGAACTGTCTCTCCTGGCCGCGGCAGACGGGCAGCCCGAGCCGTAACGTCAATATTAATGCTTCCAAAAGACAGGATCAGAGGGGTGTTGTCGGACATGGCTTCATCTCAATAAAAAGAAGCCCCTCTTTAACACTTCACATGACTTTCCGTCAGCATCACGTGCATCATTCGGGGGTAATGTGATCAGGAAACGCCTGCATGACACCTTTGATCTGCAGACGGCCATTATAAAAAACATCCGAAAACAGCGCTTCTCATGCCATTTCCACGAGTGACACATTTCACCTCATCCGCCCCTCAAAAACTTCTGAATTTTTCCATTTCTCTTCCAATATTATTTTCTATCAGAAGAGTATTATTTTGATTTTAATGCCCTCATTGTTAAGCTATCCTTCACACATTCACTTGTTTTGCACTGAGGTCTGGACGGACCTGCCGTGCGTCCTGCTCGAAACAGATATAGCTCAAAAGGTTCTGTCCGTTATGTCTTCTAACAGCCGCCAGACCACCTCCCGTTCCACGACAAAAAAACCCGCAACCTCCGCCCGTACAAAAAAAGCCGAGCCAGTTGTTGAAGCTGCGCAGGAGCCGAAAGCAAAAGTTGAAGTAATAGAGACGGAAGTCGTTTCAGTACCCGTCGTAAACCCTTTCCTTACCGACATGGTCTGTGCTTTTGACAGCGCTTGGTATGTCCGCGAATACCCTGATGTTGCAGCCGCTGGATTTGATGCCGCAACACATTATAGAGAATCTGGATATCGCGAGGGTCGGCAGCCAAACCGTTTTTTCAGCCCGCACGATTATCGCGCAGCCAATCCCGATCTTGCAGAATATGAAGGGGATCTTTTCCTGCACTTCATTTTCTATGGCATCAAGGAAGGCAGACGTCTGCGCTAGTTCTGGAGCAAAGCCTTGGCCTGACAGCCTTTTGTCCTGCAAACAGAGCAAAGCCACATTGATCTGAGACCCTGAACGGGAGAAACTTCTTTTATGAAGCCCGTTCAGGAGTCTGGAACCATGGGAAACCGCCGCTTACGTATTGCCATCGACATGGACGAAGTGATCGCGGATGCTTTTGCTGCGCAACGTCTCTGGTATCAGGTTACCCATGGATACACTTGGACTGATGACGAATTAAAAGGTCGACATCTGGGAGATCTGGCCGCGCCGGAACATGCTGAGGACATGCAGAAACTCCTCCATGCCGGAGAGTTCTTTGCTGATCTGACGGTCATGCCCGGTGCCAAAGAAGCACTGAAACATCTTAGTCAGAATTTTGATATTTTCATTACGACTGCTGCGATGGAATATCCTGCATCCTGTGCGCCCAAATTTCGGTGGCTTCAGAAGAATTTTCCTTTTATTTCCCCACTCAATATCGTTTTTTGCGGCCATAAAAACATTCTCGCTGCAGACTATCTGATCGACGACAATGTGCGGCATTTCCGTAATTTTCAGGGTCAGGGCGTTCTTTTCTCCGCCCTTCATAACCAGAACGTAGCGTGGTCTCCCCGCGTCAATAACTGGCACGAGGCTGTTTCTTATCTGAGTGGCCAACTGCACTCTCAAAAAGAGTGAGTTCTCAGGCTGACCATGCGGCGAAACGCGGATAATAATATTACAATATTGTAAGCTGCTTTGGTTTTTTTGCTTTTGGCTTTGTGCCTCAGTTTACGATACAGCTTTGCTCCCGTTTTCAGCTTCTGGTCTGTGAGCACGCTTCTTTTATGTCCACCCCGTTCCGCTCTGGCGCATTCCGCCTTTCCCCTTCCGATTACAGTGCTCTTACAGACGCAGCACAGCAGAACCCGGAAGCTTACTGGCAGAACCAGAGCACACGACTGGACTGGATCAGATCTCCCTCCTCCGCGCAGGATACCGGAAACGGCTGGTTTGCAGACGGAACGCTGAATGCCAGCGTGAATTGTCTGGACCGTCATCTTGAGAGCAGAGGAGAACAGATTGGCCTGATCTGGCAGGCGGAAGAAGCCGATCATGTTGTTCGCCTGACTTACCGTGATCTGCATGCGCGTGTTTGCCAGATGGCCAATGTCCTGCGCGACCACGGGATCTCTCGTGGCGACAGGGTTGCGATTCACCTTCCGACTGTTATCGAAGGTGTGGTTGGCATGTTGGCCTGTGCCCGACTGGGGGCCATTCATGTTGTGCTTTTTGGCGGTTTTTCGCCGGAAGCCATTGCGGATCGACTGGCCGATAGCGGTGCAACACTGGTTATCACGGCAAATGTTGGACGCCGTGGGGCAAAACGCATTCCTTTCAAAACCACCATGGACTCTGCCCTGAGCCTGCGGCCTGAGACACTGTCCGTTCGGAGTGTTCTGGTGGTCAGTGTGACGGATGAGCCGGTTCCGATGCAGGCCGGTCGCGATGAACTGCTGACCCCGCTTCTAGAAAAAGCCGAGACCTCCTGCCTTGCCGAAACGATGGCCTCTACGGACCCGCTGTTTCTGCTTTATACGTCAGGCAGCACCGGAAAGCCCAAAGGTATTGTTCACGGAACTGGTGGTTACCTGACATGGGCCTCCTACACGCATGAACTGGTCTTTGATCATCAGAAGGGCGATGTTTTCTGGTGCACGGCAGATATTGGCTGGATTACAGGCCACAGCTACGTCGTTTACGGCCCACTTTCGAACGGTGGAACCATCCTTCTGTTTGAAGGTATGCCATCTCATCCGACCCCCGGTCGCTGGTGGGAGGTTATTCAGTCCCACAAGGTTACAACATTCTACACCTCCCCAACGGCCATTCGTGCCCTGATGCGGGAAGGCAACGATCTGCCACGTCAATATGACCTGACGTCTTTGCGCGTTCTGGGAACTGTTGGAGAGCCGATCAGTCAGGAAGCATGGTCCTGGTTTGATGACGTGATCGGTGGTGGTCGATGCGCATTCGTCGATACATGGTGGCAGACAGAGAGTGGCGGCATCATGATTTCGCCTGTGCCCGGTGCGGTCAAAGAAAAGCCTGCTTCTGCCACTCTCCCTCTTCCGGGCGTTCATCCTGTGCTGTTGGATGACAAAGGGCAGGTTCTGGACGGGGCGACCGAAGGGGTTTTGTGTCTGGATGGGTCCTGGCCGGGTCGCGCTTTGACCATCTGGAACGACGACGCACTTTTTCAGACGACTTACCTGCGCCCTTATCCCGGTCATTACTTCACGGGTGATGGTGCGCGCCGTGATGAAGACGGATATTACTGGATCACGGGGCGGGTTGATGACGTCATCAATGTCTCCGGTCATCGGATCGGGTCCGCCGAGATTGAAGACGCACTGGCTGCCGAGCATGCTATTGTCGAAAGCGCTGCCATTGGCATTCCGCATGACCTGAAGGGTCAAGGGATCATCGTCTATGCTGTTGCACGCGATCCGTCTCATCCGGAACTGGAAATGCTTGCGGTTCGCGCCATTACGGCCAAGGTCGGGCGCTATGCGGTGCCGGAGAAAGTCTACATCGTCCCGGATCTACCGAAAACGCGTTCTGGAAAGAACGTACGACGCCTGATGCGTAAGATCGCCTGTGGGGAAACAGACGGGTTGGGCGATCTTTCGACACTCGCCGATCCGGAAATCGTGGACGTTCTGATCCGTATTGTGCAGGGCTGACTGATGCCTCTGGTCGGATCCTTGATAAGGGTCCAGCCAAGCCATCCGAAAGGCAGAATATTATGGGGCTATTCCGGCGCATCGTAATCCCCGCTACGTGGCGGAGCGACATTCTCGCCGGAATGTCTCTTGCTTTCACCAATATTCCGCAAGTTCTGGGGTATGCCCGGATAGCGGCCATGCCTGCCGTTACAGGGCTTTATACCGTCCTGCTTCCTTTGGCAGGGTTTGCGCTCTTCGGGTCTTCCCGGCACCTTGTCGTGGCTGCAGATTCCGCTACAGCGGCTATTCTTTCCGGCTCTCTGAGCGCTTTAGCGCCGATCGGAAGTGCCCACTACATCACACTTGTGAATGCGACAGCCCTTACTGCAGCGGGACTGCTTCTTATCGCACGCCTGTTTCGGCTTGGTTTTCTGGCTGATTTTCTTTCCCGCACCGTCCTAGTGGGCTTCATGACAGGCGTGGGAGCTCAAATCATGATCTCCATGCTGCATGAACTGATGGGTGTTCAGAGCGATGCGCACACGCCCCTTCGTCAACTTGTCCAAACCTTTGACAATCTGCATCAGGCCAATGGCCTTTCAATGTGTCTGGCTGCTGCGACAATTGGTGTCATTCTCCTTCTCAACCGTTTTTCACCGCGCTTTCCGGCCGCATTATGTGTGGTCATCGGAAGCATAGCGCTGAGCAAATATGCCAGGCTTTCATATCTTGGCGTTTCGACGCTCGGGTCCGTCAGTGGCGGCCTTCCTCATTTTGGGGTGCCGCTTATTGCCTGGAGCGAGTTTGTATCGCTTCTTCCGATCGCAGCGTCCTGCGTCTTCGTGATCATCACACAGAGCGCCGCAACCTCCCGGTCTTTTGCGACCTTGTTTAACGAACCCCTTGATGAGAACAAGGATCTGGAAGGGTTATGGATTGCCAATACGGCCGCAGCATTATCCGGGACATTCACCGTTAATGGCAGTCCAACACAAACGGCTATGGCGGTACGGTCCGGTGCACATAGCCAGATAGCCCAACTCACCTTTTCAATTCTTACCCTGCTTGTTCTCCTGTTCTTTACGGGTCCCTTGCAGTATCTCCCCCAATGCGTTCTGGCCGCTATTGTGTTCACGGTAGCAATCGGGATGATCGAAATCCACTCGCTACTCGCCATCCGCCGTGAAAGCCCCGGTGAATTCTGGCTCGCTTTGACAACTGCAATCGTTGTTCTGGTTTCAGGCGTTGAGCAGGGTATTCTTCTGGCGATCGCCCTGTCACTTTTTCGGCACGTCCGGCACAGCTATGCGCCTCATACGGCCGTGCTTCAGCCCTTTGGAACGAACGGTGCGCTTGAGTCCGTTCCTGCCAAAGGCGGCCTTGAAACTCAGCCTGGCCTGATCGTCTTCCGCTTCTGTGCAGACCTGTTCTATGCGAACTCGGCCCGGTTCAGCCGAGACATTCTAACCCTTGTGAATGATGCCCCTCATCCTGTGCGATGTATTGTGGTAGAGTGTAGCCCGGTTACGGATATTGATTATTCGGCTGCGGAGGATTTGCGATCTCTCCTTCAAAATCTGAACCTGCGGGGAGTGAGGATGTTTTTCGGACGCGTCAGTCCTGACTTAAAAGCAGACATGAACCGTCATCGCCTCATTGGTGTGATTGGCATTGAGAACCTGTTTGAGGAACTCCACACCGCTCTGGCCTCTGCCCGGCAGTGGCTCTCCCAATCAGAGCAAAGTGCTGCAGCGCCATGATGGACGGTCAGCAGGACGATAAAAAAGACCTTACGCGCCGACAAAGTAAAAAAGATCGGACGGCCACAGCCTTGGCATGGGAAGCTCTGCGACTGTTCTCGAAGCAGGGCTACGAGGAGACATCGGTAGAGCAGATTGCAGAAGCGGCCAATGTCTCGCGTCGAACCCTGTTCCGTTATTTCTCGGGCAAAGGGGACATCATCCTCGCCTGGACCAGCGAAATGACTGAGGCGCTGAAGAATGCAATTGCATCCGCCAGCCCGGATGCTTCTTTGCAGGATATGGTTCTGTTGGCACTTCTGCCTGTTGTCCATCGCATTACGGCAAACAGGGAATATGCTTATGCTCTGGTTCAGCTTCTGGAGCATGAACCAGCGTTGCGTAGCGTCAGTTTGCAGAAATACGAAGAGTGGGAAGAAGCACTGGCTAAAGCGCTGATGGCACGCCTTCCTCCCACCGATATGCCCTCTCTTGCCGCACGATTGATTGCTCGCACAGCTATTGCGACATATCGAACTGCTGTTGATGAATGGATGAAGACGGAAGGCGAAGCCGATCTTGAAGATCTGCTTCGCCGCGCTTTTACTTTTCATCCACTTCTGTGGATGGAGGACAGTCCTCTCAGTTTAGGCTGAGAGGACTTTTATCTCTTAAAGATCCAGTTCGATGGAGAAGTGGTAAGTTCTTGGTAGGCCTGCAACGGCAGAATTAGTCGCCGTTCCACCCCCATTGATGCTGGAAGGATAAACGGACGCCCAGTAAGCCTGGTTCGTCACGTTATTTACCCCGAAGCGGAAAACCAGCGGTTGCTGATAAACATGTGTTGCGTAGCGGGCGCCAAGATCAAGCGTCACGTAAGACGGTGCAAAGGTTGTATTGTAAACATTTGCCGCACGACGGCCCATGTAATGAACATTTGCATTCACCGCCCCGCCCTTCAGGAACGGCAGGCGATAATCCAGCAGAACATTCGCCATAAGAGGCGGCACACCAACGACCTGCTTGTAAGACGTCTTGGCAACGCCCGTATTGAGAAGCTGTGCATCAAGCCACGTCATGCCGCCGAGAACGCTCAGGTTTTCCGTAATATTTCCGGATGCCTGAAACTCGACACCATAATTCCGCTGAATACCGTAATTGGAATACACATACGTCACAGGGTCTGTGTAGCCAAACGGCCGTGACATCCGGAACCCTGCAACATTCAACTGAAGCCGTTTGGCGACAAGGATTTTGTATCCGACCTCATATTCCTCAGAACGCAGAGGGGCCGTCACTTCATTGACGTTCACCGCACCGACCGGAGCCGTCGTCCCTGCCTGTAGGGAACGACCCCATGTGAAATAAACGGTTTGATTGGATGCCGGCTTGTAAATCAGGCTTGTCATAGGACTGAAAGCCGCAGACTTGCTGTAGGTTGAAGTCTTTACAGCCGCTTTCGAATAGTTATTCGTGCTCAGCCAGCTCCAGGCAAGCGTCCCCATGATAGACCAGTGCTTACCAAGGGAAATTGTATCCCCTGCCAGCAAAGACTGCGTCATGGTATCGGCAGACTTGTAACGACCGGAATAATAAGGCTGCACACTGGAGATGGTCCGCGGATTGCCAATGGTCGCCTGCCCCAGCGTAATATTTCCTGTGGATGACGTCGGGTTATAATTCCCCATGACGTAGCCGTTTGTTCCGACTTCGATCTGGTGCTTTAACGGCCCCGTGTGGAACAGGCCGTTCAGGTAGGCCATGTTGCTGCCTGCGACGAAATCATTGGCTGTTGTTGCTGCGGAAATCGTCTGGTTGTAGCGACCGGATGAATTGAGCAGCTGATTGCCAACGCTGAAGACGTTTCGACCAGCGTTTTCCCACATACCGCCCAGTTTCAGGCTCCAGTTATCATTGAAGTGATGAATAATCTTCATCAGGGCGGTGTCGGTTTCCATATTATAACCCGCCTGCTTCTGGCCGTAGCCCTTCTGGCTCAGGTCAGGTGCAGTGGGAAGCTGAATGGCTGTGCTATAGGAAAAGCCACCCGGATAGCCACGTTGCGCATAAGTGTACTGGCTGGCGTCAATCTGAATAACGGTTTGAGGGGAGATATGAATATCAAAGTCCCCACTCACCAGATTTCGGCGCATATGGGAATCCGCGACGTATCCTTCCCCGTTCTGATTCAGCAGGTTAAGGCGATATCCAAACCACTTGTTATGTCCCACACGTCCTGAGAGATCGACGCTCTCCATCGGAGCGCCGTTTGAATCCACCCCGACAACGAAACGCTCGGTTTTCCGGTCAGTTGGCCGTTTCAGGGTAAAGTCAAAAGTCCCGGCAGGGTTTTGTGGACCATAGACGGCCCCGGCAAGGCCATTCAGAACCTGCAAGCTTTCAAACTGTTCAGCCGCATAAGGTGTCGTGATGACCATATTGAGGCCATCCATCCGGGAGTTGGAAATTACATCTCCCTCAAACCCGCGGGACTGCGGACGGCTGGTGTTCGGATCGCCACGCATCTCAAGCTGCGCGGAAGGTACGAACGCGATGAGATCATTGATATTTCTGGACTGCTGATTCACAAGAACATCATGTGGAACCACCATCACAGACAGTGGAGTATCCAGGATAGACCGGGTGCCCAGCGGCCCAAGCGACGCTTCCTTGGTACGATAATCTGCGACCGTTCCGGTACCGCTCCGACGATGGACGGTAATCTGTTCAGATTTGGATGAGTCCACGGCTTTTTTAGCAGACGAGTTTTCCGGTACGTTCGTCTGGGTCTCCGCAGCGCGAGCCGAAACGCTGCTCATGACCGAACCTGCGAGAAGACACATCGCAAATCGCGAGATTTTCATGCCATTATCCTGTACGCTGTCTCTTAGAGTCTCTGGACCTTCTACATTTTGGCACTGAGTGCCACAATTTATATAAATCCCAATTTTTACGAGATGGCCGTTTTTTTGTGCAGGGTGTTTCAAATCTGGTACAGTCTGACACGAGCCTTGGTTACAATCGGAAATCATTGATAAAGGCATACGCCATATTACTGCCACGCTACCCACGCGATATCTTCTTCATAGGCATGTTCGGAAAACGGCTCTGTCGCCCCGAACCATGTTGAGAAAGGCAGTTCTATGCGTAAAAAGATTATCGCTGGCGTTCTCGTGAGCGGGATGCTGGCCATTTCGGTCAATGTAGCGTCGGCTGATCCGTACCGTGGTGGCGGAGATCCAGGCAGATCGGGTGGCTTTCGCAATGATGGCGGCCGTTACGACAGGCAGGATTCATTTGATCGAAACCACGTATGGCGCAAAGGAGAACGCTATACAGGTCCGAGAAATAATGGAGGGATCATTAACGACTGGCGCGGTCGCCAAGGCTTATGGCAGCCTCCACGTGGTTATTACTGGATGCAGTACGGAAACCAGTACCTTTTGACCGCCATTGCAACTGGCCTGATTGCCGGTGTGGTGGGAGGTGCAGTCGCTAATCCGCCACCGCCACCTCCAGGATATCAACCACCGCCCCCACCTCCTGGACCTTACTGACAGACAGAAAGGCTTGGGGAAAATCTCCCGGGCCTTTGCACGCATCGAACCATTGCCCTGATAAAAGAATATTTTAGATGCACCTGAAGAGTGATCTGGATATGTGCATCTGATATTTTCAGGAAGGTTCTTCTATGCCTCTTTCCCCTAACGCCAAGGACTGGCTAGGCCTCTGCTCGGCCCTCACCCTTGTCGTGGCTTTAAGCGTATTTGGTTTTCTAGGTTGGGGAAAAGTCTCAGGTGATGATTCGATCACGCATGTCGCTATTGCAAAAGTCATCAGCGTAGAAAAAATCACCGGGGACAGTGATGATCCAGTCTCTTACAAAGTGACCTATGACCTCCACGGCCACCCCTTAAGCAATTATTTTTCCCAAGAATGGTATGAGAGCCATAAGACCAGAAAGCACTTTCTGATTACTTATCGTATGGCCAACGGCTATCACGTCGATAGCGTTCGATAGAAAAAGGTTGCTTCGTCTAGAAAGCCAGGGATTTTGCGCCCCAGCTTTCTGTGACCTGACTTATAGCGTTTTCGCTCAGGCCAGGACTTCTTCCTGAAACGCACGTTTGGCGGATGGACGTGCCATCACTTTCTCTCTCAGGGCCCAGGCTTTACGATGATGGGAAATATCAAGTTTCTTGAAAACCGCCCATGTCATGATCACAGCCGCATAGGCATCAGCCTGTGTGAAATCATCACCCAGCCAATACGCTTTCCCATCTGACAGCATGTCTTCAAACTGTGTCATCCGGCGATGAATCTGTTCGTGGACTGATTTTTCAGCATCCTGTGTCAGGCCCGGCGCAAACAACCCACCAAAAGCGGTGTGCAGGTCTCCACAGAAGCCCAATGCTTCCTGAAGTCTGGCGCGCTCCAGAGACCCGGACGCAGGCTTGAATGCCGTGATATCGGAGTGGTCTCCAATATACTGAAGAATGGCTGAATTCTGTGTCAGCACAACGCCAGGCTCGATTTCGATTGCGGGAACTGCACCACGAGGATTGATCAGCAGGTAATCAGCACCGGTTTCCGTCTTTTTGGTGGCTGTATCCACTTTTTCAAGACTGTAAGGCTTTCCGATTTCATTCAGAATGATATGGGCAGCCAGTGAACAGGCTCCTGGCTTGTAATAAAGCTTCATGGTGTTCTCCTCATACACGAGCCATGCGATGGATCGTGCCCATTAAAAAAAGCCAAAGACGGGAGGCCGTAGCCTCACGCCATTTCTTCCTCCAACGCTTACGGTTGCTTTTCGAATGCACCGGCGATTGTCAGGTTCACGTCATCGCTGACATAGGGGACGTACTTCTTCACCCCAAAATCACTCCGGTGGATTGTGCCTGTCGCCTGGAAGCCAACTGTATAGGCCTTATCCATCGGGTTCACGCCAGAACCGACAAAATGAACATGCAGCACGACAGGCTTGGTGATGCCGTGAAGTGTAAGGTTTCCGCTGACAACAGCGTCTTCGGCGCCTACTGGCGAGACCTGCGTCGAAACAAACGTCGCATCAGGATACTTCGTGGCATCGAACCATTCCGGATTTTTCAGTTCATCCGTCAGAACGCTGCTCGATGTTGCAACGCTGGCAACAGGAATAGTCACGGAGAGTTTGGAGGATGAAGGATGAGCGGCGTCAAGTTTCAGGGTGCCGCTCACGTTCGAAAACTGCCCCGAATAATAGGTAAAGCCAAAGTGCAGGACAGAGAAATTGACCTGTGTATGGCCAGATTCAACCTTGTATGTGCCGGATTTGATATCCGCCGGCGGAGCCGCAAGAGCGCTGCCGGCAGCAAGAGTGATCGAAAGTGCGGCGATTACGCCGGAGAGTTCTGCCTTCATGACAGGATCCTTTCTGAAAGTATGAAGAAGAAAAATGTCAGCCGAAACGGAAGCCGGACAATGCCTTTCCCATAACGGTATCATTGTAATCGCGATGACCGCACTCCGTTCCGGCGGCACCTGCGACAAACATTAACGGCAAGAGATGCTCTGCCTCAGGGTGACAGTCTTTCGCAAAAGGGGCATCTTCCCACGAAGCCAGCGCAGAAGCCCTCTGTGGTGGGAAAGAAGTCACAGCCTGATGCAGCCAGGTGTTAAACTGTCTGGAGTGTTCATCCGCTTCCTTATCGGGACGGAGAAAACGACGCAGATTGTGATACGACATGCCCGTTCCAACCAGCAGGATATTCTCATTCCGCAGTGGTCCAAGCGCCTCCCCGATTGCCATGACATCAACGGCTGATGCGTGACGCGGGAGAGACAGTTCCACAACTGGAATTTCGGCTTCCGGAAAGGCAAGCAGAAAGGGGATGAATACCCCGTGGTCAAAGCCACGTTGATCGTCCTCATCGCTCGCAATTCCGGCGTCTTCCAGAAGACGCCTCACATGATGCGCCACTTCTGGTGATCCAGGAGCAGGATATTGCAGGGCGTAAGTATGCTCCGGGAAGCCGTAGTAGTCGTAGATCAATGGTGGCGCTTTGCCTGTTGTGACGGTCGGACGGTCAGTCTCCCAATGTCCGGACACGACAACGATTGCTGAGGGGCGTCGCGGGAGTGTCTTACCGATGTCGCGAAGGTGCACGCCCATGCGGTCCCAGACGTGAGGCCAATCCATAAAAAAGCATGGTCCGCCGCCATGAGGTATGAAAAGCACAGGTTGGCGCTTCACCTCGACTGTCTGCTCTGAAATGTCGACCATGAAACGCTCCTCCTTCTCGTAAGTTGATGAGGAGGTTGTCATCAAACTTATAGGACGATAATCCTGACTTCAGGAAAGTTATCTAATACCCGGAGTATGAGATGCTGGATCGACTTACCAGTATGCAGGTTTTCGTTCGGGTGGTCGGACAAGGCAGTTTTGCAGCAGCGGCCCGTTCTCTGAATCTGTCACAGACGATGGTCACCAAACATGTCTCTGCTCTGGAAAACCATCTTGGCATTGCGCTGTTTCATCGCAGTACGCGGCGTCTGTCCCTGACGGAACCGGGACGCCTCTATCTGGATCGATGCCAGATACTGCTCTCAAACCTCGAAGACATGGAGCAGGAAGTATCAGCCGAAGCGCTGGAGCCTCGAGGTCTACTACGGCTGAATACACCGGTTTCCTTTGCAATCCGTCATGTGGCGCCACTTTTGCCGGAGTTCAGCCGGAGATACCCGCTCGTAACGGTTGAACTTGGTGTAGATGACCGTCGGGTTGATCCCATTACGGAAGGCTGGGATCTGACCTTGCGCATTGGCCATCTCCCTCCCAGCAGCCTCAAGGCCCGGCGCCTGGCCCACATCAGTTTCACACTCTGCGCGGCCCCATCTTATCTGGAGCAGCATGGCACCCCGAAAACCGTCCGTGACCTGCAGCAGCACAATTGTCTGGGCTATACATTAAGTGATGCCGTAGGCTCGGCGCGATGGAGTTTCGGCCGGAATGGCGAGCGCACCATCCCCATTCACAGTACTCTGCGCGCTAATAACGGGGACGTTCTGAGAACGGCGGCACTTGCAGGTCAAGGTATACTGTATCAGCCCACATTTATCGTGGCGGATGAGCTCCGTTCCGGCCGTCTACGCCCCCTTACCCTTGATATGCCTGTTCTGGATGGACCGGACCTGCATGCCGTCTATGTCCCCTCGACCCATGTTCCCCCGAAAGTCAGAGCCATGATCGACTTTCTGGCAGAACACTATGCGCCAGTTCCCCCTTGGGAGCAGACTTTTACTCAGTCCTGAAGGCGATAACGGGCGCGCACGAGGACGTCCTGCTCCAGCATCGAAAGAACCTCTGAACGCTCGTCAGTCTTTACGAGAACAACAACCTGACTGAACGACTGACCAATACCCAGAACATGGTCCTGAAACAGTTGAGCCATGATGACGGAAAGCTCGTCACGGGAACAGCAGGAACACCCTGCCCCATGAGTTTTGCGAAACGGGGATGGAGGGGGGAGCGAAATTTGCCTTGCCCAGCCCTCTTCTTCCTGATCTGAAATCAGCACAGCGTCAGACCTTCGGGCCACCGGCCAATCCACGAGATCTGTCACAACACAAACAGAAAGCTGCATTTGTTATCCCGCAGTGCGTCCGGCTTTGGCAATGACAGGGCGCCTGCCCCATGTGTTGGTCAGAACTACGCCCGCCATGACGATGGCCCCTCCCAGAAGGGTTCGGGCCGTCGGAATTTCATTGGTCAGAATATAAGCCAGAAGCATTGTCACGGGGGGCAGGAGATAAAGCAGGGCAGCACCGCGTGTTGCCCCCAGATGACCGATGACGAAGGCCCATGCCGCGTATCCGATGGCCGCAGGAAAGATGCCAAGCTCAAGAACAGAAACCTGACTGGCAAAAGATCCATGGACGAAGCTGCTGATACCAGCAGGCAGCCACGGGCTAAGAAACAGAGCGCCACTGATCAGAACATAAGCAATGGTTGTCAGGGCTCCATAACGATGAATGAGGCCCTTTTGCAAATTGGTGTAAAGCGCCCCGCAAACGGCCGCCCCAAAAACGAGGGTTGCCCCTGAACCAAAGGACAGGCCACCGGATTGCCCTTCGGCAATCAGAACAACGCCTGTGAAACTCAGGATGGACCCTGCCCAGCCCCAAAGAGACATCCGCTCTCCAAGAAAGGCCATGGCCATCAGACCCGCCATCAGGGGAGCCGCACTGATGAGAAGGCTTGCGGCCCCGGCAGAAACCGTCATTTCTCCACAGTTGAAGAAAATATTGTACAGCGTGATACCAACCACCCCACAGGCCAGAACCTGAGGAACGTCAGAGAGGCGCAGAAGAGCGGGTCGTTTCCAGAGAAGCCATCCTGCCGCCATGACAGCCGCAATCGCGTAGCGCAACGCAGCCAGAGGGATAGGGGCAAAATCATGCAGCGCGATCCGCACAACCGGGTAGGCACTGGCCCACGACAGAATGGCGACAGCTACAAACAGGAAAAGGAAGCGACCAACTGAATTTGTCATTGCCATGCCGTAGCAAATATGAACCCCATCGGGGAAGTCATCCTCATTATGACAGGACGCCCGAAAGAAGGACAAGAGAGATCCGGTTTGCCAGCTGCTTCCGGGAACCGTTATACAGGCGAACCTCCGACGCAGACTATGCCCGCGTCATGGTCTGTCCTGTTCCGTTTCCTTCCTGAAGAGCGCCTCAATGTCCTCACGTCCCCATCTTCTTGATGCCCTGTCAGACCAGGTTCTGCTCTGTGATGGTGGTATGGGATCGCGTGTGCAGATGCTCGATCTGGAAGTTGAAAAAGACTACTGGGGACAGGAAAACTGTACGGAAATCCTGAACCTTTCCCGCCCGGAACTGGTCCGTGAAATTCATCGCGGCTATTTCGAAGCTGGCGCGGATATGGTGGAGACCAACACCTTCGGCGGGTCCATCGTCACTCTGGCCGAGTTCGGTCTTCAGGATCGTGCGCGTGAGATCAATCGCGTCGCCGCCACTTTGGCGAGGGAAGCCGCAGACACATTTTCGGACGATCGCCACCGTTACGTCATGGGGTCTATCGGACCGGGCACGAAGCTCCCAACGCTTGGCAACATCGACTACGACACGCTTGAAGCAGGTCTGCTTGAACAGTGCCGCGGCCTGATTGACGGCGGGGTAGATGGCTTCCTGATCGAAACCTGTCAGGACACGCTCCAGATCAAGGCTGCGGTTAACGCCGCAAAAATCGCCCGGATCGAGCTTGGGTCAGACGCACCAATCTTTGTGCAGGTGACGGTTGAGACAACTGGCACACTTCTCGTGGGTCCGGATATTGCTGCCGCTGCAACGACCGTAAACGCGCTTGATGTTCCCTCCCTCGGTCTGAACTGTGCAACCGGTCCGCAGGAGATGGCCGAGCACGTCCGCTGGCTGTCCGAGAACTGGCCAGGCCTGATCTCCATGCAGCCCAATGCCGGTCTGCCGGAACTAGTTGATGGCAAGACGGTCTATCCGCTCAGCCCGGCGGAAATGGCTGTCTGGATGGAGCGTTTTGTCCGTGAAGACGGGCTGAACCTGATCGGCGGCTGCTGTGGCACATCCACACCACATATTCAGGCCCTCGATGGCATGCTCCGTCGTGTGGATGGTGAGAAATATCGTCCCGCCCCGGTCAAGCGCAGCACGATCTGGATGCCGTCCGTTTCCAGCCTCTACACCCAGACCCCTCTGCGGCAGGAAAACAGCTATTTCTCGATTGGCGAGCGCTGCAATGCCAATGGTTCGAAGAAGTGGCGCGAACTTCAGGAAAGCGGTGACTGGGATGGCTGCGTTGCGGTGGGCCGTGAACAGGCCGCCGAAGGTTCCAACGCGCTCGATATCTGCACGGCCTTCGTAGGCCGTAACGAAACTGCCGAAATGAGCGAAATCATCACGCGCTTCACGTCCTCCGTGAATGCACCGCTGGTGATCGATTCAACGGAAACGCCTGTTATCGAAGCAGCCTTGAAGCTGCATGGTGGCAAGCCGATCATCAACTCCATCAACTTCGAAGATGGTGAAGAACACGCGCATGACCGCATGAAGCTGGCCCGCAAGTTTGGCGCCGCCATGATCGGTCTGACCATTGATGAAGTTGGCATGGCGAAGGAGCCGCAGGACAAGCTGCGCATCGCCGAACGCCTCGTCGATTTCGCCTGCAATCAGTATGGGCTGCCGCAGTCTGACCTGATGATCGACCCCCTCACCTTCACGATTGCCACCGGCGTGGAAGACGATCGGAAGCTGGGTCAGTGGACGCTTGAGGGTATCCGCATGATCCGGGACAAATTCCCGGACATTCAGATCATCCTTGGTCTTTCCAACATTTCCTTCGGTCTGAACCCGGCCGCGCGTGCTGTCCTGAACTCTGTCTTTCTTGACCACGCCGTCAAGGCAGGCATGACAGGCGCTATTGTCCATGTTTCCAAGATCCGTCCGCTGCATCTCATTGCACCGGAAGAGGTCAAGGTTGCAGAAGACCTGATCTTTGATCGTCGAACCGAGGATTATGATCCGCTCCAGAAGCTCCTTGAACTGTTCGCAGGGCGCAAGGCTGCCGATGCCGTCAAAAAGCGTCGTGCCGAAACGCCTGCCGAGCGCCTCAAGGACCGGATCGTCGACGGTGACCGCAAGGGCATTGAGGAAGACCTCGAAGCCGCCATGCAGGAAATGCCTGCGCTGGATATCATCAACAACGTGCTTCTGGACGGCATGAAGGTTGTTGGTGAGTTGTTCGGTTCGGGCAAGATGCAGCTTCCGTTCGTACTGCAATCCGCCGAGACCATGAAGACCGCTGTTGCATGGCTTGAGCCGCATATGGAGCGTGTCGAGGGCCAGCATCGTGGCACGATGGTTCTGGCGACCGTGAAGGGCGACGTCCACGACATCGGCAAGAACCTCGTGGATATTATCCTGACCAATAACGGATATCAGGTCATTAATCTCGGCATCAAGGTTCCGCTGGCAGACATGATCACAGCGGCTAAAGAGCATAAAGCGGATGCCATTGGCATGTCCGGTCTGCTGGTCAAATCCACGGTTATCATGCGCGAAAACCTGGAAGAGATGAGACGTCAGGGCTTTGATGTTCCCGTCATTCTGGGTGGTGCGGCCCTGACACGCAACTACGTCGAGGAAGAATGCGCGCTGTCATATGGCGGTGAAGAGCCTGGCCGCGTAGCCTACGCCCGTGATGCGTTCGACGGCCTTTCTCTCATGGACAAGATTTCCCAGAGGGAATTTGACGGCTATCTGAGTGCCATCCAGACGCGCCGTGCAGGCAAAGCCAGCCGCAAGAACGTCCGAGCACCGGAAGCCGCAGAAACACGTGGCTTCACGGCCGTAGACCCTGCTGCAGCCCGCGAGCGCCGAAACCGCGTTGCTGGCGAGCTTCCCCCGCTTGAGCCGCCGTTCTGGGGAGCCCGTCTGGTGGAAGCCACCCCCAATGCCGTCCTGCCGTTCCTGAATGAGCGCTCGCTCTATCAGTTCCAGTGGGGCTTCCGGAAACAGGGCCGTACCCTTGAAGAATTCATGGACTACGCAAAGACGGAACTGCGCCCGGTCCTGAAGCGGATGCTGGCTCTGAATGCGGAACAAAACATTCTCCGCCCACAGGCCATTTATGGCTACTGGAAAGCTGCCGGTGACGGGAACGACCTGATCCTGTTCGAAGAAGACGGCAAGACAGAAGCCGCCCGCTTCACACTGCCTCGCCAGCCCAAGGACGATGGCGAGTGCATTGCGGACTTCGTGCGGGATATCAATGATGAACAGCGCGATGTCGTTGGTCTTCAGGTCGTGACAGTTGGGCAGAAAGCATCCGATCTGGCGCGTGAATGGTTCGAGGCCAACCGTTATCAGGACTATCTGTACCTGCATGGCCTGTCGGTCGAAATGGCGGAAGCCATGGCCGAGTACACGCACAAGCGCATCCGTGCCGAACTTGGCTTTGCTGCAGAAGATGACCGCGACATGGAGAAAATGCTCTCCCAGTCCTATCGTGGATCACGATATTCCTTCGGTTATCCCGCCTGCCCGCGCCTTGAAGATCAGGAACCAATTCTGCGCCTTCTGGATGCAGAACGGATCGGCATTTCCCTGTCTGACGGCTTCCAGCTTCACCCGGAGCAGTCAACGTCCGCTCTGGTCATTCTAAACCCGCGCGCCAAATACTTCACAGTCTGATCCAACGGAGACCCACTCTCATGGCATCCCAACAAATCGACGGGCTTTTGACCCAGCTTCGGCAAGTCAATGGTGAGCGTGGTTTCTTCGCAAACTTCTTCGGGCTTTTCTGCGTGACGTGCCTTCTCGGGCTCGCCAACATGTTCAGCCGCTCCGTTCTTCACGCCGATATGGGGTGGCTTCTCAAGCCATTGATGGTCGTGATGGCGCTTTATTTCTTTCTGCCCTATCTGTTGCTTCTGTTTCTGGACCGTCGCAAAAACGGGTAGTTCCAGATTTCCTAAAAACGCCCCACAATGGGGCGTTTTTTTTGATCTGGCACAGCGCGGACAAGGAGAGATTGTCTTTCCAAGCTTTGAATTTATAATAATTTTACAAAATTACTCATTTTTCATTCTGGATATTCCATGACGGTTCTCTCCCCTTCTGCTGAAGAACGCCTCCAGACTGTTCTGTGCCGCCTTCGCCCCCAGCTGGAAAACCAGATCAGCACGGCAGCTTCCGTTCTGGAGGAACACAGTCACGGCGAGGCCATGGATGCCGCTCGCCTGCCAGCCGCAGTCATCTTTGCCGAGAGCACCGAGGACGTTTCGGCAGTCCTGAAGGAATGTCATATCGCCCGCGTTCCCGTTGTTGCATTTGGCGCAGGAACCTCTGTTGAAGGGCATGTTACACCGCCGGAGCACGCCATCAGCCTCGACCTGTCCCGCATGACGGCCATTGTGAAATTGAATGCCGAGGATCTGGACTGCCGCGTTCAGGCTGGCCTGACGCGCCAGTCTCTCAATACCCAGATCCGGGATACCGGCCTTTTCTTCCCGGTTGATCCCGGCGGAGAAGCCACGCTTGGCGGCATGTGCGCCACACGGGCCTCGGGCACAGCGGCTGTCCGCTACGGAACGATGAAGGAGAATGTGCTGGGACTGACAGTCGTACTGGCAACGGGCGAGATCATTCGTACAGGAGGTCGCGTCCGCAAATCCTCAACCGGCTATGACCTGACATCCCTTTTCATCGGCTCTGAAGGCACGCTGGGCATCATTACGGAAGTTCAGCTTCGCCTGCATGGCCGCCCCGATACCCTGTCTGCCGCGGTCTGCCAGTTTGAAAATCTGCATGACGCCATCCAGACGGCTATGGAAATCATTCAGTGCGGTATCCCCATCAATCGCGTTGAACTGATGGACAGTGTGCAGATGGATGCTTCCATCCGTTTTTCAAAGCTCGAAGGGCTCCGCCCTCTTACAACTTTGTTCTTTGAGTTTGCAGGGGCACCTGCTGCCGTACAGGAACAGGTCACCGCTACGGAAGAGCTGGCCCTCGCCAACAATGGGCTGGGATTTGCCTGGGCCGAAAGTGCTGAAGACCGCGCGCGGCTCTGGAAAGCACGCCATGATGCTTTCTGGGCTGCTAAAGCGATTGAGCCAACTGCCCGCGTTATTTCAACGGACTGCATTGTTCCAATTTCGCGCCTTGGTGAACTGATCGAAGGCGTATCGCAGGATATTGCGGCGTCCGGCCTGAAGGCTCCGCTTCTTGGCCATGTCGGAGACGGGAATTTTCATACGCTCATCATTACGGAACACTCTCCGGAAGGCTATGAAAGAGCGCTCGAGTTGGACCGGAAAATCGTTGGACGTGCTCTTGCTCTTAATGGCTCATGCAGCGGTGAACATGGTGTCGGCATGGGAAAACTGGAGTTTCTGGCGACTGAACACGGAGAAGGTGCCCTCAGCGTGATGCGGGCCCTCAAGAGCACAATGGACCCTCATCACATTCTCAATCCAGGCAAATTGCTTCCCAACGGGCCCGTTTATAGAGGATAAGACCCCCTCTTCTGTTCTGCTTTTACGGACCCTGCCTGCAATGCCTTCAGCCTCCGCTACGTTTCCTGATGTCGTCCTGATCGGGGGCGGTGTCATGAGTGCGACGTTTGCCGCACTGCTGAAAGACCTGTCTCCAGAACTGTCCATCACAATGTTCGAAACACTGGAACATTGTGGGCAGGAAAGCTCCAGAGCCTGGAACAATGCCGGGACAGGCCATGCAGGCAACTGTGAATTGAATTACACGCCCCAGCGTCCGGATGGCAGTGTAGATATTTCCAAGGCTCTGGCGGTCAATACGGAATTCGATATTTCCCGGCAGCTCTGGTCACACTGGGTCCGCAACGGGCGTCTCGCAGACGCTGGCTCCTTTATCCATGCCTGTCCGCATATCAGTCTGGTGTGGGGTAAGAAAGATGTCGCGTTCCTGAAGGCTCGATATGACGCGATGGCCAGTCATCATTGCTTTGACGGAATGGAATACAGCGAAGATCCTGCTGTGATCGCGGACTGGGCTCCTTTGGCGATGGAAGGGCGCGATCCATCCGTTCCGGTCGCTGCCACGCGCATCCGAAGTGGAACGGATGTTGATTTTGGCGCACTGACACGCAATCTGTTTTCCAGCCTTGAAAAAGAAACAGGCTTCCACAGTTTTTATCGCCACCGTGTCACAGATCTCGTCAAAACGACGGATGGTCGCTGGCGTGTGACAGCGGTCAACCTGCAAACGGGTGCAAGACGCTCCGTTTTGACCCGCTTTGTTTTTGTTGGTGCGGGCGGGGCGGCTCTGCCCCTGCTTCAAAAATCCGGTATCCCGGAAGCGCGCCGATACGCGGGCTTCCCGGTCAGTGGACTATGGCTCCAGTGCACCGACCCGGCCATCACCCAACGTCATCATGCCAAGGTTTACGGGAGAGCGCCGGTTGGGTCTCCACCCATGTCCGTCCCTCACCTGGATACAAGGGTGATTGATGGAAAATCCTGCCTGCTCTTTGGGCCTTATGCCGGATTTTCCACAAAATTCCTTAAGAGCGGTTCATGGATGGATTATTTCCGATCCCTGAATGGTGGGAACATTATTCCCGCCGTTACGGCTGCCAAAGATAATCTGTCTCTGATGAACTACCTTGTCCGGGAAGTAACGCAGAGTGATCACAAACGCTTCCGCTCCCTTCTCAACTTCTATCCTCGCGCCAACGAGAATCAATGGACAAAAGTGGTGGCAGGACAGCGCGTTCAGATCATCAAGCCCGATAACGGAGGGCTACACGGTGTCCTGCGCTTTGGAACAGAGCTGGTCCGCAGTTCCGATCAATCTCTTGCTGCCGTTCTTGGCGCCTCGCCGGGCGCGTCCATCGCTGCGTCAGTCGCGTTGCAGGTCGTTGAGAAATGCTTCCCGCAGAACGTGACCGCTTCGGGGTGGCTACCGCGCCTTCGAGAAATCTTCCCGGGGTATGGCGTGGATCTGAAGACCAGCCCGGAACTCTGCCGTGAGCTTCGCCGAGAGACGGCTCAGACCTTGCAGATCGAAAACTGATTTCTTCGAGACAGCTTTAACAAAAAAAAGGCCGGTTATCGTCCCCCGACGAACTAACCGGCCATATCAGACAGAACCTGGAGAGCGATCAGGCTGCCTGAACTGTATTAACCTTCGGTGCTGATGAACGTGCGGCTACAGCTCTTGCTGCATGTGGTGTCAGCGTGCGCTGAACCGCATTGTGCCAACCGTCGATCATGACGCGACGCTGTGCCGGGTCCATCTTCGGAGAGAACAGACGCTCCTGCGCCCAGGTTGCAGCGACTTCATCAAGATCTTTCCACAGTCCCACATGCAGTCCCGCCAGGAAGGCCGCACCAATCGCTGTCGTTTCGACATTGACCGGGCGCTCGACATCAGCCTTGAGCATGCTGGCCAGGAACTGGGCGAACCAGTCATTGGCAGCCATACCGCCGTCGATCCGCAGCGTCTTGGCCCGCATGGCCCCATCCTGACGCATGGCATGAACAAGGTCATATGTCTGGTAAGCCACGGATTCTAGCATCGCACGGGCAATATGAGCCTGCGTTGAGCCCAGAGTCAGGCCGCAGATCATGCCTCGCGCTTCCGGGTCCCAGTGAGGCGCCCCAAGGCCGACGAAGGCCGGAACCATGTACACGCCGTGGCTGTCAGGAATACGCGTTGCCATGTCATCGGTCTGGGAGGCATGGGTGATGAGTTGCAGACCATCGCGCAGCCATTTGATGCCGGCGCCAGCCACGAAAATGGAGCCTTCAAGGGCATAAGTCGTCTTATCGCCAATCCGATAACCAATCGTCGTCAGAAGACGGTTGTTGGACTGGATCGGCTTTTCTCCGGTGTTGAGCAGCATAAAGCAGCCCGTTCCGTAGGTTGCCTTGGCCATACCCTCCTCAAAACAGGCCTGTCCGATCAGTGCTGCATGCTGGTCGCCAGCCATACCGCCGATGACAACGGACTCACCGAACAGTTCCGGATCGGTCCGACCAAATTCGCCACTGTTGTCCTGCACTTCTGGAAGAAGGGACCGTGGCACGTTGAACAGATCCAGCAGTTCATCGTCCCACTGGAGTGTATGAATATTGAACAGGGACGTGCGGCAGGCATTCGTAATGTCAGTGGCATGCTTCTTGCCACCCGTCAGGCGCCACAGAAGGAAGCTGTCTATTGTGCCAGCAGCAAGTTCACCAGCTTCGGCACGCTGACGCGCTTCCGGAACATGATCTAGCGTCCAGGCAATCTTGCTGGCAGAGAAATACGGGTCCAGCAGAAGACCGGTCTTCTCCCGCACCAGGTCTTCAGAGCCCTGGTCTCGCAGGCGGTTACATTCACTGGCCGTGCGGCGATCCTGCCAGACAAGCGCGTTATGAATGGGCTTGCCCGTCTTGCGGTCCCAGATCACCACCGTCTCGCGTTGGTTCGTAATCCCAATTGCTGCAATCCGCCCAACGCCGCCTGCTGTGGAAATGGCTTCCCGCGCCGTTTCAAGAACATCTTCCCAGATGTCTTCTACATCGTGTTCCACCCAGCCCAGTTCAGGGTAGTGCTGAGGAAACTCGCTGCGGGAGATCGACAGGGCCTTGGCATTGCGATCAAAAACAATGCTGCGGGTTGAGGTTGTGCCCTGATCGATTGCCAGGATGCAGTCTTTCTGTGTCATGGTACTTACTCCGGAAACGGACAGATCAGGAGACCTTGTCGATGACGGGGCCTGTCGAAGCAGGCGCGGAAGGGTTCGAGACAACAAGAACAGGCTCGGACGTGTTTAGCGCTTCAGATACGGACGCAGTTGTTACGAGAGACACCCGTGGCATGAAGGGACGCAGACCGTACTGATAGATCGCAGCACCGATCGGACCACCCACCATAGGTGCAGCAATCGGAACCCACCAGTAGTTGGACGGAGCCGGGATAGCGGCCTGCCCCCAGCCTGCGAAGAAGCAGAACAGACGCGGACCAAAGTCACGAGCCGGGTTGATGGCCCATGCCTCCAGATAACCGGCAGAAGCACCGATAATAGCGACCAGAAGACCAATAATCAGCGCACCGGAATTCGCTTGTGGAGCCTGCGTATTATACTGACATGTTACGGCAAAGATACCGAATACAAGAATACCTGTCAGAACGGCTTCATCCCAGAATGCATGCGATACACTGATGAAGTCACCTGGATGGGTGAAGAACACACCAGCAGAGCCACCATCAAGCGCACGCGTCAGGCCATGAGCAGCATTGTAGTGATCAATGACGGGTACATACATTGAATACACCAGCGCTGCGCCAGCCAGTCCACCCAGCACCTGCGCGCCGATATAGGGCGCGACCTTCTTCCAGGAGAACCCCCGGAAGAGCGCGAGTGACAACGTCACGGCCGGATTGGCGTGCGTCCCGCTGACCGCACCGGTCGCGTAGATCGCAACCGTAACAGCCAGCCCCCAGACGATACAGACGCCCCAGTATGCCGTCTTGTATGGGCTGGGGTCGTAAAGCGAGTACATGGCAGCAACGCCATCTCCGAAGAGGATGATGATGGCGACGGCAAAGAACTCAGCGAGGAGTTCACCAAGGTAGCGTTTATTCTCTGACATGACCGGATATCCGACATGAAAAGTGAAGAGAAGAAGATCAGGCGACGTCCTGCCGCCATGTCTGGGATGCTTCGGAACCTGCCGGACGACCCGCCCCGACACGTTCTTCCATATAAGTCTGAAGCGCAGCTTTCTCAGCATCGGTTATAAACAGACCAAGCTTGGACCGACGCCACAGAATGTCCTCAGCCGAGCGCGCCCATTCGTTGTCGATCAGATAATCGACTTCACGAGCACTCAGCGTCGCACCGAACCACTGCCCCATTTCGGTTTCGGCAGCCGTTGCGATATCGAACGCCCGCAGACCGTAGTTGCGCATCAGACGCCATGCCGTTTTCGGTGTCAGATGAAGTGCGTAAGCCTGAAGCTTTGCGACCTGACGATCAAACTCCGCAGAAGCGAAATCACCACCCGGAAGCGGAGTGTCTGCTGTCCAGGACGGACCACCCAGTATGGGAAGATACGTTACCAGTTTTTCAAGCGCATGCTCTGCCAGCTTACGGAACGTTGTGATCTTTCCACCAAAGACGGACAGGATAGGTGCACCAGATGCGTCGACATCCAGCACATAGTCGCGGGTCACGGCAGACGCATTGCCGGAATTGTCGTCATACAAAGGACGAACGCCAGCATAGGTCCAGACCACATCATCCGGGCTAACGGATTTCTGAAAATAGCGGTTCACGCTCTCGCAGAGATACTGGATCTCGTCCTTCGAAATCTCGACCTTGCCCGGATCCTGCTCCCAGGGAACATCCGTCGTGCCGATCAGCGTAAAGTCCTGCTCATACGGGATCGCAAACACGATGCGCTTGTCTGGATTCTGAAGGATGTAAGCCTGCTTGCTTTCGAACAGGCGCGGCACAACGATGTGGCTGCCTTTGACCAGGCGCACCTTGTTCTTGCTGGCAACGCCAACGCGATCCTGAAGCAGCTCCGCAACCCATGGGCCAGCAGCATTGATGATTGTCTTCGCCTGAACTATCCGCGTCTCGCCGCTTACACGATCAAGAAGAGTAGCTGTCCAGAGTTGCGATCCACGTTCTGCGTTGATCAACTGCGTGCGTGTATTGATCGAAGCACCAAGACGCGCTGCGTCCATCGCATTCAGTACAACCAGACGGCTATCCTGCACCCAGCCATCGGAATACTCGAAGCCACGGACATAGTCGCTCTTGAGCGGACGACCCGTCACATCAGTCCGCAGATCGACCGCGCGTGTCTTGGGAAGCGTCATGGTCGTGCAGAGATGATCGTACAGGAACAGGCCCGTACGCAGCAGCCATGCTGGCCGCAACATTTTGGAGTGCGGCAGAACAAAGCGCATGGGCCAGATGATGTGCGGTGCGATCTTCAGCAATCGCTCACGCTCGATCAGAGCCTCACGAACAAGCCGGAACTCATAATATTCCAGATACCGAAGCCCACCATGGATCAGCTTCGTGCTGGCAGAAGAGGTATGACTCGCCAGATCGTCCTGCTCCACAAGCAGAACACTAGCGCCACGGCCTGCGGCATCACGCGCGATGCCGCAGCCGTTGATGCCTCCACCGACGACAAGCACGTCATAAGGCGCGCTCTCACGATTCGAAGGCGAAACTTCACGAATCGATGACATAACACTCTCCTGTCACCACGCTCCAAAACGAGCATCTGATGTTCGTTTTCGCGCATATTGAACGATAAAGTAAAGAGCCTTATTCGTTTTATAACAGATTAGTGTTCTTTTTTTCGCGCTCTACTGTGATGTTTGGGCAATATGAAGTGTGACGTTCGCCGCATCCAGAAGGGCTTTGAATTCATCAGAAACCGGACGATCCGTAATCAGATCATCAATATCCGCAAGACCACCCACACGCCCCATGGGCAGGCGACTGAACTTTGTATGATCGGCCAGCAGCAGAACGCGCTGGGAATTTCGGAGGATCGTGCGGGCGCACTGGATTTCAGACAGATCGAAATCCAGGAGTGTTCCGTCTTCCGCAATGCCGCTGATCCCAATCACGCCATATTCCGTTCGAAAGGAATCCAGCGTTTCGATGGCCGCAGCTCCAAGGATTGCTCCATCCTTCGGACGCAGCTCCCCTGCACAGATCACAGTCCGGAAGTCGGGCCGCCCAGAGATCAGAGAGGCGACATGCAAGTTATTGGTTACAATCCGGAGATCACGATGCTCCCCAAGCGACCGAGCGAAAGCCTCCGTTGTTGTGCCAATATTGATGAAGAGAGACGAACGATCCGGGATAAGGGCAGCCGCACATCGCCCAATGGCGTCCTTGGCTTTGAGATTCAGGATCTGCCGCTCGTTATAGGCAATATTCTCAATTGTGGAGTTCGGCGTGGCACCCCCGTGATGTCGGGTCAGAAGCCCCTGTTCGGCCAAAAAGCCAATATCGCGCCGAATGGTCTGAACAGCGACATCAAACTGCTGCGCCAGATCTTCATTGGAGACATACCCCTGGCTCCGGACAAGGCGAATGATCTGGTCCTGGCGAGGATTGATCCGAACGGGAAGAGTGTTCATAGGAACTGACCTGACATGATTTTTAAGTCAGTGTGACAATCCGAACAAAAACGCGCAATCACGAACTTTCCTTCCCGTCTTCCGTCGTCACCTCCTCACTGCTCCAAGGTACTTTCTTCCTCTCTCCATCCGATGCCATGGCACATTTTTGACCCTGATTGCTCATGGCCACTCAGAAAAAACCCAGCGTTTCACAACCTGACCCGGCTTTAACTGTCCTAATAGATTTTCGAGTCAGAAGACTGATCTCGGTCAGAGTGCCATCTTCTTCATTCGCAACAATGACTGTTGTTCCATCGGGTCGAAAGGCTGCATCCATAGGCTTTTTACCTACCGTAACAGGGTACTGGTCCCATTGCGGCAGACTGATCAAAGTGACCACGGGCTCGAGACCGCCCACAACAAGAAGCCATTGCCCCCCAGGACTGAGACGCACGACCTGAGCCGGCTTCCGATGATGCTTGAGCGAAATTTCCTGCCGTAATTCTCCGGCTTCGACGTCCATCAGAAACAGAGACGGTCTGAGGGCATTTGTCACGACAACAAACTTCTCATTCGGCAAATGTTCAATTCCCGCAACGGGCGCAGGAAGATTGATCATCCGGCAAGCCGCATCCTCTCCGATACGGATCACGGAAAGCGTCGCATCCTCCTCATTCTCGGTCAGGATCAACTGACGTTGGGGAAGAATAGTCAAACGGTGGGAATTGCTGGAATTCGTAGAGAGAATTGCTGTTACGACTTTGGCTTGCGGGTCAATAACAGCCACCGCCGAGCTGTTTTCACAGCAGACATACAACAACCCGTCAGGTCCGAAGCGCAGGGTATGAGGGGCTTGCAGGGGAGTCAGATCAATATCCGCAACACGCGTCCGACTCTCAAGATCAATAATTGAAACAAAATGATTGGGGTTAGGATTATCCCCATGCACGCCATCCCCGAACGCTGGAATAAACGCCAGCCCGCGCTCATGATCAATTGCCAGTTCATGAGGAAGAACCGGCATATTGCCAATATAAGAAAGCGTTTCCAACGTATCGGGATCAAGGAAAAGAACCTGAGCAGCTTTCTTATCAACGGCAATAAGTCCGTTACTGCGACAGATACTGATCATGGTCGCTATCCTTAAACTCGTTTTCAAAGGGTTTTCTCATTGAAAAACGAGCTATGGAACAGTCAGTTTTTCCGCTTTCCGCAGATCTGAAATCACGAAAAAGCCAAGAGAATTATGCCATGGCCAATTCTGGTGATGCAGTACCGCGTATATCCGCCACGCGAAGGTTGATCCCAGCCCTGATCATACGATCAGTCATATCCTCAGACAGCCCGGAGTCAGTTATTACGGTATCAAAATCTGACAGATTGGCGAGATGGTTTAGTGCACTGATGCCGAATTTACGACTATCAACCATCAAGACACGCCGATCAGCCATATTCATCAATGCACTCTTGGCCTTAATCAGGTCTTCATCCTGATGATACGCTGAAAGGCCATGAATGGCGGAAGTCGACATGAAGAGCGTGTTAATCCGCAAGGACGTAACACTTCTCTCGCACAACACACCAAGAAAAGCATCAAACGTCGGGTTATAATGCCCGCCCAAGGCTATGAGACTGATATCTTTCGCCTGACCTATTCTAGTGCTGATCCCAAGACTATTCGTCACAACGGTCAGTTGCCCGATCGCACTCAGGCGTTCAGACAAAAAACGGGACGTGGTGGAATCATCAAGCGCGATTGTATCGCCTTCTTCAATCAAATCTGCCGCGATGGCCGTAATGCCGAGCTTTTCATGAACGGCCTGTCGCGCCCTGTGCATGATGCTACTGACGGCAACTGCGTTAGACAGCGTCGTAACACTCTCACCAACCTTACGGATCAGCCCCTGCACTGCGAGTGCGTGCAGATCACGATTCATGGCAGCGCGCGTCATGGTGAAATGCGCAAGCATGTCCTGAATGAGGACACACCCCTGCGCCGTCACATAGTCCAGTACAGCCTGCCTGCGCGCTGAAAGACCACGACTTCCGGGAAGACAATCAGGGATCATGCCGGTGCTCTTTCTTCGATAACCCGGTCAATCAACTTTTCAAAATCAGGGACATTCCACCCTGCGCGTCCGACAAACACGCCATCGACATTTGGCTGTTCGACGTAACTGCGTGCATTGTCCTGAGTAACGCTGCCACCGTAAAGCAACGGTACGCGTTCCCCGATCTCCACACCCACAATCTCATTCAGCACCTGTCGCAAACCGGTATGAACACGCGCCACACAGTCCGTATCGGCGGCACGCCCCCCCGCCCCAATGGCCCAGACAGGCTCATAAGCAATGAGGATATTCGGGAGATCCTCAACCGCAACATTATGCAAAGCGATCTTGAGTTGCCGGGCCAGCGTCTCATCCGTGACGCCATAATCATATTCATCAAGGCTTTCGCCAATACAAAGAAGCGGCTTCAGACCGTGGCGCAGAGCCGCAGCCATTTTGCGACTCACCGTCCAATCCGTTTCAGCAAAATGCTGACGGCGCTCGGAATGACCAACGAGCACAATCTCGGCTCCACATTCCTTGACCATACCAGGTGAGATTTCCCCGGTCCATGAACCGCTTTCTTCCCAATGCATGTTCTGTGCACCTACCAGAACGTCTGAAGTCTTCAGTGTTTCTGCAACTACCTGAAGAGACGTAAAAGGTGTGATGATGAAAGGCTTTACACCCTCTGGAGGTTGATAACCCTTCAGAGCCTCTGCGGCCGCAAGCGCCTCTGACGGCCCTTTGTTCATTTTCCAGTTCGTGCCGATCCAGACCGTCTTGCGAGTCACCATTCATCTCCACAGAAAAAGAGCGATCACCGATTCTTTATCGCTCAACATAAGCTAACTTTAGCGATAAACTATAACACTCCAAACACAGGAATGTGCAAAATGAATGATATTTTCCATTCAATTCTCCGCGCCTGACGTTCACAGCCAGACGCGGAAAGCATGAAATAAAGAGCCTGCTTAAAATCAGGCAGCCTGCTCCAGCAGAACACTTTCCGTGACCAAACTATCGGTTTCCACCGGACGAAGCATGGAGATTCCTTTTCTGCTCAGCCCGTCATGATAGAAATGGGTTGCTTCGTTCGGAGACAGATCTCCATCAGTGACACGACGCATTGCTTCGATGAGAAGCAGCGGGTCGTCAGCATCCACAATCTTGCGTCCGAAGAGTGCAGCGCGGGCCCCGCTACTCTGTGCTTGATGCACCAATTCAAGACAATCGCGGGTCGTGCCACTTCCGCCCCCCATGATGCCAACAATAACAGCCGGATCATAATGGCAGAGTTCGCTCAGAGCTTCGCCACCATTAAACGGAACCTTAAGAAAAACAGGTTTTTCTTCCTTGCGCAGCCCGGCAAGCGAACGGGTAATCATGTCGTTGAGGAAAACCCCGTAATCCTTGGATGCAATCCGGCTTTCGTTAGGATTGAACACCTCCAGGAAATACGAGAACCGGTGAACTTGGGCTTCTTCACGAAAGCGCGCAAACTCTTCCAGAGCCAGCGTATCCTGTTCGACGTCTCCATTGAACGTCATGGAATACAGTCCAAGCCCCGTCTGGGCGCGCTCAAGAGATGCGGAACGAAAAGGGACGGATTTCTGGGAGCGATAATCGCTTCCTCGTCCCCGCCACAGATCAGTCGTATCGTTTGCACGAATGGCTGTCTGCACTTTCGTGCCATTGAACGCGTCTTTTTCCAGAAGGTCTTCCAGAATGGAGGCAGACGTCAGCATGATATCCACAATATCCTGACGGATAATGGACTGGATTTCAGACAGATATTCTGGCCGGCTCCGAAAAACAGACTGCCCCGGACGCGGATTGCGACGACGTCCCATGGCACTGATACCCGCCGCCATATCTGAGTCCTTGGCGTCTGCCAGGATGAAATCGTAGCGCGTGTCCTTACCGGCCACCATGCGTGCAATTTTTTCTTCGTAACGGTTCATGGCTTAAGCCTTCAGAATTTTCTGGGGTTCAGACGAAACAGGGAAGTCACCCTGAAGGTTGTGGCGCTCACACCCTTCCTTCCAGGCAGTCTGGGCTTCCCGGGCAATATCCCGCTCGCTCCAGCCCAGCTCTTCTCCAACGACGCGGGCCACCTCCTGCACCACATCGGGTGTCATTCGGCCACTCAAGGCGATGGGTGTGCGACGGTACAAGACATCTGACACCCGCCGCACAAGTTCATTTCTGGCAATAAACGCCAACTCACGACGCGTGTATGACGGGAGTGTCCGCAACGGCGCATCTGCGTCTTCCTGGCAAAAGACCGCAATTTTGCGAGCAAGCGTTCCGTATCGGCCCAGAAGGTCTGCTGCCCTCGGACGAGGAATCCCGCAGGAAATCGCCAGTCTGTCGAGATAAGCCGTATGCTGCTCAACGGAAGGGAAACTGCGACCACCACCAATCGCCAGTTCCTTCGTGGACGTGCTTCTGGGATGACCAAGTAATGCCAGAATATGGTCAGCCACTTCTTCGCCCAAGCCACGGAATGTCGTCCACTTTCCTCCCACGAGAGACAGAAGAGGTATCCCTGCAACATTGTCCTTATGGGTAATATGGTCTCGACTGATGGCGCCTGGATCCGCCGCATTTGTGGCAGGTAATGGCCGCACGCCGCTATAACGGTAGATGACCTGCTCCTTGACGATATGGAAGCCGGGGAACAGATCCGCCAACATGCGAAGCATGTAATCCTGCTCTTCATCGGTGCAGACGGCCTTGTCCGGATCATCAATCCGCAGATCGGTAGACCCGACAAGCACATGACCAAAAAACGGATAAGCCAGACAGATCCGTCCATCCGGCGTCCCGAAATAGACCATCCGCCCTTTCAGTTCCCGAAGCAGATCATCATGCTTCAAAAGCAGATGAGACCCCTTGGTGCCGCCGATATACTTTGTGGATAGGCCAAGAATTGCATTGATCTGATCAATCCATGCTCCACCCGCATTGACGATAACGCGCGCCTTTACGGTCCGTATTTCATCGGTCTGCACATCACGCAGAACAAGTTGCCCGTACTGAAAGGAAACAGGCACAGTGTATGTCAGAGCTTCACAACTCGGTGCCGTTTCGAGCCCGTCTTGCACACATTCATAACCAAGCCGCTCAGGCTGGGTAATGGCAGCGTCATAGTATTGAGCCGTCGCGACAACATCCTTGGCCATATGCGGCCATTCCCGACGCGTCCGTCCTCCCAGAAACAGGGAATGCCTCGGCATGACGCGAGCACGCCGTCCCAGAAAATCATAGATCTGAAGTCCGGCTTCCAGAACCAGAGCTCCTCGATCCGTCATCTTACCGCCCAAATTCAGAAAGCGACGGAAAGATGGGACGATTCCCCCAAACCATGTGCGGATTGGTAGAACAGTCGGCAATGGGCGCACCACATGCGGGGCATTTCTAAGAAGAAGGTTCCGCTCAAGGGTGGATTGTGCCACCAACTTGAACTCTCCTGTCTCCAGATACTTGATGCCGCCATGGATCAGACGAGAGGGAGCGCATGATGCTCCCGTACAAATATCGCTCCGATCAAGAATGAGCGTCTTTACGCCCTGCAGCGCCAGTTCGCGGAACAGACCTGCTCCGTTAATTCCCGCTCCAATAATGACCACGTCAAATTCAGTGTTATCCGACACAACGGAAACGGATTTCATGGCCTGATCTCCTGCGTCATTTCAGCGGCAACAAGAAAAGTCGATACAGATGCCGGTCCAGCCTCCTCCTGGAGCGGTGAATCGGCCGTTCCTGCATACAAACCCGACCAGAACGGCTTCATGGCCTGTGTCAGCGCCACGTAACGCTGGTAAATGCTTTCATAAACCCAAACCCGGCCTGGTTCAGGCTGATAAACGGTCATCGGAATATCCTGAGCGGCGACAGCATTTTCGAGACTACTGTGCAACCCTACAGCCACGCTGGCCGTCAGTGCCGCCCCAAGCGCGCCAGCTTCCCGGACAGTCGAGATTTCCACCGGAACATTCAGGATATCTGCAAACATCTGAGCAATAGACGCCTGGCCACTTCCACCTCCCGAAACACCGAGACGACGGACAGCACCAGTCAACCGCAGAGTTTCAACATGCTCGCGATGATTGAAGATCGTACCTTCGATCATGGCCTGGAACAGATCCGCCCGGTCATGCCAGGACTGCACCCCGAACAGAGACGCACTCGCAGGAGCTTCATAAGGGGAACCGAACAGGAAAGGATGATAGAGAGGAACTGGCCGCTCTGCCCGGGAGCGACCAAGCCTGGCTTCGACTTCACCTGTCAAAATCTGGGCTGCTTCCTTTTCTTCAGGCAGCAGCATGCGTGCCAGCCATTCGAGATTGCTCGATGATGCTGGCGAAATCGCCATGCAGTTCCACAATCCCTTTCGGTAACCCGCACGACAGGACCACCCATCCCCGATGACCGGACGACTCCGGAAAATTTCGTTGATGGAAAATGTCCCTGCTGTGATGGAAAGGTCACCCGGTTGAGTGTAACCCAGCCCGACAGCCGCAGCAGTGACGTCGTGCAAACCGGCCGAAACAGGCGTTCCTTCCAGAAGCCCCGTTGCCTTAGCGGCCTCGCGGGTAATCACCCCTCCCTGGTCACAGGACAGCAGCATCTGCGGAAGCGCCTGACGAATCTCCCGGATATCCAGAACGTCCAGGATACTGTCGCTGTAATCCTGCGTATACAGATCCGTGAAGGACGTACTGGCTTCCGTCAGATCCGTCGCGATCTCGCCGGTCAAACATAGTCGGATCCAGTCTTTGGCAAAAAACACAGTGCCAATTTCAGCATACCGGCCCGGCTGATGACGCTTCATCCAGGCAAGAAGCGTGCTGGCAGAGTACGGATAAGGCCGCTGCCCGGCAATCGGAACAACCTTCTCAAGCCGCCCTTCCCGTTTCCACTCCTCATGCAGTTCAGTCGCACGACTGTCGAGCGACATGATCCCACGCCCCAAAGGATTGCTTGAGCGGTCAAGAACAAAAAGTCCATCCCCGTGAGCTGTTACACCCACACCCGCTATGGCTTGCGGAGGAACGCGGGAACTCTCAAGCGCATCCCTGACAGCTTCGACCACAGCACGCCATGCTTCATACATGTCGCGCTCGACGTGTCTCGGTTCGTTCATATGCTGCGGAACACGTCGACGACCCAATCCTACGATCTCACCCGCCCCCGAAAAGACAACGGCCTTTGTCGTCGTGGAACCGCAGTCGATCCCGATTGTGAAATCCTGGCGCATCACTGGCCCTCCGGACGCCTTCTTGTTATCGGCCCGCGCGAAAAATACGGTCGATAACACAGAAAATGTTATTAACAGGTGATATACGTGTTAATATATCGGCGTCAATGTGATAAATATCACTTTCGATATCAAAGGGTGGCCTGTGTGATATTTCCTGCCAAAACCTCATCAAACGGCACATCCGAACATTACAAATCTCGTCAGCGCTGGTATGTAGAAGCCTGCTTTGCCGTAAAACGGCCTTCCCGAGAGACAAGGATCTTTTTGACAGATGACTGATGGTTCGGGCGTGACAACTGCCTCTCCTGGCGTCCTTCTCAGCAAGCGTCGGGACAACAGTGCCAGACAACAGCAGATCCTTGACGTGCTTCTGGAAACCGGAAGCGCTACGATCGAGACCCTTTCAGAGCGTTTTGGCGTGAGTCGCATGACCATTCACCGCGACGCACACGCTCTCGCAGCTCAAGGTCTGATTGATAAGCTTCACGGCAGTATTGTTCTCAAAAATCGGGTCGTAACGCAGAAAACAGTCAATTTCCGCAGATCCCGCGCACCAGACCTTAAAGAATCCATCATTCATCGCGCAATCTCGATGATTACACCGGAGCAAATTCTGGTCCTGGATGACTCGACAACAGTCGCAGCCATGCTGCCGCTTCTTCCCGCTCTCGCGCCACTGACAATCATTACAAATGCTGTTGGCGTGATTCAGGCACTCTCTCCTTACCCTAACCTCAAGATCATCTGCCTGGGGGGAGACTACAATCAACCCCGCAATGCATTTTTTGGCCTTGTATGCGAACAGGCTGCGAAGTCGCTGCGTGCCAATACGATGTTCCTCTCGACGTCCATCATTCACAATGAAACGGCGTTTCAGAACGATCAGGACGTCGTGAAGGTCAAGCAAGCATTGATGCAGATCTCGGATCAAACCGTTCTGCTCGTAGACAGCACAAAATTTCGCAAAGGCGGCCTACATCGACTGGCATCATTAAACGAGTTTGACCTCGTCCTGACGGACTCTCAACTCAAACCATCACTCCGGAAAGCTTTAGTTCAGGACGGCATTAATATAGAAATTTGCGGATAATTCTCGCTCAGGGAAATTCCAATGAAAGAATTTCCCGAAACACTGCTGTTCACACCGCAAAAAAACCGAACTTCAGCAAAGCCCACACCGCCCTCTCATCTGGAGCAATCCTCCTGATTGCCGAGAATCGCGATTCAAGAGAAAATTTCAGAATTTATCTTTCTCAACAGAGCCTTCTGTGTCCGTTTCAGCATGGCACACAAAAAATTTATTAATAAACTATTATATTGAGTTAAATAAGATTTTTCCATCTCCTTCACTACATCTTTGATCAGTTTTCCTTGAAAAACTCACATACTGATAGGGGTGGCGGGTATATGCGTAGAATAACCCGTTTTTGTTGAAATATGGCCAAATTTTGCACCAAAGTTTCAATTAGTATCATTTGTGTCCACAATGGAATTAACGATATATTGACGGTTGTTCAGCAAAAAGCTTAACCCTTTATTTCCGCTTCCCTGAGACACTGGAGATGCTGAAATGTCCGGCATAACGTTAAACGATTTCCTGAGTGTCACACGCTGGACACCCGCTGAACTTGCAGCCCAGATTGACCGTGATCAGGATGATATCGAATGGTGGCTCCGCCATCAGGAGCATGTCCCTGAACGATTGACCGCGTGGATGAGCCAGATTGTCGATGCCTTTCGAAACAATCCGGCCCCCAAAGGCTATGCCATGGAGCGTTCAGAGGACTGCATTTTCAATGATGACCCATCCATCACGGTTGTCTGCTCTGTCTGCCGCTTCGCTGCAACATGCAGAGCATCCCGAACGCTCAAGAACTAAAAATCTGACTTCCTGGTTTCTTGTTCTGTCTCTGACGAGACCTTCATAAAGCCTGCCAGCCCATAGCCCAGCGCTTTTTCAAAAACTGCAAGCGTTTCCATTCCGACGTAATGCTCGATCCCCTCGGCGTCGATGCGAGCGTTTTCCTCACTAATTCCCAACGCAAGAAGAAACGCTTCGACAATCCCATGCCGATGGCGTGCTTTGTTCGCCATCGCCTGCCCGTCATCCGTCAGAAACACGCCTCTATAAGGCTTCTGCGTGACAAGCCCTTCGGCTGAAAGTCTGGCCAGCATCTTCGCAACCGTCGGCTGAGACACGCCCAACCTTCCAGCAATATCGACCTGACGCGCCTCCTGACCTTCAGACAGGAGATCAGAGATCAATTCGACGTAATCCTCAACCAGCACCTTTTGCCGCGCAGCACGATTGGCACGAAACCCTTCCGAATGGGTCGCCATATCCAGAAGGGCTTTCTGCCTGCTCTTTTTTCGTTCCACGCCTCGAAACCCGTTCCATCCTCAAATATTCAGAGGGGAATAAAATATTCCACAAATTATTTCCAGCTTTTGAGAATAGAGATTCATCTTATGAATATAGCATATTGCATAATTCTGAGATTCACGTTTGAATGGCATTCTGATGCCAGAAAATCCTTCCACGCCTGAAACTGCCCTCACTGATCTTCCTCGCAAGACTTCAGCCTGGCGCTTTTCGCGCGATGAGGACAGAACGCGGCCTTCTCTTCCGGAAGTGTTTTCTACCGTCCATGTCCCCGATGGACAGACTTCGTGGCTCAAGCGGTTTCTGGCATTCGTGGGACCAGGCTACATGGTCTCCGTAGGGTATATGGACCCCGGAAACTGGGCCACAGACCTTCAGGGAGGCGCTCAGTACGGATACACCCTGTTATGCGTCATCATGCTCTCCAATCTGATGGCTATTCTGCTTCAGGCGCTCTCAGCTCGATTAGGCATTGCAACAGGCAGGGATCTGGCTCAAGCATGCCGTGACCAATATCACCCAGCTATCAATATTATCCTTTGGCTTGCCTGCGAACTGGCCATCATTGCCTGCGATCTTGCTGAAGTGATTGGCACTGCTGTTGCATTGCAGTTGCTATTCGGCCTCCCTCTTCTCGGAGGAGCGCTCCTCTCAATCTTTGATGCGTTCATCGTCCTGCTGCTGATGGGGAGGGGATTTCGATATCTGGAAGCCTTTGTCATTGGGCTTCTCACTATTATCGCTCTCTGTTTTGCCGTTCAGCTTGTGGCTGCGGCCCCTCCCGTTGCGAGCATCCTAAAAGGCCTGATTCCTACCTCACAGGTTATTACGACGCCCGGAATGCTTTACATTGCTATTGGCATCATTGGCGCAACCGTAATGCCTCATAACCTGTATCTGCACTCGTCCATTGTACAGACCCGCGCCTATGAACGCACACCTGCCGGACGACGCGAGGCCATCCGCTGGTCAACCTGGGACAGTACAATCGCCCTGATGCTGGCACTGTTCATCAATGCTGCCATCCTGATTGTGGCGGCCGCGGCATTCCATGACACCGGCCATCAAAACGTCGCCGAAATCGAAGACGCCTATCGGCTTCTTTCCCCCATCCTTGGCTTGGGAATTGCCTCCACACTCTTCGCCCTTGCCTTACTTGCTGCAGGAACAAATTCAACTGTCACAGGTACCCTTGCCGGACAGATCATCATGGAAGGCTTCCTGCGCCTGCGTATTCCACACTGGGCCCGACGCCTCCTGACGCGAGGCCTGGCCATTATTCCCGTTGCCGTGGTGACGGTTCTTTATGGCGGGCACGGTGTGGGTACACTTTTGCTGGCCAGCCAGGTCATCCTTTCGCTGCAACTGCCCTTTGCCGTCATTCCTCTGGTGATGTTTGTCTCCAATCGACGCAAAATGGGAGAGTTCACAATTTCTCCCTTTATGACCGTCTTGTCCTGGAGCGTCGCCGGGCTGATCCTCATTCTCAATTTCAAGCTTCTCTACGACACACTGGCTGGATAAATCCCGCCACATCGCACGGATTTCTTACATTCATGACCAATAGATCTCTGTCCTCAAGACGCGCTTTTTTATATAGCAATTGCTATATTTATCAGCATATACATTCTGAAAATTCTCCCCTCAGATCATTCAAGAAGTTTACACTCTGCACAGCCCTCCTTGCAGGTTTCTTGTCCACCGCACAGGCGTCAGAAACGATATCCACTACGGATCGCGATGACACAGCCTCAAAGAAAAAACAGGCACACGCAGAGAAAGCCTCCAAGCAAGAGCAGATTACCGTTACAGGCCACCTGGATCAGGCGCGTGGTCGCATTTTTCCACGACTGGGGGCGGTATCCTACGGCATTGATCAGCGCCAGATCCAAGCCACGCCTCAGGGCCAAAATGCGTCCTTCAGTCAGATTATGCTGCGAATGCCTGGTGTGGTGCAGGACAGTTATGGCGAGGTGCATGTGCGAGGCGAACATGGTGGCCTGACCTACCGCGTCAATGGCGTCCTTCTCCCAGAAGGCTTGAATGGCTTCGGTCAGGAACTCGATACGCGGATTATCCAATCTGTTGACCTTCTTACCGGCACCCTTCCGGCGCAGTTCGGTTTTCGAACGGCTGGCATTGTGGATGTCCACACAAAAACTGGGTCAACGCTCAAGAGCAATCAATTGTCCCTTTATGGAGGGAGTTACAATACATTCGCTCCCTCTCTGCAACTTGGTGGATCAAAAGGACGATTTGAATATTTCACCACGTTCTCCTTCAATAGAAACACCATTGGAATTGAGAACCCAACAGCATCCTTCCGAGCCACACACGACCTGACACAACAAGGTAAAGGCTTTGGTTATTTTTCATGGCGACTGGACGACAACAATCGAATTTCGCTTCTGACCAGCGCTTCCTATGCTGATTTTGAACTGCCAAACACCACGGGTTTACAGCCGACTTATCAACTGGAAGGCACAAGCTGGAACGATCCATCCGTTCAATCCCGCTTTTTGAACGATAGTCAAACAGAACAGAATTATTACGCCGTCGTGTCCTACCAGCACAGCGCCGAAAAACTGAACCTCCAGCTTTCTCCTTATTTCCGTTACGGTCGGATTGACTATACGCCTGATCCTGTGCGCGACCTTGTGTTTCAGGGGGTGGCAGAACATGAGGTCAACGACTTCACGACAGGAGGGGCACAGTTTGACCTATCCTACGATGTAGCCCCAGATCACACGATCCGTGCTGGCTTGCTCGGGCAATACACATCGGAACGTCTGGATACGAATTCCCTCGTGTTTCCAGTAGATTCAGAAGGAAATCAGACAGCCACTACTCCGCTACGCCTGATTGACAACACAGGAAACTGGTCTGCGGAAGCAGGCGCCTATATTCATGACGAGTACCGCATCAACCGAAAACTAACGTTCAATTACGGTCTGCGTTATGATCGCTTTGCATCCTCGTTTGGCAATGAAGGACAACTGAGTCCGCGCGCAAACATGGTGTGGAAGCCGTTCCGAAGCACCACTCTGCATATCGGATATTCACGATACTTCGCACCGCCTTCCCCGCAATATGTCTATCCGTCCACGCTCGCTCATTTTGCGGGAACCACAAATGCCGCAGCCAACCTGACCGATACGGCAACAAAAGTCGAAACTTCGAATTATGTGGATGCAGGTATTCTGCAACACATTACCCCTGACCTCCAGATCACAATCGATGCCTACAGCAAATGGGCTCATAATCTGACGGATCTGGGACAGTTCGGACGCGCCGTTATTCTAGCGCCTTTCAGCTACAGAAGAGGCCATGTTTACGGCGCAGAGTTCGGCAGTGCGTGGCGTCATGGTCCATGGTCTGTTTTTGGAAATTTCTCGTATGTGAAAACCGCAGCGCGGGACATCAATTCCGCCGAATACCAGTTTGCCCCCGAAGAACTGGCCTATATCCGCTCACATGCCATCCAGTTGGACCATCAAGGGGAATATACGGCTAGCGCCGGAACATCCTACAGCAGCAAGCATCATCTTGCTTATGTCGATTTCCTATACGGTTACGGTCTTCGTAGTGGTTTTGCCAATCTGGACAAGCAGCCCCAGTACGCAATTTTCAATATTGGTTACCAGTACACCCTCACCCACGTTCCGCTTGGACGGGATCTAAAAATCCGTGCTGACGTCGTGAACCTTTTCGACAAACGTTATCAGCTTCGTGATGGCAGCGGCGTCGGGATTTACCAGGCGCAGTACGGCCAACGCCGGGGAACATATTTTTCACTCGTCTCGGATTTCTGAAACCTTCAGGCTCGATTCAAGCCTGAAACACTCTCCTTTCGAAAGAGCGGCTGTCCCACTTGAGGCCGGACAGCCCAGATCATCAGAAAAGCGCCATAAAGCAGGGCAATCCCGTCAACAATGAGACTTGATGCCGTCGCATGAGAGAGAGGCGTTACAAAAGCGGCCGAGACCGGCATCAGAAATGTCAGGACTGCCGACGCGACCAGCAGCAGTCGAATTGCCAGCCGTTCCCGAAAGCAGAAACAGACAACCACACAGGAAAGAAAAGTTGCAAAGTAAACAATTTGAATTGGCAACATTTTTCCTACAACAGAGTGTAATGGCGCCACAACCAGAACAGCAGAGACACCCGCGACACATCCGAGAGAGCAACCGATTGTCAGCGAACAAAGAACACGGGTTGCACGCGTATCTTCCACCCGTCCACTCCCCCGCTCCCTTCGTCTACGAGAGACAATCCAGAGCTGGTTTCCGGCATAAAACATGAATGCCCCAGCCAGTCCCAGAACAGCATATCCCCAACGCACGCCTTCCCCTCCGAAGCTGCCAAAATGCAGAACGAAGAAAGACGTCAGAACAGCCATAGGAAAGGTTTGATGCCCCGGCAGATAATCCGTTGACAGCAATTTACCACTATAGGGATCGACCCCCGCAAAACCTCCACTCGCTCCTCGGGCACCATATCGCGGATCAGATCCCGTAACACGCAACGCAAGATGCCCGCCATGAGAACGGTCGTAGATCAAGGTTTCCGGCGAAAAACCGGGAGCCTGCTTGGCAATAGCGACTACAATTTGAGCAGGCTCCAGCGGAATACGAAGATCACCAGAAATTCGTTGCTGTTGACGCCCTTCAGTTTGATCACTCGGTGAATGCCCATGCATTTGCTGGTGCACGACCGATCGGCCCAGAAGAGCGTGTTCAGCAACATAAATTTCATCATGAAATGCAAATACAACGGACGTCAGAGCCATGATGATATGAAATGGCAACGAGAACAGCCCTAACATGCTATGCAAATCAAGCCACATGCGTTTGGCATTCTGCCCAAGTCGAATTGCAAAGAGATTTTTAATCAGGCCCGGCAAAACAACAAGCGTGCCTGAAATCAGTGCGACCGCATATAAAAGCGCCACTATCCCCATAAATAACCGCCCAGCTTCATGAGGCATCCACAAGCCCACCTGCTGATGCAGCATATTGATGAAGTGCGCGGCTTCGGAAGGAGATTGCTTTACGGTTACCAGAGATCCGCCTTCTGCCAGGGCGGAATAATTTGCTGCTGAAGGCCCGTGCATTCTCTGTGGCACGCCCCATACAAGAGTAGCCGGCTGAGACGGCGTTGGATGAAGAACAACTGTATAGGAATTTCTGGCTTCAGGATGCTCTGCAAAGGTTTTTCCCAACAGTTCTGGCACACGCTCCAATGCAACAGGAGGCGGCAAAGAGACTGGTGGAGAGGCCCAATCCTGCAAGGGGCGTTCAAACATCGTTATGGCACCTGCATAAAATGCCACAAACAGGAACAGACCACAGACAATCCCGACCCAGCTATGGATTTCACGATACATCCGGACGACGTCAGCACGGATTTTCATGATATTACACTCCGAAGGCCCATATAAACGCCCCAGAGCAGAATGTTGATGGCCCCCAACACCCCCCAGGCCCTCCACCCTGTTCGGAACATGAAACATCCCCCTAAAACAGCCGTCCAGACTGGAGCCACCAGCCACATCAGATACTGAGATGACGGGGAACGTGGGTCCCCATTCGTGTGGCAGAGCAATCCGAGGATACCCACGAGTGCGAGCGACAGCGTCAGCCCAAGTAACAAACCGGCACTGGCTTTAGGAAACCAGTTCCTGCTGGAAAGCGGTGTGGACGTCATTGCGCTTTAGGCCTCTGCTTCAAAAGAGCCACCCCAATTGGCAACAGGCTCCAGACACTCATTAAGAGTGTCAGCAGAACGAAAAATGCCGTTCCGGTCCCGTAAATCATGAGATGAAAAAGGAAGGACAGGCAGAGTAGCCCGCTCCCTGCAAGGATACATATCCGCTTCGGGACAGGGCATTTCCATAACTGCTGCGCTGGCGCGGCGAGATACAGAAAAATTGCCCCTGCCAAACCGATCAGTACTGCAAGCAGCGTCATCATCATGCTGGTGCCGATCATATTACCAGCGATACTCTAAACGCGCCGTCAGGTTGCGACCCTGCCCATAATAGCAGGCGGAAACAGCCGTACAGGTCGCTACGAACCTCTTGTTGGCAATGTTTCGTGCGTTAAACGAAAATGACAGCCCTTTGTATCGAGGGTGAGCAAGAGCAAAATCATACCGCAGAAACAGATCGAACAACGTGTAATCCGGGATACGAAGCTTATTGGCCGTATCACCAAAGCTCGTACCTGTATAACGAACGCCGCCACCCAATCCGAGACCTGCCAGAGTTCCATGCTGGATACGCTGATCCAGAAACAGGGATGACATCCATTTCGGGGCCTGACCAAGATAATTACCAACCTGAGAAGCCGTATTGGATCGGGTAATTTTGGCGTCACTTCGGGTGCCGGTAAAGATGACCGACATATCCCAGGGCAGATTGGCCTTCCCCTCCAGTTCCAGTCCACGAACGCGCCCCTGTCCTGTCTGTACAAGGCATGTGGCTGTGCCACACAGGCGACCAGCGGGATCGGAAGTGGTCATGTTGTTCTGGGTAATCTGGTAGCCCCCAAATGTGACGTAGATGCTTTTCCCGTACTGATAGCGAATACCGCCTTCGTACTGATCGCCAGTCGTTGGCTTGAATGGTTTACCATCTACAGATGTCGACGGATCAGAAACCTGAGGCTGGAAAGACTGCGCATAGCTGAAATAAGGAGCAAGGCCATTATCAAACAGATAAACTGCCCCCGCACGCCATGTGAACGCGTTTGAATTGGTGATGTAGCGAGACTTTGTCAGAACATTCAATGTGTCATCACGCGCCCAATCCTGGCGACCACCGATCGTTACGCGCAAACGATCAAACTTGAGCTGGTCCTGAAAATAAATGCCGTTCTGCTCACTTACTGTCGCTGAATAAACCTGAGGATTCAGCCCGGAAGAATACCCCGCACTGCCTCTGGCCTGCGGATTGAAAATATTCAGTACAGGCAAAACAAGCGAAGAACTTACAAGGTCGCGACTATGCCGCCAATTCGTATAAAAATAATCTGTTCCAACCAACAGAAGGTGACGCACAGGACCAGTCTGAAGATGCCCTTCAAGCTGCGTATCAGTTGTTACGCCCTGAGACTGACCGCGCCCTTCTACAGCACGCCGGCTAACCGTTTCACCCGCAACACATCCGGCAATCGCCGCCGTACATTTCGATATCGTATCGCCCGACAGAACCGTGGCGCGATAAAGTGTGTTGAGATAGGTATAACGCGTATTGTTTCGTACCGTCAGATAACGGTTGAACTTGTGTTCAAAGAACGATCCGGCAAGAGCCTGATTACGATCAAACGTATCCCAGCTTGGCTCGCCGATATTGGCGTCATTCGCAATATATCGCCCTTTGGATGAGTAAAGTGTGCCCGTTGCCGGAAGAAACTGGAACGTCGACCCTCCCTGATCTCTCTGATACTGGGCGAGCAGGGTCCAGGTTGTACGCGGTGTAATTTTCCAGGTCAGGCTGGGAGAAATATAATAACGACCTGTCCGAACCTCATTGACCTGCGTATTTCCATAGCGAGCCAGTCCAACAATACGTCCTATAACTGTGCCGCTTTTGTTGAGGCGGCCAGAAACGTCACCGGAAGCCTGCCCCTGCCAGTTCGACAGGTTGGTAAAGCCACTGCTTTGAAGAAAAAATTCACCCTCACTTTTTTCAGTCGGGCGTTTGGTTACGAGATTGACCACGCCTCCTGGTGCCGTCTGCCCATAAAGGGCGCCGGACGGCCCCTTCAAAACTTCAATCTGCTGAAGCGCAAAGGGGTCAAATGATGTTCGTGTCCACTGGCCACCAGAGGGCAGACGGAGACCATCCACGAAGTTATTGTTTGATGAGAACCCGCCCGCACCAAACCCACGGACTGACACTTCATCCACACGGCTATCAATCCCTGATGGCTCAGCCTGAACACCTGCTGTGTACGCCAGTGCATCGGCAATCGTCGGCGAGGCTCGCAGCTCAATTTCCTCGCGACTGACGATCGAAATTGACTGGGGGGACTCAATAATGGGCGTTCGTGTCTTTGTCGCAGAGGATGCGTGTGACATGCCTGTCGCAGTCACAACGATGATCTCTTCTTTGGATTTCGATACTGCTCCGGAGGCGGTTTGTGATTGAGTTTTCTGGGACGTTTTCTGCTTCTTCCCGTCAACGTCACCTGAAATGGCAGGTCTCTCCGCACCTGCGGAAACCGAGGTCAACCCAGCAAAAACGAGAACAGGAATCAAAGTACGTCTGGCGAATGGAAAAGACATGTGCGGCCCACCGAGATGCAATCGGAAATGCCGCCTCATATTTGCAATTGATAATCAGTGTCAATTGAAAGGCGCATTTTGAATTGCATCAAAAAGCGTCTGAGCGCTTTCAGATGCCTTCACACAATGAGATCCCCCTTGGAAATCAATATATTACGTATCCGCAATCAGATACATTCAGGGACTGGCCCGAAAAACATTCCATCCAGTATGTTGAACAAGCCGCTCCAACGCACGCGTCCCAAGCAGGGAATTACCTTGCATGTTCAAGCCCGGCGACCAGACTGCGACGGACGCCACCCCCGGAGTAATTGCAAGAATGCCGCCGCCCACACCCGATTTTCCAGGAAGACCGACACGAATGGCGAAAGAACCAGATCCATCATAATGGCCGCACATCATCATGAGGGCCAAAACAGTCTGGGCATTACGGGTTGAGATGACGCGCTCTCCCGTACGGGGATTAACCCCGCCGGTCATTAGATAAGTTCCTATTTCAGCAAGCTGACGGCAACTCATGGTGAGGGCACACTGATGAAAGTAAAATGCCAGAGTTTCATCAACCGGATTGTGAATATTTCCGAATGTTCGCATGTAATTGGCGAGAGCTTTGTTACGAAACCCGGTTTCTTCTTCCTGACTGGCCACATCACGATCGATAAAAATGGTATCAGGATCTGCACTCAACGGACGAAGAAGGTTCAGAAGCTCACTCTGGGCACCTTCCAGCCCATAATGTGAAACAAGGATATCCGAAACAACAATCGCTCCGGCATTGATGAATGGATTTCTTGGAATGCCGTTTTCGTTTTCCAACTGAACAATCGAGTTAAATGCACTCCCGGAGGGTTCCTGACGCACGCGGCTCCACAAGCCTGCGTCTACCGCATTCAAAGCCAGCGTCAGACCGAAAACCTTGGACACACTCTGGATGGAAAAAGCCTCTTCGGCATCGCCCACAGTATGACTGGCACCTTCTGCATCAACAATGGCCATACCAAACCGCCCCAGATCGACCGACGCCAAAGGAGGAATATAGTTCGCCACCTGCCCCCGATCTGTCTCAGCACGCATTTCGTCTGCGATTTCTGCAATCGTAGCGGTCAGTGACGTCATGGAATATTTCTCCAGAGCAGATTGGGCGCTGTCGTCACGCCTCAGGAACACTTATTTCTTACGGTGAAATCACACGATGCCGGACGACCTCACCAACAATCACCAATGCTGGAGAAGATACCGACGCAGTCGCTGCCTGATCGGCAATCGTCGAAAGCGTCCCCGTCAGAACCCGCTGGGAAGGCTGAGTGCCCCGTTCGACAATGGCGACTGGCCAGTCTGAGGGAAGACCATTTTGGATCAGACCCGTCATCAGGGCTGGCAACGTGGATATTCCCATGTAGATCACCACAGTCTGACGCCGATCTGCCATGTCGTCCCATGGCAGATCCAGAACGCCATCAGCCCGCGCATGCCCCGTGACAAAAAGACAGGCCTGCGCGCAATCCCGGTGGGTTAATGGAATACCGGCATAGGAGGCGCACCCGCTGGCGGCAGTAATACCCGGCACGACCCGGAATGAAACACCAGCCTCTATAAGAGACTCAATTTCCTCTCCCCCTCGCCCGAAAATAAACGGGTCACCCCCTTTAAGACGCAGCACGCGTTGCCCTGCCTTCGCATAACGAACCATCTCTGCATTGATCGCCGATTGGGGCATGGCATGACGGTCACGCTGTTTGCCCACAAAAATCAGTTCAGCATCCCGACGCACACGCTCCAGAAGGACTTTTGGAAGAAGGTTATCATAAAGGACGACATCAGCATTCTGCATGAGATGCAGCGCTTTAAGCGTAAGAAGATCCGGGTCGCCCGGGCCACCACCGACGAGCCAGACCTCTCCGGCCTTTTTCTGCTCTGTCAGAAGCTGATCCAGCACACGATCAGCGCGAGCATCCTCAGCGGAAAGTGCAGCTTCAGCGCCCGGGCCATCCAGAAAGTCTTCCCAGATCCGTTTGCGATCCTGAACAGCCGGATAATGAGCAGAAACACGGCTTCTGCGAGACTGCATGTAAGCGGCAAGCTGGCCAATCCCTTCCGGCATCCAGCTTTCAATCTGCTCCCTCAACCGACGAGCCAGAACCGGTGCGCCACCTGCCGTAGAAATAGCAACCCGCACTGCCCCTCTACGGACCTGTGCGGGCGTAATGAACGTCGAAGGCTCCGGATCATCCACTGCGCAGACAGGAATATTCAGGCTCTCGGCAAGCGCTGCCACACTCCGATTAACCGCCCTGTCATCCGTTGCGGCATAAACAAGACGGCATCCTGCCATAACCTGTCTGAGCATCTCATCGTCAACTCGTCCCCCCACATGACGGGCCAAGCCTTCGTCTACCCAGTTCTGAACAATCGGGTTCAATGCCTCTGCAACGATCTCGATCCCTGCTCCATGATCGAGCAGGAGCCTCCCTTTGTTGACGGCGACTTCGCCTCCCCCAACAAGCAGAACACGTGCGCCCTCAAGGCGAAGGGAAATGGGAAACCAGCCTGTCTCAACCCCGGATGCGGGCATCTCTGTATCCATACGCTTTCAGAAAACGGTTCCAGGAAAGGAACACCTTTCTCTTCACTACACGCCCGCTCCTGAGAGGCAAAGCTAGTCAGAGCACTGATGGATACAAAGGCAACACCCCTTAACATGGGCAGAAAGTGTTTTTTAGCGGTAACCATATCCACCTCCGCCACCCATGTATGGACCACCATGATGATGGTGGTGGTGATGCCAGTCATGATCGCGGGATCCATAACAGGCCATCAGGGGGAGCATCAAACCAAAGCCCAAAAACAATGTCGCAAGACGTTTCATCAACCATGTCCTCCTTCAGAACTGACGGAAAACTATTTCGGCAATATGGCCTGATTCAGGCGAAATCTGGAGGATGGATAACCGGGACAGAAAGTCTTTTCTGAAAGGAGCGTTATCTTTTCCAATGATTTGGCTTATAGTTCCAATACGTGCCGGAAGATCTCTTTCGTGCGCCGCCCAGCCCGGAGTGCGCCATGGCCCAGTTCCTCGTCAAAGCCTTTAAGTCTCTTCAGGACGGAGTTGGTTTTCCGGTTCTTTTGGGTATTCTGGCGGCCCTGGTGCTCATCGGATACCTCGTCCTGTCTCTACTGCTCACATGAGCTCGCAACGACAGTCTGAATTTTATTGATCGCCTGCTCTTCAGGGGCGCACGATACCCACTGACCGGAACTGACTGAATGACCACAACCGAGATCGAAAGACGTCTCGAGTTCCTGCGTGAAGCTTCAAAACTGAAAGACGTCCTCCGTCGTTCCTTTACACAGGATGGCCAGCCAGAGAGCACAGCAGAGCATACATGGGGCCTGTGCCTTCTGGTCATGACCTTCGCAGATTATCTTGAAGGCCTCGATCTGCTGAAGCTGTTAAAAATCTGTATTTTGCACGATCTTGGGGAGGCCATTCATGGAGATGTTCCGGCAATCTCCATCGAAGCCTCTCTTAACAAATCCAAACAGGAGCGCGAAGATCTCCTGACCATCATGGCGCCGCTACCTGACACACTCCAGGCCGAGTTTCTTCAACTCTGGGATGAGTATGAAAACGCGTCCAGCCCTGAAGCTCGCATGGCCAAAGCGTTCGACAAGATCGAGACCATCTGGCAGCACAATAACGGTGTTAATCCCCCAGATTTCGATCATGGCTTCAATCTGACTTATGGTCGACGTTACACAGATCATTCCTCTCTGACCCGGGCGATAAGAGACGTTCTTGATCGGGAAACGCGACGGAAGTCAGAAAAAGCATTCCTCTGATACCCCGTCACTATCGTTCTGTTGCTCGACAAAACGGACTGTATCCGTCACAACAAAGCTCTCCTCCCGTTGGTACGGCAAAGGCTCCCGCCCGATGACCGTACCAGAAGATTTAAGGTCCTATTCCACGGAGATCAGCAGAGCGACAATGACTAGCCGCTTTCATGGCCGACCTGCCGCCGCTGCATCTCGTTTCCCTTTACGGAAGCTTTCCTGTTATGGCCTTGGAGCCGCTCTGTCCTGCGGAACCACCCTGGCACAGACAGACACGTCTCTTTCACAGAGTGCGCCTACACGATCCACGCAAACAGAAACTCCGTCCACCACAGAGCGAATTGTCGTCACAGGGCACAAGCCTGAGGGAGCAGTCATTGGCGCTCCTAAACCACTTATGCAGATCAGCGCGGATGAGATCCGCTCCTATGGCGTCGACACTGTTACTGATCTGCTCACGACCATTTCTCCAGAAACACGGTCTGGCCGTGGCGCTACCGGAAATGCGCCCGTTATCCTGTTGAATGGTAAACGGATCTCGGGCCTTCAGGAAGTCAACGATCTCCCGTTCGAGGCCATATCGCGCGTCGAAATCTTTACGGAAGAAGAAGCCCTGCGTTACGGCTATGCCGCAGATCAGCGCGTCGTGAATATCATCACCGTCAAGCAGTTCCGTGCCGTGAGAGCCCGCGCCTACGGAGAGACCTCAACTGATGGTGGGGGCGAAAACGGAGCCCTCTCACTCAGTTTCACCAGACTGCATGATGATCGACGCATCAACCTCAGCGCCCGTTACACTGCCAGCGCATGGCTGCGGGACAGCCAGCGTGGCGTGGTGCCACCGGCAGCCAATTCCCTGTACTCCACACAGGGAAACCTGACTTCACCCGATGGTCAAAGCCTGGACCCGGCACTCGACAACCTTGCCGGGGAAAGCGTTACAACAGCAGGCAGTCCTTCCCTGCCTTACGGACAGGCCGCGACACTGAATGACATTCTACAGTCCGCAAATTCACTGACCAGCAGCACGAATGCGTCTGCCTATACCCTGCAACCGCGCAAGCATGAGCTTTCCCTGAATGGTGTTTATGCTGATCACCTGACGAAAGACATCACCACATCCCTCAATCTGAGCTTTGACCATCAGGATCAGATTAGTCTTCAAGGCCCGGCGCGGGGTATCGTCACAATACCATCAGGGAACGCCTATTCGCCCTTTTCACAAGATATTCTGCTGTATCGGAGTTTCAGCAGTGTCCCGCCTCTTCAGCAAACCGGGCACACCGAGACAGGTCATGCAGGCCTGAATTTCAACGGTGATCTCGGGGACTGGAAATGGAATGGGAAAGGAAGCTACGACTACGCCCGAACAGTCACAGAAAGCCAGACCGGCCTCTCCCTCATGGCAGCGCAGACGGCTCTGAACAGTGGTGACCTGTCTTTCGACCCGTGGTCCACCATTGCTCCCTCTTGGCTGAACAGTCGGGTTGTCAATCATGGCCAGACAACCAGCAATCAGGGGCAGATCAGCGGCCTGCTATCAGGACCGGTTTTTTCCCTCCCCGCAGGGGACGCTTCAACAAGCATTGCTGCGACCGGAACCCTCAGCCAACAGAACGCAACATCCTCTGCAAATGGAATAACGTCTCGTTCATCAATCAGCCGGGATGTCGGTACTCTGAGACTTAACGGTGATCTGCCAATCGCCAATAAAAAGCAGCATGTTCTGTCATTTCTTGGCAAGCTTGATGCCAATGTGAATGGAGCAGTGAGTCAGGTGTCCCATTTCGGAACACTCGGCACACTTGGCGGCGGTGTCACATGGTCTCCCACAGGATGGATCCAGCTTCCTTTCTCGGTCCTGCAACAGACAGAAGCTCCAGCCGCCTCTTCTCTCGTTGCACCAACGATCGAGACCCCCAACGTCACAACCTATGACTATGTCCGCGGTGAGTCCGTACAGGTCACAACCATTTCCGGCGGCAACCGAAACCTGCGCTCTGCAGACCGCCATGAACTCAGTCTGGGCGCCATTATTTCTCCGCCGTTTCTGGAAGGATCACGTCTGCATCTCAATTATGTGCATGACAACACACACCATCCCGTTCTTTCGCTCCCAAGCCCGACAGCAGCCATTCAGGATGCCTTCCCCGGGAATTACCAGCGCGACGCTAACGGCGTTCTGGAAACAGTCGATCTGCGTCCTGTGAATGTCGAAAGTGAGAAGCGTACCGAATGGAATGCCACCTTCTCCTTGTCACGTCCTTTTGGAGACGATCATGAAGCATCCGGCCATAAAAGACATAATGATGGTGGCACTAAAGGACGGTACTATATCGTCCTGACACAGGTCTGGCGCCTGAATGATACCGTCAGACTAAGGGCTGGACTGCCCGCTATTGACCTGCTGAATGGTGGCACGGTTGGCGGACTGGGTGGAAAACCCAAACATGAAGTCGAACTTCAGGCCGGGGCTTACAAAAATGGCCTCGGTGTCAGACTGGATGGGAAATGGCAGTCAGGGAGTTCAACGCTCGGAAGCACGTCGGCAGGAAGCCTGTATTTTGGTAGCCTCGCAACACTCGATCTCTCCGTTTTCGTAACACTGGGAGATCTTCCCCATTGGCAAAACCGGAACTGGGCCAAAAATTTTCGCATCATGCTATCACTGGATAACGTCTCGAACACACGGATCCATGTGCATAACGGCCTGGGCGTTACACCTGCAGGCTATCAACCCGCATTCATGGATCCAATGGGTCGAACGATTGGTCTTTCCCTGCGCAAGACACTCTGACACAGGAAAGAATTCTGAGTCTCAGAGTGTATGTTGCAGGATCGTCTGAGCAGAGTGTTGCCAGGACACAGGTTTGAAGCGACGTTCGATCTCATCAGCCCAGCATTTCAGCTCATCGCGATCTTCTATGGCCTTCCCGATAACGCGTGACGCATCATGCAGATTCAACGGATCGAAATATCGCACCAGTCCTTGATCACTTGTCCTTTCGGCCGGCGGTTTCGAAGCCAGACAGGGCTTGCCATACTGAAGGCTCTCGAGAGCCGGTAGACTGAGATCGCCTGCCTGCGAAGGATCCACAGTAAACAGACAATTCCGATAGAGAGCTGCACGTTGCGCATCGGATGGTGCACTGACAAGCAGTACCTGCCCATTCAGCCAGTCGGAATTTTCAAGCTGCTGCATGAGATCACTTACCAGCCATCCAACCTGCCCGACAAAAACAAGTTTCGGAAGAGAGCCCTCAGCCATTTCCTTTCGGAGATGGCGCCACACCCGCAGCAGAAGCTCGTGATTCCTGCGCGGCTCAAGTGTTCCCACACAGAGAACATAATGCCCTTCGAGGGGTATTTTCCTGACGGCCTGTCGGGACAGATTTCCTCCTGTCGGAGCAGGCCCACTTCCCACGGGAACCGTCACGATCGGCTGCAGAAGCGGGCGCTTGATATGCGCCAGATAGTCCGTCACCTCTTCGGCGACAGCATCACTCCTGACGAATACCTGATCAACCAAAGGCAGAATAGCGCGATGCCAGGCCTCGTAATGAGTGTTCGTCGCCTTCGTAAACCATTCAGGATATCGAACAGGCTGAAGATCATGCACGAAAAGACCGAATTGCACGCGCATGACATCCCGAAGCCAACGTATGGTCTGAGAATAATCCGGTCGATCCCAGCTTGGTCCCAGCGCCAAGAAAAAGTCACCCGGACGTGCCAGATCCTTAAGAGGGGCTCCGTTCAGAAACGCTGAATGACGGCTCTTTCCGGTTGCTCCATCGTTTTTAGACAAGATAGAGCGACGGGCCAGATTTTCCTGCCATTGCTGAGCACCGTATCTTGCGGCTGCTCCAAACCAGCCCGATGCGGCTCTCAGAACCTGAAACTGTGTTCTAAGAACATCTGCAATACCCGCGACGTGTGGGGGGGCAGCCCCGTTCCGATCCTTAGCACGTTTCTTTGCTTCACTCTGCCGTCCGATCACATGCAGAGCCCCTGTCCGATACTGTGTGACGACAGGCAGATCCTTCACATCTGCCCAGTCCACAGAGATCCAGTTCTGCGGACCACCTTTTCGACGCACGAACCCAATACGATCTGGCGCACAGGCTTGTAATGCCTGACAGACCTCAACGAGAAAGCGTCGAACATCCTCCGAACAGGCCTCTAAAGAAGGCGAGGTGAACAGAACATCCACATCAATCCAAACCCTGTTCATCAGCCGGCCCTCATCTCAGGCTGTTGCGACGAACGGTGAGCGACCGCACAGGATTTCAGAATAGCCCTGGCCGTATCAGACCACGGTGTTGGCTGAAAATCCCTTCGGATATGTTCTTCCCAAGCTTTCAAGCCTTCACGATCCTCAATGGTCTGGCGAATGGTGCGATAGACATCCTCGAAATCATACGGATCGAAATATCGTGCAAATTTGCCTCCAGCTTCGGGAATGGATGTCACGTTGGACGCAACGCAGGGCCGCCCAAAAAGCAGACTTTCCGTTACCGGTAGCCCCCATCCCTCGTATAGCGACGGGAACACCGTAAAGAGGCAGTTCCTGTAGAGGCCTCGCAGTTCTTCATCACTTGGTTCGCGGATCAAACGAACCTTGCCGTCCAGATACTCCGTGTTCTCCATCTGCTGCATCAGATCTTCCACCATGGACGCAGGCCGCCCCGCAAAAACCAGCGTGGGAATATCTTCGTACGCCTTTTCACGCAGTAACCGCGCCCAGACCTGAAACATCAGAATATGATTCTTGCGTGCCTCAAGGGTGGAAACAAAGAGAACATAGTTCCCGGCAGGAGGTAGCCCCGGAGCCTCTGCCTCTCTGGTCGCAACCGTCATATCCCCAAACCCCCCACCCATGGGCACGACCCACGGCGCCTGATTCAGATGAAGCCTGCGTTGGACAAGGAAGTCCTGAACATCCTTTCTCGTGGCCTCACTGATCACCATGATATCGCTGCATTGCGGCACCACATTCTCCAACCACGCAGAGAATGTTGAGACCACCTGCGGGGGAAACCATTCTGGACATGTCAGTGGAATGAGATCGTAAATCAACAATACCGGCTTGAGGCCATATGTCTTGCGGATCGCGTGAAGCCGCTCGCCAAAAGCAGCATCCGCCCATGCAGCGCCCATAACAAGAAAGATATCTCCAGGCTTCATGCCTCCTTCGCAAGAAACGGGTCCCGCTATCCGAATGGGTGCCCTTTGCGAAGATGTCGAGTATCGGACAGCGGACCGGCTTCTTAAATCCCTTGCCATCCGCAGAACGCGCATCTGCAGAGTGCCCGCTCGCAACAATGGCCGCCCCAGCGGCTCCGGCATCTGCTCAAAGTTTCGAATCAACGCGTGCCGTATTCTATTGAACTGTCTGAAAACCATTGCTTTGGCAGATGGTAACTTCAGATTTTTCGGAACAGACGGCGCTTTCCGAACAGACTCAGTGGCAGCGCTCGCTTCGTCATCCGCCAGTGAAGCAAAGAGATTTTTGACATCCTGAGCGGACACGATACAGGCAGGGTTTCCATCAACACCCTTGCGCACATACCCGATATGCACCTCCTCCGAATGAGGAATGCATCCGTGCAAAACCTGGAGAATTTCATAGACCTGACGCTGTATACCACTCGGTCTGCGATTATGCTCCGCGTACTGGAAGATATCCTGCATATCAATCCAGATGGTATATGCCGCCATGCTTCTCCCTGATCTCAGGCAGCCGCCCGATCACCTGTCTTTAATGGTTTTTTAACTCAACTGGCCGGTGGTATGAAGCACGCTTCTCAAGAATACAATATGGCATCGACAGTTGAGACATCGCACCTGCCGAAGTTATGAAATTCTTTGAAATATTCTAAGATTTACAAGCTACATAGATCAGCAACAGTCATGCCAATTTCTTAGGAACGCTCTCTCGTCTGACATCGCATTGCCTGTCACACTTTCACAAGACTTAAGAGGCCACCCCCTCAACTCCGGCTTCGGGCGCGAACCATGCTGAAAACCAGCTTCCTGCCGATCTTATTGCTTGCTCGAAAATTTTTTACATTTCGATCAATGATTTTATAACGGAATCCCGGCGCATTCTTGAAAATGCAACGTTCGGTCATAAAATGTGAGTTTTGATTTTCGCATAAAAGCCTATCTCTGAGGCCGATAAGTTACAACGATCTGACAGTGATGAAAGTTTCCCTCCCCTGATGTCGGACGAACAACCGTCTCTACAGCCACTAAAAGCGGTCGGCGGCCGGCGTGTCATGAAAAATGTGAGCGTTCTTTTGGGAGGGCGCGCCATCAATGCCCCGCTCAGCCTCGTTCACATCTGGTTGGCAACTCACCTCCTGGGCAGTCATGGATTTGGCTTGGTCGCCATGATGTACGCATTTGCACGGACAATGAGTGATCTCGTAGATTTCCAGTCCTGGCAAACGGTTCTGAAATATGGACTACATCCTTTGACTGATGGAGATTTCTCCGGTTTCCAGCGCGTTGTAGCGTTCAGTTTTCTACTGGATGGCATTGGCGGCCTGACAGGCTGTATAGGAGGCATCACCATCAGCCTGTCAGGCATGACGCTGCTGGGGTGGCCTCCGGAAATTCATGTCATAGGTGTCATTTTCTGTGTTTCGATCCTCTTCATGGCCTCAGCGACCCCGACAGGACTACTCAGCGTCTTTAACCGGTATGATCTGATTTCCATTCAGGGAGTAGCTGCGACAATTGTCCGCGTGATCGGCACAGCCGCACTTACCTTCACTGGCGCATCCGTCATGGCGCTCGCTACAGTATGGATTTTAGCGGAAGTTGTTGCGTGGGCCACTTTAAGCGTCATGGCCCTGCGTGAACTGATGCGTCGGAACCTGATCCGAGGTCTCCCTACGGAACTTTGGAAGCTTCTGCCGGATCTTGCCAACGGATTTTTTTTTCGCACCCACCCGGGCCTCCGGCGGTTTGCATTGGCAACGAACCTCAATTCTGCTCTGGCCCTGACTTTCAATCATATCGGAACGCTGGTCGTCGGGGCCTATGCGGGACCCGCCAGTGCGGGCTACTGCCGCATCGCCAGCCAGATTGCTTCTGGCATCGCCAAACCGGCCTCCATCATACAGACAACGGTTTACCCTGAAATGGCCCGCTTGTGGCGTGAACATGCCATGACCCGCCTGTATCGACTAACCTTTCAGGTAGCTCTGGCAGCCGGCGGCATTGGCACATGCCTGCTGATTGCGACGCTACTGGCTGGAAAACCACTTCTCCAACTCTATATTGGCCATAGCGGAGCGGTTCAGACACTCCCCGTGATCCTGTGGCTCCTTGCTGCAGAAGTCGTCGCTGTCTGGGGGCTTCCGCTGGAGCCTCTGCTTTTCACAACCAATCGCTCGGGGGCGGCCACTTCTGTCCGCCTTCTGGATTGCCTCGTGTTTTTCCCTGGTCTGGTACTGGTTGTTCGCCGCTATGGACTGGACGGTGTGGGCCCCATGACTCTCTTGGGCGTCACACTCCTGATCGGTCTGCAGCTTTTCCTTGTCCTTCGAACCCCTACATTGCGGACGGCAAACGGACTATGAAAGTCGTCTTTCCCTTGATTGCACAGCGTCATCAGACGCTGCATGCCCTGCCAATCGCGCTCGAAATGTCCGCGCGGTACCCTGAAATATCCGTGCATGTTGCCTGCCTGACCAGCAGCCATCTTGAACTGGCCCGCTCACTGGCAGCCCTCTACCCGGAATCGCGGGTTCAGTTCGATCTTCTCCCCATTTCGGAGAATCTGCGCCACCGCATCGAAGCTCAGGGCCTCCGTGTACTGGACAGACTTCTGGGCCTTTTCTTTTCACGTCGGTATTTCCGTGGCTTCGAAGCAATCATCGTCCCTGAAGCAACCTCCCTGCAGCTTCGCAACATGGGTGTGCGCACACCTCGCATGATCTGGACAGGCCATGGCGCAGGTGACCGGGCTATCGGCTTTGCACAGCATCTACGGAAATTTGATTACCTGCTTGTGCCAGGCAGAAAAGTCGAAGACCGCATGCTGAAGAACGGTATTATCCGTCCGGGATTTTATCATCGTGGAACATACGCGAAATTTGATCTGGTTCGGCGAATGCATGCCCGCAGACAGCCGCTGTTCAGCAATAATCGCCCAACGGTTCTGTATAACCCGCATTTCGTACAGCGTTTCTCATCCTGGAAAGCCATGGGGCGTGACCTTCTGGACTTCTTCGCCAGACAGGACCAGTACAATGTGATCTTCGCGCCGCACTTCCGTCTCTTTGACAATAATCGTGATGAGGGAGAAGCCCTCAAACGGGATTATGAGAGTGTTCCGCACCTTATCGTTGATCCTGGCAGTCAACGCAGCATCGATATGACCTACACCATGGGTGCAGATCTCTATCTCGGGGATGTCAGCAGTCAGGTTGCAGAATTCATGATAAAACCCCGTCCTTGTCTGTTTCTGAACGCTCATGAGGCAGACTGGCAGAATAATCCGAATTATCAGTCATGGACGCTCGGGCCTGTTACGGATAATATCACTCATCCCGCTGATGAAATTGTTAAGGCGTTTGAGACGCACTCACGTTTCCTTGAGATTCAGCGTCAATATGTACTAGAGACATTCGAAACTCTAGGCGAACAGCCTACGGCACCTGCTGCTGCGGATGCCATCGTCGATTTTTTACAGAAAGCCGCCTGATGTCCGGCGACCCCAATGGAGCTAGTCTAGGTTTGACCGAGGACAACCAGAACCCCATCGCCCATCCCGCTCCAACGCCAAGCCGTTCAGGTCTGGTCAGACGGTACGGAGATTTCCCAAGCTTCGCCGCAGCGCTTGATTATGCAGCCCAGGGCGAGAGTGGATTCAACATCTACTCCGGACGTGGACAGCTTCTGGAAGCCCTGCCCTACCGCGTCCTGCGCGAACAGGCGATTTCGATGGCCCGACGCCTTCTGGGCCTCGGACTGGCTCCCGGAGACCGTGTCGCGATCGTCGCGGAAAGCGACGGCGATTTCGCCCGCATTTTCTTTGGCTGTCAGTATGCAGGCCTGGTTCCTGCTCCCCTGCCCCTGCCGGTCGCCTTTGGCGGCAAGGAAGGCTATGTCTCCACGCTTCGTGGCATGATCCAGGTGGCAGCAGCCCGCGCAGTCGTTGTGCCAGATGTCATTGGAAGCTGGACGTCCGATATCGTGGACGGTCTGGACCTGATCTTTGGCGGCTCTCCCGCCGATCTGCATCGCCATGCCGAGGCTAGCGTCGATCTGCCGGAAATCAGCTCTGAAGAACTGTCCTATCTCCAGTTTTCGTCGGGCAGCACACGCTTTCCGATGGGTGTTTCCGTCACCCAGGCCGCCGGTATGGCCAATGCCCGTGCTATTGCCCGGGATGGTCTGAAGGTTCATCCGGCAGAAGATCCCCGCGATGATCGCTGTGTGTCCTGGTTGCCTCTTTATCACGATATGGGGCTGGTCGGCTTCTTCCTGACGCCACTGACATGCCAGTTGACGGTCGATCTTCTCCCGACACGCGAATTTGCACGCCGTCCGCATGTCTGGCTGGATCTGATTTCCCGCAATCGTGGCACAATCGCCTACAGCCCCTCTTTTGGGTACGAGCTGTGCTCGCGCCGTAGCGGTCAGGCCGATCTGGATCTGTCCTGCTGGCGTATTGCAGGCATTGGTGGCGACATGATCCGCCATCATATCCTCGAAGGATTTGCCGAGCGTTTCGCCTCAAATGGCTTTGATGCACGCGCTTTCGTTGCCAGCTATGGCATGGCCGAAGCCACGCTCGCCATCAGTTTTGCTCCACTGGACACCGGCATCCAGACCGATACGATCGACCTGCGGACTCTGGAGAAGGATGGACTTGCCCAGCCTTCCAACGACCCGTCTCATGCTCTCCGAACATTCGTCCTCTGCGGCGAGCCTCTACCTGAGCATGAAATCGAAGTTCGCGATCCGTCAGGAAAAGTATTGCCTGACCGCCATGTCGGATGCGTCTTCGTGCGTGGTCCCAGCCTGATGTGTGGCTATTTCCGGCGCCCTGAAGAAACGGAAGCGGTTCTGGATGCTGATGGCTGGCTGAATACCGGTGACTTGGGCTATCACCTGAACGGACAGATTGTTGTCACAGGGCGCGCCAAGGATCTCATCATCATCAATGGCCGCAATATCTGGCCTCAGGATCTTGAATGGTCTGCCGAAAGCGAGATCAGCACTCTGCGCTCCCGTGACGTTGCTGTTTTTTCGGTTGAAACCGAAACTGGCGAGAACATCGTGGCTCTGGTGCAATGCCGCGCCACCGAAGAAGAAAACCGCAACAGTCTGCGTGATGAGGTGACAACTCTTTTCCGTCGCCTTCACGGCGTTGATGTGAAAGTTGTTCTGGTTCCCCCGCGCACACTGCCACAGACATCTTCCGGAAAGCTGACGCGTGCCCGCGCCAAGGCCATGCTTCTCTCGGGTCAGTTCGATCTGGAACAAGAGACAAGTTCAGCAGCCTGAAAAAACGTCAGCCCGCTCCCCCTTGCACAGATGGGGGTAGCGGACTGACGTGCTTTGACGCATAAAGCGTCCCCAAAACTGCACAGAAGACCGAGAGTTCAATTTCATGACTGACAGCGTCGCCGGCATCTCCGGCATGATCATCGAAAAACTGCTCGCCAACCCGAAAGTTCCGCGGGACATCAATGGCAACAGCAAGATCGTCGAAGATCTGGCTTTCGATAGCCTCGCTGTCATGAATTTCGTCATGGAGATTGAAGACGAGCTGGACGTCTCTGTCCCGCTCGACAAACTGGCCGATATCCGGACCATTAACGATCTGGCAGCATGCCTGCACACTCTCAAGGCCAGCCAAGCGTGATCGATATCTTTGCCAAACATGCCGCACTTCGCGCTGCTTATGAAGGATTGACGGCGGTCTCGCCCCGTAATCCTTTTGAAGTCGTGATTGAACGGCCGCTTTCGGCAACCGTAGGGTTGATCGAAGGACGGGAGACACTCCTGTTCGGCACGAACAACTATCTTGGTCTTAGCCAGTCTTCGCGCGCGGCTGAGGCTGCCATTGAAACTGCCCGTACCATGGGTGTTGGCACGACAGGTTCCCGAATTGCCAATGGCACGTTCGGCTTACATCAGCGGCTTGAACAGCGCCTTGCGTCTTTCTTTGGCCGCAAGCATTGCATGGTGTTCTCGACCGGATATCAGGCCAATCTGGGAACGATCTCCGCGCTTGTGAACAAGGACGACGTCCTGCTTCTCGATGCCGACAGCCATGCAAGCATTTATGATGGCGCAAAGCTGTCCGGCGCGCAGGTCATCCGGTTCCGCCACAATGATCCGGTCGATCTGGAAAAGCGTCTTGCACGCCTGAAAGACCATCCGGGCGCGAAGCTGATCATTGCCGAAGGCATCTATTCCATGACGGGGAATGTCGCCCCGCTGGACAAGTTCGTGGACATCAAGACGCGTTACGGCGCTTACCTGATGGCAGATGAGGCGCACTCTTTCGGCGTCCTAGGCGAGCATGGCCGGGGTGTTGCAGAAATGCAGGGATGTGAAGACGGGATCGACTTCATTGTCGGCACGTTCTCCAAGTCTCTGGGCACGGTTGGTGGCTACTGCATCACGGACCATGACGGCGTAGATCTGATGCGCCTGTGCTCACGCCCTTACATGTTCACAGCATCCCTCCCTCCGGAAATTATTGCTGCAACCCTTGCGGCTCTGGACGACATGGAAGCGCATCCGGAACTGCGCGTGAAGTTGCAAGAAAATGCCGCCCGCCTTCACGCAGGCTTAAAGGCTGCCGGACTCCAGACAGGTGAACATATTTCTCCGGTCGTGGCTGTGACGCTTGAGACCATTCCGCAGGCCGTTGGCTTTTGGAATGCCCTGTTGGAAAACGGCGTATACGTAAACCTGTCGCTACCGCCAGCAACGCCTGACAACCGCCCCCTTCTGCGGTGCTCCGTCATGGCGGCACACAGCGCTGAGGAAATTGACAAAGCCGCAGCCGTTTTCAAGGCTGTAGCAGAACACTTCCAAGCCTGAAATTGCTCATCCAGGCATAAAAAAAGGACCTCTTCGGAGGTCCTTTTTTGTGTCTCAGTTTTGCGTCTGAGACTGCTTTCTTAAACGCTGCATCCGTTTCAGAAGAATAGGCAGAAATATGAGTGGGTGCTTTCTTTCCGCCTCGGAGAGGTTGAGATCCAATCCTGTATGGCGGTGAATTTTCCAGGCAAGATACGATGCGCCGTTTTCAAAAGTAAAAGCTGCCTTTACCAAGCGTACCACATTCCGAGGTTTCCCTGTCTGTCCGACCAGGGCCCATCGTCGAGCCGCACGCTTACGAGCGGAGAAAGACAAAACGGGTTCCAGCCTGTTACCAGTAGCCGAGTAACGCAAATGAGCCCGCGCCCATCCCAGCGGAAGCATCGCAGCAAACCGCTCTTCCTGACCAGCGATCAGACTGTGCCCTCGCCCCTTCTTTTCAACCCGTAGTTCAGAGGCATATGTCCGCGCGAAAAGAGATTGCCAGTATTCAACAGCCGTCATGCCCGGCTGCCCCAGAAGAGCCGCCCAGCAAGACGCCGTCGTCACGCATCGGGCAATCAGATCAAGCAGCGTATCAGCTGCCTTGGCGTTCCGCACCCAGATGAGCCTGACAGGCTGACAAAACCTGGCCCACAAAGTCGTATCTAGTGTGCCGAGCGTTGTCCGCTCTTTAAACTGCTGTTGTGACAGAACGGCGATCTTGGCACGTAAAGTGCGCTGTCCGGCCTTAAACTCCGCATAACGCACATTGGGCGGTAACAGAAGATTGCCCGTTCGCGAGATTAATCCGCCTGTAAAGCCGGAGGCATCTTCCGTGACAATATAGAAATCGAGAATGCCTTCGAAGTCTTCCGTCCTCAGGACAGAGCCGTAAAACAGAACGCCAAGAGGCACCTGCGGGCAAGCCAATGCCAAAGCGTCCGCAAAAGCCACGACATCCGGATAAACCGGGGTCGTCAGTTCCCCGATCAGGAACTTTTCAAGCGCGTCAGGCATGGAGAAAACGGAATGCCGGTCCGCGCTCAAGGCGGATCTGCTCATGCTCGGACGGAGTAAAAACCTCTCCATCCAGAACGAAATCGCTTTTCGTCGTCAGCATCATGTCATCCGTCCGACCACTGACATAGTCCGGATGGCGACGCAGCCAGCGGGGTGCACGACCACACAGAAGTGCAGCAGTTGCGCGTGAGAGATTTTCCGGATGAGCGCCGACATCAAGGTAGCGAAGCCCCTCGACATTCGGTTCTGCATCCCAGAAAGGCCAGATCCCGCGTGAAAGTTTGGACAGGCCAGTCGTTAGGAGCATGAAGCTGTTTCCATCATAGGCATGACCGGACGTTTCAACCCTGAGAGGCTCACCCTCGAGCCAGCTTTCCCGGCTTTTACGAAACATGAGACTGACAACGGTACTCAGCAGCGTAAAGCCAACAGCCAGATCATGGGGAGCGAAACGTACCACTGTCGGGGAATGCGCAATCCTGACGGCCCGTGCATACCCTGTACAGCCGCCAAAAAGCCCCAGAACCGGAACACGATCTGTCTGCGGCCACGATAACCGGATCGGCGTACGGATACTGGAGCGCATGGCGGCCCCTTGCTGAAGGCGCTGGATCGCCTCCATCCCGCGCAGCCCGAACCCGACATCATTGGCGATCAGGTTGGTATTCCCGGAAGCCAGAACAGCAATATCCGGCAAGCGGTCTGCAGGATAGGCGCGAGCGATCGCTGTCAGCACTGTACTGACAGTGCCATCTCCACCATCAATCACGATCGTCCGCACATCCCTTTCGCAAAGATGGCGAACATGTTCCGTCATGCCCTCCCGACTGTCTGACGGAACAAAATTTTCGCCCAGAAGAGTCTTGGCTTCCGCAGCAAAGGCGGAGCCGCCGCGCCTGTTCTTGCGGCTGCGAGCATTATGGATAAGAGCAAATCGCACTATGAGGGAATTCTTCGTGTTATGTTCGGAGCTATGCGGGCGGGTCTAGCACGGCTATGATGCTTCCACCAGAATATGGGTATTCCCTTCTGGTGGAAAGACTGACTAAGGCCACGTTTCTCAAATGTCCCATACACGTCCCGCAGAAACACGCAGTCCGCGGAACACGCGTGCCGTCACGCTGGCCCATCTGTCAGACCCTCATCTTCCACCACCACCCGTGCATTGGCTTCAGGCTCTCAACAAGCGGGCTCTGAGCCTTCTGTCCTGGAAAAAGCACCGACGCCATGTGCATCTGGCTGCAACCTGCTCGGCCATCGTGGAAGACATTGCCAGAAATGATGTGGATGCCATTCTGGTCAGTGGCGACCTAACGAATTTTGGAACACCCGATGAATTTGCCCTCGCTGCGAACTGGCTGAAGCAGCTTCCGGCAACCGCCATGGTCATTCCTGGAAATCATGATTGCATGATTCGCCAGCCAGCCGAAAAAGGCCTCCTTCAATGGAAGTCGTGGTCTGCCGCGTCGTACCCCTACGCCCGCACTCAGAATGGGGTAGCCGTTATCGGCGTGAATTCAGGCGTGCCGACGCCGCCTTTCATGGCCTATGGCCGGGTTGGCCGCAGACAGCTTGCACGGCTTGAAATTCTCCTGACCGAACTTGGAAATGCGGGGTTATGCCGCGTGGTCATGATTCATCATCCCCCAAGACGCGGCTTGGTAACCTGGCGGAAATCGCTGCACGACTACAGAGCGTTTGCGCAGGTTCTGAAGCGGACGGGAGCGGAAATCGTTCTGCACGGACATTCTCATGATGCGACCCTGACCCATATTCCCGGAACAGATATTCCCCTACTCGGCGTAGCGTCAGCCTCCCTCACTGACAAACGCGAACATCGTCAGGCCTGCTGGAATCACCTTGTTATTCATCCGCAAGGTGATGGCTGGGCCATTGGCATGTCACGCCGTAAGCCAGATGGCCAGATTACGGAAAAGGCATCCTGGGTACGCCCCCGGAACAGCCAGGCATGAAGCAGCGCGCAACCATTCTGGACCGGTATCTTTTGACACAGATGATACCGCCGTTCATCATTGCCCTCGTTGCTATGCTGGTCGCTCTTCTGCTGGAACGGCTGCTGGTTCTGTTTGATTATCTGGCTTCCGCGGGCAGTTCTCTGGCAACCTGCATCAAGCTGCTGACAGACCTCCTTCCGCATTACTTTGGAATTGCGATCCCCGCCGCGCTCTGCATTTCGGTTTTTCTCACCATTCGTGGAATGAGTGATCATAACGAAATTGATGCACTTGAGGCCGGGCGTGTTTCTCTTCTGCGGATCAGTCGGCCCTTCATGTTCGTAGGTCTGGCGCTTGGAGCTGCCAGCGTCCTGCTTTATGGGTATATCCAACCTGTTGCCCGCTATGATTATCGGGCAGGCTTCTATTTTGCCGCTCATACGGGATGGGCGCCCCACCTTCAGGCTGGCATGTTCGCATCGACATCCAGCACGGCTGTCATGACAGCCGATAATGTGAGCCATGCTGGCACAAGGATGAAGCGGATCTTCATTCGGGAAGTTAACAAAAACGGTATTGCTCACATCATCACAGCAAAAACAGGCGAACTGACCATTTCCAACAAGCTTCAAAGCACTCAGCTTGATTTATGGAATGGGGAAATCGTTGATGATCCCTTCCCCAACAGCGGAAATTTCAAACCTACAGTTACGCATTTTTCCCATGTCGTTCGCATCATTGATCGCCCGACGCAGGAAAACTCCTTCCGCTCCCGAGGCGCGGACGAACGCGAACTGACCCTCTTTGAACTGGCGCATGATCTGCGATACGGCGTACCCGGCATCGAATATCGCACACTTCGTGCAGAAATGGATTTCCGTGTTGCGCACGCTCTGGCCATTCCTTTCATCCCGCCTCTGGCAGTAGCGCTGGCCATTGGCTCAAGGCGACGCAGATCGGTCTGGGGACTGATCGCTGTGTCCGCCATTCTCGTTGGATTCGATCAAACCCTGATGTTCGGCCATAGTCTGGCAGCTACAGGGCGTCTTCCGATCTGGCTGGCCATCTGGGTACCTCTGGCCCTTTTCTGTATCGCGTGTCCCGCCACACTTCTTCGCCGTTCGCGCGGGTCGTGGAGGCGTCGCAAGCTGGTTCGTCCCTCATGACTGCACATGCTCCACAACATGTGCTGTACCGATATCTGAACCGCTCCTTGCTGGGCCGTTTCATGCTATGCGGTGCAGTCCTTGTTTCCCTGCTCGAAATTCTGGCACTCCTTGAAAAAACGACGCTCATTCTGAACCGGAATCTGGGCTTTCGTGGTATCCTCACATTTGCGTTCCTGCATCTTCCTGCACTGAGTGTAGAGATTATGCCGCTGGCTTTCATGGTCGGGGCGCTGTTTCTACTCATGCAGATGACGCTCTCGTCGGAAATGGCCGCACTTCGCGCATCCGGCCTCTCGACCGTAGGTCTGTACCAGCGGCTTTTACCAGCCGTTCTGATTGTCGGATTCACAGCGACAACCCTTCAGTACTGGGTTGTTCCTCCCTGCGAAAATGCTCTTGCGACGTGGTGGAACAAAACCGATCCGGATGCAGCAAAACCAGATGCACCGACAAAACGCCTTCTCTGGTTTCGCGCGGGACCGACCCTTGTGCGCATCGGACAGTATGCGCACGGAGGATCGTTCCTGCGGGACGTCACGATTTATCACCGGGATGCGACAGGTCTTCTGACCGGCACAGAGCATGCGGCCACCCTCTCTTACGATGGTCAGTTCTGGCACCCTACAGGGGCGCAGGATCTGACGCTGACGGATAATGGTGCGTTTGTAAAAGTAACGGGAGGCGACAATCGCTTCGATATCCCGGCTACCCCCGGAATGATCATGACCCTCTCCGAAGACAATGCTGCTGTTACCCCAGCGCAGATCGGAGCTATTCTTCATAAGGGCGCGCCTGCCAGTCTGCCGCGTGCGACCTATCGTATGGCCCTGTTCAGCGGGATTATTCTTCCTCTTCAGATTGCAGTAATGCTTCTATTGGCGCTGCCAGTGATCTATATCCCTCCACGGGCAGGACTTCGAAATCCACTTCCGGTCTATGTACTGGCGGCCGGGATGGGTTTTGTAATCCTGCAAGGAATGATTTCCGCACTCGGAAACGCCGGGACGCTTGCCGCGCCACTGGCGGCCAGTGCGGGACCGCTGCTGGGCGCCCTCCTCGGGTTGACCTGGATTCTGCGGCTGGAGGGAAAATGAGCACGTCCAAACCCTGGCATAACATGTCGTCCCTGCGCACAGGTCGCAGTTTTGATCTTGGCAAGATGTCGCTACCCCAGTTGTGGATTGCCTATCTCACCTACCCGACGATCCTGCTATATTTTGCGCTGATCCTTGCAGCCGCTTTCGGCGCCCTGCATTTCTCGCACAGTCTCTGGAAGACACTGATCCCTGTACCAGTCGTCATCGCCGTGTATCCTCTGGCCTGGTACATGATCCATCGCTACATCCTCCATGGACGCTGGCTGTACAGGAACCACTGGACCGCGGCGCTGTGGAAGCGTATCCATTTCGATCATCATCAGGACCCGCATCTTCTGGATGTGCTGTTCGGCTCACCGCTCAACACGGTTCCGACAATGGCGATCATCACCATGCCAATCGGGTATCTCATCAGCGGCTGGAGCGGTGCGTTCTGTGCTCTCTCCACAGCGCTGGTCATGACGTGCATTTACGAGTTCTTCCACTGCATCCAGCACCTGGCCTACAAGCCACGCTGGAAGTGGGTGGCGCATATCAAGCAGCTTCATGTCCTGCATCATTTCCACGATGAAGACGGCAATTACGGCATTACGAACTATGTGCCAGACCGTCTTTTCGGCAGCTTCTATCGTGAATCTCGTGATCGCGCCCGCAGCCAGCACGTCTTCAACCTCGGCTATGATATTGAAGAAGCCAAGCGTTACCCTTGGGTGATGGATCTCACGGGATCTCCGCCGAAGGACCGCCCAGACGGCGCTCGCCCTGTCTCTGATCGCAGTCGCACGGCGTGACTCTTCCGGTTCTGGTTCTTGCCGGTTCCCGTGATGGTGAACGGGACGTTCTCGCCCAGCTCGGAAAAGTGTCTCACAAAGCGCTTCTCCCCATTGCTGGAGAGCCCATGCTTGGGCGTGTTCTCAGAGCACTCGCACTCACGCCGGATCTCGGCTCGATTACCATCAGCATTGAAGCACCCGACCGCATCCGTGACATTGCTGGTACGGCTGAGATTCTGAAAGCCGCCGCTTCCCCCAGTGAGAGTGTTGCTGAGGCGTTAGACCGCATCGGTACCCCCTGCCTTGTCACCACGGCAGACCATGCGCTGCTGCGGCCCGAATGGATCACTGAATTTCTTGGAAAAACTCAGGACTGCGATCTGGCCGTCGGCGTTGCGCTCAAAGAGACAGTCGAACGTGATGTTCCCAATACGAAGCGTACCTATATCCGACTGTCGGATATGAGCTTTTCGGGGTGCAATCTTTTCTGGATGGGAACACCACGCGCCGAAGCCGTCGTAGAACTCTGGAAGCGATTGCAGAAAGACCGTAAACGCCCACTAAAAATGGCACGGACACTTGGGTTCGGAACCCTTCTTCGTGCCCTCTTGGGCCGTCTGGATTCCAAAGCACTCTGTCAGCGTATCGAAACTCTGACAGGCGCACGCGTCCATCTTGTACCCTTGTCGAACGGTCAGGCCGCCGTGGATGTCGACAAGCCAGCCGATCTGATTCTGGCCGAAGAGCTTCTGGCACAGCGATCCTCATGAAAATTGCCTACGTTATCAATTCTCTGGAATGTGGAGGGGCGCAGCTTCCCATCCCTGACATCATCTCCGTTCTCCAAAGTCGGGGCGGCGAAGTCACGGTGTTCAGCCTTGAGAAGCGTGACGGTCTTGCTATCCCCGTTCTGGAGAAGCAGGGTATCAGGGTCCACGTCCGCTCCGGCGGCAAGAAAGACCATCTGGCAGCATGGCGCTGGCTGCGCGCTGAAATGGATGCTTTCCAGCCCGATCTGATCTGGACGTCCCTGACGCGCGCAACCCTTCTGGGCCAACGGGCAGCCAACAGGCTGGACGTCCCTGCCGTTCACTGGCAACACTCCGCCCGCCTAAAGAAGGCCAACAGCATTCTGCTGCGCCTGTTATGTCGGAAAGCCGCCCTCTGGGTTGCGGACTCTCCTACGGTTGAAAGCTTCTCTCGCAAATGTCTTGGCCTGCGAAGCAAGGTCATGGCCTGGCCCATCTTCCGGGCGGACCCCGCCAGCCCGAAAGCCGCAGCATGGAAGAAGGGAAAAATCATCCGGATCGGGAGTCTTGGTCGACTCCATGCCGTCAAAGGGTATGACCTACTGTTCGAGGCGCTGGATCTTCTCCGCGATCATCCGGATCTACCGCCTTATCGGGTCGTACTGGCAGGTGATGGTCCTGAACGAGACTCCCTTGAGAAGGTCGTACAGGACAAGAAACTACCAGTCGATTTCCTCGGCCACTGTGAAGACCCTTTCAGCTTTCTTCCAACCCTGCATCTCTATGTTCAGCCCTCTCATTGGGAGGGCATGTGCGTGGCCGCCCATGAAGCAATGACCTGCGGATTGCCTGTAATTGCTACTCCGGCTGGTGAGATCCCTCATACAATGGAGGACGGGCACTCCGGCTTGGTGGTTCCCTTCAACAATGCCCCTGTTCTGGCCAGCGCTATTGCAGAACTCATCATGCAGCCGAAGAAACTGCATACCATGGGCACTTTGTCCCGCAAGCTAGTGCTGGACCGCTTTGGCCCAGACGCCTTCCTACGACAAGGTAATGCGGTTCTGGACCGGCTGCCAGGCTTCAGCCCAGCCCCAGACGACGCTTCACGTTCATAAGGTCCCGCTTGGGACCAAACCCCACACGCTTCACGTCGACAAGAGTCACCTGCCCTGCGGCAGACAGCGTATGAAAACCATCCGGGAAGCGACGACGGAGCACGGCAGGCGCATCCAGAACTGCGTCGGGCGTAACCTTTGGTAATCCGCGTTCCAGTCCTTCGATCTTTAAAAGACGGATACCACGACCGTATGTGCTGCGGCAGTCCTGCGTTGGAAGGAAAATTTCTCCATCGACCACGATGGGGGTGCCGCCCGGGCGCGCGCCTGCTCTATCATTCAGGAAAAGACCCAATGAGGTCCACGGCCCCACAAGGTCATCAGCCACCGAAAGATACAGCGTGGACTGACGCTCTTCCCGCGTACCGGCAGGCGTCCAGAACATCCACCAGCGTCCGGCATGGTAAAAAGGCGTCGCGTCGATGGCCGCTTCGGGGAAATCGAACGCCTCGACCTTTTCCCACCCTAAGGGAAATTGTGTCGCCCGATAGAGAGTCAATCGACCGGACGCACTGGCTTCCGGCAGCAGATACGTCTCTCCCTCATGCTCGAACACATAGGGATAAGAAAGATGCCAATCTTCGCGCAGGACTTCCTCACGCTCGATCAGCCGTCCGGTGCTGTCATAGACCAGGACCTCAATAACGCCTTTCGGGCTGCGATAATCATAGGCTTCCGCAAAAACATGCAGCCTTCCACCACGCCATAATCCAAACGGATCTGCGAGAAACCGGTGATCTCCAATGTCTGGTAGCGTTGTAACCTCAAATCCGTTCAGGCTTCCTGCCCGGATCAGATCGGCCAGAGGAGCGTGGATGATGGCACAACGCCAGTGGTCCGTGCGCAGAAACGGCATGCCGACTCTCCTTGAACATACAAACAGGGAAAAACGAGAACAGGGGCAGACGTAAAGCGCAGATCGGGGCAATATGGAACCATGAGTTCGGTTCTTTCCGAGATGACACCCGGTTTTCCAGAAAGGCAACTCGCCATAAGGCGGGCTGTTCTGGGACTTTGCCGTACCATGGGCTGGGCCGCGATCAATGAATTTTCCCTTCCGTCCGCAGGGCGTCGGGCGGACGTCATGGCGCTTCTGCCGGATCACAGCCTGACCTGTATCGAGATCAAATCCGGCATTCGTGATTTCCAGACGGACCAGAAATGGTCCGACTATCGAAGCTGGTCGGACAGACTGTTCTTTGCCGTGGATGACGACTTTCCGCTGCACATCCTGCCGGAAGACGTCGGCATCATCACGGTCAGCCTCAGCATGGTTCCGGACAGCATGTTCCACAGCATCGTGGCAGAATGCGCTGTTATCCGGGAACCCGCGGAGCACAAGCTTGCTGCGGCCCGCCGAAGGACAATACTGCACCTGTTTGCAACGACAGCCGCCAGCCGCCTGATGTCTCTTGAAGACCCCGCCCTTACTGCCTCCCTGCGTGCCGCGCGCCGCACAGAATAGGACATGCCCCAATGAGTTTCGATCCTGTCGCCGTACGTCTTGAAGCTGCTCGCAGCGTTGTTCGCGACGCTGCCGCACTAGCCCTCTCGATGCGTCCGGCTCCCGGTGGACCAACGGGTACTTTGAAAGGACGGCAGGACTACCTGACGGAGGCTGATGGGGCCGTTGAAGCTCTTGTCAGCAAACGCATTCAGGATCTTTTCCCGGAAGATGGTTTTCAGGGCGAGGAAGGTGGCGTTACGCGTCAAGGCCAATTCCGTTGGGTTGTGGACCCGATTGACGGAACGTCCAACTTCGCGCGTGGCCGTGACCGGTGGTGCGTTTCACTGGGGCTTCTCAAGGGAGACGAACCCGTTGCAGGCATTATCGAAGCGCCTGCGCTCGGTGAAGTTTTCACAGCACAGAAAGGCAAGGGCGCCTTCCTGAACGGTAAGCCTATCAAGGCCTCCCCCATCAGCAACCCTCAAGAAGCGATGATTGAAATGGGATGGTCCAGCCGCGTCTCAACCGAACTTTTCGGCGAGAAGATCGGCGCGATCATGGCCCTTGGCGCCATGCCACGCTCAGGAGGTTCCGGCGCTCTGGCTCTTACAGACGTCGCCTGTGGCCGCAGTGACGGGTATCTGGAAATCGTGATCCAACTCTGGGATGTCGCGGCAGCTCTCATCATTTTGGAAGAAGCAGGCGCGGCTGTTTCCCCCTTCCTCCAGGCTGGAGGCCTGACAGGCGGAGCTACTATTCTTGCGGCCGCTCCCGGGATTGCCAAAGTGCTCTCAGATGCGGTTCAGGTGGAAATCTGACCCCTCCTCCATTCCCTATTCGTGATTTGGCCGTATTTCCCGCATAGTGCGGGAAGACTTCAATTTTGCCGTTAGCAGAAGGTAAGCTTTATGACCCTGTCCGGTCTCCTGCGTTCGACCGTTCTTGCCGCCACAGGGTGTGCAACGCTCGCGGCGTGCTCTGGTACGTCTACCACCACAGCCAGCGAACAACAGATCGTTGTCGACAAGGCGACAATCGCCCTTCAGGACCTGTTTGCAAAAACCACGTCAACCTCCCGGTCCCAGCAATTACTCGCTCAGGCCAAAGCTGTGATGGTGTGCCCCTCCGTGCTGAATATGTCTTTCGGGCTCGGCGGTTCGGGTGGTCGTTGCGTTCTCATGAGCCGGGATGCGCGTGGTTCGTGGTCTGATCCGGCATTCTATCGTCTGAGCTCAGGCTCGCTCGGCATCCAGGCCGGTGTGCAAAGTTCCGAAATGATCTTCTTCATCATGTCGCAACGTGGGATTCAGGCCCTGCTGGACAGCCAGTTCAAGTTTGATGCAACGGCTTCCGCTTCGTTCGCAACCATCGGAACCGGTGCTGAAAGCAGCACGGCAGGCGCCAAAAATACGGATATCTACGCCGCCCAGAAAGCACAGGGCCTTTATGCAGGGCTTTCTCTTGGCGGCTCGAAGCTGACAGTGGATAGTGGTGCAAACCGGGCGTATTACAACCAGACAGTCGGGCCCGAAGACATTATCATCACCATGCGCGTAAACAATCCATCGGCAGATCCGCTCCGCCGTATGCTGATGAATGTCGCCAAGCTGCCAACCGCTTCGACGGCTCACGCTACAGCCGCCACAGCTCCGGCTTCACAGAGTGCCACAACAGACGTTGATCCCGTAAGCAGCAGCCCATATCCGAGCAACTACGATACGTCGCGCCCTTACAGCACACAGACGCGCGGCGTACAGAGCTCGTCTCTCGCGCCCGTGCACTAAAAACGGAAAACCCCGCCTTCCTTGGAAAGCGGGGTTTCTCGCCTCATTGAGGTGAAGCGGTTTTTGATCGATAAGCCCTTATATTCTGATCCTGCTCCTGCAGGGTCTCCGCAAAATTATGCCCGCCCTCACCTGTGGCGACAAAATAAAGGGCCTTGCTCTCCGCTGGATGTGCAGCAGCTTCCAGAGATGTGATCCCAGGCGAGCAGATTGGCCCCGGCGGCAGCCCAGCCTCAAGATAGGTATTATATGGCCCCGGCGTTTGCAGATCTTCATGCAAAAGCGGACGATCCAGCGTTCCAAGCCCGTCACTCAGGCCATAAATCACACTTGGGTCCGTCTGAAGACGCATTCCGAGTTTGAGGCGGTTTAAAAAAACCCGCGCCACCATCGGTCGCTCTGACGGTACACCCGTCTCCCGCTCGATCAGGGAGGCCAGCGTCAGAAGCTCCTGTGGGCTCTGAATCAGGCCATCCAGCGCTTCCACATCCCGTTTTTCCCAGCTTGCCTGAAGCTGCTTGTCCATCATGCGGCACAGACGGTCCACGATGGCCTGCCGGGGTGTTCCCCAGACATAAGCAATCGTCTGGGGCAGAACTGTTCCTTCGGGGATCTCAGGAACATCACCCGTCAGCACGGGGGCCTTACGGATGATGTCCTCAATCTTCTTGGCCGTTAGACCTTCAGGAACCGTCAAGGGATGAGAGACGGGCTTACCATGGCGAAGAATTTCAAGGACATGCGCGACAGAAACACGGGAGGGAAACTGGAACTCAGACGCATGAATCTGACCGTCACGGTGGGTCAGAAAGGCCGAAATACGGAAGAATGCGCCAGAAGCCCATGTTGGTGACAGGATACCGTCTGCCTGAAGTGCCTTCGTAACCGTGGCGTTATTGCCATGAGGAATCACGAACGCTTTGGTTTCAGGAAGAGGGCCGGGGTCAGTGTAATGCCCATATCCGGCTACCGCTGCTGCGATACAGAGCAGCGGAACCATGAAGATTGCCAGCTTGCGACCAGCCTTGGGGGGAAGAAGTGGTGTTTTGTTCTCTTCGCCGTCCGGCTGGCTGTCAGGCATAGACCAATGGAACTCCGCTCAGCCCTCGCAGCGCTTCAGGATGATGCTGGCATTCGTGCCACCAAACCCAAAGCTGTTGGACAGAGCCACGTCGACCTTGCGCTTCTGAGCCTTGAGAGCCACACGATCAATAACGCTCTCGCGTGCCGGGTTCTCAAGGTTCAGCGTGGGAGGCACAATGCCATCACGGATGGCCTGAAGGCAGAAGATCGCTTCCACGGCCCCTGCGGCACCCAGAAGATGACCAATGGCAGACTTCGTGGAGGACATGGCAATGTTCTTGGCGTGATCGCCGAAGAAACGCTCAACCGCATCCAGTTCCAGATCGTCAGCCATGGTGGACGTGCCATGGGCGTTGACGTAGTCGATGTCCGACACCTGCAGGCCGCTGTTCTTCAGCGCAGCCTTCATGGCGCGGAATGCACCCTCGTGGCCTTCAGCCGGGGCTGTGATGTGATGGGCATCACCGGACAGGCCATAGCCGCCGATTTCACCATAAATCTTGGCACCACGAGCCTTGGCATGCTCGTACTCTTCCAGAACGACAACACCGGCACCCTCACCCATGATGAAGCCGTCACGGTCCTTGTCCCACGGGCGAGAAGCCTTGGTCGGGTCATCGTTGGACCCCGTGGAAAGCGCACGGGCCGAGCAGAAACCAGCAATGCCCAGAGCGCAGATGGCTGCCTCAGCACCGCCAGCGATCATAACGTCTGCATCACCATGCTGGATCAGACGGGACGCATCACCAATGGCATGTACGCCTGTTGCGCAGGCTGTAACGACGGCATGGTTCGGTCCCTTGAACCCGTAACGGATCGAAAGGTGACCGGAAATGAGATTGATAAGGGCAGATGGAATGAAGAACGGTGACAGACGACGGGCCTTGCCGCTCGAAACTGTCAGAGAACCTTCATAAATTGTTTGCAGACCGCCAATGCCGGAGCCGATCATCACGCCTGTAGCGCATCGATCATCTTCCGTCTCAGGCTTCCAACCCGAGTCTTCAACGGCCTGGATGGCAGCGGCCAGACCAAGATGGATGAAGCGATCCATTTTCTTCTGGTCTTTGACCGGCACCCAGTCAGACAGCGTGAGACCGCCTTCTTCAGTCGGTCCCTCAGGAACCTGACCAGCGACCTGCGCAGGGAGTTCGGAAGGATCAAAATGGGTGATACGCCCGATACCGGACTGCCCTTCGATCAGACGCTTCCACGTCAGTTCCGCACCCACCGCAAGTGGGCTGACAACACCGATACCGGTAACGACGACGCGTCTTCCGTTGTTTGCATTCCCGCTCATCGATGCCTCATGTCTCACGTTGTAAACGACCAGTACGTCGCAGCCTCAAGGCTACTTCGTTTATCCGCCCCTACTGTGGAGGGCGGGATGGGACCAGCCTGAAGCCAGTCCCGAAAGCGCCTCAGGCAGCCTTCTGCTTTTCGATGTAGTCAATCGCATCCTTGACGGTGGCGATCTTCTCAGCTGCATCTTCCGGGATTTCGACGGAGAAAGCTTCTTCGAAAGCCATGACCAGCTCGACCGTGTCGAGGCTGTCTGCGCCCAGATCGTCAATGAAAGACGCATCCGGCGTGACCTTGCTTTCTTCAACGCCGAGGTGCTCGACAACGATCTTCTTTACCTTGTCAGCAATATCGCTCATCTGTTCGTTCCTTTTGCCCGTGCCGGGCGTTACAAAAAACTCGTTTTGCCGTCTGCCAGTCCGGCAAGCCCTTTCGAGCCTTCCAGCGCAGGCCACCTCTCCTTCCGGAAAGGCGTTGCCACCGGCCGAACCGGACATCGGCCTTCGTCAGACCGGGCAAAGCAGCGCGCGATTAGCACGCTTTGACCTGAAACGCCAAGCGTCTCAGACCATGGCCATGCCACCGTTGACGTGCAGGGTCGTCCCGGTGACCCATGCAGCCTCGTCAGAAGCCAGATACACCACTGCCGCAGCGACGTCATCCGGGTTTCCCATCCGACCGAGCGGAATGGAGCCCACCAGCTTCTCGCGAATACCTTCGGACAGTACATCCGTCATCGGCGTTTCAATGAAACCAGGAGCCACGACATTGACCGTCACACCGCGCGGACCAGCTTCCTGCGCCAGAGACTTGCTCATGCCGACGATACCAGCCTTTGCAGCCGCATAGTTGGCCTGACCGGCGTTCCCTGTCGTTCCAACAACGGATGCGATGGAAATGATACGACCGGCACGACGGCGCAGCATACCCTTAAGAGCCGCACGAGCCAGCCGGAACGGGCTTTCCAGATCCACCGTCATGACCTGCGACCAGTCACTATCCTTCATACGGATGGCAAGCGTGTCGCGCGTCAGACCGGCATTATTCACCAGAATGTCCAACGGTGCCCCGGCCACTTCCTCAGCCTTGGCAACGAGACCATCAGCTTCGGACGCCTCTGACAGATTGGCAACCGCAATATGCGTGCGCTCACCAAGGCTATCTGCCAGTTCCTTCAGAGCTGCTTCACGCGTGCCACTGAGAACAACCGTTGCACCAAGAGCGTGAAGCTGACGGGCGATAGCTGCACCGATACCGCCAGATGCGCCGGTGACGAGAGCGGTCTTGCCAGAAAGAGAAAACATGGGTCGTTGTCCTTACAGAGCCTTGAGCAGAGCTTCGATTTCAGCAGGGGTACCAGCATTGTCTGTTGCCAGATCCGGCGCAATACGACGAGCCAGACCGCAGAGAACCTTGCCTGAACCCAGCTCGTGCATAGTCGTCACGCCCATGGCGGCGATGGCCTGCACGCTCTCGCGCCAGCGAACAGTCCCCGTCACCTGCTTGACGAGCAGATCACGGATTGCCTCTGGGTCGTTCACCTTGGCAGCCGTGACGTTGGCAATCACTGGCACTTTAGGAGCATTCAATGTCGCCTTGGCGAGAGCCTCTTCCATTTCACGAGCGGCCGGAGCCATCAGCGAAGAATGGAACGGCGCGGAGACTGGAAGCTTCACAGCGCGTTTAATTCCACGCTCTTTTGCCAGAGAAATCGCGCGATCGACTGCGTCCATATGGCCGGAGACTACGATCTGGCCACCACCATTGTCATTGGCGATCTCAAGGATCTGCCCCTGAGCGGCATCATCGCAGATTGACTGGGCCTGCTCGGCTTCGACACCCAGCAGAGCAGCCATGCCGCCCTCACCAGCCGGAACCGCACGCTGCATGGCCTGACCGCGCAAACGCAGAAGACGTGCACCTTCCGCAATCCCCAACGTTCTGGCAGCCGCAAGTGCGGAATATTCTCCAAGTGAGTGACCCGCTACCAGCGCCGCCTTGTCCGTCAGGGCAAAACCCCCTTCGGATTCCAGAGCGCGAACAGCAGCCAAAGAAACGGCGAACAGAGCTGGCTGCGTATTCTCCGTCCGGGTCAGTTCGTCAGCGTCGCCGGTGAACATGAGCTTGGAAAGGTTCTGGCCCAGAGCGTCATCAACTTCCTGAAAGACGGCGCGAGACGAGGCAAAGGCATCATGCAGGGCCTGCCCCATTCCAACTGACTGGCTGCCCTGACCGGGAAAGACAAAAGCGTGAACGGACATGGAGCCCCCTGCTGGCATGAAAAACAGGCTCAGGGTGATGCTGTTTCATGCGCGTTCTGTCAAATCCTGCGTTATCTGTCCGGCGTGAACGTCAGATACGCGTCTCCCGGAATTCTGACGCGAACCTGAGCAAAAGGCTTGCTGGAGCGGAAAATCGTGTCTTCCGGATAATCCTGCGGACGCAACAGGACTGTCATGGGTTCTTTCCCCTCGTTGTTAGCCAGCATAGTCACATGACCGCCCGTCACGGCCTCAAAACGCGCGCCGGGGGCAAGGTCAATCTTGAGCCGATGCGCATCAGGCATGAACCAGGACAGAATCACGCCTGTCAGATCCCGAATGCAGGCATTGATTTGCGTCAGCCAGTGGCGTGCCTGAACGCCTGTAAACCTATCCCCCTGCGGCACTTCCACGCGAAGAGACAGTTCTGTCCGAACATTATGACCAATCGACTCTGTCTGAAGAATTGGAGGATTTTCTGCTGCCAATTGGGTGGCACGCGGGAAGTGCATCTCCCGGTCTGTTCCGAAAAATAGTGGAATATCACCCTGCCTGCTGTGGATGACGAGCCGCGCTTTTGACGGAAGCTCGTGATCCGGCAGCAACTCACCTGTGAAATGAAGCGATATTCCCTCACGCGCCGCAGCCGGAAATTTCTCGAAGCGTTCATAAAAATGCGCGACATCTTTGTAGGTCGCCACGCGAACAACAGGTTTCCCCGAGACGGTCACATGCTCATCAGCAGCGTAAACAGCATACACCGGGAGACAGAAGAAAGCAGTTACAAGACCGACTGTCCGAAAGATGCTGATCATCATACCCATTCATGACAAATGATGTCTTATCCAATCTTCTGCAAGACAATCAGAACCTGCGGCAATCGTACAGGATTATCCAGATACTCGATCATGCGGAAAAGACCGCCCCATGTCTTCAGGACATAATTCCGGGGAATAATGGCTTCGCCGTAATGGGCCTGAAAATGTGGGGGCTTTGCAGAAGAGGCATGCAAAAACCGACCGGCCTCGAAATCCGAATTGGCACGGGCTTCGTCAACGAAACTGTCCGCACAGGCTTCGTGCCAGGGATGTTCCAGCCGCATCCCAGACGCCCGACGCAGGCGCTGCTCTGCGCAGAACGCCAGAAACCGCCGACTTTGCGTTGTCATGACAACCAGTCCACCAGGTTTTAGGAGACGGTGAAACTCCTGTATCCACTGGCCAGATAAAAACTCGTCCAGATGGGAAAAGGTGGACCAGGACGTCACCAGATCCAGACTTTCAGACACCATCGGAAGTGGAGGCACTGGCCCCGCCTGAAGAAAGCCCAAAGCTGGATTGGCACGACGCGCGGCCATGAGAAAACGATCCGTATTTTCCACACTCACAAGAGACTGTGGGCGAACATCCTTCATGAACAGACGCGCCGTACGCCCCCAACCGCACCCGAAATCCAGCAGAACTGTCTCAGGCCGAACAGGCCGACCAGCATAGGCACAGTAAGCCTTGATTTCCCTATAGAAAACATGGGCTTCATGGATGGAGACTTCCCCATGATGGCCATGAATTTCACGTTGAGTATCGTCTGGGGGAAAGTCGGGCATCCGAACACCACAAACCTCCCGTGTTGAAACGGAAGCCGTCAGAACATGCAGCCATTCTTCATCGCTGAGACTGTGAAATGCCTCAAAAACCGCATCCGTCCTGTCGGAATGAGTCATTCTTCTACCGTTACACCATGTCAGTAACGATTAATTAACGTATCTTCTCCAACAAGAGAACCGGCCGAGGACGCTTTCCGGGGGCGCTCGCTTACCTCGATCCGTCCAGAAATCCTTTTCACATGAACTGGATATGGCTTTTGAACCCCAGCAAAGCCGCATCCCGAAGGTTATATTGGGCATTCGGATGAATGTAATATTCGAAGAGCGGCGTGAAAATAACACCCCTCACAACATGAATTGCATAGTTAAATTCCATCACGACCGTGTCCCTCTGCACTCCGGTTGCATGATTGGGGAGTGTCCCTCCCTTCCGAATGAGAGCTGCTTCGGTCCGGCTGACACCGGACGCAATCTTCGTATAAGTCAGGGAAAAGCCCAGCGTATCGTAAGGACGGGACGCAAAGAAACCGCGATTGATAAGCGCCCCGTAAACCAGATAGCGCCGTAGCGACGTATGGGGATCATTGTAAATGAGACCGGCCATTCCAGTCAGGCCAGACCCTTTGGCCTTATAGTGAAGAAACTGCTGATCCAGCATGACCCATGTCGACCAGGAAGCACTCCGCTTCTTCTGCGCCAGCCCCGTAACTGCATAAGATCCACCATACAGATCGTAATAATTATCGACCTGTGGCGTACTAAAAAGCTGAGCACCAAATTTGTAATGCCCAGGCAGTTTCCCCTGTCCGAATACAGGTTCCCAAGCAGTTTCGAGCGGGGCCGCATAACCAATGATATTGGCGCCGTTGAATTTAAAGCCGGTCCGATGCTGATAAACTTGATAAATGCCGTTTTCGATCGGATACACGCCCGTCTGTACATAAACGGAACGCACAGGCCTCCCGCGTACACGAAAACCCCATGTCGCTGCCGGATAACCGGCATCAAAATTGGTATCGGTAATGCCCTTGGGGCGGCCGCAGAAACTTCCGTTCTGAAAATTACAGAACAGCGGACTGGCAGCAAAATCCGAGATTTCCGACATTCGCCCGGCCGCTATGGCAAGTCGACCGCCGTAAAGCGTCTCTTCGCCATACATATAAACAAGATGCACAACGACATTGCCGCCTCCGCCGTAATCTTCGGAAGCATGATTAAGCCAGTCACCGAACATACGGTTCGCGGTGCTGCCGTAACGCCCAACCGTAATCATATGCGTGGCAAATCCACGAAGACCCGCAAGCTTTTCCCAATTAATGTCGAACTGCATTGCATACTGCCCTGCATTGCTCGCACCTTGCTTGTAATTCTCAAAACCACGAGTGCTGCCTTGCGTCGGCCTGGTAATGGCTCCCGCAAATTCATTGGTATTGTCGACGAGGAAATTGATCCCTCTCTTGCGCAGCCAATCTGATAGCGGATTGGAAACAATAGTTTCCGGATGGGAAAACTCTGGCACACTGGTTTTGCGGGAGGCATTTTTCGGTAAAGGCGTCGATAGAAGAAGGCTCGGAGCAGAACCCACATCCCGATCCATCACCTGCCCCGACGCCACACCTGAGACGAAAAGGCTTCCAAAAAAAGAAAAACCGACAATACGGAGAAAATTTTCAACGAGCACACCAAAGCGCAAGCTTTTCATCCCCCAGCCCAATACAACACAATCATTGCATCACAAATTCTTGCAACCAATACTACAGGAAATCACCCCATAGCCGCAGAAGTACCATGGCAAATTTTCAGGATAAGAAAATTTTATTTTTGACAGCTATCGCGGAATTGACTTTTAGAATGATAATTCACGAAGAATATAAAATTAATTTTAAATATTATTCCACAAACAAATCAAAGTATATATTTTCCATATTAAATAATCACCGCGTTCAAAATCGTTATCGATAAAATTTTAATTATGTACGGAATGTAATATCAGCGTCATGCGAAACACATTTTTGTGGTTATTTCCGAAAACGTGTCTTTTTTTGTGGAAAATCAAAGACAGGCGGCAGAAGAAGTTTATCGTTCATGTGAACCACATGTTGTGGCACGTGAAGAGAGAGGAAATTTCTGCATGTCTCTTTCTGGTAAAATTGCCGCTGTAACCGGGGCGGCTCAGGGTATTGGCAAAGCTATTGCGCTCCGTCTGGCCCGTGAAGGCGCAGACATCATTCTGCTTGACGTCAAGCAGGAAACCGTTGAGCAGGCTGCAAAAGAAGTGGAAGCTCTTGGCCGCCGCGCCATTGCTTTGACTGCGGACATCAGTAACCGCGATGCATTTCAGGCCACCCTGAAAGATGCCGCCGATCAGCTTGGCGGCCTCGACATCATGGTAAACAACGCTGGCATCTGTCAGGTGAAGCCCATTCTGGACGTGACGCCGGAAGAAGTTGAGAAGATCTTCCGCATCAATGTGCAAGGCGTTATCTGGGGCATTCAGGCCTCGGCCAAGATCTTCCAGGCCAGTGGCAAAAAGGGCAAGATCATTAATGCCTGCTCCATTGCAGGACATGAAGGCTTCCCTCTCCTCGGTATTTATTCTTCCACAAAATTTGCCGTTCGAGCTCTGACGCAGTCAGCAGCCAAGGAACTGGCATCTTCTGGCATTACCGTGAACTCCTATTGCCCGGGCATCGTCGGAACGGACATGTGGGTCGAGATCGACAAGCGCATGTCTGAAATCACGGGTGCCGAGATCGGCGCAACGTACAAAAAGTACGTCGAAGGCATTGCTCTCGGCCGCGTTGAGACCGCCGATGACGTTGCAGGCTTCGTCGCGTTCCTGTCCGGCAAGGACTCCGATTATATTACCGGTCAGTCCATTCTGATCGATGGCGGCCTCGTTTACCGCTGATCCAGGACCATAAAAAAGGGCCGGATGTTCTCCGGCCCTTTTTTATTTCAGGCATCCCGCGGAATTAGGCGACCGCGCTGCCAAGCCTCGGCGGCTTCATCCGGGTCCTGCCCTTCCACCCCAATCATGTAATCCAACGCGCTCATGACCTTGTTGCCGAGCATCATTTCGGAAAGCTCGTCCAGCAGGTCCGTGTCCGCTTTGCGGGCTACGTCTTCACGCAGGATCATGCGGGCGGACATCTCCCCGCCCAACAACTGACCCGGATCTTCAACTAGTGTCAGCAAAGACGCATGGAACACGGCATGAGGCTGCGTGGCCACGACAAGCGGCGCTTCCCCTTCAGACTGTGCTTTTTCCAGTCGGGCGATCAGAGCCGCTTCCCCGACCACTTCCATCGGAAGAGCGGACAGCGCGGGAAGCTGCTTCAGGGCTTTTTCCAGAGCCTCGCGACTGTCATCGGCAACAATAACCCGATCGACGTCAGCGGAGGTCAGGGTATTAACCGGACCAAGAGCTTTCAGTGCAGCAAAGGAAATCTGTGGCTGGTACAGGTCTCCGATAACGCGGGAACCAGGCCCGGAGAATTTTTCGTCTCGCGGGAACCAGGCAGAGACCAGAAGATCGACTTCTCCCTGTTCCAGCGCGTCTTCAATATCTTCCGGATCAAGATCGACAAATTCGACCTCCACCTCATGCGCTTCGAGAACACGCGCGACCGCACTGGCGCACCCGGCATGAAGCGAGGTGTACAGATGGCCGATCGTCATTTGCGTCATGAGGCAGGTCCGTCAGTCAAAAAGTTGAAACGTGAGACCGTGAAATAGGCCTCACGCTTCGTTTTGTCACGACCCTTACCAGATCTTTACGCGCTGATCCGGAGCCAGATAGAGCTTGTCGCCCTCTTTCACGCCGAATGCATCATACCAGGCGTCGATGTTATGCGCTGGCATGTTCACGCGCGTTACGGCTGGAGCATGCTCGTTGGACAGCATCTGCTGACGGAGCGCATCCGGACGATCCTTCTCACGCCAGACCTGCGCCCAGCCCAGGAAGACGCGCTGATCGCCCGTCAGACCGTGGACCTTGGTTTCCGGCTTGCCATGCAGGGAGTCATGATACGCCTGCAGACCAAGATTCAGACCGCCGGAATCCGCGATATTCTCGCCCATCGTCATCTTGCCGTTCACATGCGTGCCCGGCAAAGGCTCCTGTGCGTCATACTGTGCGCCCAGACGATCTGCGAGCTTCTGGAACGCATCCGAAGACGCCTTGCTCCACCAGTCGTTCAAACGACCATGCTCATCGTAATGACGGCCCTGATCATCAAAGCCATGGCTCATTTCGTGACCAATCACGCCGCCGATGGCACCATAGTTCACAGCCATATCGCCCTTCGGATCGAAGAACGGCGGCTGAAGAATGGCTGCCGGGAAGACGATTTCGTTCATCGTCGGGTCGTTGTAGGCATTTACCGTCTGCGGCGTCATGCCCCATTCGTCACGATCCACCGGCTTGTCGAGCTTGTTCAGCTCATGCTGCCAGTTAAACGCAGCACCACGCACGGCATTGCCGTACACATCACCCTTGCGAACGACGAGGTTGCTGTAGTCCCACCACTTCTTCGGATAACCAACCTGAATGGCGAAATGATCCAGCTTGTTAAGAGCAGCCTTGCGGGTCGGCTCGTCCATCCATGTGTTGTGCTCAAGGCGATCATGGAAGGAAGATTTCACTTCCTGCACCAAAGACGTGATCTGGGCCTGCGCGGACGGTGGGAAGTACCGAGCCACATAGATCTTGCCGATCGCCCAGCCCATGGCACCATTCGTCACACGGGTTGCACGTTTCCAGCGAGGGGACTGCTGCGCAACACCCGAGAGCGTCTTGCTGTTGAAATCAAATGAAGCGTCCGAAAAGTCGTGTGACAGATAGGTTGCTGCATTATCGGCGAGATGGAAGGCAAGCCAGGCCTGAAGAGTGCCGTAATCTGTGGCCTTCAGAACGCGGGCCATGGCCGCAATGCCTTCTGGCTCGCGCACGTCAACCTTGCGATCCGCCAGCCCTTCAGCCGGCAGACCCGCTGTGGTCAGGAACGCCGCCCAGTCAAAGTCCGGTGCAATCTTCTGAAGCTGGGACACTGGCATCGGGTTGTAGATCTTCAGCGGATCACGGGTCTGGTCACGAGGGACCTCAACCTTGGCTAGCGCCGTCTCCAGATCCACCACAGCCTGCGCATTCTTCGCAGCGTCCGGCCAACCTTCAAGCGTCAGCATCTTGGCGATATACGCCTGATAGGCCTTCTTCTTGTCGGCCAGTTTGGGGTCTGTGTAGTAGCTGATATCCGGCAGACCAAGACCGCCACTGACACCGATGCTCATGCCCTGATCGAGCATCAGCATGTAGTGTTCCGGGTCCTTCTGGTCCTGCTCGACGCCAATCTGGAACGTCGAGAACGCCATGGACTTCAGGGACGATCCAAAAGCTTCTGCAAGGCTCTTGGCGTCACTGACCTTACGGATCTTTTCCAGATCGGTCGCCAGCGGCTTGGCACCAAGCGCGTCTACAGCTTTCTGGTCCAGAAAGCTGGCGTAAAACGTGCCAATCTTGCCCATATCGTCAGACGGTTCTGCCGAGACGTGCTTCTGAGCTTCGCTCAGGATCGCCTTCTGACGCTCCATGGACAGCTCATAGAGAATACGGAACGGCCCGTAGCTGCTCATATCCCCTGGGATTTTCAGGTTCTTGAGATAGGTGCCGTTGGCATATTCGAAGAAGTTGTCGCCCGGCTTCACGCTTCGGTTCATGCCGGCTTCATCGAAGCCCCAGCCTGAATTGTAACCGGCAGCCTGCGCGCTGACAGATGTCAGACCCATGGCCAGCGCAAGTAAGCTCGCGCTCTGCGTCAGGCGACGTTTAACAGAAACTGTAGTCTTCACATTATGCCTCATGTTCTGGCGGTTGCCGTAGCATGAGGCATAAAAGATCACGTCGTCAAAAAGCCGTCCATACAGATCGAGATTTTTTGTTACTTTCCGCTTCTGCGGGAGGCCTTCCGGGCCTTTTCTGCCGGTGTCGACACAGCCAGCACATCATAGTCAAAAACCATGACCTTATCGAGATACGGGCCTGCAAACTCCTTAAACGCTTCATGTGCTGGGTCAAAGAAGGCCGGGTCCGTCACAACAGGCTTGCCCACATAGTAATTGCGATCGCCTTCAGAACGGAACGTCACAAGGAAAGCCTGCTGTAAACCGCCCTCAACGCCTTCGCCGCTGTTCTGAAAACCTGTCTCCAGGCTCACGACAACGGGGCGTCCATCCGGACGACGGCTGTCCTGCGCCAGATGCAGGAAGCGGGCGGCCACTTCGGCGCGCTGAGCAGGTGTCGCGTCCTTCTTGTACTTGAACATGACCATGTGACGCACCGTGCCAACATGCCAGTCCGCAGCCGTAAACTGGGCGTATCCGACCTGACGTGCCAGTTGCTGGCTCGCCACAGTTGCGACCGCAGGCGCGTCAGTCTTGATCGGGCCGGACGTTGCAATCGGGAGGGAGTATGGGTCCGCTTTTGCGGCGAACCCCTGAGACAGTCCGACCACGGACATCAGGGCTGCGGCCCCCCAGATGAAGCGGCGGGACAGAAGTGAACGGACGTCCATTCTCAAGCTCCAGTATTCAAGACAGAAAATGCGCTTCTTCATGCCATGAAAACGCATCTGCCGTCTTGTGAATTTCAGTAAGGTACTCTGTCTGTCAGGCCGCGATCTGCCGCTGGAATGCCCGCTTGCGCCACTGGATCAGGCGATAAACGCCATTGGCCGCAAGTTTCTGAAGCTTTGAGTGGGGCGTAAAGCCGATCGTCTTGAAGATCATGGCCGTCACACGGTCAATATGCTTCTGCTGATAGAACCCCATTGCCTTGGACATATAGGCCGCGATGCAGCGTTTGTGATCGTAGGGAACGTCCTCCCCTTCATTGGTCGTATGGTAAGCAGAGGCGAGTTCATCATCCTCGCTCTCCGTCACACGGCCCAGCGCAATACGGGTTCGCGCCCAGACGCTCAGCTTTTCACGCTTCAGGTAACGGTGCATATGGTCGTAAAATAGCTTGAAGTGCCTGTATTCGTCGGCGGCGATCTGTTTGCAGATGGCTTTCAAAAGCGGCTCATCCGTCGCATCCGCCAGAGCCGTATAGAATGAGGATGTTCCTGTCTCGACCATGCATCGCGCGATCAGTTCGCCTGTGCGGGACCCACGGATGGATGCGTCAACGTCTGCATCAATCTTGTAACTTGCCCTGTAGCGGTCAAAGGCTTCTTCATAGTCCCAAGTCGGGTCCGCCAGCATTGCCCAGCGACCCAGCGCATCACCATGCTGCACTTCTTCCACCGCCCAGTTGGCCGCGGCAGCACTGAAATCAGGATCGCCGACAAAGACCCGACGCAAATATTCCGCGTAGTCCAGACCGTTCTTTTCCACGACTGAAGCAGACTTCACCAGAGGAATGATATCCGGGTCCACGCGGGATGGATCAAAAGAATCCCAGTCCATCTGCTCGATACGCCAGTGTTTCATTGCTTTGCCTCGTCCGTTTTCCGGCTCATAATCATGACGATGAGATGACACGCCGGGGCCATTTTGGGTAGGTGTGACGCAACAACGTTGGAGAAAGCCCCGTGACGGCTCAGAAAATGACACAGCCAGACGTCCGCCACGACTGGACGCGCGCTGAGGTTGAAGCGCTGATCAACCTCCCCTTCCCGGACCTGATGTTCCGCGCCCAGGAACTGCACCGTCGTTATTTCGACCCCACAAAAGTGCAGATTTCCACGCTTCTTTCGATCAAGACGGGTGGCTGCCCGGAAGACTGCGCCTACTGTCCGCAGAGCGCACGCCACGAAAAAAGCGTGAAGGCCGAACGCCTGATGGCGCTCGACAAGGTCATGAAAGAAGCTCGTGCCGCCAAGGCAGCGGGTGCCGGCCGATTCTGCATGGGCGCAGCATGGCGCTCCCCGAAGGACCATGATCTCGATTCTGTTTGCGAGATGATCGAAGGCGTCAAATCCCTCGGCCTCGAAACCTGCGTCACGCTCGGGATGCTGGATTCCACGCAATCCCAGCGCCTCAAGGATGCCGGGCTGGACTATTACAACCACAATCTTGACACGTCCGAAGAGTTCTACGGCTCCATTATCTCGACCCGTACCTATCAGGAGCGTCTCGATACGCTGTCCAACGTGCGGGATGCGGGCATCAATGTCTGCTGTGGCGGTATTGTCGGTATGGGCGAAGACCTGTCTGACCGCGCTGGCCTGCTGATGACGCTCGCCAATCTGCCGAAGCATCCGGAAAGCGTGCCGATCAATCTGCTGGTGCGCGTCGAAGGTACACCTCTGGGGGACGCCGAAGCCGTCGACCCGATCACCTTCGTACGGATGATTGCCACGGCCCGGATCATGATGCCGCAAAGCCATGTCCGTCTTGCTGCTGGCCGTGAGAATATGACGGATGAAGCCCACGCCCTGTGCTTCCTGGCTGGTGCGAACTCCATCTTCTGCGGTGAAAAGCTTCTGACGACGCCGAACCCCGCAGAACACCGGGACCGTCAGCTTCTGTCGGCTCTGGGCATGACACCAATGGTGCAGTCCGAAGCGGAAATGGGCACGCTGCGCCCTGCCGTTCCGGACGTTGCTGCCTGCGAACCTGCTTTATCCTGAAAGCAGCAGGAGGTTGCCCGGTTTCCCGGCAACCTCCAACCAGTTGATCAGACCTTCAAACGGGCCGCAATATCAGCGATACGCTTGCCATAATGTTCAGCTGTGATCAGGTCACCTTTCTGAACACCATCAACGCCCGCATTTGCGGGAGAGCGCGCAAGCAGACCGACTGAACCGCCCAGATTATTCGGATCATCCGCTGTTGCTTCGAGAGTATTCGATGGTGGCATACCAAGGCTGACCCAGATCCCTCCATGCTGGGACGCAAGCGTCTGCAGGGTAATCAGTGTGACCTGCTTGTCTCCATTCGAGCTCGCCGAATTAGTAAAGCCGCCAAATACCTTGTCCTGCCATCCACGCGTGAACCAGATTTTGGACGTGGCATCAGCAAACTTCTTAAACTGCCAGCTCACATTGCCCATATAGGTGGGCGTACCAAAAATAATGGCATCTGCCGCATCGAGGGCTGCCCATTCTGCATCGGTAATTTCACCCTCCGCACTGATGGCCACCACCTGCGCCTCAGCGCCTTTTGCAACATGTTCGGCAACAACTTTCGTGTGCCCATATCCTGAATGATAGACGACCAAGACTTTCGACATTGTTTTGCCCTTTCACATAGCAAAAACACATTTTGATACGTGGTTTCTTTTTGATACCAACGCTCCAGTCGTGGTAGATCGTTCAGACATTCTGAAGCAAGAAGGCACTTTTTAGACACATGGTCACCTCCGAGAAACCTGCGTCACGCCCCCAGTCCCTTTGCTTTAACGTCTATGCCAAGGATTGCCCCACGCGGATGGTCCTGGATCGGCTGGGAGACAAATGGGCGCTCCTCGTCCTTGACCGACTTCAGAATGATGTTGTGCGTTTCAACGCGCTCAAACGGGATATTCATGGGATTTCCCAGAAAGTCCTGTCAAAGGTTCTGAAAAATCTTGAGCGGGATGGACTGATTTTACGAACAGCCTATCCGACGGTGCCTGTGACAGTGGAGTACAGCCTCAAACCACTGGGAACGACGTTGATAGAGGCAGTCTCCAGCCTGACTCACTGGGCCGAAACGCACATGTCAGAAATCCAGGCTGCCCAGCACCTCTACGACGCATCAAAAGGCTGATCATTCCTGGAGATCTTCCCGCCTCTCCCAGATCGTACTTTATTTTTCTCTTGGCGCGGCTGCCGTTCTTTCCTAAACCCTCGCCCTTCGCGAATTCGGGACGGGACGGGACCAGCCAGCATGACGACGCATTCTTCCACAGCGCCAAAAATTCGCGTCGGCATCGACTTCGGCACGACGAACAGCGTTGTGGTGATTGCAGACGAGCGGGGCAATACGCAGCCTGCCGTCTTCAACTTCATTGACAGCCCGTCTTCCGAAACCTGTCGAACCCTGCTCTGCCTCTGGCTCGATCAGGATGGGAAAAAGCGCGTTCTTCAGGACGCCATTGGGCTCGATGCGATCGAAGCCTATCTGGACGATCCGGCGGAAAGCCGCCTCATCATGTCCATGAAGACCTATCTCGCGCAGGGTTCCTTCCGCGAAACCCGCGTCTTTTCCACCACCATGACGCTTCAGAACCTGATTGCCCGGTTTCTTCGCTCCCTTATGGACAAGGCAGGAATCAGCCCGGATCAGGTCAGCGCCACTATTGGTCGCCCCGTGCGTTTTGCCGGTGAACTTGCAGACGACGAACTGGGTGTAAAACGTCTCAAGGAGAGCTTCGTCGAAGCTGGCTTTGCCGAACCGAATGTCGTGCTTGAACCGGAAGGTGCGGGATGGCGCTTCATGCAGCGTCTCGATGCCCCCGCGACTGTTCTGGTGGGAGACTTTGGGGGCGGAACCAGTGACTTCTCAGTCATGCGCTTCGACCCACACGGTTCTCCCCGCACAGTCACGCTTGGCCATTCAGGCGTTGGCATTGCGGGAGACCAGTTCGACTTCCGCATCATTGATAATGTCATCGCCCCGGCCCTCGGACGCGACACGACCTACCGCGTCATGGGTGGGCAGCCCCTTCCCGTTCCGATCGAATGGTATGCGAGCCTGGGCCGCTGGCACCGCCTGTCCCTGATGCGCACGCCACAGACCCTCCGCAGTATCGAGGATGTCGCAAAGACAGCGTCAGACCCGCAGAAGCTCCGCAATCTGCTACGTCTGATCGAAGATCAGGAAGGGCAGAACCTCTACCGGGCCATCGGTCAGGCCAAGACCGAACTTTCCCGGCAGGACAGCACCGTTCTGCGCTTTGCGCACAAAGATCTTAAAATCGAGCAGACAATCACACGCGCCGATTTCGAAAGCTGGATCAGCCCGGATCTGGATAAGCTGGCCGCCGCTATTGATGACGCACTCGAGCGAACTGGCCTGGGAACAGCCGGGATCGACCGCGTCTTCTTAACGGGCGGAACCTCCTTCGTGCCGGCCGTACGTCAACTGTTTATTGATCGCTTCGGGGCAGAACGCGTCGACGGAGGCTCGGAGTTCGTCTCCGTTGCCGAAGGCCTGACACTCATTGAAGTAGAAGCAAGCGCCACGGCCTAAAGGCTACAAAACGGCCTGCCTCTGTTACGATCAGCGAGCAGTGGCAGCGCGGACACTCGTGGTGGAGACCGTGATGGACGCTTTCTCCACATGCCCGGTTTCCTGAACACTGCGGCTCGACAATTCCTGCTGGCGCAAGGCTGCGGCAGTACTCGTATCTCCCTGTGCCTCGGCGGCCTGAGCCGCCACGAGAAGGGCGCGCCGCATCCCCTCATAATCCTGCGCATCCCGTCTTTTCTGCGTGAGGGACATGGCCTGATCCAATGCAAGTGCGGGCGCATGATTGAGGAGTGCCAGACGGGCCGCGAGATCCTGATGATCCAACATCGCGGCAGTCTCTTTCGAAGGCGCCAATAATGCTTCCATCCGCGCCAACTGTGTTGTGTCCCCCTCATCGGCCGCGCCCAGACCAGCCAGATAAGCCGCCCGGTTCCGGACCTGCACATCCGGTGATTGAAGCGCAACCAGAGCCGACGCCTCCGATCCCGTCAGATCATGTTGCCGGTATAGGGCTGCACTTCTGACAAGCTCCAGATCACTGGTCTGGCTATACTGACGAAGTTTCAGAGCTTTTTCCGTCCGATCCAAAGCCGCCAAGGCGTCCGCAGGCTTGTTTTCCTCCAGCAACGCAGTGGCGAGATTGAACCCCGCATCATGAATCTGAGCAGCATCATCCCGGATCAGGGCACGATCCATGGCGGTTCGATACTGAATTTCGGACTGATCGGGATGACCAAGCTCGAAAGCGCTCCGACCGGTTTCCATCGCATTTTCATAACCCTGATCCGGATCAGGGCCTTTGCTGACTGAGGAACATCCGGCCATCAACAAACACAGAACCATCATGCGCTTCATGGTCGAACGGCCTCTGCTGGCAGACGATGAGACGGCGTTTTCTGTGCACTTCCTCCGAGGAGCCACAGGCCCCGCAACTGATCTGTCAGCTTGCGCAGACTGTTTGCACTCGCTTCCGCCTGTGAAATCAAAGCCGGGATCTGGGCCGTAGCTGCGTTGGTATGGGCGATCGTTTCCTGAACCTGCGGCATGCTCTTTTTCAGTGTTGCAGACGCAGACCGGGCGTTTTCCATCGTGCCATCAGCCTTGGTCATGACCCCCCCAAGCTGCTTCTCGATCGGCGGAAGACGCGCAATGACCTCGTTCAGATTTTCCAACGCCTGATTGGCGCGCTGAAGCGTGTCATCCTTGGACAGAAGACCGCCGACAGTGCCCTTGCCTGCCCGCATATCCGTCAGCATGTCGTTGACCTGCTTGGTGATGGCCTGAACGCTGTCCATGGCAGGGACCAGCTTGTTCCGAACATCTGTGACAGTCTGGGTGATAACGTCTGCCGGGTTGGCTTCTACCGTTGCGTTCAGGACGGCATAGCCCCAGTCCATGTCCTCGCCTTTCCCTCGTCCCAGCTCGATATAGCTTGCACCAGCGACAACAAAACGGTGTCGGATGACGGCGGAACTGTCCTGCTTGATGAAGGGGACAAACTGCGGTTCGATATAGCCTTCTGCGTACATGCGCCCTGTGCTGTTCAGATCCAGATGACGGATCTCACCCGCATGAACGCCCATAATTTCGATATCATCGCCAATCGCGAGGCCAGCAACGCCTGTTTCTGGCAAAACGAAATGGATCTTTTTTTCCGGCGTCAGCCACTGCTTGAGGAAACCAGCTTCCGCAACGGCAACAGCAAAAAGAATGATGGTCGCAAGAACAAGCAGCCCAACCCACTCATCCGCATAGCGGTTCTGGAAAAGCGGGCGGGCAGTGTCGGGGCGGCGTACGCGAAACATCAAGACCCTCGCATCGAAAACAGTCCATCATCGTAAAGACGCAGGCGTATGCTCGCATCCGTTTCATAGGCCCGCCAACTGGTGTCATCCGGTGCGAGCCAGACAACCGCACAACCACGATCCCGCGCATCGGTCAGAGCCGACAGAAAAGCGTTCAGAAGGGGGGGATTGGCGTCCCCCATCGGGTTTTCAAGCAACAGCAGGGACGGCTCCCCCAGGAAGGCCCGCACACAGTCCGCACGGCAGCGATCCAGTGGAGATAACTTCCCCGGAGAGACGACAGGCAGTCCGGGCAGACCAAACTGCATACCGAGTTGAACAGCCCGCTGCATCAGGTGCTCTTCGGGCACACGGGTATGATACAACTGCGGCCAGAGAATGTTCATGTGCGTGCCGTACAGATCGATCCAGCCACCATTGGCGACCATCCGGCCGATACGCCCCCGAAGGGCAGCGGCCCGGCGCTCATCCAGATCGCTCCATTCGAGACCCATGCACCGGACCAGTCCGTCTTCCAGATCAACCAGGCCAACGCACATATCCGCAAACAGACTGGCCTGCTGCATATCGCGGCATTCAATCAGGGCACAGTCCCCGGGATTCAGGCGCAGATTGTAGCGCACGGAAGCCAGCCCACTTCCATCAAAACGGGGACGCGCATCCACCAGTTCGAGAACCGGATCAAGAATGGTCAGTTCAGTGACGGGTGCTTTGCTTTCGTCTGCCATATCAATCCAGCCAGACGCTCAGAACGACGTTGATCGTCATGATGGACAGAATGCCGCGTGCAAAACCGCGCGGCAAAAGAGAGGCGAGATCATCTTCCGTTGTGGCGTCCATGCCGGACAGGCAGGAGCACACACCGACAGCAAACCCGCTGAAAACGAACTTTGCCGGAATAGCGAAGTAATCCACCGGGTGCATACTGCTCACGACCTGATCCAGAAAAGCCCAGACCGGCATGGTAATAACGTCTTCCACCCGGCAGACAGCATATCCCACCAACAGGGCTGTTAAACTGAAGATGATCCCCAGCGTAAAGCCACTGATGGTCATCGCAAGACTTCGGGGCAGCAGAAAGGCCACGAACGGGTCAATACCCATCCCTGTCAGTACCCGCATCTGACCACCCGTTGTGAGTGTTCCCAGTTCCGTCAGCATCAACATCCCGGACCGCCCCAGCAGGATAACGCCCACAAGAACCGGCGCAATTTCACGGACCATGACGGTTGAGAGAATGGAGCCGGTCATCTGCGCCATACCAGCAAAGCCCAGCCAGTAAACCGCCTGAGCCACAATCCCGAACCCGGTCAGGGCCGCAGTGACCAGAACGCTCAGCAACCCGCCGCCGGTCGCCTGCTGGAGCGAATGCCAGAACTCTATTCGAACGGTTCTACGCCAGGATGTCGGTGACAGCCCAAGCCGCAACACTCCCCACGCAGCCCCGATGACCATAAGCGTAAAGCGCATCTGGGCACGCGTAACCCGTCCCAGAGAAGCAAGTGCATTCTGAATTCGGGAAATACGCTCAAAGCGACTTCTCATCGCCGCCCCGCCAGAATAAAGCTACGCGTTACACCGCTATTGGGCAGATAAAACATCCCGCGTGCGCGAAAAAGAAAATGCTCCCGAAGCTGGAGATAAGCCTGCTCGGAAACCTGAATTGTTCCCGCATCCGGTGCACTCGCAGCCAGCAACTCGGCAACATTGATGGCTTCACCCCACAGATTGAAAACGGCAGGATCACGGCCCAGCATGGCCGCCATTACAGGCCCGACGTCAATGCCCACGCGGAAGACCGGATCAATATCCACCGACGCCAGAAGCGACAGACACGCCTCACGGATAGAGACTGCCGCATCTGCAAGGCGCAATACGGCATTCAGGTCCGGCTCTTGTGAGCAACCGCCCACCAGCACGAGACGGTTGCTGACAACCTGTACGGAAAAAAGCCCCGTCTCCCGTGAAATACGCTGGATATCCTCACTGAGCGACGACACCACTTTCATCGCTCGCTCGGCGCTATGACGATCCATGGCATAAGGGTCTGCAAATGCAATGACCATGACAGGCACCTGCGGATAAATCCCGCTGGGCACAGCTTCATCCTGAACACCGGATGCTGGCGGCAGAAGAAATCCTTCGTCGTAACGCGTATCTTGCAGTTGATGGGTTACGCCTGGGCGGGCATCGGTCTGATGATCGCTCTGATCCAGAGCCTGCGAAAAGCGCAAAGCTACAACCGACGAAACAATCGCTACGATATGTTCCATCGCATCCGCTCTGGAGGGATTTTCCAGCACGATGGCACCCACAGCCTGATGACCACGCGTAACAGGATGAAACACCAGCGATGTGGCTTCAACGGACCTCATGATGATGCGCTGGAAATTCTGGCTGCGCTCATCCTGTCGCGCGTCGTCAATGGACAGGGAATGTCCTTCAAACAAGGCTTCAAACAGCAGGGCATTTTCACGTTTCGTAATCTCGATGCCCGTACTGTGAACATCCCGGACAGGATCAAAAGCATCCTCACAGAGCAGCCGCTCTCCATCAGGGAGCAGTCGCCACAGACTGGCACGACGCGAATTTGTGCGAGCGGCCAGGGCTTCCGTCAGGATCGGGACATCGTGAGACGCTTCGAACAGATCCGGCGTGCTGGCAATCTCGTAAAGCGAAGCATTTTCCGCGCGCATCTGCTCACGACCGATTTCAATGCGCCTGCGAAGGCGTTCAATACGGCGCCCCTGAATGATCAGCCCCAAAGCCAGCAAGGATGCAAGCCCGACGACCAGCGCTGAAAACCACATGTTCTGCCGACGCGCTGTAATGGCAAAGTCCGAGAAATCGTTCTCCGGAGCATTCAGCAACAATACCCATCGGCGATGCACGAACGGCAACGCTGTCGCAATGGTGACGTAATTTTTTCCTCGCGCCGCCACAAGGCCCGGACCGGGACCTCTCACTTTGAAGGTATTCAGGGCGCGGATGAAAACCGGCTGCGTCTTCGGGTCCAGATGCATATTGGCAGGATCAAAGGTCGGCTGCGTTCCGTCATCACCCGCTGTCTGACCGGCGATGATCTGACCATGCATATCGACAATGACAGCCTTCCCGCTTCGCCCGACCTGAAGGTTACTCAGGAAGGAGGTCAGTCGATTGAGGGCAATGTTGGTTGCAAAAACAGCCTGATGGCCGTCGCTCGTCTGGAAGGCCATGGAGGCCGTAATGGTGAATTCCCGAGCGGCCAGATAGGCATAGGGATCTGTCCAGTAGAGGGCCCCTTCTCCGCGCCCGATCCGCTTGATGGCTCCACGGAACCATGGTCGAACCGTAACATCATATCCTTCCGCCGGATCAAATCCTGTCCCGATGGGTTTGCCGCTCTGGTCAACGTAAGTGTGACGATAGACACCATGGCCATTTTCGATCTGGAAATGGGTCTGCTCGTAATCCTTGCCGTGCCGGGTAACCATCCAGAACTGCTTCTGGTCACTGGCCAGATAGAAACTGTCGACCTGCGGCATGTGCGCCAGCATGGAGCGTCCATAGAGCATGAAGGCATCTGGCGAAGCATCCGTGAGCGGCTCATGAAACATATCCTGCGCGATGGCAGCACTGTCTGAAGCAGGAGAAAGATAATTCCTGACTTCTTCCGTCACATATTTCTGCTGGCTTCGCAGCAGATCGCTGGACAGGGAGATCGCTCCCTGACGGGTGGTCCGGTAATTGTGAAGGCTAATGGTAATAATTGCCGCAATAACAAGCAGAACGCCAATAATTGGACCGAGAAACTGCAGGACCTTCTGCCGGCTACTGGCAGGACTCCGCGTAGGGTCAACAATCTCAGCGGCTGACAAGGGCTTTTACTCCGGGATGATGGATACTCTGATGTTATTCCCAACATTCAGTAACATGCCAATATCTCTTGCTCCATGATGGATCGCAACCCGCCTGACGGGTGACAAACGCATGAGACCATAAAATTTTTACTTTTCGGCAATAAAATTTCGTCAATTCCTGACCCTGTACAGAAAGACTATAATCCGTATCATACCGGTCCAGTTTCGCTGCGTCCCATGTGCCACTCAAGGCCTTCCCCGAGCGTGTCACCCTTCAAGAACTCCGGTGCTTCTCCATGCTTGATCTGCTGTCCTACCGTTCCGTTCTGGCCTTCACAGGGGCTGATCGCCTTTCCTTCCTGCAAGGATTGATCACGAATGACGTCCAGCTTCTGACATCTGACACGGCTCTTTGGAGTGCACTTTTGACGCCGCAGGGGCGGTGGCTGAGCGAGTTTTTCCTGTTCAGTACGCCAGACAGCATTCTGATGGATTGCCCGTCGGATCACGCCGACATGCTGGTTAAAAAGCTGTCCCGCTTCCGCCTGCGCGCTGACGTTAAAATCGAAGCAACGGATTTTCAGGTCATCGTCGGACAGAACAGTCCGGCTCCGGTAGATGCCATTTGTGCAGCGAACGATCCACGCTGTGACGGTGCAGGGTGGCGGGCCGTGGTACAGCAAACCCCGACAGAGGCAGGACATGGAGGCATCTGGTTAAAAAAACGGCTTGAAAAAGGCCTCCCGGAAGCTGTCGACTTTGAGAGCGAAAAGACGCTGGCTCTTGAGGCCAATATGGATCTTCTGCACGGTGTATCGTGGAAAAAGGGTTGCTACATGGGTCAGGAATTGACGGCCCGGACGCATTATCGTGGGCTTTTACGCCGTCGCCTCCTGCCCGTTCAGATCCAGGATGGGGCTTTTCCTGAAGCAGGCGGGACGCTCGTTACGGGCGACAAGGAGGTCGGAGAACTACGCTCCCGTCAGGGATCGCGCGCCTTGGCTATGCTACGCCGTGAAGCATGGTCGTCTCCGGACCTTGCTTTTGAAGGCAAACAGGTCTCCGTTGTGTGGCCTGACTGGTTCCCTCTGGAGATGCGTTCGTGACCTACACCTCGCCTGCCCCCGCCGTCGTTGATGATATTATCAGCCAGACGAAGTTCGATGCGAATGGCCTGATTTCCGCTATCGCGCAGGACACGAGGGGCGTTATCCTGATGCTTGCATGGATGAACGCAGATGCCCTGCGGGAAACGCTGCTGACAGGCCGCGTCTGCTACTGGTCCCGTAGCCGTCAGTCCCTGTGGCGGAAGGGAGAAACGTCAGGCCAGCAACAGCATCTTCTGGAAGCCCGACTGGACTGTGATATGGACGCAGTTCTGATGATCGTGGATCAGACCGGCGTGGCTTGCCATACGGGCCGTAGAAGCTGCTTTTATCATGGGGTCACCCCGGACGGGCTGCGTGACACCTCGCAGCCCGAAATCAGCGCCGAAGAACTTTACGGACGCTGATCCGTCACGGCCGCCTGTGCTCCAGAGAGCGGCCAGCCCGGCATCATAAATGTTGCCGGGCAGTTATCCTGCACCTGCGGAGATGACCGATAAGACCCATTGGCCGGGAAGGCCGAGAGCTTCTGCGGATCGAGTGTAAACCAGAGCTGCGTCAGAACGACTTTCCCATCATGATCGAGTTCGCACTGGAACTGGAGCGCCCGACCTTCCCGCACACCGGTCAGTTGTACGAACATCGCCAGCATGTCGTCTTTCTTCACCTGAAAACCGCTATGCTGCGCCAGCCATTGCCCGTAGGCGGATGACGCAAAACGATCCCGCAACTGCATGGATGTGACGAAGAACTGGTCTGCATCATATCCAAAGCAGCGGGCGTGCTTGGTATATTCATGCACATGCAGCGGATGCTTCAGATGGGGAACCACGTTCGCAAGGGCATTTTCCGTCGCAGGCTGGAGCTTGGGCGGTGTGTCATCGTGATCGTAGATGTCACACCCCTTCATCCACCACTGCTGAACCGGGACATTCTGCGCTTCAAGGGCATGCGGCTCGGACGCCCAGAGGCCATGCAAACCAATCAGATGACTATGCGGCTGAGTGGCCATACAACCCCCGCCACTTGCGCAGAATCCTGGCTGCCAGGTCAGGGCCAGCGTGTCGTGACTAAAATCCGTATGCGTGACGGGTGTCAGGGATGGGCCTACAGGTGCCTGTGAAGAAACGCATCCTCCGAGAACAAGGAGGGCAGCGACAACCAGGCGCTTCATGCCTTCAGTCCTTTGGCGTGATGGATCAGATGATCGGCGATGAAGGTCTGGATGAACCAGTAGGAGTGATCGTAAACGTCGTGATGGCGCATTTCGAGCGCCTGCCCGCTTTCCTTGGCCGCTTCGACGAGAGCATCCGCCCGCAGATCGGAGAGGTACTGGTCCTGCAATCCCTGATCCACGAGAATTGTAGACGGGTGCTTATGGCCGTTCCGCAACAGCAGTGTGGGGTCACAGTCGCGCCATTTCGACGGGTCTCCGCCGAAGTAGGCATCAAAGGCCTTCTGCCCCCACGGGATCACACTTGGATGACAAATCGGGGCAAAGGCGGAAACTGTTTTCCAGAACTCGGGATAACGAAGCGCCTGAACGAGCGTGCCCATGCCACCCATGGAATGGCCCATGATGCCCCGACGGTCCCCATCCAGCGGGAACAGCTTTTCCGTCAGAGCGGGCAATTCCCGATGGATATAGCTCTCCATTCGGTAATGTCGGCTCCATGGTTCAGACGTGGCATCCACATAGAACCCCGCTCCTGAACCAAGGTCATATGCGTCGTCTTCGCCTGGAGTGCCTGTATCACGAGGTGAGGTATCCGGAGCAACCAGAGCAATACCATGCTCCGCGGCGAAACGAACGGCATTGGATTTGATGAGGAACGTCTCATGATTGCAGGTCAGACCGGCGAGCACATGAATGACCGGAACCTTCTGTCCGGCCAACGCCTCTTTAGGCAGAAAGATCGAGAACGTGGCAGGCACGCCCAGCACGTCTGACTGATGTTTCAGAACACGCAGGGAGCCGCCACAACAGGCATGTTGAGATAATGTCTCAATCGACATGCTCAGAACTCCACAACGCTGCGAATACTTTCGCCACGCGCCATCAGATCAAAACCGTGATTGATTTCGGAAAGCTTGAGTTTGTGGGTGATGAGGGAATCAATGTCGATCCGCCCGTCCATGTACCAGTCTACAATTTTCGGGACATCGGTACGGCCCCGCGCACCACCAAAAGCAGACCCAATCCAGCGACGACCGGTCACAAGCTGGAATGGGCGGGTGCTGATTTCCTGTCCGGCTCCTGCAACGCCAATGACGCAGGACACACCCCAGCCACGATGTGCACTTTCCAGAGCCTGGCGCATGAGCGTGACATTCCCCACACATTCGAACGTATAGTCTGCGCCGCCACCAGTCATTTCAATCAGATGACCAACCAGATCACCATTCGGACCCAGATCTTTCGGATTCACGAAGTCTGTCATGCCGAACTGACGCGCCATGGCTTCTCGAGCAGGGTTGACGTCCACGCCGATGATACGGGTTGCGCCTACCATTTTTGCGCCCTGGATCACGTTCAGGCCAATCCCGCCAAGACCAAAAACCGCCACGGTTGACCCCGGTTCGACCTGCGCCGTGAACATCACAGCACCAATGCCCGTCGTCACGCCGCAGCCGATATAGCAGACTTTGTCAAAAGGGGCGTCCGAACGGATCTTCGCCAGTGAGATTTCTGGCAGAACCGTAAAGTTCGCGAAGGTAGAGCACCCCATATAGTGATGGATTGGCTGCCCCTTGTAAGAAAAACGTGATGTGCCATCCGGCATGACACCCTTGCCCTGCGTGGAGCGGATGGACGTACACAGATTCGTTTTGCGAGACAGGCAGGATGGACATTCCCGACATTCCGGCGTGTAAAGCGGGATCACATGATCTCCCGGCTTCAGATGCTTCACACCTGGCCCGACTTCGTGAACAATCCCGGCACCCTCGTGCCCCAGAATAGCAGGAAACAGCCCTTCAGGATCCTGCCCCGACAACGTGTACTTGTCAGTATGACACAGACCTGTCGCCTTGATTTCGACCAGAACCTCGCCTTCCTTTGGCCCTTCGAGCTGAACGGTATCGATTTCGAGCGGCTTGCCCGCTTCAAACGCGATTGCTGCAATGACGTCCATGTGCACTGACTCCCTGATGCGTTGCGACAAGGTGTCGCATTCGGGAAACCGGACGCAAGAGGCGCGTTATGCTTTCCTGTAGCCTCGTGAAACAAAGCTGTTGTGCGGGAAAGTTTCTTTCCCGTTTTGACTGGCAAAACTGCGCAAAACATCAGAAATCTTTTGGTGTTGGCCGGTCATACTTTTCACGGTTAGTTTCAGAGGTCATATCGCATTCAGGCAAGGAGCCTTCTGCTTGATCGTCAATCGCCAACACGGCCTGGCTATTCTCTTCAGAGAATCCCTGCCACCTATCCTTCTGCTGGCCCTCTGGGATCTTGTAGTCGTTATCCTTTTCCAGATTTACCATCAGGAATGGATGGACCAGCCTGCCCTCCCCATTTCCCTGATGGGCTCTGCGCTGGCCATCTTTCTTGGCATGCGTAACAACGCTGCCTATGCACGCTGGTGGGAAGGGCGAACCCTCTGGGGTTCGATCACCAACAACTGCCGGTCCTTTGGCCGTGAAGCGGCGTCCCTGCTGGGCGGTCGCCCCGATCTTGCACGGTATATGGCTGCCTACCCGCACGTCCTGCGAGCAGCACTGCGGGGAGATTCAACCGGTGAGGAAGTCGAAAGACTGCTCCCGGCTGACGTGCGCAGCAAGATCTTTGCCTGTTCCAACACAGCGAACGCCCTGCTTTACGAAATCGGCCTTGGCGTACAGCAGGAAGTGGAACTCAAGGGTATTGACGGTGCCGTTCATGGCACGGTGGATCGTATTCTTTCGGATATTGCCAACGCACAGGGCGGTCTTGAGCGTATCCGTAACACACCGCTTCCGGTGCAGTATTCCGTCATTCCTGAACTGGCCACGCATCTGTTCTGCATCATTCTGCCCCTTTCAGCCGTTCAGACACTGGGCTGGATCACGCCGCTTGGCTCCAGTGTGATCGGTCTGCTGTTCCAGATGCTGGATCGCAGCGGCCGCGACCTTCAGGAACCGTTCATCGCCAGCGTCCATGCCTTGCCAATGCACACCATGGCCCGGACCATTGAGCGGGATCTTCTGCAACCCATTGGAGAGCCTGCGCCCGCTCCCATCCAGCCCAAACACGGGGTGCAGGCATGATTCAGATCGGATAATGCAGGACAGGAGGGGGTTTTTCTGGTATTGTCCACAGCTATGAACACCTTCAAGACCCCCCCGAAGGGCGGCATGACCGACGAAATGGCTCGTGCCGCAGCCAAGAATACCGCCCGTCAGACCGATCCCGAGCACGGTTCAGATCCGTTCAGCGAGGGTGACTCCATCGTTTACGCAGCGCATGGCGTAGGCCGGGTGGACAAGATCGGTATGGTCGAAGTGGCCGATACCATGATCGAGATGATCCAGATCTCGTTCCCTGGCAACCAGATGACCCTGCGCATCCCGCTGGCCAAGGCCCGTAAAGCGGGTCTGCGTAAAATCGTAACGCGTGACATCGTCGACAAGGCGATGACAGTCATCAAGGGCAAGCCGCATGTCAGCAAAGGCATGTGGGCTCGCCGTGCTGTCGCTTATCAGGAAAAGATCAACTCAGGTGATCTGATCCAGATTGCGGAAGTCCTGCGTGATCTGCGCCGCAACGTGGACAGCCTCGATGGCAGCTTCTCCGAACGCAAACTGTTTGAAGCTGCACAGGAGCGCTTTGTGGCTGAAGTGGCTGTTCTTGAAAACACGGACCCTACCACCGTTCTCGAGAACCTGACCAAGACCATGAAGGCCGCCTGAGCCTTCCCCAATTCTGCGATGTTTTCCTTTAATTATGAAAACATCGCAGTTTGAAAAGCATCCTTCCCCTTTCTTCCGCGTTGGCGACACGGAAAGCTCTTTCAGGATGCTTTACTCCATCATTCAAAATCCCTGACGTTCAAGGAGAGGTGAGGACCTATGCCCGCCCCTTACAGCAATCGTTTCGCCGAAAAAAAAGTACTCGTTACGGGTGCGTCCCAAGGTATTGGTGAGGCCACAGCCCTTCGTTTTGCAGAAGAAGGCGCTCAGGTCGCACTGAATGGCCGCAAGGAAGACAAGCTGATTGCTGTCCGCGACAAGCTTCCAAAGGTTTCCGGCGGCGAACACCCGATCGCCACGGGTGACATTTCTAAGGAAGAAGACGTCCGCCGCCTGATGCGCGAGAGCATTGAAGCCATGGGTGGACTAGATATTCTGGTCTGCAACGCTGGTTACCAGATCCCGTCTCCGTCTGAAGACATCAAGCTGGAAGACTTTGAAGGCGTGATGGCCGTCAATGTGACGGGTGTGATGCTACCGTGTCGCGAAGCGATCAAGTACTGGCTCGAAAACGGTATCAAGGGTGCAATCATTGTGAACTCTTCCGTTCACCAGATCATCCCGAAGCCTCACTATCTCGGCTATTCCGCCTCCAAGGGCGCTGTGGGCAACATCGTCCGCACACTGGCGTTGGAATATGCAAGCCGCGGCATCCGTGTAAATGCAGTCGCGCCAGGGGCCATCGTAACGCCAATCAACATGTCGTGGATCAATGATCCGGAGCAGTATAAAGCCGTTTCCGATCACATCCCGATGAAGCGTCCGGGTGAGAGTCGCGAAATTGCTGATGCCGTCACGTTTCTTGCCGCCGAAGACAGCACCTATATTACGGGTCAGACCCTCTATGTGGATGGTGGTCTGACGTTGTATGGTGACTTTGAAAAGAACTGGTCCTCGTAATCCATGACACCTTCCCTCACTGTTCTCATCATCGAAGATGATTTTCTGATCCGAACCTGTCTTGTAGAGTTCCTGCAGGATAGCGGACTGGACGTGAGGGAAGCTGGAACATGCGCAGAGGCTGTCGCCTGCCTCACGTCAGAGCCTCGTCTTGATGCGCTGGTGGCAGATATGGCGCTTCCTGATGGCGATGGCATGAGCCTAAGCCATCAGGCCCGCAAGCGCTGGCCGGATCTTCCGGTCATTTACATCAGTGGTCATGGTGATCTTCGCCGGAACGAAACATCCGGAGATCCAGCGCGGGACCGGTTCATCTCCAAACCTTATTCGCTCGCTGCCATTCTGAAAGCTCTTCAGGAGATGGCAGAGCCGGTTTCCGGTTAGGAACCGCTACGATGAACAGCCCCAGTGAGATGTCCTCCCCTTCTCCAGTCGAGCATCGCCTGAACGAAGCCGATCAGAGCCTTCGGGCGGGAGATGCTTCAAAAGCACTGGATTTGCTTGCGCCCCTTCCAGACAGCCATGCCGTCCATCTGTACAGAGGACGTGCGCTCTTTAGGCTAGGCCGATATCAGGATGCGGCGGCGGAGCTTGAGAAAGCGACCCATCCCTTTGGGGGTCATGCCGTTACAGCTATTATTGACGAAGCAGTGTCCCTGCGTCGCAGATCCGACCTTCTGCATCTGTTTTCGGAAAGCCGAAAAATTGCTCCGCATGATCCGCGCCTGCTGGATGCACAGGGGAATATCCTCATGCACCTTGGACGCTTTGACGAAGCAGACATGTGCTTGAGGGAAAGCCTTAAACGGCGCCCCAATGACAAGGGCACTCTCAATCTTCTGGCCATGAATTTGACGGAACAGGGACGATTCGATGAAGCTCTGGCCATTCTGGATGGCCTCCGTCAGCGAGCCCCGGAAGAATGGGGGCCGGGCTGCAACATGGCTGCTATTCTCAACAATATCGGGCGCCTTGAAGACGCGGCAAACATTTATCGAGAGACCATTCCTCTCGCGCCCAACGAGGCTGCGCTCAGGCTGAATCATTCCATAGCGATGCTTAAAAGCGGTCGCATGGCCCAGGGGTGGGCCGAGCATGAATGGCGTTTCGGTTTACCTGGACACACCAACCTGCCGCAGAGCCGTCTCCTGCCCAATATCACGCCTTTTTTGAACCTTGAAGGCAAGCGCGTCCTCGTGACGCAGGAGGAAGGTCTGGGGGATACATTGATGTATCTCCGATATATCCCGGCTCTCGCACGAACAGGCGCTATTGTTCATATCTGGGGTACATCCACACTGGCTGGCCTCTGCCGCCGTGTCGAAGGCACAGCCATCGTGCAACATGGTGGAGAGACGCCGGACTATGACTACCACTGTCCCTTCATCAGCCTTCCGCGTGCGTTTTCCGCAACGCCTGACGCCATGGGCGCACCCGTTCCCTATCTGAAGGCCGATCCAATCAAAGTCCTCCAGTGGAAGAAAATTCTCCATTCTGATCGAAAATTACGTGTCGGCCTGGTTTGGGCGGGCGGTGCGCGCCCTGAAAATACAGGTGCACAGATGGTGGATCGTCAACGGTCCATGCCGCTCTCCGCGCTTGCGCCTTTGGCCGACCTGGAGGGCATCAGCTTTTACTCTCTTCAGAAAGACGAACCTGCCCTGCAAAGGCTCGATTTCCCGGGCACGCTGATCGACTTCATGCCGCAATGTCTGGATATGGATGATACGGCGGCCCTCGTCTCATGCCTCGATCTTGTCGTATCTGTGGATACATCCATGGTGCATCTGGCAGGAGGGCTTGGGAAACCTGTCATCATGATGGACAGGTTCAACAACTGCTGGCGCTGGCTTCATGGCCGGGACGACAGCCCGTGGTATCCGAAAATGAAAATCGTCCGCCAGACCCGTTTCCGGGACTGGTCGGACGTTGTAACCCGGGTCAGGTCTTTGCTTGAAGACGTAGTCAGCGCTCAGTAATCGAATCCGTAAGACAGACCAACGCTTGAGCCCGGATCGTTTTCTGGCGTTGTAAAGCCCGTTACCTGCCCGCCTGTTCCGACCGTCGTGTTAAGCTTGAGGCGCTTGGTCAGGTCAATCTGAACCTGCGCCTGCGTACCCGAACCAGATGTGGCCTGTTTCGCCCCCACATAGACGCCCTTCATGACGTATTTTCCTGCTTCCACACTGGTCCCCCCGTTATCGACGCCACTACCGCCACCTACGGCGAGACGATCAAGCCCAAGCGCATTCCGCACTTTCCCGAGTGGGTCAAAAGACGAGCCCCCGGCAAGCTGAGCCACCGCAGCAGCAAGTTCAGCAAGCTGTGTGGTCGAGAGGGAATGTGCGTCTGTTCCGAAGAGCAGGATGGCCAGAACTTCATCCCGAGGCTGTGTCGGCACTGATGCGAAGTCGATCCTTGGCGCGCTGGCATACCCAGTCACCAGAAGGCTCGCCAGCGTTCCCTTGGCATTACGGTCTGCGCGGAAATCTAGTGTCGGATCAAGCTTGTGGTTCACGCCCGTGCCATTGAACGCGACGCGTCCATGCGTGAAATTTAGGTTGATCCCGGCAAGGTTGAAGTTACCGCGCTTAAGGTCGAACCCGCCCGTCACGGACGGCGCGCTGCTGGTCCCACCCACATGCAGTTTGCCCTGCATTTCTGCATCCAGACCATGTCCCTGCACCACAAACTGGCCCGGCGAAATCACATCAATCGCCAGACCAATAATCAGTGCGCTGGTCGTGTCGGGTGCCTTCTGGCCCGGACGCACTACATCAAGCTGCGCCACAGAAGCCGGCATGGAATTGGGGATATTGACCGTCACGCTCGGCAGAACGATCTTCCCGTCCACATCGACACGGGTGGTGGCCTGTCCATGAATATGCAGGTCCGTGTTGATCGTGGCTGTTACCAGATCACTGGAGATCGGCCGCGCTTTGTTGGAAATAACCTTGATATCCACCGGCAGGCCCGGTCGGAACACACCGACAGTTCCCGTCAGACCAATCGTTCCCGGACCTGCGTGGGCCAGAACATTCTGAAGCGTCAGAGTGTCACCTGAGGCCACAATCGCACCGTTGATGTCCGTCAGACGGACGCCCTGTGCGTAATGATCGAAAGAGACATTGTGCAGGTCAACCTGTCCGGTTGCCCGAGGCTGGGTTGCGTTTCCAGCGACATTTAGATTGATCCCGATCTGACCCTTTGTCGCCATGCCGCTCGCACCCAGCACACCATTGGCAACGGACAGGTCGACATGACCAGTCGTGTTCAGAGCAATCGCGCCATCCTTCGACGTAGGCGCCGTTCCACGAACCGCGAGAGCCACTTTCGGGCCAGCCGCAAGGGTTGCATTCACCTTTGCCGTTTTTCCGGCCAAGCCGATATTCGCCAGAATTTCCGCAGCTGGGAGCGACGCTGCGGGACCGGTCTGCATTTTCAGACCATGCGCCGTCAGAGACACGGTTCCGGTCGGGGCATCCAGCGTTCCACCCAGATTGGCCTTGGCGGAAATGGTGCCGCTGGCTGCGAGATCCGGGGCGAAGGGTTTGGCAATCGCAGGCGTCAGACGGTCCACCGTTGCCGTCAACGCAAGACGTGGCTTGATCGAGCCCACAACATCAATCGTTGCCGGTGCAACACCCTTCGGAGCCAGCGTGGCGCGCAGATGATCCACGCCCATGACATCACCGAAGGACACATTGGCTGGCCCACCCAGGCGGATATATTCGTCTTTCGCCATCGCCGTCAGACGATCAATGCGGACGGTCTTCTTTGGCAGGTTGAGCAGAACAGCCGCATCGACATTGGCCGGTGCGCCCATAACATTCTGGGAAGCCCCATTCAGCGTCAGGGCCATGGCGGACTGCGGCCCTTTGACCGTCGCCCGCGCCTTACCCGTAATGTCCTGCGAGCGAACGCCTGCCAGATCGAGCGTCAGATCCGGGGTTGGATCATCAATCGGATTGGAAATCAGGCCCTTCAATGTCAGGGACTGCACGCTCGCCTGCGCCATGGCCAACGCACCGTCAAGTCCGAGTTTGACCTGCGGCGGTGCGCCTTGTGGCTCGGTCGTATGAATAGCAAGAGCCAGATGCCCCTTGATGGCCTGACCAATCAGACGCTGGAAATCCGCAAGGTTCCGGATGCTGAGATCCAGATCACCCAACGGCACCTTGGCACCGTTAGGGAGACGGAGTTTGCCCTGCCCGGTGAGGCTGTTCCAGCTCAGCTTGTTCAGATCGACATGGAATGCGCCATCATCCGTTTTCTGCACGGCACTATCGAGCACCAATGGTGCATGATCCAGCGTTCCATGCGCCGTCAGGGTACCCTGTGGATGCGAGGGCAGATGCTGGAAATCAGCATCCAGCGCTACTGGCCCCTTCGCTACATCCTTTGTTCCAAACTCGCCTTCCAGCCCGGCTTTGACCGCCAGATCATCGGTCGGCCCGTCCGCCGTGGCCGTCAGGGTCGTATTCCCGAGAAGTGTCGGGCTGACCTGTTTCAGATCAGGCAGCGCAACCGTTGCTTTTGTCTGCATCCGGTTGCCATGCGCCATATCCACGATGGCCGACACCAGAACATGGAGCGCCTGACCATCCAGCCCGAAATTCTTCACCGTCAGAACATTGGCCGGGGACTTGCTGAGTTGCAGAGCCAGATGACCGTCCTTGCCGATCAGGTGCAGAGCCTGCGGCTGACCACCCGTGATGGAAATCGTGCCTGTGCTCTGGAGTGTCAGATCATCATGATCCGTCACCGGCATTGCGAAATCAGCCGCCAGTGCAGCGTTTCCGCTCAGGTCCGTGCTACCCATGGCAGCAAGCGGGTGCAGATCCGGCAATGTCAGCGTGACGTGACCGGATGCTGCTGGCTTGAGCGTCGTGTTTGCGGCCATCTGGATCAGCGGGTGACTGACTGTCGCCACCACCGGCATGGTCGCTGCGAGCGGATGCGCCGTCACATCCAGCGTCAAGGGGGCGGACGCTAACAGGGTGGGGTGAGGTCCGGGCACACGCAGACCCGTCAGGGCGGCCTGAAGATGAGCAACCGTATCTTCAGGCTTGGGGGTTTCATTCCCGTCAAATGTCGCGTGCAGATGCCCGATGGAAGCACCACCAGCGGTCAAAGCGTCAATGTCCAGAAGACCCTGCCCTGCAGGAGCCTTCAGCGGTCCGTGCAGATCGGTGTTCAGGGCAATCGCATTCCAGCCAATTCCCGGCTTCAGGGTCATGGCAGGCGCATTGGCCTTAACGTGCAGGGTGGCAACATTGGTGTAGAGATTGATCTGACCGGTCGAAGACGCCGTAATCGGCCCGGCGCTCAGCCCGAAATCAAGAGCAGCAGCGGTGCGCGGTCCGGACAGATTCAGATGCGTGTCCACAGGATCAAGCTGCGGCAGTTGCCCAAGCGTGGTCGCAAACCCGTTGACGCCTTCCTTATAGGTGAGCGCCAGCACAATACGGTCTTTGGGGGTTTGAGCCGACAGCGTCATGCCACCCGGCGCATCCAGACGGTTCAGTTGCAGCGCGATATCCATTTTCGGAAGCGACTGCATTGTCACGCCATTCAGGAATGGCGCGATTGACGCGATATGGGCGTGACCACTCAGCGTGAAGACCGTGGGCTTACCCGTGAAGTCAGGCCCGATTTCGATACGGCCGACATTCAGCGCATCCAGATCTACCCGGATATTGAGCTTCGACGGGCCGGACTTCGTCTGCGCCTCGGTCGTCTGAGCCGTATCTGACACAGGGCTGCGCAGCAGTGCCAGACGGCTGGCACTCAGAACCTTGACGTGCGCATCCATGTGCAGAAGGGAGAGCGGAGACCAGCGGAGCTCAAAATGATCCAGCTCCAGCCAGACACCCTTGCTGTCCTTCACTCGGAGTTCCGCCAGCGTCAGATGCTGCGGAAGCGCGCCGGACAGCCCGGCGATCTGCACCATGCCCCCCGTCAGTGGGCCGACCTTGCTTTCGATTAGCCGCTGCCCTGGCCCGATATTGATGCCGATGAGCACAATCACGAGCGCCAGAACAACCAGTCCAAGCGGAACGCCGACAACGAGACCAACGATCCAGAGAATGATCCTGCGGGCGCGCATCAGAAAGTCTCCCCAAGACCGATATAGAGTTCCCATTTGTCGCCATAAGCCGGGCGGTTCATGGGAAGGGCAACGTCAACACGAATAGGTCCGATCGGCGTGAAGTAACGAACACCCGCGCCATAGCCAACACGAAGCGTGCCCTGCCCCGGACGGGAGCCAGTTCCGACCTGACCGGCATCGACGAAAGCCGCCATACCCAGATTCATTGGCAGCCGCTGGCGAAACTCGACCGTTCCCGCATCCAGAGACGTACCGCCAATGGCATATTTCGTTCTGCCATACTGCGGCCCCACGCCCTGATACCGGAAGCCACGAACCGTCGCAGGTCCACCCGCGTAGAGCCGCTGATCCGGCGGGATCTGGTAGGTGGATGCCCCCTGAACCGACCCAACCGTGCCACGCACCGCAATGATGCTCTTACCGGGTTTGGTCAGCCCGATCCGGGCAAGGTCAAAGTATGTTGAGACCTGCGCAGACAGGAGGGTGAAGAAGGACGTTCCATTTTCCAAAGATACGGACGGCGTAGCGGACAGGGCGGCCCGAATACCATGTGTTGCCGGGTCGATCGGATTGGAAAGCTGGGTGCTGTCATAGGTCGCGCTCAATGGCGCGGATACAATGAAATAATTCCGTGTATCGCCAAACTGCTGGATCTGCTCCTGCATCCCCATGAGGCCGCCGGACACGTACCAGAACTTGCCGAGACGCCGACCAATTCCTCCGCGAAGAATGAAGGCCGTCTGATGATAGGAATACAGAAGCTGCCGCACCGCTTCCACACGCAGGCTCAGGTTTTGGTTTTTATGCAGGAAGTCCGGCTTGCTGAAATCTGCATAAACATCGTAGCCCAGACCCTGCTGGGCTGAGCCGCCGAGGCCTGTCAGCAGAGCTGTCAGCTTGAGCTGCTCGGCATTCCCCAGAAGATTATGATGCGTCCAGGTGACACCGGCACGTCCACCCAGATCGGTCGAATACCCGGCCTGAACTGCAACGGTGCGCCGCTTGGCTTCCTTAAAATCGAAATCAACAGGCATGGCCTGGAAAACGCCGGGCACCAGCGTCTTACCCGGTCCAAGCGTGACGATCGGGGGCGCATTGTGAACCTGAACCGACGAAAATACACCCACAGCCGCGAGATCCTGCCGAGCCGCCTCAATCTTGGACGGCTGATACAGCTCGCCTTCCTTGATCGTCAGACGGCGGCGAAGGAACGACTGGTGCACACGTTGCAAGCCATCCATCCCGACGGGACCAATGACAACCTTTGGACCTTTTCCAACGCGAAAGACAATATCCAGCGTATTGTCATGCGGTTGAAGATAGGCAAGCGGCGTGGACACATCCGCGACCGCATACCCCTCTTCCTGCAACTGGGTGAGCAGATTTCCCTGTGCGGCAAGCACATCGGAAGCCACTGCTGGCTGTCCGGATTTCAGCTTGAACGCTTTCAGTTCTGCCGCAGTCAGTTCCACGGGTTCGCCCTGAGCCGTAGCGTCTCCCGCCGTCTCTGGCGCGCCCATTTTCTCTGCTGTCTGAGCCTTACTGTTCGCTGGAGCCGCACTTCCTTTTGGAGACGGTGATTTTGCAGCTGCATCAGATGGCTGAACTGCTTTGGGCGGCGGTGTTGTCAGGCTAATCTTGCCGAGATGGAATTGTGGCCCCATGGTAGCGGAAAGAGTAATGCTGACCTTTCCGCCTTTGGGAAGCGCATTCAGAGCATCTGGCAGCGCAGGATCACGCCCGTCCAGTTCCCGATCACCGACCTTGATACGAATTGTAACCGTACCCGCATAATAGCCCTGGGACTGCAATGCCGTGTCCACGCGGTCGTAATCCGCACGGATACGCCCCGCCAACGCATAAGGCCCAACAGCATGGGTCGTCTTCAGTGTTTGAAGCTGGGACGAGGCCTGGATGGCGGCATCGACCTCCGCATTTTTAGTCGGCTGAAGGGTAACAGAATACGGAACAGTTTTCTCGGCTTCCTCCCCGCTGGAGGGCGCATCTGCCCATGCTTTCTCAACATGACAGCAAGATGCCATGACGCCGAAAGCAAGGGAAAAGGAAACAACTGACGAGCGATGGCCTGGCTTCACCGGAGGTCCTGAAAATCCGTTTTGAGGAGGGATCGAACCGGGAAGGGTCGACCCTTTGGAGCGGATCCGCAAAAGACGGCCGCATACTCTTCTGGCTCTATCCTGAACACGCACGACAAGTCCACCGAAGACCCTCCCTATTATAGCCAATAGATACGCCTGAAAGACAAACAAGATTGTCTAGGTCTTCTGAAAACCGTATCACTCAGCACCCATGTCCCATCGTGATGCTCCTTCACCGTCCGGCCGCAGACGCCACAACCGACCGATCATTGATGAAAGTGTCAATTTTCCGGCCGATCAGGCAACAACGCAGTCCTCGATTTTCAGTCGTCTGAGCTGTATCGGGCGACTGACAGCCGTTTTGATATGGGCTTTCTGGGCGGGCTGCCTGCAGGCGCTTTTCATCCGTTTGCCTGGCTCAGCAAAAATCAGGCTTCCACGCGTTTTCTGGTACACGATTGGGCGTATTCTAGGGCTTCAGTTTCGTGTCATCGGGACACCTGTCGGTGGCATCAGAACCGCCAGGGATGTCCAAAATGGTGAACGCCCGATCGTTTATGTCGCCAACCATTGCTCCTGGCTGGATATCATCGCTGTTGGCGGTGTTCTCCATACGGTGTTCGTCGCTAAAGGCGAAGTCGGTACCTGGCCACTGATTGGCACCATCTCACGCCTCGGGCGCACGATCTTCGTCAGCCGCAACCGCCAGAACACGGGGAAGGAACTGCATGACATGGCGGATCGCCTCTGGGACGGAGACGATATCGTACTTTTCCCGGAAGGCACGTCTTCAGATGGCAGCCGCGTCCTGCCCTTCCTGTCGTCTTTCTTTGCCGTGGCCAAGCCGGGCCGCCTTGAGCAGGCAGGGATGCCAAAGCCTCCTCCGGTCCTCATCCAGCCCGTTTCCATCGTTTATGACAGACTGGAAGGCCTGCCAGTCGGGCGCAGTCGGCGGTCCGTTTTCTCATGGTATGGGGACATGGATCTGACCCCGCATATCTGGTCGTTCGGCCAGTGGCGCTCCATGCGGGCAACCGTCTTACTGCATCCGCCGTTGAACCCGGAAGATTTCAAATCCCGCAAGGAACTGGCCAACGCAACGTTCAAGGCCGTGCGTGATGGTGCCGCCCAGCTTCGGCAGGGACTTGTGCCAGACGGACAGAACTAAGCGCCTTATTCTTCTGCAATTCACAAGGTTTGTCTTGACTTGCCCGCCGTCAGCGCGTCACTTTCATAGCCATCGATGGGAGCAATCCAGCGTCCGTCCGGAGATGGTGATGCCACTTCAGGCCAGTCTGACATGCCGATACCGCCCCATGTTTGACTTCTCTCCTGTCTGGACAGACTTGACCGCGCGGTCTCCTGCCCCGATGTGTGTGCCTGCTTTTGCCAATCCCGGATCGAGACTGTGACCACCGAGACTTCCGCCTCCGCGCCTGCCCCTGCTGATCGTGCACCGACTGACCGTACGCGTCATGGGCTGCATGTCATTACATGGGGCTGCCAGATGAACGTCTATGACAGCGCCCGCATGGCTGATGTCCTGCGTCCGCTTGGCTATGGACCGGTTGAAACGCCTGAAGAGGCGGACATGGTGATCCTCAACACCTGCCATATCCGGGAACGCGCCACGGAAAAGGTCTTTTCCGAGCTGGGTCGCCTTCGCAAAATCCGTGACGAGCGGATGGAAAACGGGCGCGAGCGCAGTATCATTGCTGTTGCCGGGTGTGTTGCGCAGGCAGAAGGCGAAGAAATCCTCCGTCGTGCGCCCTATGTTGATCTGGTGCTTGGCCCGCAGACCTATCATCGCCTGCCAGAGATGGTCGCCCGTGCAGCGCGCGCTGGTGGTGCGGTCATCGAGACGGATTTCCCGGCTGAACAGAAATTCGATTTCCTTCCCAATGAGGCTGCCCCTCAGTCCGCTGGGAATCTCACAGCGTTTCTGACTATTCAGGAAGGTTGCGACAAGTTCTGCTCCTTCTGTGTCGTACCGTACACACGCGGCGCAGAAAGCAGTCGTTCGGTTGCTTCCGTCATGGCTGAAGCACGCCGCATGGTGGACGCTGGCGTCCGTGAAATCACGCTGCTGGGCCAGAACGTCAACGCCTATCATGGCGATAATGGCCAGGGTGGCAGTGCTACACTGGCGGAACTAGCCGAAGAGCTGGCACGCCTGCCGGGCCTGGATCGTATCCGCTACATGACGTCTCACCCGCGTGACGTGGATCAGACCCTGATCGACGCTCACCGCGATAACCACGCCCTAATGCCATTCCTGCATCTGCCAGTTCAGAGCGGTTCAGACCGTATCCTGAAAGCCATGAACCGTGGGCATACCGCAGACGAGTACCGCGAGAGCGTTCGTCGCTTGCGGGAAGCGCGGCCTGATCTGGCTCTCTCGTCAGACTTCATCGTCGGTCATCCGGGTGAAACGGATGAAGACTTCGAAGCCACGATGCAGCTCGTACGCGATATCGGCTTCGCTATGGCTTACAGCTTCAAATATTCCCCCCGTCCCGGCACACCCGCCGCTGGCCAGCCTTTTCAAGTGGCCGAGGACGTGAAGGACCGTCGCCTCGCCGAGCTTCAGGCGCTCCTGCGTGAACAGCAGGACGCCTTCAATGCGGATATGGTCGGAACGGTTCAGGATATTCTCATTACGGGGAAAGGCCGCAAGCCGGGTCAGCTTTCCGGCCGGTCTCCGTATCTCCAGCCTGTTCATTTTGAAGGGCCGGAGCATCTGATTGGCACCATCGCCAAGGTTGCTATCACAACTCGCATGACCAACTCACTTGGTGGAACCCTCATCCGGGAGACAGCCTCCGCTTGCTGACAACACCCCCGACGCGCTCCGTCGCCACCACTGGTGGCACCGAAGGCAATCGCACTGTCGCATTGCGCTTCAACGACAACATTCTTCTCCAGAGACTTCTGGGAGACCACGACCGACATCTCGCCCGACTTGAAGAAGGGTTTGACGTCCGGCTCTCATGCCGTGGCAACAAGATTGCTATCTCGGGAGAGACGGACGCCGTGGGCCGGGCGCAGGCCGCCATCGTCGCGCTTTACAATCAGCTCGAACAGGGCGGCACCATCGACAGTTCACAGGTTGATGGGGTGATCCGTCTCACGGCCCTCCCAACGCGTCATCATGAGCGGCAACGCGCTGCCGTTCCGCCACCATCTTCGTCACAGCATTCTCAGAAGCAGCATCCACGCCGGGACAATCAACAGCGGACAGATACCCGCTCTCCACAGCAGGTCCCTCCGTCCTCCGCCCCCTTTACAGATCTGCCCGCCATCCGCACCAAGCGGGGCGTAATCGCTCCGCGGTCTCATGGTCAGGCGGCGTATATGGAAATGCTGGCCCGCACCGATCTGGTCTTCGGGATCGGACCAGCGGGAACAGGCAAGACCTATCTGGCTGTCGCGCAGGGCGTCGCCATGCTGCTGGCCGGACAGGTTGATCGTATCATTCTCTCCCGTCCGGCAGTGGAAGCCGGCGAGCGTCTGGGCTTTCTGCCCGGTGACATGCGGGAAAAAATCGATCCATACCTCCGCCCGCTCTATGATGCCCTGAATGACATGATGCCGGGCGACCAGGTCGTGCGCCGGATGGGTACGGGCGAGATTGAAGTCGCGCCGCTGGCCTTCATGCGTGGCAGAACCCTTGCCCACTCTTTCGTCATTCTGGATGAAGCCCAGAATACGACACCAGCCCAGATGAAGATGTTCCTGACCCGCATGGGTGAAGGCACACGCATGGCTGTTACAGGCGACCTGAGCCAGATTGATCTGCCCAACGGGGTATCATCTGGGCTAAGGGAAGCCGTCGAGACCCTCGAAGGCATCAAGGGAATCGGCATTACACGGTTTACATCCGTCGATGTGGTGCGCCATCCGCTGGTCGCCCGTATCGTCGATGCCTATGAACAGAAAGCGCCTGCCCCTCTGGATAATTTCAGGGATCGGCCGCGCCGGGAAAACAATGGAACCTCCAAGTCGTCACGCCGGTACTGACATCATCATCGAGGACGCCAGATGGCGCTTCTCGGTTCCTGATACAGAGCGCGCGATCCGTCGTGCGCTCACCGCCGTCGCCCGTCAGGGCGGCCCGGATTTCAGCCGGTCTCCTGCTCCGTCGATTCTTCTCTCGACAGATCGGATCGTAAAGCGGCTCAATGCCCGCTTCCGCAACAAGAACAAGCCCACGAATGTTCTGACATTCGAGCCGGTGTCCCCCGTTCATGGCGGAGACATTATTCTGGGTTACGAGACGGTCCGGAAGGAAGCGGATGCTGCCCATCGCAGCATGCGTGCCCATCTGTCACATCTTGTGGTTCATGGTGCCCTGCATCTGGCAGGATACGATCATTATCAGCCCGGCGAAGCCCGGGACATGGAAGGCGTGGAAACCCGCACGATGCGTCAGCTTGGCTTTGGCGATCCGTGGCGACAGGCAGGAAGACGGGCATGAGCGAAGACATTACTGACCGTTCAGACGACGGTAGGAAGAATTCCCGAGGCCTGTTCGGACTGTTCGGTCGCCGTGGCCGCGATCAGGGTTTGCGCGAATCCATTGCAACGCTTGTTCAGGAAGCAGCTCAGCCTGTCGAGGAAACGGGCGACGAGCCTGAGCTCGATCGGCAGGAACGCGCGCTCATTATGAACGTGCTGCGCCTGCGGGACATCACGGCGGATGACGTCATGATCCCGCGCGCAGACATCATTGCCATGCCGGAGAGCATCTCCTTCAACGATGCTCTGGATCACATGCGGCGGGAAAATCATTCCCGTATGCCAGTCTATCGCGGGCAGCTCGACGATATCGCTGGCATGATCCATGTGAAGGATCTGGTGGCTTATGTGGACGACCCCGAAGCGTTCGACATTCGTCCGCTCCTGCGTCAGCCTCTGATGATTGCGCCAACTATTCCGGTTCTGGATCTGCTTCTGCAGATGCGTCAGCGCCGGATGCATATGGCGCTCGTCATTGACGAATACGGCAGCATTGATGGCCTCGTGACGATCGAAGATCTGATCGAGACGATCGTGGGCGATATTTCAGACGAACATGATGATCCGGTCACAACGCCGTGGGTCGAACGCCCTGACGGCTCCTTCGATATCGATGCCCGCTTGCCAGTCCGACAGCTTGAGGAGCGGCTCGGCGCTGTTCTGACAGATGCGGAACGGGAAGCGGAAATTGAAACGGTTGGTGGGCTGGTGTTCCGCATGGCGGAACATGTTCCAGCCCGCGATGAAGTTTTGACCCATGACAGCGGCCTAGAATTCCGCGTTCTCGACGCCGATGCGCGTCATATCCGTGCCTTGCGGATGCGGGTTCCGGAAGGTTGGGAAAAGAAGCCTCTCCCCGATACCGGGCAGCAGGATGATGAGCGCGGGTCTTGACGCCCGCGTCAGTTCATCGTTCTGAGTAATTGAGATTGTCCGTAATGGAGACCCATCCATGACCCTTGGCCGCCGCGCGTTCCTTATCGCTGGCCCTGCCCTTGTGGCAGTGACTTCCCTGCCTTCTGCGTTCGCAGAAGACACCGGCCTCCCGGCGGGAGATACCCGCATGGGACCACGGGTTCTTGGATCTCCGGACGCCAAGGTACAGGTTGACGAATGGTTTTCCCTCACCTGTTCTCATTGCGCACATTTCGCGCAGACGATCTTCCCGCAGGTGAAGGCGAACCTGATTGATACGGGCAAGATCCGCTATCGCTATCACGATTTCCCCCTCGATCAGGTGGCGCTTCTGGCCGCCATGCTCGCCCGGTCTCTGCCAGCAGACCGTTATGCCCCCTTCGTGGATGATCTGCTCCGCACGCAAGATCAGTGGGCATTCGCGCAGAACATCGACCCTGTGCAGGAACTGAAAAAGCGCGCCGCCATGGCGGGTATTTCAGCGGCTGAGTTCGATAAGATCAACGCTGATAATGCCCTGCGTGAGGCCATCGTGAACCGGCAGGATCGCGATGGCGCGTTTCTTCAGATCCAAGGTACTCCCTATTTCCGCATCAATGACGCTCCGGCCCCGGATGTTGTTTCCAGCTATGATGCGTTCGCCAAAGCAGTTGCAAAGGCTTCCTGAATGACCCGTCCCATGATTTCCCGCCGTTTTATTCTTTCCGCAGCCCCGGCTCTTGCCGTGGCCGGTACGGCTGCCCGCGCCGCTGATGTGCCACCGGCCCTTCCCGCCAATGACCCGCGCATGGGACCACGCATCATCGGCAATCCGAACGCCAAAGTGCTGGTGCAGGAATGGTTTTCCCTGACCTGCACACATTGCGCCCATTTCGGCACGGAAGAATTCCCGAAGATCAAGGAACAGCTCATTGATACCGGAAAAATCCGCTATCAGTTCCATGATTTCTGCGGAGACCGCGTCGGTCTGACGGCTGCCATGGTGGCCCGCTCCCTACCCGAAGACCGTTACGTTCCCTTCATTGGTGCGCTGCTCTCCAGCCAGATGCAGTGGGCTTTTGCTTCCGGCGGTGACCCGATGCAGCGCCTGCAGCAGATGTCGGCTCTGGCGGGTGTCTCCGCTGCTCAGTTCAAGAGCATCAGCGAAGACACGGCATTCATGCAGGCCATGTACAATCAGGTGCAAAAGGATGCGGAGACATACAGCATCCAGGGCACGCCTTATTTCCGCTTCAACAACACGCACTACGATCAGGACCCGGAAACCTACGAGAAGTTTGCCGATCTGGTCGCCAAGGCGTCCTGATCTCTTTCAGGGCGTTTCATAAACACCGATGTCAACGCACACCACGACGATCAGCCGCCTGACGATCGGCGGCTTCAAAAGCTTCGCCGATGAGGTGCGCGTTGACATTCTTCCGGGCCTGACAGGCATTATCGGTCCAAATGGCTGCGGCAAATCCAATGTCGTCGAAGGCCTGCGCTGGGCCATGGGTGAGACCTCCGCCCGCGCTCTCCGGGGCGGCGAGCTGGACGATCTGATCTTTGCCGGGACAGGCGCACGTTCGGCCCGGAACATCGCTCAGGTCACGCTTCATCTGACCGGCGCCAAGGGTCTTGCTCCCGCTCCGTTTCAGGATGCTGAAGATCTTGAAATCACGCGTCGTGCCGAGCGCGGTTCCGGCAGCGAATACCGCATCAATGGCCGTGTCATGCGTGCGCGTGATGTACAGACGCTTTTTGCCGATCTGGCGTCCGGCGCCCGAAGCTCTGCCATCGTCAGCCAGAACCGTGTCGGTCAGCTTATCGCGGCCAAGCCGGAAGAACGCCGCCTTCTGCTGGAAGAGGCCGCTGGCATCACAGGGCTTCATGCCCGCCGTCATGACGCGGAACTGAAACTCCGTCAGACCGAAACCAATCTTTCCCGAGCAGAAGACCTGCGCCTTCAAATCGAAGAGCGGCTCGGAAGCCTCGAAGAACAGACCGTTCAGGCGCGGAAATATCGTGAGATCTCTGAAAAGCTGCGGGAAGCCGAGGTTCAGCTGCATGCCCTCCTGCACGCCCGCGCCAATCTCGCCGTACAACGCAGCAAAGATGATCTGGCCAAAGCCCGAGAGGCCCTCCGCAAAGCCGAGCAGGAAGCCGAACACGCAACCATTGCCGAGTTCGAAGCCCGCAAGGCCACCCCACAGGCCCGAGAAGAAACAGACCGCCTCCGCAGTGCTCTGGAGCGCCTGAAAGTCCAGTCCGAAACGGCACGCGTGGACGTCACGCGTGCACGGGAAGCAGAAGCCGAAGCACTGGCACGCTTCCAGCAGGCCGAAGCAGATTTCACCCGAAGCACGGAACGGCTCGTACAGGATCGAGCCGCCCAGACCGCCGCTCTTGCTGATCTGGAAGCGCAGGAGAAGGAACACGCCCAGCTTCCTGAACAGCGCGCTCAAGCCACCGAAGAGCAGAACCGGCTCGCAGCACTTGAGCGAACTCAGGCAGCGTCTCTGGAAGAAGCGGTCCGTCTGCGGGATGCAGAAGCAATCCGTCGTGACGGTCTGAAAAGCACTCTGGATGCTCTAACAACGCGGCTTGACGCTGAAACAGGTGCTCTTCAGGCCCTTGAAGCAGAACTGACTGCGCTGGAAAAAGACCGACCTGACGATGACGCCCTGGAAAGCCTGCGCCAGCAGGTTGAGGTCATCATCAGTGAGGCTGAGGACGCCAGACAGCTCGAAGCTGCGGCTCTTGCCACGCTTCAGGATGCGCGTCTGGCAATGGAGTTGCAGAGCCACACCCTCGAAGACGGACGGCAACGGCTGACGGTTCTGGAAAAGACCGAGGCGGATCTGAAGCGCCGCCTTCAGGCCGCAACAGACCGTCTGTCTCAGGACCGCACCGCTCATGCCCAGACGGCCACCGCTCTCCTGACGGATACACAGCGCGCCGAGCTTCAGGCTCAGCGGGAAAAAACCCTGCAGGCATTGGAAGATATTTCCGCGCGGGAACGCGCAGCGCGGCAGGCTCTGGATGAGGCCAATGCGGCGTGGCTTGAAGCGCGCGCCAAGGCCGAAGAAGGCGTCCAGCGTCATAAGGGCCTGCTCCGTGCGAAAGACAATGCCCAGCACACCGCCACTCAGGCCGCCCAGCGCGCAGAAACGGCTCTTCGGGAACGGGATACTGCCGGGAAAAGTCTCGTGCCGGACACTGAGGTAGCAGCCCTCCAAAAAGCTGTTACGGATCTGGAAACGAGACTGCATGCCATTCAGAGCGCTCTTTCCGAAGCCGAGTCAGCCCTTTCTTCTGCGTCCGAAGCGGAGAGCTCTACCCGCGAGGCTCTGACCCGTACAGAAAGCACGATCCTGCGCCTTCGTTCGGAATGTGAAGGGCTGGAACAGACACTCGCAGCCGTCGCCGCGCAGCCGGACCCGTTGGAAGACAGACTGGATATTCCTGCTGATCTGGCACGGGCCGTTGCTGCGGCACTGGCAGATGGACTGGATGCTTCTCTCGCGCCCACGACCGTGGCCGCTGACCGTCGGTGGCTTGCTCTCACAGCGTTAGCCACCCCACAGATTGATTCCTGCCCGCCTCTCTCGTCTCTGGTTGCGGTGCCAGACGCTGTGAAACGCTGCCTGGACGCCGTTTTCCTACTGGATGATCCCGGCAAAGGGGCCGCTCTTCAAACGCATCTTCAACCCGGTCAGGCGCTTGTCTGCCGGAATGGCGCTCTGTGGCGATGGGACGGTTTCATTCGCTCTGGAGACGCACCTGATGCCGGAGCCGCCCGTCTGGAGCAGAGACAGCGCCTAACACAGGCCCGCGCCCTTCTTACGGAGAAGGAAAAAGATCTTCCGGCCGCACAAAATGCTTTTCAGGAGGCCCAGCGCAGACGGATTGGGGCGGAACAGACCTTGCAGCGTCTTCGATCGGAGCGTGCGGGACTGGAACCTGAACTGAGCAAAGCCCGCTCCCAGTTTTCAGGACGCGAACAGCAGGCCGCGCTGGCAAAAAGTCGTTGGGAAGAAGCAGAACGTCGCTTGTCAGACGCAGAAGCCACTGCGAAAAGCGCACGCTCGGACGCGGACAAAGCATCTGTCGATTATGACGCCCACCCTTCCCCGGCGGCCCTGACCGACAGGGCCGAGCAGGCAGCTCAGGTCGTGGAGGGCGCTCGAACGGCTCTCACGGCATTGACACGGGATCTTCAGACAGCCCGGACAGAGGCCGAACAAGCTGATCGTACGTTGGATCAGGCCGTTCTGCGTCATGAGACAGCGCAGACACGCCTTCAGGAACTGGAAGAGGCCCTGAAAAGGCTGGAGCGGGATATTGATGCTCTTCAAACTGAACTTGAAGCCACAACAACCGCCACAGACCGGCCGGATCTTCCAGATCTGGAGCGCCGTGAAGCCGTAGCCCGTCAGCAGCATCAGGACGCCCGGCAGAAACTTGAAGCCGCGAGCAAGACCATGAGCGACCTTCGCCAGAAGGCAGATCGTCTCTCTGCCGAATTGCAAACCCTTGACCAGTCTGCCACAGCAGCCCTCGCCCGACGCACAGCGCTTGCTCCACGCGCGGCAGAACTCAAAGCGCTCGTCGAGAAGCTCACAAAGGACCATCAGACGCAGGACGCTGCCATTGCAGAGCGTCCGGACCCTGCGCTTCTGGAACAAAACGTGCTGGACGGCACTGCGGAGCTGGAAGAAACCCGGAAAGCACTTCAGACGGTCCGGGAAACCCTGTCTCACCTCGCGCTTGAAGACATGCGCCTGAACGGAAGTATCGCGGCGCTCAGAGGACGACTATCCGATCTTGATGGACAGATTTCTCAGGCTATTCAATCCCATGCGGAATTGGAAGAGCGCCGCAACACTCTGGAAAACGCGTGGAACAAGGCGGCCCATAATCCGATACGCCTCGAAGCCGCGCTAAAGCAGCAGGATCTGGATCTCGAAAAGGCTCAGGCAGCCTATGATGAAGCCCGCGCCAGAGACGAGGCCACTGACCAGGCTGGTCAGGCCGCGCAAGAACGTCGTCGGGAGGCTGATCTGGCGCTGTCATCCGCTCGTGAAGCCATTGCTCGCCATACGGAACGAGCCGAACAGGCCGTAGCAGCACGTGAGCGGTTGTTGACGGAAAGCGACCCGCCAGAAGGAGGTGTTTATCCTTCTGATCTGTCCGAGCAGGCCGAAACATCCACCCGTCGCAGGCTCTCACGTCTCACTCGGGAACGAGATGATCTCGGGGCCGTCAATTTACGCGCCGAAACAGAGTATCAGGAAGCCAAGCAGACTGCCGAAACCATCGCCCGCGAGCATGAAGAACTGACGGCGGCCATCAACCGGCTGCGCGGCGGTATTGGAACCATCAACCGTGAGGGACGCGAGAGGCTTCTGGCCGTCTTCACGGAAGTGGACCGACATTTCCAGTCGCTGTTCTCCCGGATGTTCGGGGGGGGGCGTGCGCATCTGGGTATGGTCGGCAGTGATGATCCGCTGGAAGCCGGGCTGGAAATCTTTGCCCAACCACCGGGGAAAAAGCTTTCCACCCTGTCCCTGCTGTCCGGTGGCGAACAGGCTCTGACGGCTTTGTCCCTCATCTTTGCGACATTCCGCTGTAACCCGGCGCCAATCTGCGTATTGGATGAAGTGGATGCGCCGCTGGACGACGCCAATGTCGAGCGCTTCTGTTCTCTTCTGGCGGATATGACCAAGGAAGCGGGCACGCGCTTCCTTGTCGTGACCCATCATCAACTCACCATGGCTCATATGGACAGGCTCTATGGTGTCACAATGCAGGAGCGTGGTGTAAGCCGGGTTCTGTCGGTTGATCTGGGGCGCGCAGCGGCTCTCGTCGAAGGCTGACGTCTTTTTTCTTCAATCGAAAATTGACGTTAAGGCGTTGAAGCCTTTTGATAGACAAAACGCCTTGAAAGACCGAGCCCATTTTCGTCGAACCACCTCTCCCCGCCCCGATCATGACGCGAATCCGTGAACACGGTGTTCGTGTGGTGGGAGACGTGCATGGCGATCTGAATGCTTTCCGGCATGCAACCGCCACCGATCGCTTCGTCATACAACTTGGGGACCTCGTAGATCACGGGCCAGACAGTGCCGGCGTGATGGAGCTGATGCTCGATCTTCTAGAAACACATCGCGGGCTTTTCATTCTTGGCAATCATGATCGCAAACTGGGGCGCGCTTTCGAAGGACGTCGCCTGAGGCGTGATCCCCCCCTTGAAGAAACGCTCCGGCAGTTTTCCCTGCCGGAATATGAAGGGCTTCAGCAGCGTGCCCATGAAGCGATTGCTGCTGCACCAACATGGCTCAGACTGGGGCGGGCGCTGTTCGTTCATGGCGGCTTTCATACCGCCATGCTTTCCGAGCCTCCTGTTCCGGGCTTGGGTGAAATGTCCGCCCCTCTCTCCCGCGCCCTGTTTGGCGAAACCACCGGCCGCATGCAGCCGGATGGGTATCCTGAACGCCGCCTGACCTGGATCAACCGTATTCCCGAGGGAATGACGGTTTATGTCGGCCATGACCGCCGCTCAACTGACGGACGCCCCTGGCGCCGGATGGGGAGACTTGGCGGCACGGCTGTCTTTACGGATCTGGGTGCTGGAAAAGGCGGCCACCTTGCATGGATTGACATTAATGACTTCTGACAGCTCTTCCGCCCTCGCAGAACTTGAACGCCTGCGTGCCAGTATCGACAATATCGACGCCGCCCTGATTCATATGCTGGCAGAACGGTTCCGGTGCACCAAGGCGGTTGGCGAACTGAAGGCACGTTCCAGCCTTCCCGCCGCAGATCCCAATCGTGAGGCCCGTCAGATCGAACGTCTGCGCCAGCTTGCGCGGGATGCGCATTTGGACCCGGACTTTGCCGAGAAATTTCTGGCCTTCGTCATCCGTGAAGTTATTCGGCATCATGAGGCTATTGCCGCTCAGGCGAATGGTTCTCACGAATGACGACCCGTTTGCTTCTTGTGCTTCGTCACGCTGAAGCAGGCCCACATCTCTATTCCGGAGCGGGCGATATCGAACGCCCGTTAACCGAAACCGGCCGCCAACAGGCCGTAAAGATCGGTCAGAAGCTGGCCCAACTGGCTTTGCCACAGCCCTTGCAGCTTCTCTGCAGCCCCGCACGGCGGACACGGGAAACGGCTGCAGGCGTTCTTTCCGCTCTGCCGGGAACCGTAACGCCAGAACTTGAGAACAGCCTTTATGGCGCAGATCTCAATACGCTTTACGGCTTTATCCACGGCATTTCAGATCATGTTCAAACGCTGCTTCTGATCGGGCATAATCCGGCCATTGGTGCACTGGCTTACAATCTGGCCGGCACAGCCGTGCAAAATGACGCCTTTGCAGCCCTGAGACACGGGTATCCCCCCGCAATGCTGACAGTCTTCCAGACACAGGAAGACTGGATCAACATCCGGCCCTCTACCGTACAGGCTCTCCACGTTCTGACACCCTGACGGGTCAACACCGCTCCAGACATAGACGCTGTTCAGGAGCACTCTCCCAATCGGTGTCTCTGGACAGGGAAAACTCCTACACCCTAAACTTGGCGCCTTCCCGTAACCCTGTCAGGCAGGCTCTCCTTTCATGCACGATCCCAAGCCCGAAACCGCTACCCTTCAAGCCGGTGAAGCCTCCATGCAGGCTCCTCTTCTGAAGGGGACTATGGGTCCGGACGTTGTGGATCTGCGCGGCGCCGCCCAAAAGCTTGGGGTCTTTTCCTTTGATCCGGGTCTGGTGGGGACAGCAACCTGCACCAGCGAAATTACCTTCATCGACGGAGATGAAGGAACGCTGCTGCATCGTGGGTATCCGATTGAAGACCTTGCCCTGAATGCAAGCTTCACCGAAACGGCCTATCTGCTGCTCTACGGACAGCTTCCCACAACGCCGCAATATCAAGCTTTTCAGGCCGATATGAATACACATCGGCTGCTGAACGAACAGATCCGCAATTTCTTTAACGGGTTTCGTCGTGATGCTCATCCCATGGCCATTCTCTGCGGCACGGTGGGGGCACTCTCCGCATTTTATCACGATGGTCTGGACATCTCTCAGGCCAAAGACCGGGATCTTTCAGCACGCCGCCTGATTGCAAAGGTGCCGACCATCGCAGCCTGGGCCTATAAATATTCCATCGGAGAACCGTTTATTTATCCAGATGAAGAAATGTCCTTCTCCGAGAACTTCCTGCACATGCTGTTCGCAAGACCCGGTAATCATTATCGCGTCAATCCGGTTCTAGCCCGCGCAATGGATCGTATTCTGCTTCTCCATGCAGATCATGAACAGAACGCCTCAACCACAACGGTCCGTCTTGTCGGCTCAACGGGCGCCAATCCCTATGCCTGTATTTCAGCAGGCATTGCGGCCCTATGGGGGCCCGCTCATGGCGGTGCGAATGAAGCAGCCCTGAATATGCTGGAATCCATCGGTACCCGCGATGGTATTCCGGCGTTCCTTGAGAAGGTGAAGGACCGCAATTCCGGTGTACGCCTGATGGGCTTCGGTCATCGCGTGTACAAAAACTTTGATCCCCGGGCGAAAATTCTTCAGGCCACCTGCCATGAAGTGATTTCCGAGCTGGGCCTGGAGCATGATCCGCTGCTGGATCTGGCCAAGGAGCTTGAGCGTGTCGCGACGGATGATGATTATTTCGTTAGCCGCAAGCTCTACCCAAACGTGGATTTCTATTCCGGCCTGATCCTCAAAGCCCTCGGTATCCCGACGAGCATGTTTACCGTGCTGTTCGCTGTTGCGCGCACCGTTGGCTGGGTCAGCCAGTGGAAAGAAATGATTGAGGATCCTGCTGGACGGATCACACGTCCACGGCAGCTTTACGTTGGGGAAGCGAAGCGGGACTTTGTCCCTATGAGCGAACGGGGCTGAAAAGCCCCCGCCCTTTCAGATCGTCTGATCAGCAATCACAGCCGGGGGTCTGGCCCTCGGCCTTGCGAACGACGTGATGGTCAATCCATTCCGCAACAAGGCGGCGTGCTTCCGTGATGGACGACTCAGGGTGATGGATACGGTAAAGCGTGGTGCATGCGGCAAAAGCCTGCATGTCCGGCTGACCGACCTCACGCAGTTCCTGATAGGCTGTTACGACGGCACGTTCGCATTTCCGGCCAATCCGGCTGGTTTCGATGCTCACTTTTGATCCTGCTTCAGAAGAGGAAAAACGGTCTTACTCCTTAGGGGGAGAGACCTGACTCCGCAAGCATAGATTGGCTCCCCCTATGACAGCAACAAGTGCGGGCGAATTTGGCACTACCCTTCACGCCTTGTGGCCGGTAAACCACAGAAAACGACGTCAGTGGAGAGCAGCATGACACAGCACGGAGATAGCCCGATCGCAGGCCGCACACAGTGGGATCGGGACGCAGCCCTGACCACGGCCCGCATCCTTCTTGAGATTAAAGCCGTCAACTTCCGCCCGGAAGAGCCTTACACCCTGACGTCAGGCTGGAAGTCTCCGGTCTATATCGATTGCCGCAAGATCATCTTCTTCCCACGTGCGCGCACGAAGATCATGGAACTGGCCGTTGAGAAAATCGGCCGTCACATCGGTTATGAAAGCATCGATGCGGTCGTCGGTGGCGAAACAGCCGGTATTCCGTTCGCTGCATGGATTGCAGACCGCATGATGACGCCGATGGCTTACGTCCGCAAAAAGCCGAAAGGCTTTGGCCGCAATGCACAGATCGAAGGTGATGTACCCGATGGCATGCGCACCCTGCTGGTCGAAGACCTGACGACAGACGGCGCATCCAAAATCCGATTCGCCAATGCCCTGCGCGATGCAGGCGCCATCGTGAACCACACCTTCGTCGTGTTCTTCTACGGCGTATTCCCCGGCGCGCATAAAACGCTGGCAGACATGGACATCTCCCTGCACGCCCTGTGCACCTGGTGGGACGTTCTCGAAGCCTGTGCAGGCGGCGATTACTTCTCCGAAAAAGACAGCGCCGAGGTTCGCCGTTTCCTTGAAGATCCCTGTGGCTGGTCCCGCAAGCATGGCGGTGTTGGCAGCGCCGAAGAAGCGCTGGCACTCAAGGCCAAAGCGGAAGGCTGACACCAGTGGGCTCACCTGCCCCTTCGTATCGATGCCTTGCCTTTGATTCGGGGATTGGAGGAATGGGTGTCGTGCAGGCTCTGCGCGATACCCTTCCAAACCTCACGATCGACTATCTGGCTGATACCGCGCTGTTTCCGTATGGCGAGCAGCCTGATGATCTTCTGACCGGCCGCATCGTCAGCCTACTCGAAGCAGCCTGTCGTGACGTTCAGCCAGACGTTCTGGTGATCGCCTGCAATACGGCAAGCACTATTGCCCTGCCAGCACTGCGGGAACGTCTTTCCATCCCTGTTGTGGGATGTGTCCCCCCCATCCGCTGGGCCGGGCGTGTTTCCAAAACCCGGACCGTTGGTCTGCTCTCCACGTCAGCAACAGCCCGGCGCCCCTACGTTCTGGAACTGCATCGCCAGTTTGCTTCAGATTGCCGTCTCATCACTCATGGTGCACGTGGACTGGCTGATCTGGCCGAACGCGCCTTTCTGGGCGATGACATTCCGGATACAGACGTCGAACGCGAACTGACCTGCCTGTTCGAGCAGCCTCATGGCGAGACCATCGATACGGTCGGACTTGGCTGCACGCATTACACGTTTCTGATGCCCGCTTTTCAGCGCCTTGCACGCCCAAATCTGAACTGGCTCGACCCGGCACCAGCCGTCGCCCGACAGGTTCGCATTGTTCTTGAGACCCTCACCCCAATCGCAACAGATAAAGTCACAGCACCGCCCCGTCTTTTCATGACAAGCGTACCATTCAATGCGCCACGTCTGGAAATCGCCGTAAGCCGCTTAGGTTTTTCGGAATGGTCTCTTTTCAGCCCGCTCGCACTAACGGTCTGAGAGCAAAGTCTGCGTCAGCCCTGAGCGGACTGACGCAGAACAGGTTTTTTAGCGCGCCCGGTTCACCGTGAACTGAACCGTCTCGATCAGAAGGCGACGCAGTTCGCTATCCGGGAAAATGGACAGGGCTTCAACAGCCGCATCCGCGTAGACCTGCGCCCGGGCGATTGTCGTGTTGATCGCACCCGTCTTTGCAATCAGTTCCAGAGCGTGAGGCAGATCAGCTTCCGTCTGCTCGCCTTCTCCAATGACGCGCTCCCAGAAAAGCCTGTCTTCCGGTGAGCCAGCCTCGTAGGCGGCTAGGACCGGGAGAGTAATCTTGCCTTCCCGCATGTCATCGCCAACGGTCTTGCCCAGAACCTGCTGGTCTGCGGCATAATCAAGGGCGTCATCAACAAGCTGGAACGCCATGCCCAGATTGGTGCCGAACTGTTCCAGAGCATCCTCTTCGGCATCCGGGCGTTCGGCCACAACAGCACCGACGCGGCAGGCAGCCGCAAACAGCGCAGCGGTTTTGCCGTGAATGACTTCGAGATACCGTTCAACAGGCGTCGTGAGATCATTCTGCACAACCATCTGAAGGACTTCACCCTCAGCAATTGTCGCAGATGCATCTGACAGGATCGCCATGACCTTGAGGGAGCCGTCTGCCGTCATAAGCTGGAACGAGCGGGCGAACAGAAAATCCCCAACCAGCACGGATGCCTTGTTGCCGAACACGGCATTGGCGGAGGCCAGTCCGCGACGCAACGTGCTTTCATCCACGACGTCATCATGCAGCAGGGTCGCGGTGTGAATAAACTCAACACAGGCTGCAAGACCGACATGACGCTGATGATCCGGTCCCGGCTGATAACCGCAGAGACGTGCAGAGGCCAACGTCAGCAACGGACGAAGGCGCTTGCCTCCGGCGGCGACAAGATGGGCGCCAAGCTGCGGGATCAGGGGAACCGGGCTCTCCATCCGAGCGATGATCGCGCGATTACAGGCCAGCATATCCTCTTCAAGGTAGGCAGAAAGTGCCGATAGCGCGCTCTCGCCCCCCGCACCCTGAACCACAGCTTTATCAACGGTTACGGCGGCATCCGGTGCGGCAGAATCCAAGGGTCTTTACTCCAGTTCCTGCATAACGCCCCGGGACTGCCCAGGACCATGCAGGCACGATATGATATGGCGCAGTCCCGTTCGTTCTTCCTGTATGGAAAAGCGACCGGGCCATGTTCACGCCGGACGACAGGTTGGAATGACCATATGAGCGGCAGCAGGAAGGCGGTCAACCCATTGCAGCCCCTTAAGACCTCCCTGACCAGCACTTCCGCCCCTTCTGAAAAAGAAAGGACCGGAACATTACTGGACGGACGACTCCGCTACACGCAGTTCCGGCAGGGATATCGCACTGGGCTGGAACCTGTCCTGATGGCGGCGGCCATTCCTGCAAGAGGAGGTGAGACCGTCCTTGAAGCGGGCTGCGGCGCTGGAGCCGGATTACTCTGCCTTGCAGCTCGTGTAGCGGGTGTCAGCGGCATTGGCCTTGAGGCAGATGGCGACACGGTGGAACTCGCTGCTCACAATTTCCTGAACAATCCCTTTCCAGACTCGCGAACACAGCTGTCTGTCGTTCAGGCCGTTCTGCCAGACATTCCATCCTCCCTGCGGGCAAAAGCTCCCACAGCCAATGGCCGCTTCCATCATGTGATGGCCAATCCTCCTTGGCACAGTGCCCACGGCACCCCGTCCCCGGACGAACGACGACGCCTTGCCCTCAGCACAGCAAACAGCGACCCACAGGCTTGGATTTCAGCCCTGAGCCGCTGGGTTCTCCCCGGCGGGACACTGACGTTCATCATATCCACGGCAATCGCAGACAGAGCCTGTCAGACACTTCTGGAAAATGGGTGTGGCTCAATCCAGCTCTACCCCTTCTGGCCCAAACAGGGACGGGAGGCGAAACTGGTGCTGGTTCAGGCTATCCATGGCGGAAAGAGTATTTTCCGCTTGAAGCCCGGACTGATCCTGCATGAAGAAGATGGCCGCTTTACCGCTGCGGCCGAACGGGTCTTGAGACTGGGGGAAGCTCTACCCTGAAGCTGGCCTCCCCCAGGTGAATTACTCGAAGACGCTTCCTTCGAAAGCTTCTTCCCATGTACCAGATGTAGAGGCCCGGGAATATTCGGTAGAGCGGTTCTCAAAGAAGTTGGCATGCTCAACAGCGTTCAGCATGTCGTCGATCCATGGCAGCGGGTTTTCTTCCACGCCATAAACAGGGTCCAGACCAAGCTGTGTCAAACGACGGTCTGCGATGAACCGGATATACGTTTTCACGTCCGCTGGCGTCATACCTTCGACTGGCCCCATTTCGAAGCACAGATCAATGAACGCATCTTCGTGCTCAACGGTCGTCTTGCAGATCTGGGTCAGTTCCTCGCGGAAATCTTCCGTCCACAGTTCCGGATTTTCACGAATGAACGTACGGAACAGGCGGATCATGGACAGGCAGTGCAGCGTTTCATCACGCACCGACCAGGACACGATCTGCCCCATACCCTTCAGCTTGTTGAAGCGCGGGAAGTTCAGCAGGATCGCGAAGGAAGCGAAAAGCTGAAGCCCTTCCATGAACGCACCGAAAGCCGCCATGGTCTTGGCGATTTCGCGCTTGTTCGCGATGTTGAAGGACTGCATGAAATCATACTTGTCCTTCATCTCCTTGTACTTCAGGAACGCGGAATACTCTGTTTCCGGCATCCCGATCGTATCGAGAAGATGCGAGTAGGCCGCTATGTGAACCGTCTCGATGTTCGAAAAGGACGACAGCATCATCAGCACTTCGGTCGGTTTGAAGACCTGGCTGTAGTACTTCATGTACGCTGAGTTCACTTCCACGTCCGACTGGGTGAAGAAGCGGAAAATCTGCGTCACGAGATGGCGTTCGGCTTCCGTCAGCGTGCGGTGCCAGTCCTTCACGTCATCAGCCAGCGGAACTTCTTCCGGCAGCCAGTGAACACGCTGCTGGGTCAGCCATGCATCATAAGCCCAAGGATAGCGAAACGGTTTGTAAACCGGGTTCGCGGTCATCAGGTCATAGTGCTCGGGTGCTGGCGTTTCACCAGCAGTCGGGGTCGGGTTGCTCATGACCTTACTTTCCTCAAAGACACGTTCCCCCCTGTGACCACTCGCCTTCCCTCACAGGAAGACGAATACATGGAAATCCGTGTTTTTCAATACCTTAGACAGTCCGGAGACCATGATCCGGGCGCAGCTCTGCTCAACCCCGGTCATCCAGAATCATTCTTGGAGGGATCATAACGTCCGACGGAGCATCAGTCGACATTCCATTCTCTTGTGGGACGAAAACACGAAGGTTATGCAAGAAGTGCAACCCTCCAGGCGGAGCCTCTATGTCCCAGAAACCGCGCTGCTTCTGGCCGCGCTCCCATCTTCTCGCGCTCGTCCTTCTGCCCATCTGCGTCTATCTGCCCGAATGGCTCGGATTTTTTTCTACCGATCCAATGATGACGACGTCCTTGATGGTCTCGAATGCCGCGGCAGCTTCCAAAGCGCTCATTCCGGGCAACCCTGGTTGGATTGACGGGTGCGCCGGGGTTTTTGTGGAAGCCCTTGGGCGACTGGTCGCACGGGACTGGGCGCATGGTATTATCCCCTGGTGGAATCCCTATAGCGGGGTTGGCATGCCGCTGGCCGGCGAATACCAACCCGCCGCGTTTTTTCTTCCTTTCGTGCTGTTTCTGGGCCTTCCGAACGGCTTACTGATGATGAAGTGCACGCTTCAGATCATCGCCGGACTTTCAACATATGCCCTCCTGAAACAACTTCGCCTTGATGCACGCGCTGCCCTGATCGGCGCACTTCTCTATGCCTTCAATGGAACTTACGCCTGGGCTTCAGACGGCCCCTCCGAGCCAATCGCCTTTCTGCCACTCGCGCTTTATGGGGTAGAACGCGCCCGCACGGGAAACTGGGGCTGGCTGGCTCTGGGGCTGGCCTATCTTCTTCTGGCGGGATTTCCGGAAACGGCTTTTCTTCTTGGACTGATCGCTCTTGGGCAGGCGGTTCTCCGCTTTTTCCAGACGGGCTCAGGCAAGTTACGCTTTGCCCTGCATATTACCCTTGGCGGCATCACGGCGGGCCTGATTGCTGCTCCACAGCTTCTGGCTTTCCTGACTTTTCTGCCTCATGCCGATGTTGGCTTTCATGCCGGGATCAATGATGATGCGCTCCCTCATCAGACATGGGCCATGCTGCTCTTCCCTTACATCAACGGCCCCATATTTTATGGGGCGGAACTGGATGCATGGTATGCCTTGGGGGGATATTGCGGTCTTGTTGTTCCATTTCTGGCCCTGTGTGCAACAGGGGGGAAGAAAGAACGTGCACTGCGCTTCCTGCTACTTGGCATCATCATCGCTGTCGTTAGCAAACAGGCTGGCGTTCCCTTTCTGACCCAGCTTGTGGATCTGATTCCAGGGGTGGGACACACGGTTTTCTACCGCCTGTGCGAACCCATGGTAGAAAGCTGTTTGATCCTGCTGGCGGCTTTTACGCTGGATGACATGTTTCGGGGCATATGGCGGCGCAATGCGCTTGTGCTCTCCGCTTTTACACTCAGTGCCCTGGTTATAGTGGCGTATCTTCTGGACCGTTCGGCACTGGAACGACTTCGTTCTTTTTCCGCTCCGCCCTTACCCTCCCATATGTATGCAACAAGCTCGTTGATTTTCGGGCTACTTTGCCTCATTGCCGCTCTGGCGCTCTTCTGGTGCAGAAAGCCTCCGATGGCCTTGGGACTTATGGCCCTTTGTGAAAGCCTTGCCCTGTTCGGTTTTCCTCTTCTCAGCGCCTACCCGGAAGCCCCCCGTCCCGATCAATCCCTCATCACCGCCCTTCGAGCAGAAACCGGACTTCAACGTTTCGTCACTATAGGTCCGGTCGAACCAAATTATGGTGCATATCTTGGCATCGCCTCCATCAACCATAATGCCATCCCGACGCCAAAAGCATGGATCCAGCGACTGAGACAGGATTTCGGTTCCAAGGTCGATTCCGTAACCTTCAATGGGTCCTACCCATTTACCGAAAGCGGGGATGCCTTTCTGGAAACTTTTCTGGCAAACCGTCCGGATCTATTTTCCAAGCTTGGCGTCTCGGCCCTTCTGGTCATGCCGGGGCAGGGTCTGCCCAGCATCACACCCTTTTCTCTAAAAGATCGTCAGCTTGGTGGATTTCCCCTGATTCCAACATCGTCAGACGTCAGAATTGACATTTCCTCCTGGGAAAAGCCTTCCAGCAAACTGGCCCTCCTCCAGTTGGGAACCTACAGCGGTCATTCAGACGGCTTTCTCGCCCTGTCCATCTGTTCCGATCAGGAATGCGCTACGGGTCAAGCTGCATTGAAACAGGCAAAGGATAACGGTCTAGCAGCGATTGAGCTGGACAGAATGATCCCGCCCGATGCCCGGACCCTGACATTGAGTCTCAAGAACGCAACTACAGGCGTGATGATCTGGTCCACTGTGAAAGATCAGATCGCCTGGCCACGCATTCGTTTCGAAACAGAAGCAGTGCGCGAAACCATGATACCCGTTTTACAGACAGCCGCCGGAGACCTGGTCCGACTAAAGAACCCGGCTCCCTATTTCGAGACTGAAGCGCCTTGCGCTTTAACGCCGCTGGACCGGGAGACTCTTTCTGCACAATGCGAGAAACCTACTCATCTAATCCGCCGGGAAATCATGCTGCCAGGCTGGAAAGCAGACATAAACGGGACTTCCATCATTCCAGGAACATGGGATGGGTTGTTTGAGCGTATCCCTCTCCCTGCTGGTAACAGCCAGATCCACTTCCATTTTGCCCCTCCCGGAGCAACCTTGGCATGGATCGCCACAGCGTTGGGGATGATCCTGCTGATCATGGGGTTCCGCCGCCGCACTCACCGGACCTGAAACGCCCTGCACAAAAAAATCCCAGCCCTCGAATGAGGAACTGGGATTTTTCAGCAGACTGTGTCGACTGACCTTACTGACAGGCGAGGCATTCTTCGTAATCACCACTGCTCATCTTGCCGCGCGGAGCAGCCTGTGCCGTGGCTTCATACTTCTCGTCTTCCAGAATATCGCTCTTCACGGCCAGCGTGGAGACCGCATCAGCACGCTGCACCGACAGGGAACGGCAGTAATACAGAGACTTCAGGCCTTTCTTCCACGCCTGGAAGTGGATCTGGTGTAGGTCGCGCTTATGCACATCTGCGGGCAGGAAGAGATTGACCGACTGTGCCTGACAGATGAACGGCGCACGGTCAGCAGCGTGTTCGACAACCCAGCGCTGATCCAGTTCGAACGCCGTCTTGAAGACGTCCTTTTCGTCCTGCGTCAGGAAGTCCAGATGCTGAACAGAGCCTTTGCTCAGGGTGATGTCAGACCAGACTTTGTCCGTGTTCTGGCCGCGCTCTTCAAGAATCGTGGTCAGATGACGGTTACGGACCGAGAACGAGCCGGACAGCGTCTTCTGAAGGAAAACGTTGGCGCTGATCGGCTCGATGCCCGGGCTGGCATTGCCTGTAATGATGGAAATGGAGGCCGTCGGAGCAATCGCCAGCTTATGCGAGAAACGCTCCATGAAGCCGTATTCTTCGGCATCCGGGCATGGACCACGCAGTTCCGCCAGCTTCTTTGACGCCGCATCGGCCTGGGCGCGGATATGCTGGAAGATCTTCTTGTTCCAGACCTTCGCCATCACGCTCTCGAACGGGATCATCCGAGCCTGAAGGAAGGAATGGAAACCCATCACACCGAGACCAACAGACCGCTCACGAGCAGCAGCATACTTGGCACGCGCCATGTCATCCGGCGCACGGTCGATAAAGTCCTGTAGGACGTTGTCGAGGAACAGCATGACGTCCTCGATGAACTGCGGATCGTCTTTCCACTCGTCCCAGGTTTCCAAGTTCAGGGAAGACAGGCAGCAGACAGCCGTACGATTCTTGCCGTGATGGTCAATCCCGGTCGGCAGCGTGATTTCTGCGCAGAGATTGGAGGTCTTGACCTCAAGACCGGCCAGCTTGTGATGCTCCGGACGGGCGCGGTTCACATGGTCCGAATAAATGACGTACGGCTCGCCCTGCTCCATCCGGGCCGTCAGGATACGGATCCAGAGCGCGCGGGCCGAGACCTTGCGGATAATGCTGTGATCCTTCGGGGAGAGCAGAGCCCATTCCTCGTCAGCCTCGACGGCCCGCATGAAGGCATCGGTAACCAGCACGCCATGATGCAGGTTCAGGGCCTTACGGTTCGGATCACCACCCGTCGGGCGGCGCATTTCCGTGAATTCTTCGATTTCAGGATGCCAGACCGGCAGATATACGGCCGCAGAACCACGACGCAGGGAGCCCTGTGAGATGGCCAGTGTCAGGCTGTCCATTACGCGGATAAACGGAATGACACCTGACGTCTTGCCGTTACGGCCGATGTTCTCACCAATCGAACGCAGATTGCCCCAATAGGACCCAATCCCGCCGCCCTTGGAGGCGAGCCAGACGTTCTCGTTCCAGAGACCAACAATGCCTTCAAGGCTGTCTTCAGCTTCATTCAGGAAGCAGGAGATCGGCAGACCACGAGACGTGCCACCATTGGACAGGATCGGCGTGGCTGGCATGAACCAGTGACGGGAAATATAGTCATAGATGCGCTGGGCATGGCCCTGATCGGCACCGTAATAGGACGCAACGCGCGCAAACAGATCCTGATAATGCTCACCGGGCAGCAGATAGCGATTGTCCAGCGTCGCCTTACCGAAATCCGTCAGCAGGGCGTCACGTGAACGATCCACCCGCACGGCATGATGACCGGGAAGCTGGACGACATCGTCGAACATATCCGGCGTTTCGTCCCCACCCCCAACAGCAGGCTCACCAACAGGATGGTCAACAGGCGGTAGCACGTCATGCGGTCGGTCGGCCGTGTGTGGCGTGTCCATCGTCACGTCATGAAGTGTCATTGCGCTCTGCTCCGGCGGTCTGTTTTTTTCGATTTGATGACCCTCCAATTCCACACTCGCCGTGCCCACTGCAAGCGAACTCTTCGCTTGCAAAATGAAAAGACCTGTGAATTTGGAGTCATCCATATCTAGGGGCAAAAATGATCCACACCCCTATATATTGGGGCAATCGCAGAAAACTGCCATGAGTTCCCATTCATCCCCAAGCAGTTTTCGGACCGTGACATCACAACCACAGAGGGAAACGATTTTAACGGCAACCGAAGACCGGCTCCTCACGTTGGAGACCCCGACCCCAACACGCGGAGAGCGTCTCATGACCATCAACAAGAAAGCTTCGGCTCACTGGAGCGGCACCATCAAGGAAGGCAAAGGCACCATCTCGACGCAGAGCGGCGCCCTTCAGGATCAGCCTTATGGTTTCAACACGCGATTCGAAGACAAGCCCGGCACGAACCCGGAAGAACTGCTCGGCGCGGCCCATGCGAGCTGCTTCACAATGGCGCTATCTCTGATTCTAGGTGAGGCAGGCTTTACGGCCGACTCTCTCGATACGGAGTCGACAATTTCCCTGGATAAGGTTGGTGATGGCTTCGCCGTTACGAAGGCCCATCTGACACTTCGCGGCGTAGTTCCGAACGCGACGGAATCTGACTTCCTCGATGCTGCCAACAAGGCGAAGATCGGCTGCCCGATGTCCAAGGTTCTCAATACAGAGATCACCCTGGACGCCAAACTCGCCAACTAAAGCGGAGAGGCTGGGATCAGTTATCCCAGCCGCACTGCGCATGATTGCGCAACAGATGGTCTGCCAGAACACAGGCCATCATGGCTTCCGCCACCGGCACGGCACGAATACCGATACACGGATCGTGCCGTCCTTTGGTGCGAACCTCCACCGAATCCCCTGCACTATTAATGCTGGGCACCGGCGTCAGGATCGAACTGGTTGGCTTGATGGCAAAGCGGGCCACGATCGGTTGCCCTGTGGAGATACCTCCAAGGATGCCGCCCGCATGGTTTGACGCGAACTGCGGCCCCGGCGCGATCGGGTCTGCGTTCTGCTCACCACGAAGAGCAGCGACGGCAAAACCATCACCGATCTCAACGCCCTTCACACCGTTGATGCCCATCAGAGCACCGGCAAGATCTGCATCCAGTTTGCCATAGACTGGCGCACCAAGACCCGGCGGCAGGCCTTCAGCAACAACCTCAACAGTCGCCCCAATGGATGATCCATCCTTGCGAATGGAGTCGAGCAGCTCTTCCCATGGACCAACGCTTGCAGCATCCGGGCACCAGAGCGGGTTTCGCTCCACTTCGTCCCAGTCCCAACGGGTCGGATCAATCGTCTGATCGCCGATCCCTGTCAGGGCCGCGCGAATCTTTACGCCCTCCCCGATCAGAGTTTTCAGCAACACACGGGCCACGGCACCGGCCGCAACACGCATGGCCGTTTCACGAGCGGACGAGCGACCACCACCACGGTAATCGCGGATGCCATATTTCAGATCGTAAGCAATATCGGCATGGCCCGGACGATAACTCTGGGCAATCTCACCATAATCTTTCGACCGTTGATCGGTATTCTCGATCATGAGCGAGATGGGCGTGCCAGTCGTCTGGCCTTCAAAGACCCCCGACAGGATCCGGACCTGATCCGGCTCCCGCCGCTGGGTGGTAAAGCGGGACTGCCCCGGCCGACGACGGTCAAGCCAGGGCTGGATGTCCGCTTCGGACAGCTTCAGGCGGGGCGGGCAGCCATCCACGACACAGCCAATGGCTGGCCCGTGGCTCTCACCCCAGGTGGTAACGCGAAAGAGTTGCCCGAAGCTGTTGTCTGACATGTCAGTCCCCGGAACTGACAGCTGCGATATCCGGAGCGGCCGGGTTCTTCATGCCAACCGTGTGATAGCCGCAATCCACATGATGAATTTCGCCCGTCACGCCGCTGGAAAGATCGGAGAGCAGGTACATGCCCGAACCGCCAACATCCTTCAGGGTCACGTTACGCTCCATCGGGGCGTTGAGCTGGTTCCAGCGCAGGATATAGCGGAAGTCACTGATACCATTGGCCGCCAGCGTCATGATCGGGCCTGCGGAGATCCCGTTCACACGGATATCGTCACGACCAAGGTCAGCCGCCATGTAACGCACGGAGGCTTCAAGAGCGGCCTTGGCAACACCCATGACGTTGTAATGCGGCATGACGCGCTCGGCACCGAGATAGGTCATGCTCAGGAACGAGCCGCCGGCATTCATCATGGCAGACGCACGACGGGCGACGGACACAAAAGAATAGCAGGAGATATCCATAGCCTGCAGGAAGGCATCACGCGGCGTATCGATGTAACGGCCACGCAGGTACTGCTTGTCAGCAAAAGCGATGGCGTGAAGCACGAAATCAATCTTGCCCCATACCTTTTCGATCTCATCGAACGTGGCGTCGATTGCGGCATCATCGCTGACGTCACAGGGCAGAACCAGATCAGAGCCAACGCTCTCTGCCAGCGGACGAACGCGCTTGCCAAGAGCCTCACCTTGGTAGGTAAAAGCCAGTTCGGCCCCCTGAGCAGCACACGCGCTGGCAATCGCCCAGGCGATGGAGTGCTTGTTCGCAACGCCCATAATGACACCGCGCTTACCCTTCATGAGGGTGCCGGTCACGGGAGCCGGGATGTTGTCTTCTGTTTCAGACATTGGAGGTTTCCTGAATCGCATTGGCGTATTAGCGCCGTGGTCGCACAAGAGATGCCAGCAAACAAGAGTAACACGACACTCAATGCCTCTTCGACGGCAGTTTTCAGCCGCAGTGTGGATTTCCAGCCCATGAGACAGGTCAAGGCATCTCTTCTTTCGTCCTCTATATAATGTAGGCGACACTATATTCGGGACCGTCGATTGATCGGCTCTGTTCCGGGAACCGGGCGGAACCGCTATGGTTCTTGTCCTGCCCTTTCGGGGCCGTCCCCGCTGCTTCAGGAGACTTCCATGCCCTCTCAGCCCCTTATCGATCTGACTGCCGATCCATTCGCACTGTTCGCGACATGGATGTCAGACGCGGAAGCGTCCGAGCCTAATGATCCCAACGCCATGGCTGTTGCAACCTCGACACCCGATGGTCGTCCCTCTGTGCGTATGCTTTTGCTTAAGGGCATGGATGAGCAAGGTTTTGTTTTTTACACAAATGTAGAGAGCCACAAGGGTCGCGATCTGCTGACCAACCCTCATGTCGCCCTGCTGTTCCACTGGAAATCCCTGCGTCGGCAGATCCGGATCGAAGGACCGGTTACGCAGGTCAGTGAAGAAGAGGCGGATGCGTATTTCGCCAGCCGCTCGCCCATGTCCCGCCTTGGGGCCATTGCCTCTGACCAGTCCCGCCCCTTGGATGATCGCAGCACGTTTGAAAAGCGCCTGAGGGCAGCGGAAGAAAAATATGGCGATGGTCCGATTCCGCGCCCGAACAACTGGACCGGTTTCCGCGTCCGTCCAGATGCCATCGAGTTCTGGCAGGACCGCCCTTTCCGCCTCCATGACCGTGCATTATGGACTCGTGATGGATCCGGATGGAACGTCACGCGTCTTTATCCGTAAAGAGACAGAACATCCTTTTCCATAGGTGGGGAGCCTTACGTTATGCTTATCGAAATCAAGAATATCCTTCTCCCCCTCACCGGGGCCGACGACCTTGACTCCGTCATGTCGGTCGCTCTGGACTTTGCACATCGTTTCAACGCGCATCTTTCTGCTGTCGTTGTCGGATCAGATCCGACCGAAGTGGCGACACTGGCCGGTGAAGGCATTTCTGCCGGCATGGTCACGGAAATGATCGACGCGGCAGCTACAGAAGCACATCGTCGCGCCATCAAGATTCGTCACAGCTTCGATACTTTCGTGCACCAGAACGGCATCCGCCGCGTCGAAGCCTCCAAAATTGGCATGACTCTTGGCGAAGGCGTCAGCGCCAGCCTCGAAGTCCTGGACGGAACGGAGCATGACGCCCTGACATGGCGTTCACGTCTGGCGGATATGACGCTCGTGCCGAATCTCATTTCCGCTACAGACCCCCGGGCCTCCGAGACGCTACACGCTATTCTTTTTGATAGCGGCCGCCCGCTTGTCATTGCGCCGCCAATCGTTCCCAAGACTGTTGGCCGCCGCATTGCCATTGCCTGGAATGGCACGCCTGAGGCGTCCCTCGCCCTGCGTTGTATCCTGCCATGGGCGCACACGGCAGAGGCCGTACAGGTTCTGACCTGTCAGGAATATCAGCGCCGCGGTCCAACGGGCGACGATGTGGTCCGTTATCTGCGGATGCACGGCATTTCCGCTACAACGCAGGCCTGCGACCCCATCAACAAGGACGTCGGCGCGGGCCTGCTCAAAGGCGCTGAAGATTTTGGCGCAGACATGCTCAGCATGGGCGCTTACTCTCACTCACGCCTGCGCCAGATGATCCTTGGCGGAGTCACGCGTCATATTCTTGAGAATATGAAACTGACTGTTCTCATGAGTCGCTGACATCAGATCATGCGTCCTTTCCGAGTGTTCTGCGTTGAAGTCGTCATCTGACGTTTCACACAGCCCTCCGGAAAGGACGTTCCATGCTTTCCCGCCTAGCCGCTCCGCTTTTCTGTCTTGCCGCTGTTACAGGCGCATCTGCTCAGGCCATGGATAACCGCCTGTCAGCGGATATCTCCTCATTCACTCTTCAGGAACCGTCCGGCCAACTAAGCCTGCATCTTGTTCCTTCCAGCACGCTGATCTCGGGCTACAGCAGCCCGTTTTATAGCCGCAACCCGCAAACGGGCGGCATAACACTTCATACTGATGGTCTTCAGCCGCCAGTCCGGGGCACAATTGCCCCCGAGACCCTCCTGCGCGAAAATTCAGCCTGGTACTTCCAGCAGACTTCTTCCGATCTGGAAGCCGCCCTGTACATCGACCGCATCCCAAAGAACGGCCGTATCACCATTGGGCGTCTGACGTCCCAGCAGGGGGCCATTGCCGAACTCAGAGTCGAAGGCGACAGGGTGCTGGCCATTGTGAACAACGGAGCCTCCACCCAAAATGTCGTCGTTGGCACCGTCTATCCGCAACAAACCGTCCGCTATTCCATCCACACAACACCTAATGGTTTGCTGTTGATCTCCGTTAACGGGACAACGAGCCATTTCTCGCTTCCCTCTGCCGCAACCACACAGGCGCTGTGGTTTGAAGCCATCGCAGGCGAACAGGGTTTCCATAGGCGGAGCCACTCGGACGCAGCCCGCGTAACGTTCACGGGACTTCAGGTTCACCATCAGGCAGCCTGACAATCTGTCACAGAGTTTTGCGAGCCAGCCCGGACCATGCTACCCGACTGCCCATGATATCGCCTGCGCGCATGATCCGTATCTGGCTGGGTGCCAGCCTGCGTTCCACACGCTGGCAGGTCAGCGGCTCAAAGGCCTCCCGGGATCTTCTGCTACAGCCAGATCAGGGAACGGTGGTCGCTTTCTGGCACCGCTCCCTGACCCTGGCTCCGGCGCTCTGGTTCTGGGCAACCGCTCATGAACCTCGCTTGAAACTCAGAGTTCTCATCTCCCGGAATGCCGATGGCCTGCTGATTGCCGACGCTGTCCGTCCGTGGGGAATTATTGGCATCCACGGATCATCTTCCA
>NZ_JBYLUK010000009.1:0-97191 GCF_058107395.1 Gluconobacter sp. ESL1110
TCAGCCGCCCGTGCTGCAACAGGTGGGTCGCCGTCTGTCCTCCCCATGCTCGCCGGCTGCGCCGCCTGTGCGTGGGTCCGGGTGACGCCGATCCTGCCGCTGCGTGGCACTGTTGCAGCACGGTCGCCTGTCTGACCGTCGCGATGATGTTTGAAGAACCAGAGATGGATCGAGCATCATGCAACGCTACCAGTTCCCCTATGTCCCAACACCCCGTGGCCGGCCGCCTATGCGCTGGACGGATACCCAGGAGCCCACAACATGCCGCCGCTGCAACGCGCATTGGGAAGATGGTGATCCGGCGTTGACGATTGCCTGCACGGGCTGCGGCGCACCTGCGGATGAGCCGTGCCGCCGCAGCTCAGCTGGCAATGAGCGTGTGTGCGCCTGTCGCGACGAAGCGGCCGTCCAGATGGGGCTTCTGATGCCTTGTGAGGGACTGACCTGGGACGGTCGCCACGAAAAGCCGCTGCTATTGCGGGAACGCCCGATCGCCCACGCTCTGATGTGCCGCTCGGTGCGGACAGGCGCGCCTGTCAGTCGGTGGACCTCATGAGCCCGGATCTCGCGTCCTATGACCACATTATTGTCGCCGTGTCGGGAGGCAAGGACGGCACGGCCTGTCTGCTCGCCCTGCTGGAAGCCGGTGCTCCGGCCGAACGCATCGAGCTCTGGCATCACGAGGTGGATGGGGCAGGGCGGTCCTTCATGGACTGGCCCTCCACAGGCCCGTATGTCGCAGCCCTGGCGCGAGGGTGACTTCGAGCGCGAAATGCTGCGGGACAATGCGCCCACAGCTCCGGTTGTCTTCGAAACCCCTGACGGGGTCATCACAGCAGGCGGGCAGGGGCCAGAGGGTACACGCCTGCGCTTTCCCCAGGTCTCAGCCAGCCTCTCCGTGCGCTGGTGTTCGGCAAGCCTCAAGGTTGATGTGGCCGATCGCGCCTTGCGGGGACAGGAGCGGTTCCTGAACCGACGTACCCTCATGGTCACAGGCGAGCGTGCTGAGGAAAGTCCCGCACGGGCCCGCTATGCGGCCTTCGAACGCCAACGGACTGACACGAGAAACGGGACGCGGCGGCGTCGACATGTCGATCACTTCCGGCCCGTGCACGCCTGGTCCGAGGCCGAAGTCTGGGCCATCCTCGAGCGCTGGCGCGTGATGCCCGCCTTTCCCTATCAGGTCGGCTTTTCGCGCCTGTCCTGCGCGTTCTGCATCTTCGGCAATGCAGACCAGTTCGCCACCCTGAAATGGATGGATGCGAACCGGTTTGCGAAACTGGTCAGATATGAAAAGGACTTCGGCTGCACGATCAAACGTGACAGGGGGGCTCGAACAGCTGTCGTCCGAAGGGACGGTCTATCAGGAAGCCCGGTCGCGGCCCGACCTGGTCGCAGCCTGCCTGGCAGACCGACCGTTAGAGACGGTTCTGACAGAGGACTGGACCCTCCCGGCCGGAGCCTTCGGCACCGGGGGAGGGCCGGTCTAGTCTCAGGCGCGGGCCGGACGGCCGCGACGTTTCTCGGGAAGCTTCTTTACCGGAGGAAGGGTGTCTTCCTCAGGGGAGGGCTCCTGCGACGCAGAGGCGCGGGTCGTAGAGCCCAGGCCAATTTCGCGGGCGAGGGACGAGCGTTTCTCGGAATAGCTGGGTGCCACCATTGGATACTCGCGCGGCAGGCCCCACCGGGCCCGGTACTCCTCCGGGGTCATGTTGTAGGCTGTCTTGAGATGACGGCGGAGCATTTTCAGCTTTTTCCCGTCTTCCAGGCAGATGATGTAGTCCGGAAACACGGAGCGCTTCGGGTTCACGGCGGGGGTCGGGGCTTCTTCCGCGACAGGCTCGGCCTTGGTCGGGGTGGTGAGGGCATCGTGCACGCTGCGGATCAGCGCGGGCAGATGGTCGGCGGAAAGCTCGTTCTGCGACAGATAGGCGGCCACGATGTCGGCGGTGAGTGGCAGAAGATCAGCATGAGGGTGTGCACTGGTCTCATTCAGGTCGGTCATAAATGTCCCTCAAGGTTCTGGAAGAGCTCTGGACATGGCTCTTTCAGGTCATGACTGCAAGTCGTTACGACTATTACTGCCTCAGATATTAACAGTTCCCTGAGCCGCGTCGAAACACGGTCATGTTTCTTTGATCGTGAGAGCACAAATCGCAGAAGACGCGGACCGTAAAAGAAAAAGAGGAAAGAAAAGGAAGGAAAGAAGGGCAGGCACCACGGGATCGCCCTGTGCCGCAAGGGGTGGGTCCGTCCGTGTCCTCGCTGGCGCTGCGGGCCGGGCGGTCCCGACGCTGACGCGTCGCCCTTGCCGCCCAGAACGACGCCGCGCTCGCCGGAAAGGGTCAGAAAGGAGACAGCAGACGATGCCCGTCATGGCCCTCACACGCCCAACCCCCACACAGAATTTCAGCCTGGTTCAGGCCCACCGCGAGGGCTGGACCATTCTCGAAGGCTGCGGCCCGGAGCACGCTGACACCCAGCTGCGCGGCGTGACCTGCTCGGACCAGAATGCCTGGTGGCAGGTCGCGCGCCAGGCCCGTCAGGGATCGCCCTATCACCGTGAGGCCCTGTCGCGTCTGTCTCACAGTGAGCGCGAACAGATCTCCCTGCGCTTCGGTCCGCTGTGACCTGACCCGGAAGGCCTGAGCGCCTTTCGCCCAAACCCATCCTGTTTGTTTTCCGGCCCCCCGGTCTGTCCCCGCGCAGCACCGGGCGCTGCCGCTTGTCCGGAGTTCCTCCCATGAGCAAGACCCAGCTCAGCTTTTTCGACACCTCCGCCCTGGGTGGCGGCAGCAGCACCCTGTTCTGGGGCGACCTGCCCGGAGATCGTGCGTTCGAAGAGGCCGCCTCCCTCGCGAAAGAAGCCACCGCAGCCCCGGTTGCCGCGTCTAAGATTGACTTCCGTCTCTGCGGCACACGCGAGCTGGCACAGGGCTGGAAAGCGCGGGCGCGGGACAACCTCGCCGCCATCCGTCTTCTGACCGAACTTGAAACGGAGGGCCGCAATGCAACGCCGTCCGAGCAGGCTTTGCTGGCGAAGTTTACGGGATTTGGAGCCGGGGAGCTGGCCAACAGCCTGTTCCCCCGTCCGGGCGAAGCCTTCCGTCAGGGCTGGGAAGAGATCGGGGTGCAGCTTGAGACGCTGACGAGCCAGCAGGAGCGGGCCGGACTGGCGCGGGCCACGCAGTACGCGCATTACACGCCGGAACTGATCGTGCATGCGCTGTGGGATCTGGTGGCGCAGATGGGGTTCCGCGGCGGACGTGCGCTGGAGCCGGGCTGTGGCACGGGTCTGTTCATGGGCGCGATCCCGGAGAAACTTGCCCCGAAGACGGCCTGGACGGCGATTGAGAACGATCCGCTGACCGCCCGCATCGCCCGCAAGCTGTTTCCGAACCAGTGGGTCCGGTCAGAGGACTTCACGACGGCGAAGATTGCCGAGCAGTTCGACCTCACGATTGGCAACCCGCCGTTCAGTAACCGCACGGTGCGCGGCACGGACGAGTTGGGGCGGCTTGGGCTGTCGCTGCATGACTACTTCATTGCACGCGCAGTGTCCCGCCTGCGGCCTGGAGCGATGGGTCTGTTCGTAACGTCGCGTTGGACGATGGACAAGCGCGACGCCACAGCACGCCGGCACCTGTTCGAAACGGCCGATCTGGTCGGTGCGGTTCGCTTGCCGGCTGGCGCGATGCGCGATGATGCCGGAACGGACGTGGTCGTGGACGTGCTGGTTCTGCGCCGTCGCGAGATTGGAGACAGCCCGGGCGGGACCGCCTGGCTGGAGGTTGCGGACCTGTCCGACACCGACGAGGGGGAGGGACCGCTCAGCATCAACCGCTATTTTGCGGAGAACGGTCAGCAGGTGCTGGGTCGGCATGGCTGGACGAGCGGGCAGTTCGGGCCGGAATACACCTGCGCCCCGAACCCGATGCTGATGCTCGACGACGCCCTGCCGAGCGCACTCTCCCGTCTGGCCGCGCTAGCCCGCTTCCCGATGCCACAGACGCTCGACGTCGAGGCTCTGCGCGCATGCCGCCGAGCGGATGTCGGTACGGCAGGGGAGGGGGCCAGCCTCAAGGAAGGCAGCTACCTGATTGAGAAGGGGGGCCTGCACCAGATCGTTGACGGCCAGTCGGTGCCGGTGCAGGTCAAGAAAGGCGAGCAGAAGGACGGCATGTTCCAGAAGCACGCGCGTATCATCGAAGGCCTGATCCCGGTCCGTGATGCCGCCCGCGCGGTCCTGCGCGCCCAGGTGGAGAACCTGCCCTACAGCGGGCTCCAGGCGGATCTTAAACGCGCCTATCAGTCCTTTGTGCGACAGTTCGGGCCGATCAACCTCACGCAGACCAGCACGCGCATTGATCCCAAAACCGGGGACGAGAGCACGACGCAGCGGCGTCCGAACCTCCAGCCCTTTTATGACGATCCGGACGTCTGGCTGGTCAGCTCGATCGAGGAGTACGACGAGGACCGGCAGGTCGGCACACAGGGGCCGCTGTTCTCCGAGCGTGTGATCCAGGCGACGCTGGAGCCGGAGGTGCACAGCGCCCATGACGCGCTCGCGGTCTGCCTGCACGAGACGGGTGTGGTGGAGATCCCGCGCATTGCCGAACTGTTGGGACGGTCCGAGGACGAGGTCATCGCCGAGCTGGGCAGTGCCATCTACCTCGATGCCGCACGCAGCCAGCCCGGACGCGATGTCTGGGTGCCCGCCGACGAAGCCCTGTCAGGGGCGGTGCGCACGAAGCTGGCGGAGGCCCGCAAAGCCGCTGAGACCGATCCCCGCTTTGCCCGCACCTTGGCCGCGCTGGAAGAGGCCCAGCCCGAGGATCTGCGGCCGAGTGACATTACCGCCCGTTTGGGCGCGCCGTGGATCCCGACCGCCGACATCGAGGGCTTCATCGCCGAGGTGATCGGGGTCGAAGCCGGCGTGTGGCACACCAAAGAGGTGGCGTCCTGGACCCTGGACAAGGGACCGTTCCGTGGCAAGGCCGAGGCGACGTCCGCCTGGGGCACCGAACGCCGTCCCGCAGGCGAACTGATCGAGGATGCGCTCAATCAGGCCATTCCGCAGATCTGGGACACGTGGCGCGACGAGAACGGCGAGCACCGGCAGCTGAATGCGCAGGAGACCGAGGCCGCCAAGGAAAAGCTCGCCGCTATCAAGACAGCCTTCCAGACCTGGGTGTGGCAGGATCCAGAGCGCGCCGAGCGTCTGGTACGGCTGTATAACGACACCTACAACAACCTCATCCCCCGCGCCTTTGACGGCTCGCATCTGCAGTTGCCCGGGGCCAGCACCACGATCCAGCTGCGTGCTCACCAGAAGCGGGTGGTCTGGCGCATCATCGCCACAGGAAACACTTACATGGCCCACGCTGTGGGGTCGGGAAAGACCTTCTCGATGTGCGCGGCGATCATGGAGCAGCGCCGTCTTGGCCTGATCTCGAAGGCCATGGTTGTGGTGCCGGGACACTGTCTGGCGCAGATGGCCCGCGAGTTTCTGATGCTCTACCCGACCGCGAAGATCCTGGTGGCGGACGAGACGAACTTCGTGAAGGCGAAGCGCCAGCGCTTTCTCGCCCGTGCGGCCACGGGTCAGTGGGATGCGATCATCATCACGCATGATGCCTTCAAGTTCATTCCGGTCGAGACCAGGTTCGAGCAGGCGATGATCGAGGCGCAGATCGCGTCTTACGAGAGCCTGCTGTGCGATGTGGACAAGGACGATCGCGTGTCGCGCAAGCGCATCGAGCGCATGAAGGAGGGGATGGAGGCCAAACTGGAGGGGCTGGCCAGCCGCAAGGACGATCTGGTGCATCTTGGCGAGATCGGGATCGACCAGATCCTCGTGGACGAAGCGCAGCAGTTCCGCAAGCTCAGCTTCGGTACGAACCAGTCCAGCCTCAAAGGGGTCGATCCGAACGGCAGCGGGCGGGCCTGGGACCTGTATGTCAAGGCCCGGTATCTCAGCCGTCTCAACCCCGGTCGCGAGCTAATCATGGCCTCGGGCTCGCCGATTACGAACACTCTGGGCGAGATGTACAATGTGCAGCGCTTCCAGCAGATCGACGCCCTGATCGAGCGTGGCCTGCACGAGTTCGATGCCTGGGCCGCCAATTTCGGGGAGACCCGCACGGAACTCGAACTTCAGCCGAGCGGGCTGTACAAGCCTGTGACGCGGTTTGCGGAGTTCGTGAACGTGGCCGATCTGATGGCCATGTACCGGCATTTTGCGGACGTCGTGCAGCAGGACGACCTGCGCCAGTACGTGAAGCTGCCTGACATCGCCACGGGCAGCCGACAGATCATCGTCGCAGACAGCGGACCCGCCTTTCGCGATTACCAGAAGGAGCTGGAAGCGCGGATCAAGGTGATCGAGGAGCGCAAAGGCAAGCCGCAGAAGGGTGAGGATATCATCCTGTCCGTGATCAACGATGCGCGTCACGCAGCGATTGATCTGCGTTTTGTCCGACCTTCGGAGGACAATGACACCAGCAACAAGCTGAACGTCATGATCGCGAGGGTCTTCGACATCTGGAAGGCGACGAGCGAAAACCGCTACACCGATCCCGACACCGGCAAGTCCTATGACCTGCCCGGGGCCGTGCAGATGATCTTCTCGGATCTGGGCACGGAAGCGGCGCTGGAGAAACGGGGCTTCTCGGCCTATCTGTGGATCCGCGACGAACTGATGCGGATGGGTGTGCCGCGCGAGCAGATCGCCTTCATGCAGCACTACAAGAAAAGTGCCGCCAAGCAGGGGCTGTTCCGGGATCTCAATTCGGGACGCAAACGCATCCTGATCGGTTCGAGTGCGACGATGGGCACGGGCGTGAACGCACAGCAGCGTCTGATTGCCCTGCACCACCTCGATGTGCCCTGGCTGGTGGCCGACATCATCCAGCGTGAGGGACGGATCGAACGCCAGGGCAACCAGAACCCGGTCATCCAAATTTACGCCTACGCCCTGAAAGGGTCGGTGGATGCCACGAACTGGCAGCTTCTGGAGCGCAAACAGCGCTTCCTGTGTCTGGCCATGTCGGGAGACCGGTCGATCCGTCGTCTGGAGGATATCGGCGAGAGTGCGAACCAGTTTGCCATGGCGAAGGCACTGGCCTCGGGCGACGAACGCCTGATGAAAAAGGCGGGACTGGAAGCAGAGCTGGCCCGTCTGCGTCGTCTCAAAGCCGCCCATTACGACGACCAGTTCAACGTGCGTCGCGCGATCGAGCGGGCCGAGCGTGATCAGAGGGTGGCCGAAGCCGTTATTCCGAAGATCCGGGCGGATATCGCGAAACGCCAGTCGACACGGGGCGAGGCGTTCCAGCTTGTGCGCAAGTCGGATGTGCTGACCGAGCGGCAGGATGCCGGCAGGTGGCTGATGGGTCAGGCGCGCACCGCCAAACGTGCCGAGCAGAAAGGCCGGTGGAAACTCGGCGAGATCGGCGGTTTCGAGCTGGTGTGTGAGACCTGGAGCTCGACCTTCATGGGTGAGACGGAATGGGACGCGACCATCGCCATCGTGGCCGAGGACCGGATGATCGGGATCGACTTTGATCACGACACCGCGCCGCTCGGATTCATCGCCCGCATCGAGAACACCCTGCTGCGGTTCGATAGTGAGCTTGCGGATGCGCAGCGTGTGGTTGCCGAGACGGAGCGCAAGCTGCCCGGCTACCGCGCCCGTGACGGGATGCCGTTCCGCGAGGCCGCACTTCTGGAGGAGAAGGAGGAGGAAATGGCGTCTCTGGAGGCGGATCTGGCCGAGGATACAGCGCGGCGGGAGGCGGATGCTGCGGAAGCCCTGGCCGCGATGGAGAGCCTGAGCGTCAACGACAATGGGGGAGAAGGCGAGGAAGAAGAAGCGGCAGCATAAGAAGAGGGAAAGGGCGGGCATGGCCCGCCCGGTGCGGCAAGGCTCAGGCCGGGCGCGCTGGCGCGCGGCCTTGCCGCACCGGGCAGCCCCTGCATCCGCGGAGAGGTTGAAAGAGAGATCAGAGGAAGAGAGCATGTGCGACCATCAGACGTCCCCGCAAACCACGACCGTCTCCAAAGTCCTGTGCGGCCTGAATGTGGAAATTTTCACATACCCGAGCGGTGAGGTGCTGCTGCGCACCGTGGACGCCTATCCGGTCAACCGGAATGACTGGCATGGCCCGTATGCGGATGCCGCTCAGGCCGAGGCCGACTTCGTGGACCGCCATGCGCTGCCTGTGCTGACACCCGAGGATGTCAGACGCAGGCGTCTGAACGGGACACTTACGAAGACGCGCGAGTATGGCGAGATGATTCTGGCTTTTCATCGCTGGACAGGGGCGACCTGTCTGACCCCGTTCATTGTCCGGCCGGAGGCCCGGGCATGAGCGACGTTCCTCCGACGTCCGCGGGCGTCGTCTGCCGGCACCTGGATCTCAGTACCGGGCATCTTCCAGTCGCAGAGCGCGATGCGTGCGAGCTTTATCTCAGCAGCGGAGGCACAGCAGGGCGAAGCTGTCTTGGCGGGCCTTATGGCTGGATGATTTATGTTCCCACCGAGGCGGAGGACGTCCCGCAGGACGTGTCTCCCGAACTGGCCGCCCTGATGGTTCAGGCGCGAAAGCAGGACTGCCACTACATCCACTTCGATCGGGACGGGTCGATCGACGGGACGCTGCCCTTTTACGACTGAACCGCCACCGCCTTGCCTGCCTCAGGGAGAAAAGAAGAGGCGGGAAAACAAGCGGAAATGAGAGAGGGAGCCGCCACAGGTCGCGGCTCCGCGCAAGGCTCAGGCCGGGCGCGCTGACGCGCGGCCTTGCGCGAAGCCACGCCCCGTGCCCGCGCCGAGATCATCACGACAGATAAAAGGAGAGAGGCGTGTCAGACCCGGCAGGACAACCCGCGGCCGAAGTGGCGCTCAGAGCAAACCTGACGCTGATCTTTGACGCGATGCAGACGCATGGTGTGAAGACGGTCAAAGTTGAGTACGAGGCCAAAGAAGGCTGGTGGACAACGCTTCATGTGACAGCGGACGACAGTCCGGATCTGTTCGAAGACCTGTCCCTTGAGAAGGCCGTTGCAGCGCTCGGACCTGACCAGACGATTGCTCCTCTGTTTCCGAACAGCTTTGACCTTGTGGTCTGGCACTGCGTCGAAACCGTTATCCGCCGCGTGCAGGCCGATTACGACACCGATGAAGACGGGTCTTACGGCACGGCCATGCTGACGCTGGAAACGCGGCAGCTTGAGGTCGAGCATATCGAGCGTGTGGTCTCCCACCTCGCGCACAGCCTGACCGCCTGACGTCTCCCCCACGAGACCTTTTCGACACCCTTACGACATCACTGGAGCCCATCATGGACGAACTGCGCCTTGTCGATCCCAACACCCTTGTCGATAATCCGGAAAATCCGCGCAAAGCAGAAAGCAGCCAGGACAGTCTCCGACGCTTCGCGATGAACATTTTGCAGGTGGGACTCATTCACCCGCCAAAAGTGCGGGAGCTGGAAGACGGGCGTCTGATGATCATAGCGGGTCATCGCCGGAAGCGGGCCTCCATCTATGCCGGACTTTCGCAAATTCCGGTTCATGTGACGCACGAAGAGAGCAAGCACGAAGCCCTGGCGGCGGCCAGTGAGAACATGATCCGCGAAGGCATGTCCGAGCCGGACCAGTGGCGTGCCGTGACCCGGATGCGCGAAGAGCTTGGCTATACGGATCAGCAGCTGTGCATGGCGCTGATGATCACGCCTGCCTATCTCCGTGGACTGACCCTGCTCGCGAAGCTGCATCCGCCAATCCTGCACGCCATCGAAATTGGCCGCGGCCCCGACCTGAAAGAGCGTCGGACTCTGGCCCTGTCGTCGCTGGAGGATCAGGCCGCTGCCTGGGCTGAGATGTTTGCCGAGAGCGTGGAGGAGGGAGAGGACCCGGCCGGGTATCGCCTTAACGTCGAGGATCCGGATGATACCGTGGACTGGCGTGACTTCACCTGGCACCTGCGTCAGGAGGAGTGGTATGCGCGTGATGCCCGGTTTGACGATGCGCTGGCGCAAAAGCATGGCGTCGTCTGGACCGAAGATCTGTTCGGGCAGGGCAGTGAGGACAATCGCTACGTCACGGATGCCACCGCGTTTCGGGCGGCGCAGGAAGACTGGATTGCCGAGCACCGCCCCGAAGGAACGCTCGCGGTCGAGACGGACGAGTATGGGTCTCCCCTCCGCCCTCAGGGCTATAACTTCGTTGCGAACTGGATGGGCGAGCAGGAGGCCGATGTTGTCGGCTACTGGCTCAATCGGAGTACCCTGAAAGTCGAAGAGCGGAAGTTCCGCTACACGGGTGAAGAAACCGTCCGCTCCGAACCGCGCGTGGTGGAGCAGACGCCACCCGCAAAGAAGGAGCGCGCGGACATTTCCGGAACGGGTCTGAAGATGATCGGCTCTGTGCGGACTCTCGCGCTGAAGAAGGCGCTGGAAGCGAAAAGTGAAGACGCGGATCCGTGGGATCTGGTGGCCGGCCTGCTGCTCGCACTGAATGCCAATAACGTTCATATTTACGGTTCATCAGGCCGGTCGCCTTATGAGAACGCGGTGAAAACCGCCATGGAAGAGCTGTTTCCGGAAGGCGAACTGGTGCGTGATGAAGCGCTCATCCGCCGCCATGCGCTGGAAAGCCTCGGAGGCTTCATGAACTGTGAGGTCAGCATGCACTCCGGCTCCGGCATGGCAGCGGAACTGCTGGGCTGTCTGTTCGACGCGGATACCCACATGCCGAGCATGGCCGATGAGGACTTCCTGAAGACCTACAGCAAGCCCGGCATCACCAAAGCGGTTCAGGCGCATGGGCTTGCACCACTCAACACAGGCAAGGAGATGCGGGCCGCCCTGCTGAACGCCGTGGGAGACGGGCACTGGGTTCCGGAGGCCGCAGGCTTTGCGCAGGCGACTGGCGTCTGGACCGATGAGGTTCGAAACAGGCAGGCCCGCCGCGCGAAATGGGCCGCCCTGAAAGACGATCTGGAAGCCGGGGATGAAGACGGCCTGGAGTGCGCTGATCCGGAGGATCTGGAAGACGGGATGGACGAGGAGGGCGGAGAAGATGCTGGCGAGCCGCACGTCACTGAGGATGAGCCGGCAGAAAAACCGGACCTTGTGGTGCCCCAGGAACTGGTGGCCATGCAGGCCGCCATGGGAGGGCGGCTGGAGATCCTTCGGATCTGAGGCCGCATGCGGCCACGAATAGACCGGACATCAGGCGGCGCTCTTCTGAGTGCCGATTTTTTGTAAGCAGATAGAAGAAAGAGCCCCTATGGCAGACTATTTTTCAAGGGTTTCGGCCTTGATTCCGTTCCTGAGCGTTGAGCGCTTTTTAGTAGAAATCAGGGAATTTTTTTGTTACATGTAACGAGAGGAGAAAAAGCCATGACCCCTGTTGCCATTCGCGTCCAAAAGCGCCGTGACACCCTTCGCAAGGCCGGTCTGCGCCCTGTCCAGATCTGGGTACCCGATACGCGCACACCTGGCTTTGATGCAGAATGCAAGCGCCAGGCGCGTCTCGTGGCCGAAGCAGAACGGCACGATCCCGCGCTGATGTCCTTCGTTGAAAGCGCGGCCAGCGATCTCGACGGATGGGATGCATGAACCGGGGAGACTTCGTGACCGTTGCTCTCCAGGGTGATCTCGGAAAACCCCGTCCCGCGCTAATCGTCCAGGCTGACCGCTTCGAAACGACGGCCTCTGTGACCGTACTCCCTGTTACCAGCACGCTCATAGACGCGCCCTTGCTTCGCCTGTCGGTAACACCGGACGAGCGAAACGGGCTGCGCAAGACGTCTCAGGTGATGATCGACAAGCCCAGCACTGTCTCCCGCGACAAGATCGGTCCAACCTTCGGGATCGCCAGCGATACGGTCATGCTCTCTGTCAATCGCGCTTTGGCCCTGTTTTTAGGTCTGGCCTGAAGCGCGTAGAAAGCCGAGTGACGTCTGATTTAACAGGGAGTCGTGGGGATACCTTCCAACAGTCGTCAAACGCAAAACGAAGAGGACCCTTCAGGCGGTTGCCACCGCACTGAAGAGCCTCTCCGAGCAAATCACTTAAGGTAAACCGGGCCGTGAGGTGTTTTTTGCGAAGCCCCTCACGGCTCACCTCTGAACGTGGACGAACCGGTTACGATTTTCAAGGGCGGAGTCAGCATGGCTCCGCCCTTTTTCGTGCAGTGAGACGATGCCTTGTTTCACAGGGGAAGAGGCTGCCCGCACGAGGACGAAAAGCGAAGAGAAAAGAGAGAGAAAGAGGAGAGGGCGCGGGTGCCAGAGCCTGTCTGTCGCCGCAAGGGGTGGTGTCCTCGGCTGACGCCTGCGGGACCGCCGCTGACGCGTCGCCCTTGCCCCGCCAGCCAGGCCCTGACCCCGGAGAGGACAGTTGAAGAGACATGAAGAGAAGGAGATCAGCATGTCCGAACACCCGACTGTCACCGTGGGCACCCGCGTCAGCACCATCCTGTACAACAGAGGCCGGGGCGTCGTGTATGCGGTCCATGGCACGCCGCGTCCCGAGACGATCCGACGCCTTGCTGGCGGCTTCATTGCCGCGGGGGGCAATGCGAGTTTTGACATCGTCTTCGCCTGCGGCAGTATCAGCAAGAGGCTGCTCGAGAGCATTCTGCACGGCGTGCAGTGGACGATCTTCCACGACGAGCCCAAGGCAGGACCGGAGGAAATTGCGCAGCTGCGCGCTCATGCCGAAGCGTGCCGCGCTGAAAAGCAGGCGCAGAAGGAGCAGGCTGAGGCAGCCCATGCGGCTGAAATCGAGCGTCTGCGCACCGATCCCGAGTACGCCCATCTGGAGCAGGGATCAGACCAGAGCGGGGTGCTGGCAGGAAAGAACATCCGCCGCCTGCTGAAAGCCGCTCTGCCGAACCACACGTTCCGGGTGCGCAAGTCCTCCTACGGGTCCGTGTCGATCAGCTGCGACGATCCGCTGGACGATGCGGCGCAGAAGACCGTCTCGGATATCCGAAAGCGCTTCAGATCCGGGTTCTATGACGACGTGACGGATTGTCACTCCAAGAGCCGGAGCCCCTGGCAGGAGGTTTTCGGCAGCGCCGAATACGTCTTCTGACCCCACCTCGTTTCGTCACAGTTCTTCCAGGCCGCCGCGAGGCGGCCTTTGTCATATCCGGAGACCGACATGGCTTTCTTTACGCTCAGTGCTACGCCTGCCACCGCAAAACGTGAGGGATATTTCACCAGCACCAACATGGCGCTCCTGTCCCATCTCGGAGAGAGACGTGTCGTCGAAGCCACGTCCGTAGAGGGCCTCAAGCCGCTCATTCTGAGCTTTGGCCGCGACACTGCCCTTCAGCACGCTGGTCGGTCCTTCAAGATCATGGTCACGGTCAATCGTGGCAGCCGTAAGCCGCGTGGCTTCGACGCGGCTTACGATTCCGAGGCGCTTGGCACCTCCGAATGGCTGGAAACCACGATTGCAGACCCGGTTCCCCACGAGGGCACGGCAGGTGTGGCCTCATGGGGAACACGGTACACGCCATTCCGCATGGACGGTGCAGAGCCGCGCGAGGTCTCACTCACCGAGGCCGAACGCCTCTCTGACGACGGCCATCCTGGCTTCAAGGGATGGGTCGTGGAAGTCGCCGCCAGTCCCGAAACCAGAGGCGCGCCTGCGGCCGCTTTGAGTTGCGAGACCCGGGACGCTCTGGTGTCGCGCTATCGCGCCCACCAGCATCCTGCCCTGGCCGCCGCCGTCCTGGTTGCGGCCTCACAGGCGGACCAACTGGCGGCCTGAGGCCAATGCAGGGGAGCGGATGATGTCTCCCCTGCGAGATCTAACAGTTCAAAAGATGAGCGAGTTTTCCATGGTCGATGAAAGCCTTCTCCAGATCGAGACCTGCCTTCTGGATCGTCGCAAGGTCCATCTTGGCGTTGCACCGGATGGGCGTGTCTATCTGCGCGTGACGTCGTTCTGGCCGAAAGAGGCCGCCCAGCACTGGCACGGCCCCTATTCGGACCGGCAGGCGGCGGAGACGGATTTCCGAACCCGGACGCAGCCGCCACGCGTCACGCGCGCCCAGATCGCCGAGGCGAGCCGCCGCGGGGAGCATGGCACGGTCGAGGGTGTTCCCATGATCGTCCTGAGGCATCGCTGGACGGGCCACCTGACCCTGACGGCCTATCAGCTGGTGGATGAGGCCGGGCAGGAGAAATCCGCGCGCCAAAATGGACACATCTGAACCCCGTATCGTCACCCGCGCGAGCCGGGCGGAGGGAGAGCAGGAAGAAGAAAGAGGGAAAGAAGCAGAAGGAGAGAGGGGCAGCACAGGCTGTCTGCGCTGGCAAAGGGTGGGTCTCCACGCGTCCTCGCCCTGACGGGCTCCGGGTCGTGGAGATCCCGCCGTTGCGCGGCGCCTGTGCCATCACAGCCATCCTGTGCCTGTGCCGGAGAAGTCATCAGAGAAAAGAGATGACGGCAACAGGAGTGACCTTTCATGCAGATTTCCCAACAGACCCTTCAGGACATCAAGGACGTTGCCGGACTGGCCGGTGGGTTCTTCGGTTTTCTAGCCCTGGTCTTCGCCTTTACGTGCCTGCCGAGCTTTCTGGCTGGCCCGGTGCCCCATCACTATCTCGCCTCCGCGTCCCACACCGCCCATGGTCGGGGCTGAAGCCTCCACCTCTCCGAACGCCACACGCCCCGCCATCGTGCGGGGTTTTTCATTTCTGATCCGAGGAAATATCCCATGATCGTCACCTTCGACCGCGCGCTGATCGAGCGCCTTCTCGCCCATGCCGAGGCCGCGTCCGAGCGCCGTGCCACGCTGACGCAGCTCTTTGACAAGAGCCTGCGCAAGCCCGGGCACGGCGCGCGCGAATGGGGCCGTCAGGACGACGTCGATCCTGCAAAGATCCCTGCGGGTCTGTGGCTGGTTGGAGATCACGGGATCTACATGATGTCGAACGGGCTTCCCCTTCTGCCGTCCGATGACGGTCAGAAGCCCAATCTGTGCGCGTATGCACGCGAAGCGGACCCGGCACAGAACGCGGGCAGGGCTCATGACGTCAAACGCCAGGCTTTTGGCGGGGATGACGGATGCGAGTTCCTGGAGGCGACGCTTGTGCGGCAGGCCCTCGGCCAGGCGTCAGGCGACACACTGCGCATGACCATCACCCCGGAAACCCTAGAATTTCTGGCCTGACCGGCCGTCCTTGAAATCCTTCAGGAGAAGAAAAATGTCCGATGCTACGCCTGCCATGGTGTCTGCGGGTCCGCAGTCGCGCGACCAGATCTGGGCCTCGGCCGTGGCGGTGGCCGCTGACAGTGTGGAGCAGCTGAGACGCTGCGACGTCGATCGCGTCGTCTCCCTTGTGGACGCGGCGGATCGCACCGCACTGACGGGCTGGCTGATCGCGCGGCGGCCCGATCTTGCCGGCGCTGTCGCGCAGGCTCTGTCCGCGCTCGCGCAGGAGGCCACCGCATGAGCCTGCTGTTGCCACACCTGCGGCGCGTCCGCATTGAGGCCGAGGGCCTGACGGCCACCCAGTGGAGCTCACCGCAGGACAAGGCGAAACTGGCCAATGCAATCCTCGCCTTTGTTGCGAAAGGATTGCCGGAGGAGGGGTTCAGCAAGGCGCTGTACCAGCGCGTCAGCCAGATGTGGGGGTTTATCGCCTGCTTTAACCGGAACGGCTTTGCGGGCCGGTATTTCAGCTCGACGCAGGGGCGTCTCGCCTTCCTCGATCAGATCATCGCGCGTGGCGGGATCGGCGATCCCGCCTGGACCTGGTCCGACGTGGAAAGCCGGATCGCGGCTCTTCTGGTCGAGCATCAGGTACTGGACCTGTACCGCGCTGAACTGCGCCAGGAGACTGTCCGAGGCGAACAGGCGCTGTTACGCAGGCTGATCGACCGTCACGGCGTGCCGGCTGATCATGCCGGCCGCATCTCACTGGCTCCGGCGTTGGCTGCACCGCTGTCCCGGCAGCAGCCTGTTCAGATGGGTCTGCTCTGACACGTTGCGCTGTCCGTGACGGCGCAGGAGTCCGGATCGTCGATCAGTCCCTGAACGACCTCCCATCCGCCCAGAATATTCTGGGCCGTCTCCCAGGCGACGATCTCGGCGCTTAGCGCCTGCGCAAGATCGTCATAGATGCCGTCGCGCTGCGGATCTTCGATCTCGCGCCGCTCCGCCTGTTCCGTGAGGGACCGTGCGTCGGAAACCCGGGCCAGTGCCCGACCGACCAGAAGCGTCAGCCAGTCAGACGCCATGCGCTGACGACCCTCCCGCGTGTCGGGCAAGGGCGTGGCTCCGAAAATCTGTCGCGCCCTCTCGCGTCCGAACGCGCGGAGGCGCTCAACCTGTCGGGGCGGTGTCACGGCCCGGATTTCGGCAAGCGACCGCAACTGCGTCTCGGGCAGGATTGCGTCGGTGAGCGCGTCCAGGGTCGGCGCACGACGCCGCTCCTGGGGAAAGCGGATCACCGTGGCGGTCTGATCTGTCTGTGCACTCATCGGTGTCCTCCTGTCGTTGTGCGGTAAGCGTAAAGCGCGCCACAAATAAAAGTCAACAAAAACAATAAGATACCGGACTCATTCGGCCTTCCCGGATACCTCTGAGGGCAGAAAAGAGACGCGCGCGAAAGAGAAAGAAGAGGGAGGGAAGGGGCTCTCATGGGGCAGGCGTCGCAGCAAGGGTGCGTCGCTCCGCTCCCGGCGCACAGCGCCGCCCTTGCCACGCCGCCCGCCCCACGAGGCTGCCGATCGGGAACGAAATAAACCGAGAGAGGCAGAGCATGTCCAAGCGCAGGAAAACAGATCTGACAGCAGCCCGTAAAAAGGCAGAGGTCTTTGGGCCGGATACGGTTCTCTTCGCAGATCTTCAGATTGACGAGACGTTTTGCGTGGCCGGTGCGGAGTTGTCAGGCGTGTACCGCAAAGTGCGCCGCAATCATTACCGGCATAACGGAATGCTCTGTTTTGCGAGTGATGGCATGGCCGTAAAGCGCGCTCCCCTGCCTCGGACCGGGAACTGAGACCAGCTCTTCCGATCCTCTCCTTCCTCCACTGACATCAGGGCCGCAGCGCGGCCCGCATCCGGCAAAAAAATACAAGAAAGGAACCGCATCGTGCAGGTCCAGACCCTCACAGCTTCGTCCAGTTTTCTTCCCGCGCCTGAGGCGCCCATCTTTCACCGCGCCGTCTCGGCAGGCAAGACCATTGGCCGCGCACGGCGCTTTTACGCGGAAGCCGATCACCTGGTTGATGACGCGAATGACGATCGTCTCGGGGCGGCGTTACGCGCCGCACTGCGCCGTGACGCCAGCGCCGCCCATCGTTCGGCACAACGCACGCTTCTGAGTGTCTCCCATTGACAGCCCTGATCCTTCACTCACAACAGGCCGTGTCATCCTGGCATGCACACCACAGGCATCCGGGAGGAAAGGGAATGGCGATGCGACACCATAGAGCGGGGCTTGCCCTGAGCGCCCTGTTCTGGGCCACCGCAAGTCAGGCGGCACCGGCCGGGTGCGCCGAGTTTGGCGGAGACGGCCAGCTTCCGGTTCTGACCAGCGAGGCGCTTGGGCAGCAGACCGTGCTTCTGTGCAATGACGCCTTTGCTGTCCTGCATTCGGGGATCAGTCATGGCCCCCTGTGGACGGCAGAGCATCTGACCGAAGAAGACCTGGAACGCAGCATGCAGATCGGCCGGGTCGTCCGGTTCTTTCATGCCGATCCCCGTCTTTCCTTTGAGGACCGGGCCGAGCTGAGCGATTACCGCGCGTCGGATTATGACCGCGGCCACATGGCTTGTTCGGGGGACGAACCCAGTCTTCAGGCTCAGGAGCAGAGTTTTTCGCTCGCCAATGTGGTTCCCCAGACCCCGGAACTGAATGAAGGCATCTGGACGGGCGTGGAAATGGCAGTGCGTCGTCTCGCACAGCGCGAAGGCGAGCTTTACGTCGTGACCGGTCCGGCATTCGGAGCGTCGGTCAAGACCATCGGATCGCATCGGGTTTTTGTGCCCTCTGCGACCTGGAAGGCTGTTTACGATCCCGCCGAGGACGAAGCAGGCGCATATTTCTGTCAAAATAGCAGTCAGCCAACCTGTACGATCATCAGCATCGGCGCGTTGACCCAGGCGACGGGGGTAAACCCCTTTCCATCCCTGCCTGATGAGATCCGTCAGACGGCCATGAAGCTGCCTCGCCCCCTGAAAAGTCCTTATGCTGTTCGCATCCGTCCTGCTTCCGGAAGCCCTGTGCTGGAGACCACACCATGAGTTTTATTCCTTTCCTGGACGCAGGCGAAAGTGTTCGGATCGATGACCTGACGATTGAGAACGGCACTGAGCGGATCGCCCTGTACGGACGCCTCGAAATTCGAAGGGACCGGATCGGCCTGCAGGATATTCAGGCCCTGAAGGCTCAGATCGACGCCATTGCGCGCGAGCTTGAAGGATCGGCCCATCTTCCGGATCGCGCACGCGTTGCTCGAGAGGACAGCGTGATTCCAAACCCTTTTGCGGACCGGGACTGTCCTGAAGGTGTGGAGTGCCACAAGCCTCACTCCGGACAAGACGACCTTCCACCCCAGCTTCCTCCGCGCCCTTCGGTTGCTCCGTGCAGCCGCGTCCCCTGAGAAGGCATCGTGTCCTGCGCTGCGTTTGTGACGGACCTGAAAGTGTCGGGACGAAAGGCGTCGCTGCGCTTGCTTTCGCCCCTTTTGCCTCCGGCACGGGTCGAACGAAAGGCTTTTTAAGTATTCGTTAAGTTCGTGGCGATGATGTTTGTATATGGGCAAGTCACGGCAAATAAAAACCGATTAAACCCGCAGTAAACCGCCGTTTTTCCTTGCAATACTTACGGATCTTTCCTAAATTAAACCCAGATCACAGGGGCGTTGAGGCCGGTTCTGACCGTTGCGCCGCCCCGAAGCGAGAAAGGATGACGATCATGGCACGCTTTGAGCCGTTCAGACTGTCTGATGACGACCGGACCGACATTGTCAAAGGCGTCTCCTGTGCTCTGCTGCTTGAGCGCCATGGCTATCTTCTCGACAAGCCCGAAAGCACGCGGAACGCTCTGAAATACCGTGCGGGCAAGGGTGAGACGATTATCGTCAACCATGAAGGCCGTGGCTGGTGGGATACGGGATCGGATGAAAAGGGGGATGTGTTCTCCCTGATCCAGCGCCTGACGCCCGGTCTGAAGTTTCGCGATGCCTGCCGTGAGCTGGGTCAGCTGGTGGGCATTGAACCGAAGGGGGCAGAATACGTCCGCGAGCGTCAGGCCAAAACGCCAGACGTTGCTCCGGCCGAGCGCTGGCAGGCCAGGAAGGAGCTCAAATCCGGCACGAAGGTCTGGGCCTATCTCACCGAGGAGCGCTGCCTTCCGGAATGGGTTCTGCGTCGGGCCATCATGACCGGCTGCATCCGGGACGGCTATCACGCCGCCTGGTTCTGCCACCGGGATGCCGCGGGAGCGGTCTGCGGTGCGGAACTGCGCGGTCCGGACACCAAGGGCATCTGTCTGTCGGGTACGGTCAAAACGCTTTTCCGGTTCCAGCCCGGCCTTGGCCGCACGGTCCGTCGGCTGGTGGTGAGTGAGTCCGCCATTGATGCCCTGTCCTACGCCGCCCTCGACAGCGAGCGCACCCGCGAAACCCTGTACTGCTCGACCGCAGGTGGCATGGGGCCGGAGACGGTCGAAGCCCTCACGGCCGAGCTGGCTGAAATGGCAAAAGATCCGGCTGCCGTTCTGGTGGCCGCAACCGATCATGATGACGCCGGCAACCGCTATGCCGCGCGCCTTGCAGAGCTGGGCCGCGAAGCCGGTGTCCGCGTGATCCGCCGTATTCCCCACGGTGGCTGCAAAGATTTCAACGACGCCCTGAAGACTGTTGTGGCCGCCGCCCGCGCCGCCTGAGGAGAGACTGATGACGAATGACAAGGCACGACGGGACATGGAGGCTCTGTTTCCCGGACATGAGAAGAACGACGCCCTGAGAGCGGCCTTTCTGGCGCACCCGGATGCGGCCCATTATCTGCGCCTGATGCCAGACCTCGGATGTCGTATTCCCTGGGCTCTGGTGGCGTATGGTCCTCAGACGGAGCGGCGTCAGGGTCTCGTGGTTGGCGGACGCTGGAGTGCGGCAGGCTGGGATCTCTCCGGACGCATCGTCCTGTTTGTTCAGTCTCCGACCGGAGACAGTGGGTTCCTGACCTGCCGGGCGGGGGAGCAGCAGCTTGTCCTGATTGGCACCGTTCCCGGAAGCACGCCTCATCCTGACCGTCCGGATGCCGTCACACTTCTGGGACATGTCGCAGAACTGACCGCCGCCTGGCATGCCGATGCCGAGACAACCCGCGTGTGGCATACCTGGGCCCTGCTGCACAATCAGCCGCCTTTCCCGCAGACCTACGCCGAGATCGCGTTCGGCGGTGACGTGCTGCGCGGTCTCGTGGTCGGGGGGACGGTTCTGGCGGACGGGACATGGGACTTCGGGCAGGAGTTTGACCTGATGGTGGAGCCGGACGTCATCCTCAGCCTTGATGGCCGCCGTGCGACGCGGTGCGATGTTCTTCATGGCACCCGGGAGCAGGGACGTGGTCGTGGATAATCATCTCTCAGGATTGACCCCCTCCCAGGCAGACGCCGCGCGTCAGACAGGACCGGTTGTTGTTCTGGCGGGTGCCGGGACCGGAAAGACCAAGACGCTTGTGGCCGGTATTGTCGACCGCGTCGTCAAACGCCGGATGTCGCCCGATCGCATTCTGGCCGTGACCTTTACCAACAAGGCGGCCGGGGAGATGAAGACGCGGATCGCAGCGGCCCTGAACATCGCGCAGGCCCCGTACTGGGTGGGCACCTTCCATGCGCACGGACGCCGTCAGTTGCGGACCGATCCTGACATTGCCGGGCTGCGTCCGGGCTTCGACGTCTGTGACAGCGAAGACAGCACGAAGATCGTGCGCAGACTTCTGGAAAAGGCGATTGAAGCAGGCGTCATGAATGCCGATGACGGAGAGACGTTTCGCAAGCGTGTGAAATCCGTCAGCTCGCGCATCGCCATGCTCAAGGAAAACATGGTGCTTCCCCCGGATGCCGTGGCCTGGGTCGAGGGACGGATTGCGACGGATGCCATCACCGAAGGCGATGACATCATGGTCTGGCGGGATGCGGCCGTGCTCTATCCTGCGTATCAGGCGATGCTGCGCGAAAGCAATCGCGCGGATTTTGCAGACCTGCTGCTGTGGCCTACCGTGACCATGCTCCGCGACGAACGCTACAGACGGGACTGGGCGGATCGGTTTGACTGCGTGCTGGCCGATGAGTTCCAGGACGTCAATCGCCTCCAGTTTCTTTGGCTGAAATGCCTGTCCAAAGACCACAACGAGCTCTTCGTTGTCGGCGACGATGCGCAGTCGATTTACGGCTGGCGTGGGGCCAATGTCCGGATTATCCGAAGCTTTCTCAAGGAGTTTCCGACCGGACGCATGATTGCCCTGGAGCAGAACTTCCGCTCGACCGGTCATATCCTGTCAGCGGCCAACGCAGTCATTTCTCACGACACCAACCGGCTGGAGAAAACACTGTATACCGCGTCCGGAGATGGGGAGCCAGTGGATATTCTGCGGCATACCGGCAGTCAGGACGAGGCCTCCGGGATTGCTGCCGAGATCGGACGTCGTGCCCTGGAAGGCGTGCCTTACGAGGAGATGGCGGTGCTCTATCGCTTCAACCATCTCTCCCGGCTGCTGGAAGAGTCTCTGCTGCGCGCAAGGATCCCTTACGAGCTGGTCAATGATACCGCCTTCTGGCAGCGCGGCGTGGTCAAGGACGCGCTGGCCTTCCTGCGTCTGACATGTTTTCCGTATGAGCGGCAGTCAGACGAGGCCTTCCGTCGGATCGTCAATCAGCCCGCCCGGGGGATCGGGGCCAAAGCCATGGCGACATTCGAGCAGGTCGCGGATGACGAGGCGATCTCGCTGTACGAGGCAGCGGAGCGCACGGTGCAGGGGCGCACTGGCAAAGCTGCTGACAAGCTGCGCGGCTTCCTGGACGTGATCCTGAAAGGTGCCCGCAGTGACGAGCCCAGTCTGGGAGAGCGTCTGAGGGTTCTCGTAGAAGAGAGCGGGTATCTCGCGATGCACCAGGCGGCCGGGGAAGACGGACGCACGGCGCTGGAAAACCTGCACGAGCTTCTGTCACTCGCAAATGAGTTCAGCTCGGTAGAGGAACTGTTTGACCATGCGGCCCTTGGTTCGGAAAGCTGCGACGATGACAGTGTCGGTCGGGTCAAGCTGATGACCATCCATGGCTCAAAGGGCCTGGAGTTCGGGCATGTCTTTCTGATCGGCTGGGAAGATACGCTGTTTCCGTCGCGCACGAACATCGACCCGGCTGAAGAACGCCGACTGGCCTATGTCGCACTCACCCGCGGCCGCCAGCGCGTCAGTGTGTCCTGGTGCGAGTTTCGTCGGGGCGAGCAGGCCAATCCGAGCTGCTTCATCGACGAGATCCCGCTCCAGGCGCGGCGGGATGGTTGGGGGCGCAATCTCAGGCGCCGTCCCGCGTTCCAACGGGGAACGGTTTTCAATCGGCAGGCCCAGAGAGAGGCGATGGGGTTCTGACCACTCACGTGCTGCGACTGACTTGGGGGGAAAGCGGTCCGGCCGCTTTGGAGCGCCCGGACAATATTTCCAGCCGTTCGCTCGACAAGCTGTGACAGCTACGCCCCCCCATTGCCGAAATTAAGAGCTGTCGCTTGGCTTCTCTGAAGCGGACATCGAATGTAGTGCTCACATCTGGGCGGGCAGCACAGACGCCGCCTTGCGCTCGCTATATCTGTCCACGAGATATTCAGCCCTATCGCGCAACAGCCAGGTGAGGCGCACCAACTCCTCCATGACATCAACCACGCGGTCGTAGAGGGGGCCGGGGAGCATCCTCCCTTCGTCGTCAAACTGCTTATAGGCCATGGGGACGCTAGATTGATTGGGGATGGTGAACATCCTCATCCACCGGCCAAGAAGACGCAGCGTATTGACCGCGTTGAAGCTCTGGGAGCCGCCCGACACCTGCATCACCGCCAATGTGCGCCCTTGGGTCGGACGGAGCGATCCGACCTCGAGCGGCAGCCAGTCGATCTGGTTCTTGAAGACACTCGTGATGGCACCGTGCCGCTCGGGGCTGCACCAGACCTGCCCCTCAGACCAAAGCGACAGTTCTCGTAACTCGACGACCTTGGGATGCGTGGCTGGCACGCTGTCGGTGACTGGCAAATCGCGCGGATCAAAGATTCTGGTATCGGCACCCATAGCCTGAAGCAGACGCGCGGCCTCCTCGGTCAGCAGCCGGCTGAACGAACGCTCGCGAAGCGAGCCATAAAGCAGCAGGATGCGCGGTGCATGTGTCGCCCGTTCGCCCGGTTCCAGCCTGTTCAGATCGAGCGGTTGCACGATCCGCGCATCGGCCTGCGGGCACCCTTCAAGGGTGATTGATTCTTGCACGCCGGCTGTCATGCCACGGGCTCCTTCTCTGGTGCGTTGCGGTCACCGCCGCCCAGTGGGGCCTGCAAGTAGACTGTATCGAGCCACTGTCCGAACTTGCGCCCGACGGCCCGCATGCAACCGGCATGTTCAAATCCTAGCTGTGCGTGGAGCGCAACCGAGCTCGGTTCTCCTCCTCCCACGACCGCGATCATCTGGCGAAATCCCGATGCTTGTGCCTCGACAAGAAGCTCCGCCAGAAGTGCTTTACCGACGCCTTGCCTGAGATGGTTGTGATGAACGTAGATCGAGTTCTCGCACGCGAAGCTGTAGGCGGGGCGATCGCGAAATTGAGTTGCATATGCATAACCGACCACCTGGCTATCTTTTATCGCGATCAGAAACGGCCATTGGCGCGAGTGAACGGATTGGATCTTCTGGATTGTCTCAGCAAGCGTGCGAGGTTCGTAATCGAAACTCGCCGTGCCGTGCCGAACATGATGACCATAAATGTCAGTGATGGCCTCTGCGTCGTCGATCGTGGCGGGACGGATTTCCAAGGTAGGCATGGTCAAAGTCCTTCTGAACAATCAAGACGCGCCAAGGCGGGGAAGCCACAGGGCCAGCGCCGTCAGAGTAAGCAGCAACACAGGTGGCGTTATTAACAGTCCGACCCGCATATATTGCCCCCAAGAGATGCGGATGCCTTTGGTGGCGAGGACGTGCAGCCAGAGCAAGGTCGCAAGACTTCCGATCGGCGTGAATTTCGGCCCGAGATCACAGCCGATGATGTTGGCGTAAGCCATGAGGTCACGCGTGCCCGCCGGCAACCGCTGCGCCTGGTCGATAGACAGGGCTCCGATCAGGACACCCGGCATGTTGTTCATGATCGACGACAGGATGGCCGCCCCAAATCCGGTCGCGACAGCGGCAGGCCAAGCACCGTATGCGGCGAGTTCGGTCAATGCCGAAGCGAGATAGCCCGTCAGGCCCGCATTACGAAGACCGTAGACCACAAGATACATGCCAAGACTGAAGACGACGATCTGCCAGGGCGCACCACGAAGTACTTTGGACAGCGAGATGACATGACCACGACCATCGCGATGCCACCGCCCTGCGATCGCCAACAGTACCAGCGCTGCGGTGGCGGTGACCGCCGACACAGGGATCCCGAACGTCGGCAGGAGGAAGTAGGCTCCAAGAAGGACGCCCAGCAACGGGAATGCCGCGCGGAACACTGCGTGGTCACGGATGACCGACGCGGGGGATTCCAAGGTGGTTACGTCGTATTCACAAGGCACGATCCGGCCAAAGGTGAGCCACAGCACGGCGAGCGTGGCACCGAGAGAGACAAGATCCACTGGCACCATGACGCTCGCGTAGTGACCGAAATGGATGCCGAAGAAGTTCGCACTCACAATGTTGACGAGGTTGGAGATCACCAGCGGCAGGCTCGTCGTGTCGGCGACGAAGCCTGTGCCCACGATGAATGCAAGCGCCGCTGCGGGCGGAAAATCGAGCCGGGCGAGAATGGCAACGACGATCGGCGTCAGCAGCAGGGCCGCACCGTCATTAGCGAACACTGCGGCGATCACGCCACCCAGCATCACGATGAGCGGGAATAATCTGCGGCCGTTGCCACCGCCCCATCGAGCGACATGCAGCGCAGTCCAATGAAAAAATCCCGCCTCGTCGAGCAGCAGCGAAATAATGATGAGGGCGACGAAGGTGAAGGTCGCGTCCCAGACGATGGGCCAAACCGTTGGGATGTCGTGCAAGTGGATGACGCCGAGCGCGAGCGCCACTGCTGCACCTCCCATGGCACTCCACCCGATGCTGAGCCCGCGCGGCTGCCAAATGACGAAGACGAGGGTGACGAGGAAAATGGCGAAAGCCAGCATTTGGAATCTCAGTTCTGCGCGTGCCGCCGCAGGCGCGAATGATCGCGCCGAGCGGAATGCGTCTCAGGAAAGGGCGGCCCTTCCGGCCGATCAGATCACGCGATGACCCTGGGCATCGATGACCCGTTCGCCGTCTTCCTTAGTGAAGGCGCCGCCCTGAGGTGTCGGAAGAATGTCGAGTACCGCCTCCGACGGGCGACATAGCTTCACGCCGAGGGGTGTCACAACGAGCGGCCGGTTGATCAGGATCGGATGCGCCATCATCGCATCCACCAACTGTCCATCCGACAGCGATGGATCTTCGAGACCCAAATCTGCAAGTGGCGTGCCTTTTTCGCGTAAAAGCTGCTTCGGCGTGAGACCGGCGCGGACGATGAGCTGCAGCAGCAACGAACGTGCCGGCGGTGTCTTCAGATACTCGACGATGTGCGGTTCAATACCTGCATTACGGATCATCGCCAGCGTATTGCGCGATGTGCCGCATTCCGGGTTGTGGTAGATCACGACATCGACCGGATGGTCTTCGCTCAACAGCATGGCATCAGTTCCGCAATCAGTGGGGCAGACAACTCTTTGCGTCCCGCGCAGCAGTCTTTGACGAGAAATAATGTAAGCTCGCGCAGGGTATCGAGGTTAGCGCGATAGACAATCAGGCGGCTCTGGCGTTCCGATTTCACAAGTCCGGCGCGGGCAAGGGACGTCAAGTGCACAGACATGGTGTTCTGCGGCACGTTGAGCCGGCGGGCGATTTCACCCGCAGGCAGACCGTCCGGCTCGTGGCGCACGAGCAGGCGGAAAGCATCGAGGCGCGTGTCCTGCGCGAGCGACCCCAGAGAGGCAATGGCGTCGATTTTTTCCATATATCCAGAATGACGGATATAAAGATCGAACGCAATCGCTTTTTGATCGAATTATTAGTCCGCTTTTCCAGCGAGACATCCGACAGCAGACACTCCGGTATCTGACAAACTGAGCCACAAGACACCGTGCTGCTGATGTCCGCTGTCGGGAAAGCTATTCGTTCGCGTGTATGGCCGACATGAGGCGGAATCAGCCTGTCTGCTTGTCACGCGCTAAGCGGACTTACCAGTTTCGCCTACATCCCAGACATTTTCTCCGCAGGTAAACTATTCCGCAAGCAGACGTCGCGCGAGCATACGGAATCACTGGAAACTATTCGTAAGCGCCTACGATCATGCATGGGAGCGGAGTAAATGATCTTGATTACAAAAACTCGCAAATCAAAAACCGTACTGCACCGAAAATCGTGCGGAGATTGGCTCCAGAGGGTGACCCGTCGCTCCGGATTGTATCGCTGAAGTAGGTGTCAGCCGATAATCATAGGCATATTGCGCGGCGTAGGCGTGTGTGTTGAAGGTATTAAAAATGCTTGCTTCCAGTTTGAGGGTTTTTGTGAATCGATACCCGATGTTCAGATTAACTTCCTGATACCCTTTCGAACGCAGGCTGTTATCTTCAACCAGTGGATAGCCACCAAGCCATCGAACCTGCAGGCCACCATACCAAGGCCCACGATCCGCAATAATACCGAAAGACCACACAAAGCTGGGCGCATTCGTTACATAAGGACCGTCAATTCCGTAATCGGCCAGGTTTTTTGCCTGATAGCGTGCCTTCGCAATAGACAGGTCAGTATTGAACTCAAGCCAGGTAAACGGATTGTATTGCGCGGAAAATTCAACCCCTTGTCGCCGGCTGGCTGGACCGGGGGACGTCACACCCGCATCTCCGTCGTAACTGAGTTCAGAGTCGAAATCGATGATGAAGGCTGCCGCCTGCACATTCAGATGACGGAGCGGTGTTGTTCTCACTCCGACTTCTCCACTGACAGCAGATGTCATGAGCGGCACCTTGACCGAGCCCTTGGTAAACTCATCCGAAGCATAGGATCCGGACACGGACCGGAAGTCATTGGAATGAAAACCCCGTCCTCCGCTCAGATAAAACTCGGTTTTCTTCCATGGACCAAAAATCAGGCTTCCCTTGGGCTGAAAAAGCCACTGGTGTTTTCGCGTCAGACTGCCATCCACCAGATTACTGTCCGTGCCGCCCTGATAATCTTCACGCAGACCAATGACCATCCTGAACCACGGCAGCCAATGCGTCGTGTTCTGGATGAACAGGCCTGCCGAACCCAGATTGATGTCATCGGCATTACAGAGATAGGGAGCCGTTGCTTCCAGACTGGACGGACAGGATGACAGTGTCACGCGTTGCCGCGTATGTCGCCGATCCACATAGAGAAAGTCATACCGGCCCTGTACACCAATCTGCGTGTCTGTCCTTACCCGTCCGATCCGATCCTGCCGGGAGTAAACGCTGCTGCCACCAACGGTTGTGCGGTTTTCATCCTGCTGCTGCTGATCGCCATTCACCGGATCATCCAGATAATGTGTGAAATTATTCCACAATGTCAGACGGTCATGCGAGACAAACGCGCTCGTCACCCATTTCCAGGCGTCATCGGCCAGACGATAATGACCCGACAGGCTATATCTTTCTGAAAACCCTCCATCCGTCGGATCAAGAGAACCATATCGACTGATCAGCCCTTCACTATAGGCGGCTAAAGGCTGATCGTTCGTGGCGCGCCATTGCCCACGATAAAACATGCCCGTGACATCAAAGCCGTTGAGTGTATCGCCATGCGTATAATGAGTGGCCGCCTTAATGCTTCTGGCATTGTCAGGATATTTCCATGGCCCATCCGTATGAGAGAGACTGAAAGCGTTGATCCAGCGATCGCCATTCGCAAGATGCGTTGTTCCTCCCAAATAGGCGCGATAATCTCCCAGTGTCCCGGCACTCAGGGCAAGCTGTCGAGGCACATCATCCGCGAGCTTCATATGATCTGACCCAGCGACGCCGAAATCCCCTACATCCGCATGGAATGGTCCTTTGGTATAATCCACGCCTGACAGCAGTTCGGGAATGAGGAAGTTGAGGTCTGTATAACCCTGACCATGCGCATTGCTGACGCCGTTGATTGGCATGTCATCAACGAAGGTGGCGAGATCCGTACCATGATCGAGGTTGAAGCCACGCAGAAGGAACTGGTTGGCTTTTCCTTCTCCGGAATGAGACGTTACCACCAGGCCCGGAACAGCTTCCAATATCTGCCCTACGCGGTAAGCCGGACGGAGTTGGATCTCCCGGGCGGTAATGGATCCTTCGCTCGCCGTCTCCGCTCTCCCCAGAAGGTTTCTGCGGGAAGCCGTGACGTTAATCTGTTCAGGCGCAGCCGTCAGAGGCCGGGTGGACACAGGTTTCGGGTCGCTCGTCTTCTCGCTTTTTTTAACTGACGAGGCTTCTGGGGCTGTCGCAAGTGCAGCGTCTGGAACGAGGGAGACGCTGGCCAGAACGCACGAGAGACATAGTCGAGAAATGGGTGAACGCGCGTAGGACACCAGCATTCGAAAATGAAACAGATTTCCTGGTCCATTTTTCGTCTTTGAAAACAGTACAGTCATATGAGCCCTGCTCATTATGACAGGAGCAGGACAAGTGCCTGCACGCCCGATTTTTCAGAGAAAACCAGAATGCCAGACACTGCCGTCCCGGACACCCCGCCGGTGGTTGAAAACACGCATGGCAGGTCTCCTGACTCATGGGTCAACGCAGCCAATCTGTCTTCCCGGAGAGGGGTCTCTCCAGTGACATACAGGCGATTGGCAACTCGCCATTTACAGTTGCGGGGGCAGCGTCGGCATCACACCGACTTCCCTCTTAGCTCCATTCCACCTGCTGGCAGAACAAAGAACCATACGAAAATACCAAAACTGTAACGACCTTGTCGTGTCAATCCTGATATTGAATATTGGAACTTTTAAAGCTTCCGAATACTCTTCTCCCGAAATAGATCAAGCCTCTATGGTACGATTTTTCGAAATCGCAGCAAATTCTATAAAATGCCTAAGGTAATGAATGTCGTCGTCTGCTTCACGACGGCCGAGAAAGATTTGCTTCGCAATCCCGTTTTTACCCAGCCTAATCGCATGAAGGCCATAACGGGACGCATGTTCTTCTACCAGCCAGCGAGGGAGAGCTGTAACACCTCGACCGTGTGCAACCATAACCAGCATAATATCGGTCGTTTCAATCTGCTTCTGCTGACGGGGCGCGACACCCGCGGGCTGCAGAAACTGCGTGTAGATATCCAAACGCTCCGAAGGCACAGGATAGGTAATCAGTGTTTCCCCGGACAACTGCTCAGGCGTAATTGACGTCGCACCGTAAAGTCTGTGACCGCGGCCGACGACAAGCACAAGTTCGTAATCAAACACTGGCGTGAAAGTAAGACCCGGTTTGTAAAGCGGGTCCGGGGTCACAAGAATATCGATCTCGCTGCTCAGTAAGGCTCCGATCCCACCAAACTGAAATTTCTGCCGGACGTCGACATCCACCTTAGGCCATCTCTCAAGATAGGGCGAGACGACGTTCAGGAGCCACTGGTAACAGGGATGGCACTCCATTCCGATGCGCAATATGCCTCGTTCGCCATTGGCGAACTGCTCCAGTCTTTCTTCTGCAAGAGAAAACTGCGGAAGAAGACGATTTGCCAGGGCCAGAAGCCATTGTCCTGCCTGTGTCAGAACCAGAGAACGCCCCTCACGGCGCCAGATCTTTACACCAAGCTGGACTTCAATCTTGCGAACAGCATGGCTGAGAGCGGGCTGTGTCAGGTTTAACCGAACCCCCGCCGCTGTCAGGGACCCTTCCTGTGCAACAGCCTGCACGATCATCAGGTGGTTACGTTCCAGAATAGCCATATGTCCCGATCCATGATTCGGTTTTATTTAATCATGGATTGATATCATTTCTCTTCATAAGACAAAACTCTCTGCCAGAGAGTTGCGCCTACATCCGGGGCGATCTGGAAGCATTTGGCTGAGCAGAGAGACCGCAGGTCTTTGCCCAGCCATTCGTTATCTCAGATCATCAGGCCGCAGAGGCTGTACCCATTAGATCGAGAGTTCGTTGCGCAGAATATCGGCTCCGGCGCCGAGAGCATTCAGCTTTGCCCTGGCGACATGACGGGGCAAAGGCGCCATACCACAATTGGTGGAAGGATAGAGCTTATCCGCATCCACAAACTGCAGAGCCTTGCGAAGCGTATTGGCCACGTCTTCAGGGGTTTCAATGATGTTGGTCGCCACATCAATCGCCCCGATCATGACCTTTTTACCCCGGATCAGTTCGATCAGATCCATCGGAACACGCGAGTTCTGACACTCCAGAGAGACCAGATCGAGAGTGGATTTCTGCAACTTCGGGAAAATTTCCTCATACTGCCGCCACTCGGCACCCAGACTGTTTTTCCAGTCGATATTGGCCTTGATGCCATACCCGTAGCAGATGTGAACTGCTGTTTCGCATTTGAGCCCTTCGACGGCTCGTTCCAAAGCCGCAACTCCCCAGTCATTGACTTCGTCGAAGAAGACATTGAATGCCGGTTCATCGAACTGGATGATGTCAACCCCGGCTGCCTCCAGTTCTCTGGCTTCCTGATTGAGAATGCTGGCGAATTCCCAGGCCAGCTTCTCTCGGCTTCTGTAATGGCCGTCATGAAGCGTATCGATCATGGTCATTGGCCCCGGGAGGGTCCACTTGATCGGCTTTTTCGTCAGCGTTCTGAGAAACTTCGCATCTTCAACAAAGACTGGTTTTTCACGCCCCACAGCGCCGACGACAGAAGGCACACTCGCCTCATACCGGTTACGGATCTTGACCGTCTGGCGGTTTTCGAAATCAACGCCGCTCAGATGCTCGATAAATGTCGTCACGAAGTGCTGGCGGGTCTGTTCACCGTCACTGACGATATCAATCCCGGCACGGCTCTGATCGTCAAGTGTCAGGCGCAGTGCGTCCTGCTTGCCTTCGATCAGTTCCTCGCCCTGTAGTTTCCAGGGGGACCAGAGCGTCTCGGGTTTTGCAAGCCAGGAGGGCTTGGGCAGGCTGCCAACAGTAGACGTCGGGAAGAGTTTTGTCATGATAACGACCTTATCGATTTCCGGAGTTCAGACTGAAGACTGGGCAGCCCACTGCTCAAGAGTGTCCCGATTTGGGTTGATGAAGTTTTCTTCGATGAACTTTCCCTGTTCAGTCGCAAGTCTGTTGCGTTCTTCCCGGTCATAGACAATCTGGGTTGTCGAATAGTCCTGGTTCGTCAGACTGGGCTGATAGCAAGAGGATGCCGGAGAATTGGCATTGTAGATTTCCGGTCGATAGACCTTCTGAAAGCATTCCATCGTACTGATGGTGCTAATGAGCTCTAGATTGGAATAATCGGCCAGAAGATCCCCGAAGAAATAGAATGCCAAAGGCGCCGAACTGTGGGCAGGCATGAAATATCTGACCTTCATGCCCATTTTTTCAAAATACTGATCCGTGAGAGAATATTCTCTCTGCTCATACTCATACCCGAGAATAGGATGGAGGTTTCCGGTCTTATGGTACGTTCTGTTATTTGAAACGCTCAGGCAAACAACCGGCATTTTCCTGAAATTAGTCTTGTATTCATCAGAGCCAACAAAAGATCTGAACATTTTCCCATGCAGAACACCGAAACGTTCCGGAACTGCAAACTCTGCAAGTCCCTGATTATGGTTTTTCAGAAGAATGCTGAAATCATAGTCCCGAACATACGAAGAGAAATTATTCCCAACTATGCCTGGAATGCGCTCTTTACTGACGCTGTCAACAATGGACGTGCTCAGGATTTCAATGAGTGGGAACGACTGTTGGTCTCCGTTGCGACTCATCGTCGTCTCGACCGATATGATATCAATTTCAACAGAATACCGGCTTGCCGAGGGATTGTCCCAAGACGCCAAAGCATTGAAACGGTTATCGATCATTTTCAGAACGTTCTGCAGGTTCTTCTGCCGATAACTGCCTCTTGCCAGATTGGCAAAATTGGTCGTGAGGCGCGTATCATTTGAGGGACAGTAAGCCTCGTCAAACCGTGTTTTTTTTATACTGAAAGTAAACTCTACAGACATATTCGGTTCGACCTTGCGATGCGAGAAATCCCCATATTTTCCTGAGAATTCACTCGAATTTACGCTGGCACAGCAGACAGCTTTCCGCTGTTCACTGTGAGTAATTGTGGGGACCGATATGCACGGTATGATCAGTGAAAAAAAATGATTTTATTTCATAATTTCATGAAATTCTCTTATGAACAGGTAGATGTGAATCAGGGAATAACGGGAGGCCCAAACAGTTCCTGAATGAAGCAGCATAATCTGAAGCGCATTAGAATTTCTTTTGCGTGTCAGCTAATCAGCGTTTTAATCCGATAGCCGACCTTCCGCTTTCCCCCCATAGCGGCCATTTTAATAAGCGTATCGGGACTTATGTTTTCTCAGCGAGCCGCGGAAAGCAGATCACTCACCAACGACGGCCGCTTCTCCAACATCGCCAGCAAAACCTGGGCTGGTCCGGTTGGCTGACGACGGCCATGCTCCCAGTTCAGAAGGGTCCCCTTGGCGACCCCGATACTTCTGGCAAACTGTGCCTGAGAGAGTCCGGTCCGGGTTCTGATGGCCGCTACGTCAACCGACGGAACGCGGACCTGGTGGGTCACGCTGTCCTCGACCGGAGCTTCCGCATAGGCGAGAGCCTCATTCAGCCCCTGCAGAATGCTGTCATAAGCGCTCATGATGGTTCTCCGTATTTCGCAACAAGCGTCTTGCTCAAGTCTACCAGGGCGGCCTGTTCAGATCGCGTCAGATTGTCTTTCTCGTTTTTGGCAAAAACGGTCAGCAGGAACAGAGGCATCTGTCTTCCGCCAAAAACGTAGAGAGTTCTGTACCCTCCCCTCTTCCCACCACCCTCGCGGGAAAAGCGGACCTTTCGCAGACCGCCACCTAAAGAAATGCCAGAATCTGACATCAAGGCTTTTGCCCGCTTTATGAATTCAGGCAGTTCGACAACGGTCTGTAGCTTTGACATCACAAAAATATATACGTCATTGGCTCATACGTCAACGGCGTATAGTTCGGAGACATGAAGGGCGTGATGGGCATTTAGACAAACAGCCGTTCAGAAACCTCAAGGAATACCAAAAATCCGCAGTTTTCCGACATAAAATCTATGTCCATTTTTTCTTATTATCGGACATAGGGGTGGGCCACAAAAAAGACCCCAAAGGCCTTTTCGAGACGCGTTTCACAGACGTTCATCCAAGGACAAAGTCTGCTGGCGGAAAGACCGCCTGGTCGTCTCTGGCCCTTTTTGCGAGAGACATTCCAACTCACGCAGGTCTGTAACTATTCTGAGGCTCGCGGCTGACTTGGGGGGGGGATTGCGGACCATCCGCTTCGGAGCGTGGATCAGATATTTTTAATTATTGTCTCACTGCCAAAGGAATGTCAGGCTCACCAAATATGGAGCGTCAACGGAGGGGCGGAAATGAGACGCGATATGGATTTGGTTCGCCAATTACTTCTGAAGCTGGAAGGCATTGAGAAGGGGCCTCACGATGTTCTCCTTATCGCTGGAAACTCTGAAGAGGTCGCCGTCGAAGGTCGAACATCTGATGAGATTTACTTCCATCTCACCAAAATTGAAGAAGCTGGTTTTTTAGAGCGTGTTGGAAGCGGAGCGATGACGGCAGTCACGTTCCGAGCCCTGTCGTGGAAAGGGCAAGAGTTCCTGGATACCATTCGGGACGATAGCATCTGGAAAAAAACGAAAGAAAAAGCCGGTAGCGCCTCCTTCGATGTCCTCGCCGCCGTTGCAAAGGCAGTTCTGAAAGACAGAATAAAGTCTCTTACAGGATTGGATATAGGCTGAAAGGTTATGCGGCCGATAAGTAACTGTTTGGGGTGTGTCGGCTTTCAGGTAACTGTGACAACCGCTTCCATGTCTGGAGAGAGGGCGGAAACTGACTTTCTACCAAGAAAGTAAATTCACTCCGTCCGCTTCGAAGCCAGTTCATAAATCTCATTATCGGCTCTCCGGCCAACGGCAATTACATAGATAACGATCCGTTCGTCGATGACCTGATAAACAAGGCGGTAACCATCTTTCAGAAGCTTGATCTTATAAAACCCTGATAGGTCGCGATGCAGTTCGTTTCCTGGAGAGTGAGGGTTCCAGATCAGCTTTTCCAGCTTCTTTTCAAATTTCTTACGCACGCTGCCGTCAAGAGCATCCCACTCTCTGAGCGCTCTATCGTCGAATTCAAGACAGTACTCTTTCATTCGCGATGACGGCTCTTAAGCTCTGCAAAAGTCATACGATGCTTTTGGGCAGGGTTTTTGAGGCGTTCGCGCACAATCTCGATAAGCTCCGCATCCTCGTCTGTGACAAGCCTCCGCTTGACGGGAGAGCGACCCGTTTCAGCAATATACGCGAGCGTATCGCGCAGTGCGTCAGAAAGTGAAATGCCTTGAGCCGACAACTTCTCAACTGCGGCTGCCTTCAACGTTTCATCTACCCGGAATGTAACAGCAGACATACAAAGCCTCCTTGCGTGTATGTACATACGTATCACATTCGTTAGTACAAATGAAGCGAAAGATGGCCGATGCTGATGTCTGCATTCGAGAAACCAGATCGGTTGCGGAAATGGCAGAAAAGTAGGCGTAAGCGGACGCCTTACTTTCTGCCGCTTAAAATACACTTCTCAGTCTTTGAGACGCTGTGCTGGCAGGACCCTGATGCCTGTCAGCTTGGGCGCGACGTAGTCACCCGAATAGGTGAAGAGGTCCTGGGCAATGGTCCAGTTTGCCCATGCGGTGAGAACGTCACGGGCTTTTGTGTCTTCAGGGTCTCTCAGGATCAGATCAAGGCGGGGATTTCCCTCCCCTTTTGTCCCAAAATCGAATACCGCGAGCCCGCGGATCGAGTGGTTGTAATCGAGGAGCAAAGCCCCCTTGACCGGGCATTCGTGTGCTTTACATGCCGAGAAAAGCCAGCCCCCGGCCTTGTAGCCTAGCATTTCGACCGGATGATCGGGTGGACCACCCAAAGAGGCTAATACCTGTCGCTGAAGCGTCCCAAATTCGCCCGTATGAGGTCCAACAAAGCGTTTGATTTCATCATCGAAGCCCGGACTCCAAACCAGTTGATTGGTGTCCCGGCAGAACTCGGCTGTCTTGAGAGTGCAGGCCTGCGCGGAAGCGCGGGCGACAGAGCACCACGCTATCTCGAAACAGAGGGCAATAATCTTAACGATCATCGCTCTGGGAAGGGTCATAAGCTGTCTCTATCCTCTCGGAACCGGAAAGGTCAGGCCGGGTCTGTTACAGACGTCTCCTAGGCTTAGCCCAGAATATGATTATCTTCCTGTTTTGAGGCACCGTACCTCACCGATATCTCGTGAGACGTTCTCGATGCCAGCGCGGTCAATCGCCGCTCGCACCCTGATCATACTGTCGCGAAATGAGTGGGATGCACGGTGCGGGAGGGGAAAGCCACATCACAGCACTCCAGAAAAGGGCAAATACGTACGCGATTCCTTCTGCGACGTACCTTGTGTATTCACGCGGGAGCGGGTGGGTTAGGGTCACATCCGGCAGGAAATGATCGGCCAGGGTCACGACGGAGTAAGAGGCGTGCAGGGAGAAGAGACGTGACAACAGAGCAGGGAGGCTCGGTCTTTGCGCGCTATGAAGACTTGAGCCAGGAACAACTCCAGGCAGTCGCGCGGTTCATGGCGGAGCGTCTAATGACTGGATCTGCCGGTGTGGTTCCAGGCACGCTAAAAACGCTGACCGACCAGGGGAGAGACTACGCTTTCGTTCTCCTGGAAGAGGATTGTGCCTACGCGGTGAGCCCGATCGAGAGCCTTCATCTTGTGCTGGATGCGAATGGTCGTCCCCTGGGCTGTCCATCAGAGGGGCTGCTATATCTTTCGAATGTTGAGGGAAATGCTGCGGTGCGGCTTCTTCCGACCCCGCGTTACAAGGCCTCAGATCTCGGGCTGACGGTCTGAGGACCTCCAGTCGGGTCTGTCGCTTCAACCCCTCCCGGTCGATCCCCTGAACTGCACTCACAAACGCTGTCGTCATACTGCCCGGTATGACCGAGCACTCTCTTTCTCTTGGGCAGCCAGATCTGCCCAAACCAACCCTTTCTCTCCCACTGTCTTCCCCCTGGATGCTTGGCTGCATGGTTCTCTCGGCGACCATGCTCCTCGGGTTCGGCTGGCTCCTCTTTCCGCTGGATGTCCAGATGGTCTGGACCATGCTTGCGCAGGCGATCCTTTTCTCCCTGGCCCTCTCTGTCCTTGTGATGGACGTCATGCGCCAGTGGAAGACGAACGCCTTCATGCCGCGCTGGCATGTTCTGGTCTTCGTTCCGGTCTGGGTGGCTGTCGGTCTGTTCAATCTCCGGAACGCCTATGACTGCATGAAGGCGGCAGGCCAATGGTGACGTCGCGTGACTGCACTCACAACAGTCTCCGGCAGAATGTCCCGACGGTCACAGACGACGGGGCATCACAGTGAAATTTGGCGGTCATCAACCCAAGGCGCGGATCTTCCGCAAGCTTAAGGCCGAAATGCAGCGTGAGGTCTATCAGTCCGTGCTCCAGCACGTCCGGACCTGCCTCAACCGGGGGCCGTATAATGTCCTTGAACTCCGCGCGAACCTGACGCCCGAGCAGGCCGGGGCCCTGCCCATGGCTTTAACGACGCTTGCACAGGCTGGAGAAATCGCCGCCCTGGGTCACAGTGTTTATGCCCGCGTGCCGTGGATGCCGGCGACACGAACCGTGAAGACCTCGCCGATCGAGGATCTTGTCTTTGCATCCCTGACCGAACATGAAACCGCCAGTGAAATCGCGACATGGCTCGGCCTCTCCGTCGGTGAGGTACGGGACTCCCTTTCGGCCCTGGAGCGGGCGGGGCTGATCGAGGAGCGACTGGATCCGCGCCGCCCCAACCGTTACCGGATTGTCTCGCCGCATATGGCCAAACACATTCGCCAGGGTGCACAGGACCGGACCTTTACTGATATCGCCCGGCATGGCTGAGGCGTTGCGTTTGCGGGTTATCCCCCAAACCAGTGGACAGCACTGTGGGCAACCGAGGGCAGGACATGTGGATTCACGGTCCGTTCGTCCAGGGCACAGGCGCGCGGCGCTGTCCATCGCAGGCGAGCTCTCCGTTATCGGCTGGGGCGTGCGTCAGGCGTCCCGCCGATCCGGCTTTTCAAAGGACCGGATCCTGCGCTGGCAATCGGGGCATAGCATTCCTGATCCGGACTTCCTCAGGTGGCTTGCAGCTCTTGGGATGTTGCATCGTCGACTGAGCCATCCTCTGGCCCGGGCTGTGCCTCCCGTGGGCAACCGACCCCCGCTGAATGGTTACGCGATGACCAGTGCCCTGATCACGATCGGCTGGTCCGAGCGCGTGCTGGCCGAGCGCCTGGGGGAGCATCGCACAGCCCTTCGCCGTCTGATCTCAAGTCACGGGCATCTTCCAGTGAGAGAGTCCCGTTGGCTTGAAGCCCTGGCAGACGGGCATCGCGATCTGCCCCGCCCCCTCTCACCCATCTGCCTCTCCCCCGATCCCTGAAAGGTTGACCCATGTTGCAACGCGTTTCTTTTCCTGACGACGCTCAGGACGATCAGGGTGCCGTCGCAGGCGGCATCGCCGCCGACCGGCTGCGGTCCATCATCGAACGGGTCGAGCGCCTCGAAGAAGAGCGCAAGGCGCTGAGTGGTGACATCAAGGACATCTTTGCCGAAGCCAAGTCGGCCGGGTTCGACGTCAAGGTCATCCGCACGATTATCCGGCTGCGCAAGCAGGAGCCCGCAGAGGTCGAGGCTCAGGAAACCCTTTTGCAGATCTACCGCCGTGCCCTGGGAATGTGACCTGATGCAAGATGCCCCACCGCGCCGCCGCATCGCCGAAGCCGCTGGAGAGATTCTGGTCTGTTGGCCAAGTGTGGGCCTGCTTCTGTTTGCCTTTGTGGTTCCCAGGCTTGGCGCTGTCATGGGACCCGTTTTTATGTTCGGTGGCTGCCTTGCAACCATGATGGGACCGGGTGTTCCCGAGATCGGTGAGGATGGACGCGACTACGGGCTTGAGCGGAGGCGCGGAGTGGTCTTTGCCAGCCTCGGTCTGGTGCTCTGCCTGCTTTCTCTCTCCAGACTTTTGCCGGATGGGTTCTGATCGTGCCCGCACCGTTGTTTAAGGACTGGACCCCAACGTGCGTCACCAGTGTTCGTTACATCTCTACCCTGGGACCGGCTCGCGCTGTCGGGACGGTACAGCGTCGGGTCTGCGGCGCCAGATGTCTGGCTGGGGTCAGTCTGTTTCTTCTAACGAACGCGGCGGATGGATTTCTCGGTCTGGACCAGTTTGCAGGGCAGGGGGGCTGGCATCTGTCCGGACTGGGCCATCCGGTCGTCACGCTGTCGCTCTGGCAGTGGACGCTTCTGGCCTGCGCCACCCTTGGTCTTGTGAAACTCGCCGAAAGGACGGCCGGGATCCTGTCCGGACGTGGGCCGCGCCGCGCAGCCGGGATCAAGCTCCTCGTCACCTGCGTGGCTCTGGCCCTTGGCGGCCTCGCCCGCGGGCTGATCCATCCGGGATGACCGGACTCACATTAGCCGCGCCTAGAGTGATCTTACACAACCGGTAGAGGAAAGATGCCTGAACTGCAGACACTCCTGAAAGAAGTGGTGAAACTGCCTGCGTCCTATCGGCGGCAGGGGCCGCCTCTTGCTTCTCTCCTGGCGCAGATTGCCCAAGGGGATGACGGACATGGCCAGAGGGTCGGGCGCCTCGCTGGCCTGCTCGGCCATCTGGCGAAAACTGGCCTCTCGTCCAGCGCCCTTGAACTGGCAGGCCGCCTGCACGATGCGGGCAAACTGCTCCTGCCAGACAGCCTCCTGAATCATCCGGGCATGTTTAACGACCGGCAGATGCTGGTGATGCGACAGCATCCGTCGCTCGGCCTTGGAGCGCTGTTTCAACTGTCAGCCGATATTCCGACCCTCGTGCATGAGGCCGTGCTTCTGCATCACGAACGCTATGACGGTGATGGTTATCCCTTCCGGTTGAAGGGTCAAGCCATTCCCCTGGCCGCCCGCATCATCGGCCTGGCCGATGTGATCGACGCCCTGCTCTCCGCCCGGGCCTATAAGGCCCAGTGGGCCCGAAGCTGTGATTTTGGCCATGTTGAAGAACGGACTGGAAACACGGCGCTTGATCGGGCGAGCGTCGGGTGTCTGACGGCTTAATCGATGGTTTCAAGCGCACGGTAGACAGTCATCCTTGAGATTTTCAGTTCGCGCGCAACGCCAGCCTTGCTTTCGCCTGCGGCGATACGCCGCCGGATTTCATCATCATCGACGTTTTTCTTCCGGCCTTTGTAGGTTCCTTCCGCTTTTGCCGCCTCAATCCCGGCACGCTGTCTATCCTTGATAAATTTTAACTCCATGTCAGCGACCATGCCGAGAATTGTGATGACCATACGTCCCATGGCTCCGGCCGTCGTAACGCCCGGCTCAAGCACGCGCAGCGAAGCCCCCTTTTCTTCCAGTTCATGGACCAGGTTCAGGACATCCCGTGTGGAGCGACCAAGCCGGTCAAGACGCAGGACGACAAGCTCGTCTCCAGAACGCAGGAACTGCATGATGGTCTCAAGCTCGGTCCGCCCGTTTCGTGATCGCCCTGATCCTGTTTCCGAACGAACGATTTCACATCCTCCGGCCTTCAGCTGGGCAATCTGAATATCGAGATCCTGGTCCGTGGTGCTGACACGGGCATAACCGACACGGGTCATAAGACAATCCGTCACATTAGGGTGGTTATTTCCTCATATCGTCACATCTGGAAGAAAACCACCCATTTGTTACATGTCGCTTATGTCACTTTTATCTGCCCCATTGAGGTGCACCCTAATGTTATGAGAATTTTGCCTCTCATGCGGCCAGAGCGCTAAAATCGATCCGCGTGTCCAGATCCAGGTCGAAACGCCCATAGGGATTGACGTGACTGTAAATCAGCGGCGTGAGCCCGCGGTAATCTTCAGGCATCATCCGACTGGTCCATTGCGGCTCAACCAGAACGGTCTGGAGCATACGGGTGTTGACGTAGACCAATGACGCTTGCAGCAGATGCAGCGCCATCGCTGAAATCTGCTGCTCCTCAATACGATTGGTGGCCAGCTCACCGCCTTTGCCGAAAAACACAAACCCGTTCGCGCTGTTCCAGTTTTCTACGACGTTCAGCCCTTCATGAATCTCTCGCCTGAATTCCTCCTGACGCAAATACCGGCAGAGGAAGATTGTCTTGATGGCACGACCAAGCTCACTCAATGCCTTGTAAGTCGGGTGCATGACTTCAGTTCGTGCAAAGCGCCGTAGAATGGCTTCCGGATCTGCGGTCCCGGTTTGCATCGCGGCTGCATATTTCACCATCTCATCGTATTGCTGCTCAATCTCCTCCCAGTTGATCGGACCCGAAAGGATCGGCAACAGATTGGGGAGGCGCGTGCGCATTGCCGTATCCGGGATTGCCAGTTTCTGACGGGCGATCGCCTTCAGTCGCGGTGCGAGTTCAAACCCCAGGAGACGGCAAAAGGCAAAGCCGACGGCGCTTTGACCATGGCTGTCGACATACTGGCGTTGAATATCCATGTCGGTGCAATGGCGCAGGACGCCTTCAATCATCGATGCAACCTCTGAGGAGGAACACCGCTTGAGCTGGGAATAAACGCATGTCGCGCGCTTTTCGACGTGCCAGTAGATCATCACACCGCGGCCACCGTACCGGGCATGCCACTCGGTCATAAGATTACGATCCCATGCACCGAATTTTGTGGAATCTGACGCGCAGGCCGTGCCTGCATCGCCCCAGACGGCGGCGTTCCGGATAGTGAGTGTCGCATTTGCAACCTGGGCGCACGCTTCCCTGAGCGCGGGCGCATTGATGAAGCGACGATGGACATGCAGCAGTTCCTCGTAGCTGACATCAGGCACAGCGCCGGCGACACGCTTGAGGCCTGCATTCGTGCCCAAAGCATAGAGGCATAACAGCAGACGCCGATCCAGCACCGCTTTTGGCAGAGAAACCCGGGACGCTGATGTTTCAAAGGCATCCAGAAGACCCGTATCGAGCGCTGCCTCTTTCAGAACATCCAGCAAACTGGTCATGGGCCACCGGCCAGAGATCTCGCGTTTAATCGCTTCGAGACCTTTGGGCTCTGCCACCGGTTTGAACGGCGTAATCGAGATACGGTTTTCACCTCGCCACAGCAGCCGAACCTTGTCATTTCGAAGGATCGTCTGGTTCAGCAGCAATAATTCCCGTTCAAGATCCGCGCGGATGCCAGCGGAAAACTCCCCGGCATCCGGTGTCAATTTGAGATCGGCATAATAGGCTGTGCGACGATGTTCAAAATCCTTCGGCAGATCGTCATCCGGGTTACGATAACGGTCTGCTCCGACAACCCAGATTTCCTTGGATCGAAGACGCTCCCTCAAAACCGTCAGAACACAAAGCTCATAGCTGATCCGGTTCACCCGTCCCTCGCCATCAACAACAGCACTGCGCCATTTAACGGGAATAACAGCATCGGTCGGAACACCGTATGCAGGCACATAACGACATCCTTCGTCCATTTTGCTGCCGATCCATTCAAGAGCGGCAAGGACCGGGCGCCATGTCGTGTTGTTTGATTGGAACTGCAGAACTGAAAGCAGACCGGGAAGCATGCGGCGGTAATGACTGGCCCAGGACGCGCGCATCACCTTGTATATCCGTCGGTCAAGCGCCCCTTTCGCCTGGCTTTCCTTGATGATAGCGGTCAGTTTAACGCTGTCGGCAATCGGGAAAATAACATCGCAGATACGGCCTGAAGGATCATCAAGTGATGCGCTTGCGATATCGACCAGCAGGCGTTCCTTGCCGTAAACCCGTTCAATATCTTTGGCGATATCCCCAATGACTTTGCGTTTTGAACGACTGCCTATCTTGTGAATGGTTTCTATCAGCAGGTCGACCATCGCATCGGTTAGCTGTGCCTGACGGGACAGGAGGTAGACGGTATAGAGCCCGAGCTGCCTTGTGGGAGAGTGTCGACGCATCTCCGAGGCCGTTTCGGCTCCCACGCGGCGAACAATCTGTTCGATCCACGTTTTGCCGGTCGATCCCAAAATATCACCTGGAAGATCAAGTTTCTGAATGAAATCGAGCTTGGCTGCCATGCTGATAACCGTGTCGAGTGAAGCATATCCCGCGTCACCCTTCATGGCATTAAAGCCTGTTGGCCCATCAGGATCTGAAATTGAGGCTTCCAGCATGGCTGCTGTATTTTCAGGAAGCTGATTGCGTATTCCGGTCAGCCAGGTATCCAGATATTTCTGCCGCAGCGAACGGACCAGACGCTCAAGCTCTTTTCGTGACGGGCCAAAAATATGGCGATCCCGGCACCATAGAAATACCTGCCCGAGCATAACAGGGACTGGCTGGCCGGTCGGGCAAAGGTCCCTGGAAATCCACGCGGACATCTTCTCCCGATCAATCCGGGAAAGGCGTCGAAAGCCAAGATACTTCAAAATCTCCGCAGCATGTCGTCGCGCTGTCCGGCCAGAAAATTCATAGTCATTCAGGGTCGCGGCGTGAGTGCCGAGTTGCTCGGCGAGATAGGCAATACCGTCAGAGGAAACTGCCGTATGATCCAACGAAAAATAGCCGTACGCTTCAAAAAATTTCAGCTGAACAGCCAGACCCAGTCGTGTCGCTTCGGCTTTTCCGTGGATAAAGTCGAGATCTGCAAAACTCAGGCTCCATGACGTCGCCAGGTTGGCTGCCGAAGACTCAGATTGCATCGTGCTACTCTCCTTGCTGGAGAAGCACGATCTGCCTGGGACGCATCAAGCGTCAATCAAAAGCCTCGCCGTTCCCGGCACGTTCTTCAACATGGCCAAAATCACAGCTTCGGGCCCACTGGGCCTGGTTCAATAACCGACGCATCCTCGAGCCCATCGGAAACATCACGCCGGCCGAGGCCGAGCAACAGTTTTATGCCGCTATGGACCACGTCCCCATGGCAGACTAACTTAAGAAAACCAGTCTCCGCCAATCCCGGGGCGGTTCACTTACTAAAAAGCACTCGGCTCTAGGAAAAAGAGGAATTGTGCAATTTTAGGGTGCTATCGCCATCAGGCTCCCCCGACCCCATGACCGATCATTGTCATAGGGTCGGCGAGCCGATCGAATGTCTGCTCATCAATATAGCCGCTTTTGAGAGCAGCGTCCCTAAGTGTCATATCCTGCTCCATCGCCACATGGGCAATGGCAGAGGCTTTATCGTATCCGATATCAGGACTTAGTGCTGTTACCAGCATGATCGACCGTGAGACCATTTCACGAATACGTTTCAGATTAAGTTCTGTACCTTCGACAGAATACTGACGGAATTTCTGGCAACCATCAGACAAAATACGGATTGCATGCAGGACGTTATTGATGACGATCGGTCGCATGGCGTTGAGTTCGAAATTGCCCTGACTGCCGGCGAAAGCGACCGCGGTATCATCACCAATGACCTGGATCGCGATCATGACGAGGGCCTCGCATTGAGTAGGATTGACCTTGCCCGGCATGATCGACGATCCGGGCTCATTTTCTGGTAGCCGCAACTCACCCAACCCGCATCGTGGCCCGGAAGCCAGCCAGCGCATGTCGTTGGCGATCTTCATGAGTGCTACGGCCACGCCTCGCAAAGCTGCGCTCATGCGAACCATGGCATCTAGAGTACCTTGGGCGGAAAATTTATTCGGCGCTGTAACATATGGCTCGCCTGTTAGTTGGGCTATGGCATTGGCCATATCGACGCTGAAACCTTTAGGTGCATTTAGGCCGGTTCCAACTGCGGTACCGCCAATCGCGAGTTCGAATAGCCCTGCACGTCCCAGCTTCAGGTTTGCGATGGTCTCTCGGATCTGATGAGCATAGCCGGACCACTCTTGCCCAACCGTCAGCGGTACGGCGTCTTCGAGGTGAGTGCGTCCGATCTTGACAACGTCCATCCAGCACCCTGCTTTTTCCTCGATGGTGGTGGCCAGAGCGTCCAGCTCCGGAAGCAGGCGCTTATCAAGCAGTGTAAGTGTCGCAATATGCATCGCTGTGGGGAAACTGTCGTTGCTCGACATGCCCATGTTAACGTCGTCGTTTGGGTGAACAGGGTTTTTGCTACCGAGTGTTCCACCTAAAAGCTGGATCGCCCGGTTGGACACCACTTCGTTGATGTTCATGTTGCTCTGTGTCCCCGATCCAGTCTGCCAGACAAAGAGCGGGAAATGAGCATCCAGTTCGCCAGCAATGACCTCGTCACAAGCTTGAATAATTGCACCTGCTTTGAGAGCAGTCAGGCGACCACCTGCCGCGTTGACCTGCGCTGCAGCTTTCTTGACGATCCCATAGGCATGATAGACTTCCATTGGCATCCGGTCGTTGCCGATGGAAAAATGCTCAAGACTGCGCTGCGTCTGGGCACCCCAGTAGCGGTCGGCTGGGACGTCGATCCGCCCCATTGAGTCTGTTTCGACACGCGTTCCCGAAACGTTGAGGCCAATCGAGGTGTCTCGCAGATGAAGCGGAAGAGCCATGGATCAGTTCTCCTCTAACGTAGAGTATTCCGGACGGTAGAGCTTAGCTTCAATCCAGTCCACGATGTCTTCGGGTTCAGGAACCTGAGCCAGGCCCGATTTGAAGATTTGACGCGCGACTTTGATGGCCGTGTTGATCTCCACACGTAGGACATCTTTTTGCGGCGGAAAAAGCAGGCCATGGGTACGTTGTTCCGTTGTGACCTGTTCAGCGGTTGCCTTCGCAGCTTCAAGGAAGACCTCGTCGGTGATGCGTCGTGCCTGTGTTGCCCAGACAGCCAGTGCCACGGCGGGGAAGATATAAAAATTATTGGCCTGTCCGGGGGTGAGCGTTTTGCCATTCAAAGTAACATCGTCGAACTGGACGCCAGCAGCGAAGAGGGCACGGCCGTCTGTCCAGCGATAAGCCTGTTCGGCGGTACATTCCGCCTTGTCGGTGGGATTGGAGAGCGCGAAAATAACGGGCCTGTCGTTGATGCTCGCCATGGTACGAACGACTTCCTCGGTGAAGCCACCCGCGTTGGTGCTAACGCCGATCAGAACAGTGGGCTTAATGGCTCTGACTGCCGCCGCAAGGTCTTTCGTCGCGGCATGGGAGTGGGCGAACACTTTCTGAGACGGATTAAGATCCTGCCGCGAAGGTTCGATCAAACCGTTGATATCCATCATGGAAATGCGGGCGCGGGCGTCAGTTGCAGAAAGACCTTCGTCCTGTAATGCACTCACGATCATATTTGCGATACCGATCCCGGCAGACCCTGCACCGTAGAACAGGATACGCTGTTCTTTCAGCGCCTCGCCTTTGATCGACAGGGCGGTGTCGAGGCCCGCGATCGTAATGGCCGCAGTCCCCTGAATATCGTCATTATAGCAAAGGATTTTGTCACGGTATCGCGCCAGTAGGCGGATGGCATCGTCTCCTTTCCAGTCTTCAAAATGCAGGCAGCAATGAGGATAAAGCTCTTGAATGGCTGCGACGAGTTCATCAACGAATGCGTCGAGTTCGTCTGACGATGGGGGTGCCTGCCGCAAACCGAGATAAAGTGGATCGTCAATCAATTCCTGATTGGTTGTACCGATATCCAGTAACATTGGCATCAGGCCCTGAGGTGGGATGGCGGCGCAGGCCGTATAGAGTTGCAGCTTGCCCACCGGAATGCCCATACCGTTGGCTCCGATATCTCCGAGCCCCAGAATACGGCCGCCGGAACTGACGCAAATGAAGCGCACATCTTTTTCGGGCCAGTTGGCGAGTACCTCTTTCACACGACCTTTGTGACGTAGCGAAAGATACATACCCTGTGGTCTCTCGAAGAGACGGCTGTACTGAAGGCAGGCATCAGCGATTGTCGGATCGTAAACAATGGGAAGAAAGCGCTTCGGATCAGACATCACAACCTTGAAGAACAGGGTCTCGTTACGCTGTGACAATCCGTTCAGATGGAGAAAGCGCTCGAGATCGCTGCTCTTGCTGTCAAGCTGCCACAGGACGCGCTCCATCTGCCGATCAAGGGTTTCGACGGCGTCTGGCAAGAGGCCGAGCGTACCATTCTTGTGCCGCTCTTCGTTTGTGAAGGCAGTTTCGCGGTTGTGAACCGCATCCAGAAGGGGAGGGAGTGAAGGTACAGTGCGATCGGACGTCATGTCTGTCTCCGTTCATTGATGTACTCACAATGGATGTGTGTTTATCGCGCTGGTAGTCACATAAAAGACATTGTATCTGTGTTTAAAATGCAAAGATGGTACTCTCAATGCACGATGACGCTGGTGATCTGAGATTTTTCGTACTTCTCGTTGAAGCGGGGAATCTGACTGCAGTCGCGCGTCACCTCAACGTTTCGGCAGGAGCTTCCAGTCGAAGACTGGCTCGGCTGGAGGAGCGGCTTGGCGTACGTCTGGTCACAAGGACATCAAGACGCTTCGACCTGACGGACGAGGGACAGACGTTTTATGAGCGTGCTGCAGAGATCATGATTGATATCGAGGCGGCTGAAGCAGAGATTTCTGCCAATCAGAAGGAGCTTCGTGGTGTCCTGCGGATCGGGGCGCCACTTGAACTGGGGCGCCGTCGGTTGGCTGATTTTGTCAGTAAATTTGCCGATCGTTTTCCAAAGCTGCGTGTGCATCTCCTCCTGTCAGACGAAGGACTGGATGTCGTTAATAGTCGCCTTGACCTAGCCATTCGGATTGGAATGCCAAATGAAGCAGGAACTGTCGCGACGAAGATCATGAATAGTGAACGGGTCATCTGCGCTTCTCCAGCCTATCTCGAGAGGTTTGGCATGCCGACCGCCCTTGCCCAGTTAACTGAGCACCGTTGTATTTGCCTGATGCGGGGGCATGAACTGGGGATGCTCGACCAGTGGAGACTATCTCGTTCGGGTGAAGCTCAGATTGTAGAGGTAACTCCTCATCTCTCGACGACGAGCGGCGAAGTGGTGCATGACTGGGCCCTCAAGGGCAAAGGCATCGTATTCAAAGTCTTGTGGGACGTCAGCGACGACCTGCAACGCGGTAGGTTGGTCCGTCTTTTTCCAGAGTATCAGGGGGAAACAATCGGGCTATTTGCAACGATGCCCAGTCGACGCAACGTCCCTCTACGCGTTAAAACTTTTCTCGATAATTTAAGAGACTTTTTGGCGCACCCTTAGTCTTGATTATATGAGGAGAGGTAAGTGTCGATACATTATGAAAATAAAACAGAGGAAGACCAGTAAACGTTGATACGCATAATACGTTAACGATATCGGAACGTTTTACACCGTATTAACCCTGAAAAGGGAAAGACAATGAACCGGCATTTCAAAATTGGTGAAACGACGATTTCTGTGTTGCCTTATTTCCAGTCAATTGTTTCAATGAAATCAGACCAAATAATTGGAGGGTTCGAAAAACCCTCTGGTTTTGAGGGTTCCTCTGTGATTCCATTTCGCCTTAGTTGATTTGGGATGATGAAGAACGGCTGCCCGGTTGAGTGGGCTTGGTGATCAGCTCGAAGCGTTTTCCCGGACTGTGGATTTTGAAGTATTCCGCCCTAACCTGGATAAAGCATTGGCTTATGCGGACGAAAGCAAAGGCGGAAGACCGCCACTTGATCCGGTGCTGATGTTCAAGATCCTGGTAATCCAGATGCTCAACAATTTTTCTGATGAGCGGACAGAGTATCTCATCAACGATCGCCTCTCCTTTATGCGTTTCCTTGGTATGGGACTTTCAGATCGGGTGCCTGATGCCAAAACAGTCTGGCTGTTCCGTGAACGCCTGACACAAGCGGGTGCGATCGATGGGCGGTTCAACCTGACGTGCCCCCCGGACAACTCGAAAACGGACTCCCCTTGAGAGCAGGCCTTATTATCGCGTTACACTCGAGGCTTGTTTCTACGCGAAGTCGTTTTCCTGAGGATGTGATCTGCTTCTTTCATCGCAGCCTCAAGCTCGGTAAAGTCGGGCTTCCAGATCGCTGCCTGTTGTCCGGAGAGCGTTGATAACAGATCTGACGGGCGCAGTTCGTCAGGCAGCGCAGGATCCGTGTTTTTCAGGGGATAAGACGCGTGCCGGCGCGGCGGCATCAGAGCCTCGCGCAGGGGCTCGAACCCCCGCAAGGCGAACAAACGCCGCGCGGACCGATGCGTCACTTCAACCACCAGTCCCAGGCTTTCAAACCGTTCAAGAAGGTCAAGGGCGGCGTTGACAGACATCTTGAGGAGGTCTGCCAGCGTCGTCGCGGACGTCAAAGGGCGAGCGGCCAAAATATCAATGGCTGCAGGAGCTCGCGAGTTCCGACGCTGCGCGCCTGCTTCTCTGCGGGCTATGACCCACTGGCGTTCCATGCCACGCAGCATCTCGGTCATGGAGTGGGCTTCTGCCGTAACGGCTCTGAGGAACACCGGAACCCATCGCACAGGATCATGAGGCGCTCCAGCACGAAGCGCAGCAGGACCTGTTAGGGGAAGGGCGCTGCGCATGACGCCTCGTTTGCGCCACAAAACGCCAAGGGCCGCCCGGAAGGGAGCCCTCTGTTCTCCCTGATGCAGCCAGTCATGGAACGCGATCGCCGCACCGAGGAAGGGTCCACACGTTCGGATGAAGGGCCGGAGATGAGAGAGAGCCCGTGCAATATCCTGCCGTTGTGTCGCTGAAGGATGGGTCTGCCACTGGTAGAGCCGAAACGCTGTTTGTGCCGCTTCCACCAAAGCAAACCGGTCAGCACCCTCAAGGTCCTGCGTTGGGAGGCGCAGGCCTTCCAGGACAGCCGCCAGGTGCCAGGGATCAATGGCCTGTCCATCGACCTGCGCCTGGGCCCGGACAGCGTCGAGACGGGCACGATAGAGAAAGGCCTCCTTCAGGGGATGATTCTGGAGCCGCTGATCGAGACGACCGATGGTTATCGATGCCGCGGTCAGGTCGATCGCTACGTCAGAGACCTGAAGCGTCGTACGGGTCGGCAACAACATCACGGCATCGTCGGCGCAGGATCATGGAGCATCAGTGCCCTCACATCAAAGGGCTTATAAGGTGGCTTTCAGTGTGAGCCGAGACAGGCTTGGAGAGAGAGCGAAGACAGGCATGAAGTCATGTTAAATCGGTCTTAGGTTAAATTTGCAAATTTTTCCAAAACGCGCCCCCTCCCCACCCCTATGTCCGTTAATTTACTTTATCGGACATAGGGGGTGAGCACCCAAAAGGACCCGCAAAGGTCTTTTCGAGGCGTGTTCCACGGATGCTCATGCAAGGACAACGTCTGCTGCCGGAAAGACAGCCTGATCGTCTCTGGCCCTCTTTGCGAGAGACATTTTAACTCACGCAGGCTTGTAACCATTTCTCGGTGTCGCGGCCGACCTGGGGGCAAGCCGCTCTTCAACGTCAAAAAATCCCGGCTGCTTCATCTTCCATCATCCTCAATCAACGCAGGACAGATGGAATCACACAGATAGGACCAGAACCAGAGGGTTTTTCGAACCCTCCACGTGCGGGACGCACTGAATGACCTACATCGCCTGGTCGACAGAGCGGCAGGCATTGAAGCGATGCCTTTGCCTGTCTCACGACCGAGACCGCAGAACATGCGGAAGATTCCAAAAATGCAGAGCAAACCCCAGCCCTTGCTCCTGTCTGAGGCTCTGACGCGGTTTGTCCTGAAAAACCCACACGCTAGCGTCGACACCAAAAAAGCCACGCAGCGGGCTGTAGAACTGTTCCTGAAAGCCTATGGAGATGCACCTGTCTCTATCATCGGCGACGAGAAGGCCGGAGCCTTTCGGGACTTGCTCTTCTCCCTGCCTGCGTCTCTGGGAAAGCGAAAAAGCAGTCTCACACTCACAGAGGAAGCAGACCGTGCCAAAAAGGACGAACGCCCCACTCTGAGCGGCAAGAGTGTGAAGAACCATATGATGCGGCTCTCAGCCCTGTGGAACCAGTTACTGCAACGGGAACTGGTCAAAAAGAACCCCTGGACCGGATGGAGCTTTGAGGCTGGGTCCAAGACCATTCGGCGAGGTTGGAGCACTCCGGAATTGCAAACCCTCATGACAGGAGATTGGCCCAGTAGCTCCGTCCCAGAAAGCAGATTCCGGCTCGTCACGATGATAGGGGCTTATTCCGGCATGAGACTGGGGGAAATCTGTCATCTGAGAACAGAAGACCTTCAAACGATTGACGGCATTCCGTGCTTTGTCATCCAGCCTCACACAGAAGACGGATGGTCGCCCAAAACAGACGCCGGAACGCGGATTGTCCCTGTTCACTCCAAACTCATTGAGGCAGGATTTCTCACCCTGAAAGACACAGTGGACGGCCCGTACCTCATTCCCGGCCTCAACGTGTCGAAGGACAGTCTTCGGACGGTCCTTCTCGAACATGAAAACGCGCCTTGGACTCCCTGCTGAGATTACGTTCCATTCGTTCCGACACAGCGTCTCGACGCAATTGCGGAACACTTCGTCCGACATTCGGGAAATCTGGATTGATAGGCTTTTGGGCCATGAAGCGACGCATAAAAGCCAAGGGACCTCGACCTATCTCAGCGGCATTACAACGGCCAATCTCAAACAGACCGTTGAAACCATTTCTTATCCCGACGACATCTTCAAAAAAGGCTGGAGTTAGGCGGGAGCCAGCAGTGCTCAATGGCTACCCATTAAGCATCTGGCAAGGGAGATTGCATCCCCCGTTGACCCCCGAAAAACACCGCTTTTTTATTTCCCGGTTCACTTCTGATCTGAAAAGAACCGTCAGATTAAGCGCCTCATGGACCAACATCCTACCTATTAAACTATCAAACATTTCTCACAGTCGTACGCCACATCACCCAGAAAAACCATTATGAAATGGCAACTATGTTCTATTTGTCTTAAAACTTTCACACCCTCCCGTCGGGAGGATAGGTTAGTGAGCGACCAATTTTTTCGAGATGACGTGTCGTACGTCGATATAAAAATGTGATCAGGACGAGAAATGAAAACATTCTTATGCGCACTACTGTGTACCTCGGCGATGTCAGTGATATACTTTGAGCCTGCACACGCTGAAACAGATAAACACGTTACATCATCAATACATCATCCCCGAGCAAATACCCGCTTCCAAGATAATAATGCCCCAAGTATGATGGGCTCCACAGCTCCTACTGACCTTCATGAAGAACAAGTGTCTGTCCATGGAGCCCGACACCGTCAAATCGCTGCTGGTTTAATGATTAAGGAGGATGCACCCAAATCACGTTCAACCGTGACGCAAGAGTTTATTGAGACACAGGCCAACGGGTCTAACCCGATGCAGCTCATTGCGCTTCTTCCTGGTGTGAACACATCAGATCAAGACCCCTTGGGGATGACAGGCGGCAACATGACCATGCGCGGCCTGACATCTCAACAGATTGGCTTCACTCTTGAGGGGTTCCCCATCAACGATATCGGTAGCTATGCGGTCTATCCACAGGAAATTGTTGATGCTGAAAATCTTCGAACGATTAACGTTGAACAAGGATCAGCAGATCTCGATAGTCCGCATATTTCTGCCACTGGCGGGGCTGTAGACATGTATCTACGGGATCCAATGACTCATTTCGGGGGTAAAGTTGTTGGTTCCTATGGCACTTATAACATGCGGCGTATTTTTGGTCGTATAGACACAGGCTATGTAGGCCACACAAATCTACGTGGTTTCATGTCGTTTTCTGAAGCCGCAGAAGATATGTGGCGTGGTCCAGGCAGCTCCAACAAAATGCATGGTGAAACCAAATGGGTGAACAAATGGGGTGATGGCAACGTTGTCTCGCTCACCATTGTCGGCAACCATTCCACAGGTGTACTATTTCCTTCCACCCGAGTAACGTCTGCAGCTGACATAAACGCTATGAACACTGGCAAAGGTTATAATGCCATGGTGAATAGCATGATAAAGAATAACGTTTACGACGCAAAATGGGATCCGAGCAATCCTAGTGGAAATTACTATCAGCTACATCGAAACCCTTTTACTAATATTTATTCCTCTGCACCATCTACCTTCAAACTTTCAGACAAAATTACCCTGACTGAGACTCCATATTTCTGGTATGGGAATGGCAATGGTGGCGGGGCTTACAGTACAAAATTTCAAAATTATCAGTATGGATCCGAAAAATTATCAGGTTCTTTAGGAAAGTATAATGCATCAAATACAAAATCTATGCTCTTGTACAATCCATCTAACACACAGACATATCGCCCTGGATCTGTTACCAAACTAACATTACACACGGGAATTAATCGACTCGAAGTTGGATACTGGTTCGAGTACTCCAAACAACGTCAAACCGGACCTTATAGTCTTATCAACTCTCAAACCGGAAAGGCTTTGGATCTCTTGGGAGGTGGTCCTAATCTTGTTTTGTCTAATGGGCAAACTGCTGAGTATCGAGACACACTCACGCAAACGCGCATTCACACCCTTTTCATCGCTGATAGCCTCTCTCTGCTCAACAACAGACTCAACATTGAAGCTGGTTTGAAATATACATTTGTCAAACGCCAAGGGTATAATGGTCTCCCAGACACGTCGACGGGGCCATACATCAATGGATCTTGGCAACAGCCCTTGCCTGCATTCTCTATTCGCTACAAACTTAATGACGAAAACCAGTTATTTGCCTCTGCCACGACAAATTTCCGCATTCCTATGAATAGCTCTCTGTACGATTCAGGTGCGTATTATTCAAACTCCGGATACTCTACAAAAGCCAACCCCAACCAAAAGACTGAGTACTCCATTTCAGAGGAAGCAGGCTGGCGCTATCAGGGCCCTAGCATCATGAGCTCCATCACGTTTTTTCATTATAACTTTACCAATCGTCTTTATACGCAGGTTATTACCCAACCCAACGGTGGTTACTACACGACCAGCATAAACGGTGGGGGTATGCATGCCTCAGGCGTGGACGCAGAAATCGGGACGCGTCCATTTCATAACTTTCGTCCTTATGCTTCCTTTGAATACGTTGATGCTCGAACTGATAACAATTTAGCCGCTAGTGGCGGGAGTGTGAGTGATTACGTTCGCTCCAAAGGAAAATACGCACCGCAAACAGCCAAATATCAGGTTGGTTTCAACTTAGACTATGATGACGGACATTTTTTCTCAGGTTTTAGCTTGAAATATACTGGCTCACAGTACGCCACCTTTACAAACGATCTCAAAATACCAGGTTACGTCCGCATGAATGTTAACGCTGGATATCGCTTCAAAGATATTGGTTTCCTCAAACATCCAATGTTGAAACTCAATATTATGAATATCGCCAACAATCATTATCTTGGCTTTGTCAGCGGTGCTGCAACCAATGCGAAAGCAACAACAGGGGTCTTTGGTTCTAACATTTCTGGCCAAAGCACCAGCTATATGATTGCGAGCCCGTTCTCGGTTCTTGGAACAGCCAGCGTAGACTTCTAAGAGATATAGGTATAAGCTCGTAACAAATATTTGAAATATAAATATGGGGGTCGACGGGGGAAGCATTTCCCCCTTGCCAGCTGCTCGATGGGTAGCCATTGAGCACTGCTGGCTCCCGCGTTCTTTCGCCTTCAAAAACCCTTGCAAAACTTTGGGCTTTTCAGCCGACCAGAAGTCGAACTCGCTGACGGATGGCTTCCAGTTCTTCCGGCGTCACCTTCCCTTTGAGCTTCGCCTTCCGAACACGCCAGTCGAGACTTCTCACCTGGTCAGACAAAGCGACACTCGCCGCCTTGCCCGCAATGGCTACTTCAAACGGATAGGCTTTAATTTTCGTAGTCGTCGGACAACAGAGTATCATGCCTGCCTTGGCGTTGTAGCTGGACGGACTGAGCACAACAGCAGGACGGTGCCCCGCCTGCTCCCTTCCCGCCTGTGGGTCAAACTCAAGCCAGACAATCTCTCCGCAATCTGGAACCCAAGAGGCCTTATACCAACGGTTATCATGTTTGACCGATATGAGCCCATTTTCTGAGGCCGATGGATTGGATGGTATTGGGGAGTGCGACGAGGTTGTTCCAAGCTGAGCATGCGGCCTTGATGATGTGGTCCATGTCTTCGAAGACGGTATTGGACAGCCAGTTGGCGCGGAGGAACTGCCAGACGTTTTCGACTGGGTTCAGTTCGGGAGCGCGTGATGGAAGGAAGATCAGACTGACATTTTTCGGCAGTCTGATCTTTCCAGTCGTATGCCATGGTGCCCGATCGAGAAGGAGGACAGCATGGGCTCCGCGGGCGACACAGCACGCAATTTCGTCGAGATGCAATTGCATGCTGTCAGTGCCGATAAACGGGAGCGCGAGGCCTGCCGCTTTGCCGCGTGCAGGACAGATGGCGCCGAATAGCCAGGCATTGGCGTAACGCTGGTCGGCGGGCTGACGTGGTCGCGTGCCCCGTCTGGCCCATTGCCGGACGACACCGTTCTTCTGACCGATCCGGGCCTCGTCCTGGAACCAGATTTCGATCGGCCTTCCCTTCGGCAGATGGCCGGTGTGAGCGCTTAGGATACGGGGGAAGTTTTTTTAAATGCCTCCATGACGGACGGATCCTGTCCCGGGTGGCGGGGCCGTGCGCTGATATGACTGAAGCCCAGCCGCTTCAGCAGGGTGGACACATGGCGTTCGTGATACGAAACGCCAAAGCGCTCTTCGATCACCCGCTTTAGGTCAACGCGGCGCCAACGGACCACGCCGTCTCGGTTCCGATCGGGGCCACTGATGATCAATTCCGAGAGTTCCCTCTGTTGATCGGCCGTCAGGCGGCAGACAGAGCCATTGCGCCATTGGTCCCGCAAACCATCTGGCCCCGCAGCATTGAACCTGTGCACCCAATCGCGCAGGGTCTGCCGGTCCATGCCCCCGATCCGTGCCGCATCACCTCGACTGGCACCTTCGCGCACGGCAGCCAGCGACAAAAGGCGCCGTGCAACATTCGCATCCCGTGTACCCAAGGCCAGACGCCGAAGCGCATCAGCCGTATAATCCGTCCGTAAAGCAATCGCACCAGCCATACCCGATCCTCCGTCCCAGGACTGAATCAGAACAGTCTCTTCTCGTCACTTCACAGATAAGTCAGAGGAAATAGCCGTTGGTATCATTCGGAAATGGAAAACAACGCATGCCGCCGCCAGTGTTGGCGCGAGATTGAGAGAGGGGCTGCTGGATAAAACCAATATGGCCTCAAGTGTCTGGGCTGACACGGCCTATTGCTCAAAAGCCAACGAAGACTTCATGGAAAAGCAGGGATTTGTTTCCAAGGTTCATCGCAAAAAGCCGCATCTCAAGCCTATGCCCCGGCATATCCAGAAATCAAATGCTGGAAAGTCGGTCATCCGCTTGCGTGTCGAGCATGTCTTTGCCGATCAGAAGTCACAGACGGGGCTGTTTGTCCGGACTGTCGGTATCACCCGAGCCACCATGAGGATCGGCCTGGCCAATATCGTCTACAACATGCGCCGCTTCCTCTTCCTGGAAAGATTGAGTGCGAGCGCGTAGCTATCAGCGGGTAACAGCCCTCGATCTGCTGAAAACGCAGATCGAAAACAACTCAAAGAACCGTCTATCAAATCGCCAAAAGCCAGAAATTACGGGCCAAGCACATCAATCAAGGGTTCTTCGATCCCTCCATCCAGTGCAGAAAAGTCTGTGATCCGATCTCGTGTTGAGCACGTCTTTGCCGATCAGAAATCGCAGACGGGGCTCTTCATCCGGACTGTCGGCATCAGCTAAACCACCATGAGGATCGGGCTAGCCAATATCGTCTACAACATGCGCCGCTTCATCTTCCTCGAAAGATTGAACGCGAACGCATAGCTATCCAGCGGGGGACAGCCCCTAATCTGCTCAAAACGCAGATCAAAAGCACCCCAAAGAACCGTCAATCAATACGCCAAAAACCAGAAATACGGGCCAAGCGCATCAATCAAGGGCTCTTCGAGCCCTCCACCTTAAAGAGAAACGTTCACGCCAAACTGAAAGGAACGCATAATAACACCCTTCTGAGACCATGACGAGTTATACAAATAACCACCGTAAGTTGCATAATCCAAAGGAGCGCGGAAGCCAAGTAGATTATAAACGTTCGCATAAACAGACCAACGTTTATTCATCTGATAATTAACAGTCAGATCAACATCCCAGAAGCCCTTAACCCGGCACTGTGTAGGATAATTAGGTCCATTAGCCTGATTCATACCCAAGGAGTATGCGCAGCTATGACTATACAGTCCATTACTGCCCGCCGATGCAATACCGCTATCATCTGCGACCGTTTTATAACCGCTCGTATAATAAACAGTTGGGGTAACTGCTAAACCTCTATACGAAAAAGTGTTGGCCCAGTTCGCTCTCCAACGAGGTGTACCAGAAGAAGAAACGCTCTGATAGGGACCAAGCGTCCCAGCATAGCGATACGTAGTACCGTCAGGATTAACCTGATTAAAGCGTCTAACAAACGTTGCTTGCCCTTTACTATACCACATAATGTTGTGCAGAAAGCCGGGAAGACGTGCGTGCGCATCAATGGACATATCAAAGCCATCAGTCATCATACTTTTGGCATTAATATATTCGCCCTCAACATAACCCGGCGCGGCTAATGCGTTGGGATAGTTAGGGTCTTTTGGCCCTGGAACAACTGTAATTCCAGAAGGCTCCCCGGAATTTGATCCTCCATTCTCAATCCAAGAATTGAAATACTGATTAGGATTAAGAATCCCTGTCGTAATATAGTGGTTCTTCTTAATGTAATAGTATTCAAAAGACAGTGTCATCCAATTCGTAGGCTTTATGACGGGACCGACGGTGTAGCTTGTCGATATCTCGGGTCGAAGATGCGGATTTCCTACACTCATTAGCCCAAGATAATTACCTGATTGAACATAAGCACTATTTCCATGAGACGCCATCCATGCTTGCACAGCAGGATTGGACGTGTCGTAGGTCACCGGAGTAAAACCTTCTGTCTGGCCGCCCGTCTCCGCAAAACTAGGCACACGAAAGCCACGATTAAATGTGCCACGTAACGTGAACTGTTTGACTGGTTTGAACTGGAAGCCAACTTTCGGAGAGAAATGGCTGAAGCCTTCTGAATAGTGATCGTAACGACCTGACGTATCAACAACAAACTGTTTTACAACAGGCAAATTTGCCTCGTAAAAACCAGATTCAACCCAACGATGACCGATCTGCGAGACCGGATTGTAACTCGCCCACTGATTCGCGTAGTTGCTTGTGTCAATTGGATTGGCGTTTGGGTCGTTCACGGATTCATAACGCCAGTTTGCTCCAATCGCGAGCTTAGCCATACCGCCCGGAAGCTTGAAAAGCCCTTTACTGAGACCAACCTGCCCTGAATATTCCTGTGAACGGGCGTTAATAGTGTTCGCAGGCAAAACATAATTCATTTCAGAACGCGAGTTTTTTGACGGGTCAACAAAATTATACGACCCATCCGCGATCGCTGCTGTTAAATGACTGATGTATGGCTGTCCTGTTTGCACCTGATTAAGAAGCGTATTCATGCCGACGAAATCAGCATTATAATTCCAGTCGGATCCCCAATTCGAATGAGACCAACCAGTATAACGAACTGATCCCCTGAAATTATTAGAGGTATCGGTAGTTACTGGAATTTGATTGAACAAGCCAACCACTTGCGCATCTTGATGTTGTGCGGCGTATGGATCGTTCGGGTTCAATTGTCCATTCGAAAGCTCCCACGGCAGAATGGTGGGAGAATTACCAGCCAACTCATCCTGTGTATACGAACCATAGGATGCTGGCGTCCCGGTCGTAATTGTACGCGCCTGAGACCAGTTAAACATCGCAATCAACTGCGACTGATCTGTGACATTCGCCGTCAAATGTGCTGTAGCGCTAATACGACGCAAATCAGGGGCGACTTGCTTGTAACGCATTGCGTTCTGTGAGCATGCATTTGTAAAAGAATTGGGATAATTTGTGGAAAAGCCGTAACCTGAGATGCCTGTCTGATTACTACCGCATCCAGCAGAAGAATTCAGAAGATTATATCCACCAACACCACTTCCATTGACAGCAGGGCGAACAAGAGCTGTAGTCGTTGCACCAGTAAAGTTTGTATTAAACTGATTTGTCCCCGGAAGAAGAGTATTTGTGTTTCCGTTGGAACCGCCCAATGATGTCAGATCCCCACTATTATATGGCGATTGAAGTTGGCGATAATATAAAGAATCATCCTGTTGGTATTCGGAATTGATGTAGAAATTGTAGCCGTCGTTAGCAAGATCACCATGCCCGAATGTAGCATATAAGCGCTGATGACCTTGGTCTCCACGCTGGGTCAGACCACCCTCGGCATTGCCTTCAAAACCCTTAATCTCGTTTCGGGTTCTGAAGTTAATTACGCCTGCAACTGCATCTGCACCGTATGTTGCAGAACCTCCGTCTTGCAGGACATCCATACCTTCAAGGATAGACATTGGGATCCAGGTCGTGTCGACAAAATCACGTTCTCCATCGTCCGCAAGCGGATAATAAGAACCTCTCTGTCCGTCGATGAGCACAAGAGTAGAGTCAGTACTGAGCCCACGCAACGACGGAGCTGATCCGCCTGGAGCAAACCCTCCTCCAGAAGCCCACTGGCTCGTTAAATTTCCTGCCCCGTTTGAGGAAAGTTGTTGAACGAGATCATTCACCGTTTTGAGACCACGCTGCTGCATGTCTTTGCGTGTGATATGAGTAATTTCGGATGAGCTTGTCGTATTGGGGTCGCGAAACAATGTACCCGTTACGACAACATTTTCACTACGAGATTTTGGAGCTTCGACGCTCTGCTTTAAAGCATTTCGCTTTGCAGCAGATATTGATTCTGGATTATGATTTTTTATTGTTACGCTTGACGTTTCAGTCTTTTTTAATTTGGACGTTGCCGTATCACTAAGAGAGGCAGCATGCGCGCTTTGTGGCAATTGAAGCACAGTCGCAAGTGCAGTTGCTCCCATGAGCGATGTCGTCCATCGAGCCTTTTTCATGGCCACAGGTTACTCCGTCAAAACTAGGGGCGCGGATCATGTATGATCCCACAAGATTTCGTATCAGCAACATCCTGTCACATGACGAGTGGGCCTAAAATTAAAAAAGTCACATTTTGACGCCGTTTGACCAGTTAGTTGGAGGGTTCGAAAAACCCTGTGGTTTTGAGGGTGCCTTTGTGATTCCATTTCCCCCGAGTTGATTGGGGAATGGATCATGAAACAGGCGGGATTTTTTGACGTTGAAGAGAGGCTTGCCCGGCTGAGCGGGCTTGGTGATCAGCTCGAAGCGTTTTCCCGGACTGTGGATTTTGAAGTGTTCCGCCCTGACCTGGGGAAGGCTCTGGCCTATTCAGACGGGAGTAAAGGCGGACGACCGCCATTTGATCCGGTGCTGATGTTCAAAATTCTGGTGATCCAGACGCTCAACAATCTGTCTGATGAGCGGACAGAATATCTCATCAACGACCGCCTATCCTTCATGCGTTTCCTTGGCTTGGGGCTGTCGGACCGTGTGCCTGATGCCAAAACGGTCTGGCTGTTTCGCGAGCGTCTGACCCAGGCGGGAGCGATCGAGGGTCTGTTCAATCGCTTTGATACAACCCTGCGCAGCGCTGGTTATCTGCCGATGTCAGGCCAGATCCTGGATGCCACACTGGTGGCTGCTCCAAAGCAACGCAATACGAACGTCGAGAAAGCCGATCTCCGGGCAGGACGTATCCCCGAAGACTGGCAGGACAAACCCGCAAAGCTGTCGCACAAGGATCGTCATGCGCGCTGGACACTGAAGTTCACGAAGGCAAAACGGCAGGATGACGGAACAATCCCCGCAACGGATCTCGCTATCCCGTTCTTTGGCTATAAATCGCACATCTCCATCGATCGGAAATTTCGGCTGATCCGCAAATGGAAGACGACAGATGCCGCCGCCAGTGACGGCGCGCGATTGAGAGAGGGGCTGCTGGATACAACCAATACGGCCTCAACGGTATGGGCTGACACAGCCTATCGTTCAAAAGCCAATGAGGACTTCATGGAAAAGCAGGGCTTTGTCTCCAAGGTTCACAGGAAGAAGCCTCATCTCAAACCCATGCCCCGGCATATGCAGCGGTCCAACGCCGGGAAGTCGGTGATCCGATCCCGTGTCGAGCATGTCTTTGCCGATCAGAAATCGCAAATGGGTCTATTCATCCGAACTGTCGGTATCACCCGGGCCACCATGAGGATCGGTCTGGCCAATATCGTCTACAATATGCGCCGCTTCCTCTTCCTGGAGCGGATCAGTACCGCAGCATAGCAATCCAGCGGGGGGCAGCCCCTGATCTGCTCAAAACGCAGATCAAAAGCTCTCCCGAAAACCGTCAATCAAATCGCCAAAACCCAGAAATTACTGGCCAAGCACATCAATCAACGGTTCTTCGATCCCTCCAGATTGTTCAGCGTCTGGATGACCAGGATCTTGAACATCAGCACCGGATCAAATGGCGGTCGCCCGCCTTTACTCCCATCTGAATAGGCCAATGCCTGCTCCAGATCAGGGCGGAACACTTCAAAATCCACAATCCGGGAGAATGCTTCGAGCTGATCACCGAGCCCGCTCAACCGGGCAAGCCGCTCTTCAACATCAAAGAAACCCGGCTGCTTCATCTGCCATCATCCCCAATCAATGCAGGAGAAATGGAATCACAGAGAGAGGCTCAAAACCAGAGGGTTTTTCGAACCCTCCACGTCCGTTTATTCGACACTTTTAGTCTGCAACGAAACCCACAGTCAGTAGCGATTGTAATGTTTGTACTCATCCCGATTAAATAATTTTCTATTCCGAAATCGGACCATTCCGTGATAGTAAAATGTGTCTTAGTATGATGATTCTCTGTCAGTGTCGGCAGAGAGACGGGTTTGTCCGGTCAGGACAGAGACACATGGGGTGGATCAATGGCGGTCCACTGGCCCCGGAGGGGGCGATGAAGCAGCTTTAGCTTTATTCGATGCTTCATCTGGAAACGTATTGTGGATAGGGGCTTCCTGAAAGCCGGGCACGCACCAACCCTGCTGGCCGCTTTTCTGTATTTCGACGTCTCATTCATGATCTGGGTGTTGCTGGGCCCTCTCGGCATTGCCATTGCGCATGACCTGCATCTGAATGCCGGGCAGAAAGGCCTGCTTGTTGCTACTCCAGTCCTGGCTGGGGCCGGGTTTCGCGTGCTGGCAGGTGGACTTGTAGACATGTTCGGCCCTCGCCGTGTTGCGATTGCCGCACAGCTTACAGTCATTATAGGCCTTGCCTTAACCTGGTACCTTGCGCCGCATACCTACGCCCAGATGTTTGGGCTGGCGGGTATTCTTGGTGTTGCAGGCGCGTCTTTCGCAATTGCTCTCCCCCTCGCCTCTGTCTGGTATCCCCCACACTATCAGGGCACCGCGCTCGGTATTGCTGGCGCAGGCAACTCAGGGACTGCTCTGGCTTCCCTCTTTGCGCCTGGACTTGCGGTTCTGGTCGGATGGCGAAATGTCATAGGGCTTGCGACGCTTCCGCTCATCTGTGTTCTGCTGCTTTTTCTTGTTCTGGCCAAAGAACCTGCCAATCGACCACCATCCCCCGGCCTGCGTGCATGGGGGCCCGTTCTGGGGTCAGTCGATAGCTGGTTGCTGATGTTTTTTTACAGCGTGACCTTTGGCGGGTTCGTTGGTCTTGCGTCGTTCCTAACCATCTATTTCAATGACCAATACAGCCTTTCACCCGCGGTTGCCGGTGCATGCACGGCGTTTGTCGTTTTCGTCGGCTCTTTTGTGCGGCCGGTTGGCGGATTCTTTGCCGATCGCGTGGGGGGTACAAAGGCTTTGACCGTTCTGTATGCAATCGCAGCGTTCTGCTTTGGCATCATCTCTCTCGGGCTTCCGACGATCTATCTCGCTTTCCCGGCATTCTTCTTCGGGATGCTGACACTCGGCCTGGGAAATGGAGCCGTCTTCCAGCTTGTGCCAACCCGTTTCCCACGTCAGGTCGGCATTCTGACAGGCTTGGTTGGAATGGCTGGCGGTGTTGGCGGGTTTTATCTGGCCCTGTCACTCGGCGAAGCACGGCAGATTGTCAATTCCTACGGGCCTGGATTTCTTGCCTTTGCCGGGATTTGCCTGATTGCCTGCATCTCCGCTGGTCTGTGTCATCGTCGCTGGATGGAGAAAGCATGATGGCTGGCCTCTCCATTTTTGCTCCCCATCCCTATGCCCCAGTTCTGGCAGGTCTCGCTTTGGGAGCGCTGGCATTCTCCAGTTCTTTGAAAGCTGACGATAGCCCTCGCTCCAGCACGAGAATTCACCCGGCCGGAACATCAAAAGTAAAAGTAGTCAGCCAGACGGTTTATTCTCAGCAGACCCGGCCTCTCCACTCCCCGGACTGGGGCGTTTTCAATGCGGGGAACGGAGCCGCTTCCGGTTTCGGGTCAATGGCCGGCTTTGGTCAGGTTCGTTGGGCGGAAGACTGGAGCGATATTGTTAACACGCCGCCAGAACAGCGCAGAAATGACTGGTTCAATCGCCTGAAATACATTCGCCTGAATGAGAGCGGAAGTATCTGGCTGTCTCTGAACGCGGAGGAACGCTTCCGTTACATCTATGAAAATCAACCCCTGATGGGAACGGCAGGCAAAACCAACGCCAACCGTATTCTTCTTCGCAATCTGTATGGTGCGGATCTCCACCTGGGGGAGCATGTCCGCGCCTATGCCGAGTTTCTGTATGGCATTGCAGGGGGCTCTAATACGTATGGTTATCAGACAGGCGTTCAAAGAGAGCGACTGGATCTGCAGCAGGGCATTCTGGAAATCAAGGGTAATATTCTGGGCGCCAAGGCAGGTGTTATTGGCGGTCGCCAAGTATTTCTTGATACGCCAGTCTTCATGCAGTCTGCCGGAGACCTGACCAATGCCCAGCAAACCTGGGATGGTTTCCGTGGCTATGCCATCTGGAAACGCTTCCGGGTGGATCTGTTTGATTTCATGCAGACCAATAAATTACCTGACGCTGTTTTCGGGGACGGCACGAACTACAGTGCCCGGATGTACGGCGCTATGACGTCCACGGCGCTTCCTGCGTTCAGAGCCATGGGAAAGAAGAGCCAGCTTTTCGCAGACGTCTTTTACATCGGCTATCTCTACAGTGGCTCCACAGCATCTATCCCCACGACAACGGGTACAGAGGCCGGTTCCAGCCGTCGGGACAATGTCGGCATGCGACTATGGGGAAATGTCGGCCCTTTCTCAACGAGCCTGAGCGGTGTGTTTCAGGGAGGCCAGTTTCGGCCAGCACAGGAAACCCAGCCAACCCGAGCCGTACGGGCTTATGCCGTCAATGCATCCCTGCTGTATAACCGCCCCGATCTTCCGACAAAGCCGAACGCTGGCCTTCAGGCCGATCTGTTCTCCGGCGGCTCCTACAAGAGCAAAGATGGGTCAGTCGGAACATTTGCGTCCCCTTATTTCCCCCTGCCGTATTATAATGACGTCACGTTATCCGTGACGTCCCAGAATTTGATTGGTGTGGGGCCGCTGGCAACATTCGCCCTGCGGAAAAACCTTCACTTCAAGCTGCATGTACCTTTCTTCTGGCGGGAAAGTACACAGGATGCGGTGTATGGCACAGGCAAGATCTATTCCTGGCGCAATGGGTTATCCGGCGGCTTTATCGGGGTCACTCCCCAGACGCAGCTTGCCTGGAACTTTGCCCCACACTGGACCTGGACGCACGACATTGCTGGCTTCATCACATCCCGGAGCATGCGCGCAGCAGGCGCAAAGAGCGACGCATTCTACATGCAGACCCTCGAATTCAAGTTCTGACCATGACTGCCCCACAGAACGGACGGATGACCATGAAAGAAAACATCATCATCATCGGCAATGGAATGGTTGGACATTACTGCGCCGAGCAGCTCGTCATGCACGGACTGCATGAAACGCATCAGATCCATGTCTTTGGCTCTGAGCGCCACCATGCCTATGACCGCGTTCATCTGACGGAATATATGACGGGTCAGGATGCGCTGGCCCTGCGTCTGCATGAGGAAGATTTTCACTCGGCTCACGGCATCACCATGCATCTGGGTGTTCCAGTCATGCGGGTCGACCGTGACGCCAGGACAGTGGAAAGTGAAGATGGTCTTCTGCCCTACAGCACCCTGATACTAGCGACAGGCTCTACACCTTTCGTTCCATCAGTCCCAGGCAATACCGGCACTGCGGGGCTGGTCTACCGCACCCTTGAAGATCTGGACGTCATCCGTGCCGCGGCTCAGGGTGTTCGGCATGGGACTGTCATTGGTGGAGGCCTGTTGGGTCTGGAAGCCGCTCATGCCCTGAAACTTCTGGGGCTGGAGGTCAGTGTCGTTCAGCTTGGAACACATCTGATGTCAGCCCAGCTCGATGAAGACGGTGGCCGCGCGCTCCGTAGCCGCATCGAGGCGCTGGGTATCGATGTGAGAACATCACATGCGACAAAGGAAATCGTTGCAGGAGACCAATACCGTCATCGCCTGATATTCGCAGACAGTCCGTCATTCGAAACCGATATGGTGATCTTTTCCGCAGGCATCCGCCCTACAGACCAGCTTGGAAGAGCTTGCGGGTTAGGTGTGGGCGCGCGTGGTGGCATTGTTATCGACAATCAGTGCCGAACGTCCGATCCGGACATTTTTGCCATAGGCGAATGCGCCCTCTGGCAGGATCAGGTCTTTGGTTTGGTTGGGCCGGGATACACCATGGCACGCACAGTTGCCTCCCTGCTGGCCGGAGATGATGCGGCCTTCACGGGGGCGGACATGTCTACCAAGCTCAAGCTTCAGGGCGTGGATGTCGGTTCGATCGGCGATGCGCATGGACGTGAGCCCGGTGCGACGAGCTACCGCTTCATTGGAGAAGCAGACGGTTCCTATAGGCGCCTTGTTCTATCCGCAGATGGCCAGCGCGTAACAGGGGCGATCCTCGTCGGGGACAACTCCTATTACGACACGATCTTCCAGTATGTTCAGAACGGCATCAAACCACCGGCTGACCCGGCCGCACTGATCCTGCCGCGTGGTGAAGGAGCAGAACTCCTGGGTGCGGACGCCCTGCCCGATACGGCCATGATCTGCTCCTGCCACAACGTCACAAAAGGCTCAATCTGTAACGCTATCGACGCGGGATGCGCTGACCTTGCTGCGCTCAAACAAGGCACAAAAGCTAGTACAGGCTGCGGTGGCTGCGCAGCCCTGCTCAAGAGCGTGTTCGAAACGGAACTTGCGGCCAGAGGCATTGAGGTCGATCACAGCCTCTGCGAGCATTTTTCCCATACGCGTCAGGAGCTCTACTCCCTGGTTCGTGTCCATGGACTCCGAAGCTTTGAAGAGCTGATGGCGCGTCATGGTAACGGGGGACTTGGCTGCGATATCTGTAAGCCAACCGTTGGCTCGATCCTGGCCTCAGCGTGGAACAAACCCATCACCGATCCTCTCTATATTCCTTTGCAGGACACGAACGACACGTTCATGGCCAATATGCAGAAGAACGGCACCTACTCGGTAGTTCCTCGCATTGCTGGTGGCGAAATTACCCCGGACAGACTGATTGTCCTCGGCCAGGTTGCAAAGAAATATGGCCTTTACACAAAGATCACCGGTGGCCAACGTGTCGATCTGTTTGGAGCGCAACTGCACCAGCTTCCCGAAATCTGGGGGGAGCTTCTCGAAGCAGGATTTGAGACAGGCCATGCCTACGGAAAGTCTACCCGGACGGTAAAATCCTGTGTTGGCAGCACATGGTGCCGTTATGGCGTGCAGGACAGCGTCGGTAAGGCGTTGGATCTGGAGAACCGCTACAAGGGGCTGCGCTCTCCACACAAGCTCAAATTCGCCGTGTCCGGCTGTACCCGGGAATGCGCCGAGGCACAGAGCAAGGATGTGGGTATCATCGCCACGGAAAATGGCTGGAACCTGTATGTCTGTGGCAATGGTGGGATGCGTCCTCGCCATGCAGAGCTTTTCGCAACTGATCTCGATTCAGAAACGCTCGTGAAATACATCGACCGGTTTCTGATGTTCTACATCCGTACCGCAGACAAGCTCCAGCGAACGTCTGTCTGGCGTGAAGGACTAGAGGGTGGTCTCGATTACCTCAAGGACGTCATCATCAAGGACAGTCTTGGCATTGCCGAAGAGCTGGAACGCCAGATGCAACACGTGGTCGAAACATACCACTGCGAATGGAAAGACGCTCTGACGGACGGCGAGAAGCTCAAACGCTTCCGCACCTTCGTCAATGACAGCCGTCCGGATCCAAATGTTCAGCTTGTTCCTGAGCGCGATCAGGTCAAACCAGCCCCAAATCAGGCAGCCGTTCCTGAAGAGTCCGGCCCTGTGGAGTGGACAGCCCTCTGCAACACCAGCGATCTGGTACCGAAATCAGGGGTGGTTGCCTGGTATGAAGGTGCACAGATTGCCCTGTTTTACCTGCCGGAAACGGAAACAACGACAGCCCGTGTTTTTGCCGTGGACAACCATGACCCGTTCTCGAAAGCCAATATCATCGGACGCGGCATTATGGGGGATCTGCGAGGGCAGCTCGTTGTCGCCTCCCCGCTTTACAAGCAGCATTTCAATCTGGAAAACGGGATCTGTCTTGAAGATTCCAGCAAATCCCTGCGGACCTGGGAGGGGCGTCTGACCCCCGAAGGCAAGGTTGAAATCCGCGCCAGGGTTATGGAGACCATCGCAGAACGCCTGTCTGCTTAACTGTCCATGACACGGGAAGACATCCGTTCTGTCTGCCCCTATTGCGGTGTCGGCTGCGGCATCGTGCTAGAGGTTGAGAACCATCAGATCGTCAAGGTGCGCGGAGATACCGAGCACCCGACGAATGGTGGTCGCCTGTGCACCAAAGGAAGCTCCTGCGACAAACCTGTTTCGTCGTCCGCACGGCTGGATATCGCGCAGATCCGGCCAGACAGGACGTCCCTGCCCGTTCCTACCAGAATGGACGCAGCCATCAGGGAAACAGCCCGTCGCCTGAAACAGATTCTGGAAGAACATGGGCCGGATGCAATCTCCCTTTACGTCTCCGGCCAGATGTCTCTGGAAGCGCAGTATCTGGCGAACAAACTCGTCAAGGGATACCTGAGAACCCAGCATATCGAGTCCAACTCCCGCCTGTGCATGGCGGCGGCAGGTGCTGGCTATAAACTCTCCCTGGGCGCAGATGCCCCTCCGGGAAGCTACGAGGACTTCGACTGCACGGACCTGTTCTTCGTGATCGGCGCCAATATGGCCGACTGCCACCCGATCCTGTTCCTGCGCCTGATGGACCGTAAACGTCAGAGCGCAAAACTCATCGTCGTTGATCCACGACGGACTGCTACAGCCGACAAGGCTGACCTGTTTCTTCAGATCCGTCCCGGCACCGATCTCGCCCTGTTGAACGGCATTCTTCACATTCTGCTTCGGGACGATGCAATAGATCCGGACTTTATCGCTGGTGCCACGAACGGTTGGAGCGACATGCCGGCCTTTCTGGCAGACTATTCTCCCGAACGCGTTGCCCAGATTACCGGCTTGTCGCAAGAGGATATCGAAACAGCCGCCAGATGGATTGCGGAAGCCAACGCGTGGCTGACGCTGTGGACCATGGGACTGAACCAGAGCACGTCAGGGGCCTGGAATACCAACGCGATCTGCAACCTTCATCTTGCGACTGGCGCCATCTGCCGCCCTGGTGCAGGACCATTTTCCCTCACAGGACAGCCCAACGCCATGGGTGGCCGGGAAATGGGCTATATGGGCTCCGGCCTCCCCGGGCAGCGCTCGGCATTGGTCGATGATGACCGCGCCTTTGTAGAGCAGCAATGGAAGCTCCCCGCAGGAACCATTCGCAAGGCGGGCGGCAATGGCGCGATAGCAATGTTCGAGGCCATGACCCGCGGTGAAATCCGTGCCTGCTGGATCATCTGCACCAACCCTGTCGTGACTGTTCCCCGTCGCGCCAACGTTACCGCGGCTCTTGAAGCCGCTGATCTGGTCATTGTTCAGGATGCCTACGCCGATACGGAAACGGCGGCTTATGCGGATATTCTTCTGCCGGGTGCATTATGGGCCGAAGGAGACGGCGTTCTGGTGAACTCAGACCGCACCATGACGCTGGCCCAGCAGGCTGTCTCCCCGCCCGGTGATGCCATGGCTGACTGGGACATCATTGCACGCGTTGCCTGTGAGATGGGCTTTGAGGGAGCCTTCACCTTCTCTTCTGCCGCCGAAGTCTTTGCGGAGGCCAGTCGTTTCGCCAACCCAAAGACAGGCTACGATATTTCAGGAGTCAGCCATCACCGTCTGAAATCCGGTCCCGTTCAGTGGCCCAGCCAGACGGGAGACGCCCTGCCCCGTCATCCGATCCGCTACCGGCCTGACCCGAATAAACCGCCTGTTTTCGCCACTAACGACGGAAAAGCGGCTTTTCATGCCCGGCCTTATCTCCCCTTCGAAGAGCAGCCGGATGAGGACTTCCCTTTCCTGCTCAACACTGGCCGTGTCCAGCATCAATGGCACACGCTCACCAAAACCGGCCGGGTCGATGGACTCAACAGGCTTAACTCCGGGCCCTTTGTGGAAATCGCGCTCGCAGATGCCGAACGGCTGGGCCTGCGCAAGGACGATCCTATCGAGCTTCGGTCGCGCCGAGGCACCGCAATCCTTCCGACGCGCCCGACTGACCGTGTTGCGCCGGGAACATGCTTTGCGCCCTTTCACTGGAACGACCGCTTTGGCGAAAATCTGACAATCAATGCCGTCACGGCCGATTTCACAGATCCTGTCTCGCTTCAGCCGGGAATCAAACACTGCGCGGTGTCCCTCACGCGCATCGAACCTGTTTCTGCGCCGGCAGAGGAGAACGCTGCTATCATGCCTCTCGACCATCTGACACAGCATCTCGGCCTCGTTCCTTCAGAACCGCTGGTTCTGTCCGTAGAAAATCGTCATTGGCTAACAGGCTTCATGGAGGGCCTGAAGCTTGCGCCGCCGGAAAACGAGCTTCCCTTTGTTCCCCCGACGGCTCCTTTGCCGACAGAGCAGAAAGCCAGAATTAATGGCCTTCTGGCTGGTCTGTATGCCCGCAGCCCTGTGTCGAAGAATCCTGCTGTTTCGGAAAGTCCGACCGGTACCCAACCAAGGCTTCTTCTTCGGTGGGCGTCCCAGACAGGTCGGGCAGAAGGTCTGGCTGAAGAACTCGCTGTCTGGCTGAAAGAAAGCGGCTACGGTGTCGATGCCATGAGTCTGGATACCAGCAAACCCGCCGATCTTTGCGGAACGGTCCTCTTCGTCGTTTCCACCTTCGGCGACGGAGATGCCCCTGATAGCGCCAGTGCTTTCTGGGATGAGCTTCGCAATACCCAGGAACTGCGCGAAGATATCCGTTACGCCATGATAGCTCTTGGGGATTCTTCATACGCCAGTTTCTGCGGGTTTGGTCGGGCTCTTGATGACCGCCTGATCGCGCTCGGCGCAACCCCGCTTATGCCACGACAGGATTGTGAGCCCGATTACGAAGAAACCGTTGAAGCGTGGCAGCATAGGTTTCTGGCGGCACTCGGCACAAAAGCAGATTCCGTACCAGACGTTCCACTACCGGACGCACCAGTCATTACACGGGCCAGCCCAGCGATTGCACGTGTCCGTCATAATCACTGTCTGACAGGAAGTAAGAGCGACAAGGAAACCCGACAGATCGTTCTGGATCTCTCAGGGACAGGATTGCACTATGAACCAGGAGATGCACTGGGGATCTGGCCCTGCAATGCCAGATCGACTGTTGAGACAGTTCTGAACGCTCTGAAGCTGTCTCCCGATACAACCGTTTCCGTTCGGGGCCATGGGATCGTCTCTCTGGAAGACGCCCTGACCAGACATTTCGATCTGTCCCGGCCCTCGCCTGCACTTCTGGAAAAACTGGGAGCACAGTCTGCCGGCTACCTGCCGGAGTTGGTAGCGACTACCAGGCTCGACGTGCAGGCCCAGGAGATCCCCACCCTTTTCCGCCGGATGCAACCGCGCCTTTATTCAATTGCGTCGTCCCTGAAAGCCTGCCCTGGCAGCGTCCACATCACTGTAGGCATCAATAATGAGCCATACCCGGGTCTATGCTCAAACTGGCTGGCAAATTTACACGACGGGTCCGAGGTCCCGGTTTTCCTGCAGGCAACGTCCCAATTCCGCCTACCGGAAGACGATGCAAAACCTGTCATCATGGTGGGGCCGGGCACAGGAATTGCCCCCTTCCGCGCCTTTCTCCAAGAGCGTGCCGCCTGTAGCAGTCCTGGCCGAAACTGGCTTTTCTTCGGAGAGCGCCATGCAGAAAGCGCGTTCTACTATCGCGAGGAACTGGAAGGCTTCATGGCGCAAGGCTGCCTGACGCATTTGCACACGGCCTTCTCCCGTGACCAAGGTCAGCGTATTTATGTGCAGGACCGAATGGAAGAAAACGGGGAAGAGTTTTGGAACTGGCTCTGTGAAGGGGCATATTTCTACGTCTGTGGAGATGCCGCCCGTATGGCTCGGGACGTCGACAGTGCCTTGCGTCGCATCGTGGCGCGTCACGGCAACATGTCTTCGGAGCAGGCTGATGACTATGTCAGCCACCTCACCCGGAATGGCCGCTATGTCCGTGATGTGTACTGATACAGTTCCATGACAATGAAAATTCTTCTCGCAGACGAAAACTCCCAACGTGCCGGGGCCTTGTCAGAGATTTTGAAAGCGGACCCTTCACTGGAGGTTATCCGACTTGAGGGGTACGAAAGTTTGATTTCAGCCGTCAGAACTCACGTTCCTGACATTGTACTCGTGGACATCTGCCGTGCTGATCGTGATGGGCTGGATAGCGTCCGCGCGTTGTCTTCTTCGGGTCTTGAACGCCCAATCGCCCTGTTTGTGGACGAAGATGATGAAGCTCTCATGGAAGATGCTTTTGCAGCAGGTGTCTGCTCTTACAACGTAATGGATGCACCCCCTCGGAACGTCAAACCCTTGCTTCGATCCGCCATAGCCTTGTATCGCCGTTTTCAGGAAACAACGGCTGAACTGAAAGCTGCTCGGCAGGTTCTTTCGGATCGGGAAACTGTCGATACAGCGAAGAAAATCTTCATGCGCAACGAACGCTGCGGTGAGGCTGAAGCCTACCGTTGGCTCAGACGCCGCGCCATGCAGCAGGCCCGCAAAATGGCGGATGTTGCCGCCGATTACCTCCGGGTTCAGACTAAGGATGATGCATCATGAGTTCCGCCATCAGAATAGGCTTGCTAAGGCTGGCAGATAGCGCCCCTCTGATTATCGCCCGTAATCTGGGGATATTTGAGAAACATGGGCTGGATGCAGAACTTATCGTATCGCCATCCTGGGCCAATATTGCGGATGGTCTCGTCTGGAACGGGCTGGACGCGGCTGTGATTTTTCCGCCTCTGGCAATCATGACGGCTCTGGGTCATCGCGGCCGAGAGATTAATCTCGGACCAGGCATTCCGGTCAGCCGCGGCGGTAATACAATTGTTCTTCGTAGACAGCACATCCCCTCCTCTCTTGATACGGATGACATAACGAGACACCAAAACTTTGAAATCTGGCGTACAGGCCTAAGCCGCCGCCCAAAACTGGCCGTTGTGCATCTATACTCGACCCACTTCCTCATTCTGATGGACTTCCTCAAACGCGTTCGCGCCAATCCAGAACAGGACGTGGAAATAGTCATCATGCCACCTGACCGCATGATCGATGCTCTGGCCGACGAGGAAATCGACGGCTTTTGTGCTGGGCCACCATGGGGAACCCAAGCGGACCTGCGTGGTCTCGGTTCCATTGTAGCCGGGTCCGCCGATATTCATGCCGGTCATTTGGAGAAAACTCTCGTGACTACTCAACGATGGGGTGAGAGTTCACCTGCGCTCTCGCAAGCTTTGCAAGCCGCCATGGACGAAGCGAGTTGCTTTTGTATGAATCCCTGCAATTTTCCAGAGATCGTTCGTCAACTTTCGAACTCTACTACGAATGACGGCCTGGCCCTCCCCCCAGAAGCCACAAAACAGATCATGCCTGACCAGAACAATCCCAACGCCATGCAATTCAATTTTTCAGTCTTAGACGTCGATTTTTCAATCAACTGGATGATTCAGGCCATGCAGGCACAGCGTTGGTTAACTTCTACCAATATGAAGCGGCTTCACGAATTAGGCTGGCTCACTCCAGCATCCGTCGCCTGAGCAACACAAATCTTCCAGAGATAAAATCATGAGCACAGATTTACAGATATTTGGATTTGAGCGCGACTTTGCCGATACACTACGCTGTATTCCAATGAGTGTACGGATGAAACTCGATGAATGTGGAATAAAACTCAGTCTCCGTCAGTGGAGCCGTTTCAACTATGAGAATCGCTACGAACTCTGTTACCTCTCAACCGCTTCAGAGGTCGACAGACAGCGTTACCGCCAATTTCTGAAGGACTTGATTCGTGCGCGCGCCAATGAAGAGCCTGTTTTTCTGGATCGACCCCAATCTGTCGAATGGCAGGATGAGCAATCGGTCCCATTATGCCTTCAAGAGCAGATTATAGCGAAAGAACTCTCTCCTCTGCCCACGCAAAAATGGGCATCCTTAACGCCGCTACAACGCTTTACTCTTGTGAAACTTTGCCGTTCCGGCCACGAAAACCATAATCTCCCAGCGGCTTTAAACGAGTTTAACTTAAATCAGTAGACGGCCGAATTTCGTTTTCTAGCGAATTTGGAGGGTTCGAAAAACCTTTGAGTGAGTGCTCTTGTGCGTGATTTCAGGTTCCTTATCCTGATTTTCGCTCTGCGATTTGAGCAGACCGGGGAGTATCGCCACCAGGGCGGCTACGCGCCCGCATTCAACCTCTCGAGGAAGAGGAAGCGGCGCATATTATAAACGATATTGGCCAGTCCGATCCTCATGGTGGCCCGGGTGATGCCGACAGTTCGGATGAACAGTCCCGTCTGTGATTTCTGATCGGCAAAGACATGCTCGACGCGAGATCTGATCACCGACCTCCCTGCGTTGGATCTCTGGATATGGCGGGGCATGGGTTTGAGATGAGGCTTTTTCCTGTGAACCTTGGAGACAAAGCCCTGCTTTTCCATGAAGTCCTCATTGGCTTTTGAGCGGTAGGCTGTGTCTGCCCAGACCGTTGAGGCTGTATTGGTTTTATCAAGCAAGCCCTCTCTTAATCGTGCGCCGTCACTGGCGGCGGCGTCCGTCGTCTTCCATTTTCGGATCAGCCGAAACTTCCGGTCGATGGAGATGTGGTCTTGTACCGAGAGCGCAAGCAATTTTTCCGGTTTCAGGAGTTCTTTTCGATCCGATTGGAACGACGTCCTGCTCTGATGTTTTCTCCGACAGTATAGCGCTCCAGAATGATGGCTTTTGCTTCACAGAGGGTGATGCTGTTTCCCCTCCCTGTCGCGCACTTCATAAGGCTTTCCTCGTTTGAGAACGCTGAAGATCCGGTTCACAATACGATTGGCAACGGCACATATCGACCGCCTGAAAGACCGGACCGATCACCTGTTACGAGGTTTGCGTCCGGTTCGTGTCCAGAGGGTTCGGCCTGCTTCCGCCCCTCTCATGCACTGAGCCGGGGATCAGGTCTTCGCAGGTGCGACGCCATGATTGTTCAGGAAAGCCGAATCAAAACCAGGAGCGGACATCAGGCTGTCTCAAGGCATGTCCTGTCTGGTCAGAAGAATGAAGCCATCCGCATTCTGTCCGGTAGCGATTACCTCCTGAGAGACTGGATGAAAGAGGCACGACGTGAAGATATCCGCTATGGTCTGCGGCATATTGCCTTCAATCCCGCAGTCTCCATGACTGATGAACAGCTGGCGTCTTTTGCGGAACGCATCTGTACAGAGCTATCTGCTGATCCCAGCCGTATAACTCTTGTGATCCATAAGAAAGATGGCAGCACACACGGCCATCTCCTCTTGCCCGAATGGCAGGAAGATCATGTGCTGAGCAGCCGGTTTTCCTGGCAACGGCTTGAGAAAATCGCTCGACTTGAGGAAATCCGGCTAGGGCATGCTTTGGTCGCCGGACGGCATGATCACGCTATTGCAAAGGCGTTGAGAGCAGAAGATCACCACGACGCTGCGGACAGAATTGCAGCCCTTGCGCCTGAAGACAGGTCTGCCCGCCCTGTTGCAGCCTATACATCGCAAGCCTGCAGGATAACGGAGCGGCAAGATTTTGACCTCCCGACAGCAAGACAGGAAATTCTAAGCTTCTGGCAAGCCTCAGACAATGACCTGACAGTCTTTCGACAGCTTTTGGCGACGAAGAACTGGCGTATGAAATCAGGGGATCGCACAGACGGGCGTCGGGATACTCATATCATCGAAACTCAGAATGGAATGCTGATCGGTTCCTTCACACGGCTGACGAAAGTCAGGATGAAGGACTTTCGGGAGTTTTTGGAGAAAGAGGGCTCAACGGCAAAGAATAGAAGAAAACTCTTAAAGCTCTCGTCTCCATCCAAAGCGGCAAAAACGCCTGAACCCTCCTCTCCCCCAGGGGATGCACAGATCGTCCCGCTGAAGCGTAAAGGTCACACGCCTAAAATTTTGTCCTGGGCTGAGCCGGATCGTTTGCCCGACGGCTTCTGTCGTTATCTCGAGGCGTGGCAGAAAGACTTCAGAGCTTCTCAGGCAATCTTGAAGAAAAAGCATCCGCTGGAAGACAAGAGGTTTCTATCGGTCGACGAGCAGGCCGATCTTTTGATGCAAGATATCGCCACGTTACGGCGCAAACTAAATGCAGCAGGCCAAGAATTTGTAGCAGCCCGAGAACGCCTGAATGAGGCACGCGCCCTGCGATGGCAGGTCTTCCAGAGAAAACGTCTCTCACAAGATGAAGAACGACTACGGCAGGCCGCAGCTAATCTGGGGGAAATCCTGCGCTATCTCTTCGAATATATTCTCTACCGTCTTGGCTTAACGACGCACCCACCAGCTGCACTGGAGCTGCCTGTTCCCGATGAGCGGGAGCAGGCAAAACGTGCTGTTCTTCATGCCCGTCATGACATGCTGGCTATCTTGGTCGATAAGCACAAATGTCGGGATCTTCTGAAGAAATACGCACGAGAAGCAGAACAAAAGCGGCGTAAAATTATCTTGGACTGGTTGCAGACCATCAACCCGTACGACAGGAGGCAGAGCAGCGGATGGAGAGACTGCGCGATGTGTGGCAACCACCTGCTTCAGTATCAAAGGCGACCAAAGCCTCCATCACAGCGTATAAACGGAGAGGCGACTTGCCAGCAGCACTCAAAGCGCTGGAGCAGGATCGAAGCCGACAGGAGATGGTGCCCCATCCGCTGCCATACTCTCAAAGGCTCTCTGGTTCGCTCTCCCCATAGGCAGAGCTATTCTACGGATGGAAGCTCGCCCGCTGTGCATCGGAACGCTCCCGCAATGCCTCATACAACTGTGCAGGACCAAGCAGAACGTCTTTGAGGCCATCGCGCACCCTTTCAGATTCAAGGGCCTGATTGCTCATGACTTGATGAGCGTCTAGCGCATCCATGATAGCGTCTAAAAGGGCCATTTTTAGATCTGGTGAATTGGCAAACTGCTCTTTGCTATTATTCATAGCCTGCTCCATGAGCATCGTATTTTCGAGCAACTTTCCTTTGATAACGCCATTCACATAAACAAGCTGATCATTATCTGTGAGTTCGCCGTCAAAGAGGCCGTTCACATTTTGGATGATCTCCTCCAAGAGCGCCTTCTGTTTGTCTTGAACGGAACCGCTACCAACGCCGTCCATTGGAGGGAGTTTAGGCGTGTCCCCATGATTGAGATTGAGCGGCTGCGTCCCTGTATTGCGCAAACTGTGGTGCGTGAGTGTCACCTTGGAAAGATCGACCTGTTCACGCTCACGCCCAAAATCCAAAAGAGGAATGAGGCGCTTATAGAAAATGAAGCGTTTCTCAATATCGGTATTTTGATAATCGAAAATTTGCGACAAGAACGCATACAGTCGAATGAACGCTCCCATATCCCCTTTGAAGAGAATAAGCGCGTCTAAAGTGTCCTGTGCTGCTTGAATCGCAACGGCATCTTTTTGTGCGCTGGCCTCTAATTTCGCAGTCTGCGCTGCTTTGTAGCGTTTTAACAGGCGATCAGCGACGGGGGCTATGGCCGCTTGAAGTTGGGCCTGGGTTCCTTTCGGGTCGAGTTCTACATTCGTAACGCGTTCGACCTCAAAATCATCATAGCATCCGGCGGCATCCAGTTTCGAGCGTAGGTCGTTTCGAGCGTAGGTCGAAGACCAAATCAGGGTTTGTCGTGGCCTCAAGTTCGGCTGTTTCGTAGTAGGTCTTGAACGCATTGAGGATGTCCCCAGCCTCATTCACGAAATCCAGAATATACGTTGTATCCTTACCCGGATAAGAACGGTTCAGGCGGGAAAGCGTCTGAACCGCCTGAATGCCACCAAGCTTTTTATCAACATACATGCCGCACAGAAGAGGCTGATCAAAGCCCGTCTGAAATTTATTGGCAACGAGCAGGAGATGATAATTCGGTTCTGCAAAGGCATCCCGAATATTTCGTCCCTTGAGGCCCGGATTAAGGTCTTTGCTGTTCTCCGTCACTGGATCGGGATAGCTGTCTGGGTCTGCAACCTCACCAGAAAACGCCACCAACACCCCAAGCGGATAATTCTGCTTGGTGATGTAAGCCCGAATAGCCTTCTGCCAGCGTACGGCCTCTTTTCGGCTGGCAACCACCACCATAGCTTTGGCTTTGCCATCAAGAAGGGGCTGAACATTTTCTCGGTAATGTTCAACCACCACCTGAACTTTCTGGCTGATATTATAGGGATGCAGGCGAACCCACTGCATCAGCCCTTTCACCGCCGCACTTTGTTCGACCTCGACTTGATCAAACTCTTGCCCGTTATGCGCCAGTTTGAAGGCCATTTTATAGGTCGTGTAGTTCTTCAGAACATCAAGAATGAAGCCTTCCTCGATTGCCTGTCGCATCGAATACACATGGAATGGTAAAGGCTTTCCGTCCGGGCCAGGGCGACCGAACAACTCCAGCGTCTTCTGCTTCGGAGTGGCTGTAAACGCGATATAGGTCAGCCCGCTTGAGTCTGTGCGTGATTTCATCTGGGCAGCCAGAAGGGCTTCCGTATCAACCTCGCCACCATCTTGATATTCCGCCCACTTCTCGGCGGAGAGAAGCTGTTTGAGCTTGGAAGCAGCTTCGCCGGTTTGCGAACTATGGGCTTCATCCGCGATCACAGCGAAGCGCTTGCCTTCGGTCGCAGCGAGTTCCTGCACGGCTTTCAAGGCGAAGGGAAAAGTCTGGATCGTGCAGACGATGATTTTTTTGCCGCTTTTAAGCGCCTGTCCCAGCTGGGTACTTTTGCTGCCCTGCTCATTAGTAATGCTTTCTACAACACCATGCGTGCGTTCAAAGTCGAAAATGGCTTCCTGAAGCTGGGCGTCCAGCACGGTGCGATCTGAGACGACCAACACGCTATCGAAAATCTTCTTGTGATCTGCGTTATGCAAATCTGCTAGAAAATGGGCCGTCCACGCGATCGAGTTGGTCTTACCCGACCCAGCAGAATGCTGAATGAGATAGCGCTCGCCAGCGCCTTTTTCCAACACATCGGCCACAAGTTTGCGCGTGGCATCAAGCTGATGATATCGAGGGAAAATCACACTTTTGAGCTGTTTTTTCTCATTACGCTTGCCGATGAGATAACGGTGCAAGATGTCGAGCCAGCTTTCCCGTGCCCAGACATCTTCCCACAAATATGAGGTCGCAAAACCCTCGGGGTTAGGTTCATTCCCTGCTCCCCCATGATTGCCCCGATTGAATGGCAGGAAATATGTTGCAGGCCCCGCCAAGCGGGTGGTCATCATGACTTCGGTCTGACTGACGGCAAAGTGGACCAATGCCCCACCCGGAAAACTCAGGAGCGGTTCGCTCTGCTTACCCTTGGGATATGGGTTACGATCAAAGCGATACTGGTCTACCGCATCCCCAACGCTTTGCGTGAAGTCGGATTTCAGTTCTGCTGTTGAGACAGGGATGCCGTTGACGAACAAAACCAAATCGACCGCGTCTTGCGGGTTATTCACTGAATGACGCACCTGCCGAACAACACGCAGGCGATTAGCCTCATAATGCTTTTGGGTTGTGGGATTGATCGCCAAAGCAGGTTTGAACTGCACCAGCATCAACGGCTCTTTAAGGCCGAGCATTTCCACGCCCCGCCGCAACACATCGAGCGTTCCACGTTCGTTGAGGCTTTTTCTGACGCGTTCTGCCAAACGCTCCTTCAGCAAAGCACCATGCGTTTTATTTAAGCGTTCCCAGTTCTCGGGTTGAGTATCTTCAATCCATGCCAGGAGGTCAGGCATGAACAGGGCATTTTTCCGGTCATACTGCGCAGCATCTCCCTCGGCGTAGAGCCAGCCTTTCTTGACAAGGCTCTGGCAGATTTCGGTCTCGAAGTGATGTTCCTGATGCAGCGTGCTCATCAATCGCCCTGTTCGTTCAATAAAGCCCGGAAAAATTGGAAATACTTAGCTCTCGCGGTAACTACGCTCGAGGAGGGGTTTGGCCCGTTCCAGATCTTCCAGCGTACGGATGGCAAGCTCTAAATCGCCAGTGCCCCAATGACCGACACTCGTCATGTCGCGGCTAAAGCCTTCTTCCAGCGTGACGGTTGCTGGATCAATCGCGAGCGTTACCAAAAGACGATTAGCCTGCACGACAATACAGGCAAAATTCTTCAAACGTCTAAACGCCGTATAGAGCTTAAGGCGTTTTTCCTGAACGTCGTCGCCGAGACTGTTCAAATAACTCACGGTTTGGTCGTAAAGCGCCCGGAAGTCCTCGGAGCCCATATCGAGCCATTCTGTGACAGACTTGTCTTTACCATTCGCAGACCTCGGCTGCGGCGTAGCCGTCACAACATCAGACGTTACAACTTTTACCGCCGTTGCATCTGGCACGCTCTGGGAGTTGACGAGTTCCAGAAGCAGCAGATCATCTCCAAACAGCTTGTAGCGCAGCAATTCGATATTTCTTGGGATTTGCTGGACCGCATATTCGTCATATCGCGTGAAATCAGCGGCGATACAGAGCAAACGTGTGCCAGTCCATTCAATCTGATCGGCAGCGTCTTTGCCGAGTGTCTCCATCACCAGCCAGCGAAACTCAGCCTGATGGTCCAGAAGCCAGTCTAAATAGAAGAGCCCTTGATTGATGACATTCTCATTGCTGTGCCGTTTGTATTCAATAATAACCGGGCAGCCATTTTCATCCAGACCAAGAGAGTCGATACGCCCCCGATGGGTCTTTCCGGTTTTGTATTCACTAGCGAGAAAACGCACGCCAAGGCAGGTCGCCATATTGGCTTCGATGAGGGTTTGGAGGTCTCGTTCCAGTTTGACAGCCTGACTGGATAATTCGGTTGCCGTGCCGTTGGAGAGGCGAAAAAGCTGAATACCGGTCATGCAGCTTCTCCTTGAGGAACTGCATTGCGGACGTCAATTTTACCCGTAACGGCTGCGGCTATGAGCGCGCTGCGGCGTTCTTTGAGAAGAGCAATAGATTGTTCTATTAATTTAGAAATTTTTGATATGTGAATATCATGATTTTCAATATATTTTTTGATGTTTAATCGCTCCTTGGAGTCCGAGCTAAATGCAATATGAATGTTACCCAAATCTTCCATAGAAAGATTTGGCTGAGCGGATTGAACCGCCATATCTTTTATAAAATTTTGCACTCCTCTAGATTGAATCCAATATTGCATTACTTCAGTATATTTATTTTTTTTAGGCCTAATAAAACAGATTGCCTGATTTGTATTGCATGGGACTATACTATCATTGACAATGGCCGACTTTCCCGTTGTTGCACCTGCAATTACAATCAGAACGTCGCCAGATAACAGATTACTTCTACTCAACAGCAGGTGCGTGTCTTCGTCGATAAAGTTTTCAGGGGTTGTTTGAATTTTTGAATCGAAAATATTTTCAGCTTTTAGAAATCGTACTCCACTCTCAGAAAATGATCGTCCAATAGTTGTGGGGGTGGTTCCTTTAGAAATTACTGATGTAAGATCTTTTATTCTTTGGATATCCCAATGCTCCGGTACTTCGCCGAGCCATGCCACACCGGAATCTTTCATTGGGGCGTTGGGGTTGAGGCCACGGGTGACGGCGTGTGAGATGGTGGCCTGACGCTTCTCCGCCAGCAACGTGAGAAGCTTTTCCTGCTCCCCAATCAGCGCATCAATCTTCCCAGTCTCGCGGTCAAGAAACGCCGCGATGGCGGTTTGTTCTTCGAGGGGGGGGAATACTACGGGAATTTCGGCTAATTTTTCTGCCGTAAAATGAGAAATGGTCGATTTATTGCATATAATATCTATATAGCCTTTTGATTTTATTGTTAAAATGCAGTAGTATAAAAATCTTGTATAGTTATTCTCTTTTGATCTAACTCTATTAATTGAATTTTGAAAATAACACTCGTGTAACTCATCTTCCCAAATTGCAGAGCGTCCAACGTCGCCACCTTCACTGACCAATAAGTCTCCTTTTTGAAGACGAAGTTGATTTCGCTCCCAAGGAGAAAGCCACATAGATCTAATGTCGGATATATCAACCCCAGACCATTGAATATTTGCGGCCCGAAGATAATTGCCTTGAACGTCATCTACGCCTTTTAGTTCTGTCTGAAGCATTTTACCAAGGCGTACGTTATAGCCACGTTTCAACGGAGCAACCTGCCAATGCTTAGGCACACGTCCAAGCCACTCAATGCCAATATTTTTATATTCGGAATAAGCAGGAAAACTCATTCTGCCAACTCCCCAAGCATCTTCATAATATTGGCAGAAACAGCCTTCAGGTCCGCATCAATCTCACGCAGATCACGCGGCGGTTCAAACACATAAAAATGTCGGTTGAATGGGATTTCATAGCCGATTTTGCTTTTCGCATCATCAATCCACGCATCTGGCGCATGAGGCAGAACTTCACGGGTGAAATACGCCCCAATATCGTCCGAGAGCGAGACGTTCTCCGTATCACGCAAGGCACTATCAGGCTGCTTCTTGCCTTTCTGTTTTCCTTTGACACCGAGCACGATCTTGCCCTGCTCATCACGAAGCGGCCGCTCAACTGTGATTGTCGTGTAGCCAAAATCCTCGTTGCGGAAGATACGAGAAATAGGGGCCAGCTTTACCTTGCCTCCCGTTGGCGCCTCCGGTGCAATCTCGCCATCACGCAAGATGGAACGGCTGACCTCTTTGCCCGCAGCATCCAGAACCGTCGCCTGCTGGGCCTCAACAAAATGCCCGAACAAATTGGTAACAGTCGCAATATGGTCGTCACCCATTTCCTTGCGTTTGCTGCCAAGGCTCTTGCGCATCTTCTGCCAGAAGCTGGAAGCGTCGATGAGTTGCACAAATCCTTTGCGTTGTGCCGGTTTCTTATTGGAAAGAACCCACACATAGGTCGCAATGCCAGTATTGTAGAACATATCTGTTGGGAGGCCGATAATCGCCTCGACCAGATCATTCTCCAGAACATAGCGACGGATCTCTGACTCCCCAGAGCCAGCCCCACCTGTGAACAAGGGCGAACCGTTCAGAACAATCCCGAAGCGGCTTCCGCCGTCCTGTGCCGGTCGCATTTTGCTGAGGAGATGCATGAGAAACAGCATAGACCCATCAGACACACGCGGAAGACCCGGTCCAAAGCGACCATCAAAGCCTTTATCCAAATGCTCCGTGGTGACGATCTTCTGGACCTTCTTCCATTCCACACCAAAAGGTGGGTTGGAGAGCATGTAGTCAAACTTCTGCCCGCCATGCCCATCTTCAGACAGGGTATTCCCTGCCACGATATTGGTGACGTTCTGGCCCTTAATGAGCATATCCGCCTTACAGATGGCGTAGGACTCATCGTTTAACTCTTGCCCATACATTGTAAGACGGGCAGCCGGGTTATGTTCATGGAGAAATTCCCCCGCTTCCGACAGCATGCCACCGGTACCTGCGGTAGGATCGTAAACCGTGCGGACGACAGCCTTTCCAGATGTCAGAACGTCATCATCTTCAATGAAGATCAGGTTGACCATGAGGCGAATGACCTCACGCGGAGTGAAGTGCTCACCAGCGGTTTCGTTTGAGATTTCCGCAAATTTTCGGATGAGTTCCTCAAAGACCAGTCCCATCTGAGCGTTATCAACGACATTAGGATGCAGATCGATTTCGGTGAACTTCTCCGTTACTAGATACAGGAGGTCCGCTTTGGCCAAGCGTTCAATCTGACTGGCAAAATCAAACCGTGCAAAAATATCGTTCGCTTCTGGTGAAAAAGCTTCAATGTAAGCAAGCAGATTTTGCCGAATGTGGTCCTGGTCGCCCACCAGTTTTTCAAGATCGAGCGGAGAGGTATTGTAGAAAGACTGACCTGACTTGCGCAGCAAAAAGGGTGAAGGATCGCTCATGCCAGCAGCGGTTCGGAGTTTGAACTCATCGACAACAGCTGACTTGGTCTTCTCTAAGACACAATCCAAACGGCGCAGCACTGTGAAGGGCAAAATAACCCGCCCGTATTCAGACTGCTTGTAATCCCCACGGAGCAGGTCTGCGACGGACCAAATAAATGAGGAAAGCTCTTGGTGGTTCATGAGTCAGGGCCTGTAAACACGCGGGGTAGAAAAGATGTAAGAACGCAGCGACGTGAGGCACGTCAACGATAGAGGCTCCAGACGTGCCATAATCTGAAACAATCGTCGATGTTAGCAACGCCTATCACTTCCGCAGCCCCTTGATACCCAGCTCTTCCCACATCCAGTCAAAGCTGAAAGAGGCTCCTGCCCCCTCACGCCCCAAGCCTGCTGTCGTGGCTTCAATCTGCTTCAACCATGCCGCGACTTTCTTCTTCCCCGCCGCTGTTTTAACAGCCTGCCTCGGCGTGACATGCCCAAGCCCCGGAACAACCTCATCCAGAACACGGCGATAATGCTGCTCCAGAACAGCAGCCAAAACTTCCGCCTCTTCTTCAAGCGGGATCTCGTCTTCAAGCACGTCCCCTCGGCCAGAGGTCCGCTGCTCTTCTAAAGCCTGCTCAGCGGTCATAATCTGTGTCAGAGGAGATCCAATCAGACTGCCCAAGGCGTTGCGGAGTAAAGCCGTGCCTTGCTCAGCCCGCGTTTCTGAGTTGACCTGCAATCTCAGCTGACGGCCTTTCAGTTCCAAGCTCCCCAGAACAAGACCACCATCATCCAACGTCGTACTCAAAAACTGAGCTTTGCTGTCTCCTGCCTTAGAATGGGCCTCAGGAACATGGTCACCCGCCTGACGCGTCCAATTCCAGATCATGCGCCCCGCATGTTGCAAACAGGAGATCGTATTCAAAACCTCGGCAATGCTCTTCTGAGTGCTTCCCTTGCTGAGAGGAAAACATACGTCATGAAAGACCAGGTCTTCGCCATCGCCGTTAAACAGAACGGGTGGCTCGGAGGCGCTCACCATGTTTTCCATGGTTCTAAAGAGCCAGGTCAACGTAAAGACCGGAGCCAGATCACGGAGCACCTCTGTTTTGATCTTTGGAAACTCAGCCTGACCTCGCTTACGCTTGAGAACATCGCGCAAATTCTCAGCCAGATCTTCGCAGGCCTGCGGCGAATATGCCAACAGACTCCCTGCCAAAACCATTTTACCGTCTTCGGGAACAAGGCGTGCCGCGATGCGCTCCCAAGGCTTCAAGGACTGTGTGGCTGAGCGTTCATGAACCAGAACAGGATCACCACCCCGCAACAGGTCACGCACCATCATGCTTTGACCAGGCACGATCTGCGAAACCTCATACAGGCTCATGACGGCCTCTTTGAGGCCCCGCATATAAGCGCTTTTACGTGGACCTTCTTTCCAGCCCCGGCGTTTCAGATAGACCTCAACGAAATTTTCATTATCCCAGTCCTGTCCCAAGAAATCTTCGAAGGCACAGCCCCAGAGTGACATTGCCGCACCCTGCCCTAAGATATCTCCCAGGTCTTCGAAGCTGATATCCGCCGCCTCTAAAGCCGGTCCCAGATGCTCACCCAACACTTCTTCAAAACAGGATTGCCACTGATCCTGCTTCAGATATCCGATAAGCCCTGTCAGATTGTCAGCGTCCATAAATGCGATGACCTCCACTATTGTTCTACGGCGGAACGGCAAACACCCTGTTTACCCGAGACAAAGAGAATATCGTGCATAGCGGTTTTCTCCCGTCCGATTAAGGGCCCCGAGAAACACCAGATCGGCCAGATCACGCGTTGCCGTGGCAGATGTGGCGCCTGTGATCGAACGATAGTTCTGGGCGCTTAGACCGCCTTGAAAGCCGTCCGGCCCTTCTGCCAGCATCCGAAGCAGAGCCTTTTCCTGACGCGTGTTCAGCTTGTCACGGAGGCGATCCAGAAACCGCGTTTTCTCAATTAAAAAACGAATATTCTGAAGCGTCCGAGACTGGGCTTCCAGAACGACATTTCCAAACCACCCCATCCACGCATCAATGTGATTGGTTTCGCTGGCACGATGCAATTCGAGATAATAGGCTTTCTTGTGTGCATTGATGGTTGCAGCCAGTGCCGTAAGAGTCGGGGCCTCAAGGCTTTGCGCTAATGCTTTCTCAGCAAGAGCCCGTCCGATACGGCCATTCCCATCTTCGAAGGGATGGATGGTCTCAAACCACAAATGTGCAACCGCCGCCCGTTCGATAGCAGGGAGAGGCTCCGCTCCGGCTGGGGCCGTTCTGTTAAACCACTCAATAAACCCCGCCATCTCAGAATGCACATTTTTCGACGGCGGCGCTTCAAAATGAATATGTGGGGCGTGGAGAGGGCCTGAGATAATCTGCATGGCTTCTGCATGCGTCCGATATCCACCGATGACGTCCAGATCACGGCGACCATTCATCAGCATGGCATGCCAGTCGAACAGAATTTGGTCGGTTAAAGGAGCCGCATAATGTCGATAGAGATCGACCATCAATTCCGCAGCCCCAGCCTCCGCTGGCGTGGAGCGCCGCTTGTCTGGAGCAAAGCCCAGCTGGCGGGCAATCGAAGATTGCACACTCGCCCGATCAAGAACCTCACCCTCAATGGCAGAGCTTTCGACCATTTCTTTTGAGATCAGCTGAACAATGAGCTGCTGACTGGCATCTTTGTCCAGATGTTGCATCGCGCCCACGACAACGCCCGAACCTTTCAGGAACTGCGTTTCAGCCTCACGCAAGAGACCTGTCTCAAACTGAAACTGCGGCCAGTCCGGACGCTGCCAATTCCAACGCATGATCGATACCCCAACCTTCTATCAATCACTTTAACTACAAAATATGATTGATAGAAGCACAATCTATCCATCACCCGACATGACGGATTATCCCGCACACAAACCCGAAGCGACCCGCAGCTCCCCGGAATGATTTCAAAATGAGACGCGCCTCTCTTCACGCCAGTATGACCATCACAACAGAACCCTTGACGGACCTCAGTTTTTCTCCAAACTTGTTCTCCATAATGTTTACTGAGAAGAGCGTCATATCCGCAGTTTTCTGCTGAAATTGAGAGCCTCCCAACACCCCAAAAATCTTGGGGAGCAGGTTCGAGTCCCGCAGCTCGCACCACTAACTTATTGAAAATACAGAGAAAAACGCGCCTCGGCGTTAAAGTGGGCGTTTATCCCACAGTCTTTCCCAGAATGGGAAAGGTAGGCGCATGCTGCGAATCGTCGGATCGCAATACTATTTTAGGCGTTCTGTCCCTCTGGACCTGCGTTCTTGGCTGGGACGAGGCGAAGTCTCGCATCCCCTGAAAACCTCCAGTAAGCTTGTCGCACGGCAAAAAGCGGCTCTGCTGTACGCCAAAACGGGCCAGTGTTTTCAGGAGATTCGGCGCATGACGACAGAGCCAACACAAAAAGCCCTGACCGCTGTCGATATCATCCGTTTTTACGAGCAATTCGTGAAGGATTGGGAAAACTATCACAACGTCCGGCTGAAAGAAGAAGAGGCCAAACATGAGGTCGAAATGGCTCAACAGGCGCTCCGGACAAAAGCCTACACGCAGCAAGTCGATAGTTTTCTGGACGTCATTGCAGGGCATTTCGAACAGACCCACACCTTCCTCGCTGCCCTGAGGCAAACACAGGCTGTGAATATAGCCGTGACCAAAACTCGTGAGGCGATGCTGCGTGATGAAATTGCGGGGCTTCGCAAACTGGTCGTCGATATCAAAGCTTCAGGCAGCGCTTTAACGACAGTGCCAGCCCTCTCTGACGAAGAGGGGCCGGAAAGCGAACCGCTTCAAGCCTTGCCGTCTCCGACTAAAGAAAGCCGTAAAAAGGCCAAAGCCCAGACCATTAGCGCGATGGCTCAACGCTTTGTCCTCAGTGATGCCAGTAAAAGCGCAGACACGATAAAGGGAACGAAAACAACGCTCGACCTGTTCATCGAGGCTTTTGGCGACCTGCCCGTTAATCAGGTGACGGGAACGACCGCAGGAGATTTTCACGATTTGCTCCTTGGGCTCCCTACGACACATGGGAAATCCAAAAACCGTTTACCCATTCGAAAAGCAGTTGAAGCGGCCAAAGAGCAAGGGCTTGAAACGGTCAGCGGTAAGACCGTGAAGAACCACTTCTCTCGGCTATCGTCTCTCTGGTCCGTACTCGTTCAACGCGAAATCGTTGCTAGGAACCCGTGGTCGCAATGGTCTTTCAATACGAGCAAAAAGACAGAACGACGCTGCTGGACCGATGAAGAGCTGTCATTGCTGACACAGGCACAATGGGAGCATCGCGGCATCTCCCGCAGGACTTATGCGGGGATGGTCAACGTCGCTCTCTATACAGGCTTACGATTGGGAGAAATTTGTAATCTGCGCAGCCAAGACATTGAGAATATCCAAGGCATGGCGTGCTTCCATGTTCGCCCACATCCGGAAGATGGATGGTCTCCAAAGTCTGTTGCAGGCACGAGGCTCGTTCCCATCCACTCCCAGCTTATCAAAGCGGGCATCATGAGCTTTTTGAAACCGGAGCAACATTTCCTGTTTCCCGACCTTCCTACATCAAGTGAAGGCGTCAGGGGTGCTGCGTTTGGGCAGGCGTTCTCAAAACTGAAGACGAAGCTCGACCTTCCGGCGGAAATTACGTTCCACAGCTTCCGGCACACCGTCTCAACGAAGCTGCGCAATCAGAACGCCAGCTTCCGCGAGCTCTAGATTGACCGGGTGCTGGGACACGAAGCCTCACACCGCAGCCAAGGAACCATGAACTACACGAGTTCCATCGACGTGCAGAACCTGAAAAATGTTATCGAGGCTCTGGAATTCCCAACATTCCAGTTGGACATTCCGGAGAGCTGACGGCGGTTATAGGGGGAGTGGAAGGTCGGCTACGGGAAAGCCGCCGCTCTGCAAAAGCGGCTAATGAGGGGCCTTCGCCTAACCTTGGTCGGTATAGTCATACTTGAAACGAATTTCTTGCCGCCCTTGCACTCGCTTGAAAATCGCTCTCCCAGCGGCCTGACGCAGGGTACGCAGCCAGAGGATTAATGCATCCAGGTCCGGGTAGAATTCTAACGCATCGTCGAAATCATATTGAGGCAGCATGATTTCCGAATCTTCAAACACTTTGAATGTGCTGAACGCAAGACGCATACGATCAACATCCGTGTGAGCAATGACCTTGTTGCGCCTTTCCTTCAGTCGCTCGTGAAGGGCCAACTGCTCAATGGTAGCCGTGATGCCCAGCCGCTTTAAGCTGATCGTTGGCAGCCCTTTTGAGGCGGAGAATGGTCGCCAGTATGCGATGACAGCCGCGTCCTCAAAGCATCGTAGGCGCCGACGTTCGATCCGCGAAATCGGTTCTTCGGGACCAACCTCTGAAATAAAATCGAACGCGCTGAGGGCCATTTGGAAGTCAGCCTTCGCCTGTATGATGCGAACTTCCTCCACTGTAAGAGCCGACGTTTCCAATTCATGTACCCAGACAGTGAATAATCAAATAGAGTTGACCCACTATGGCTCAACGCCTCCCAAGCTCTTTGATGAATAACTATGATTAAGACGGTTGGTCAAGCAACTCACTAAACCATCACGAGTTTCTCGAACTAATATGTTACACCGTTGACTTGCGGAGGCCTTTAAAGCCATCCGATTAATTCCATCAGCCGCGTCTGTTATGAAAGACATTGTCACGCCGATGACCTGTCTGACATGAGGGCGTCTGCCGCCTGTCCACTTCACATTCCGTGAGCGGACAGGCAGTTCAGGGGGGATAGTGTTGAAAAAGTCGCGCTTGCTTTGAGAGTGAAGCACTGATTCACTCTTCGCAGGAGGAACCTGCAAATGATGGGTGATCGAACGAAAATACAGGAGGCACTGTTCTACGAGTTCCGTCTTGAAGATCATGTGCCAGCTGGCCACCTTTTGCGTTCAATTGATCGCTTTGTCGATCTGAACGGCCTGCGTGAGCATCTTCGCCCATTTTACAGCGGCACGGGGCGGCCTTCAATCGATCCCGAGCTGATCATCAGGATGTTAATCGTTGGCTACGTGATGGGTATTCGGTCCGAGCGGCGGCTATGTGAAGAAGTCCATCTTAACCTGGCCTACCGGTGGTTCTGTGGCCTTGGTCTCAACGGCCCTGTGCCTGATCATTCGACATTCTCGAAAAACCGGCACGGACGCTTCCGGGAGAGTGATCTGCTTCGCCAAGGGGCTGGTGGGCGGTGAAGGCTTTGCGGTCGATGCCAGCACGATCAAGGCCGACGCTAATCGGCAGCGCAGTGTTCCGAGCCCAGATAAACTGCCGATCGAGGCAGCCCAACGTGCTGTGCGGGAGTATTTCTCGGTGCTGGACGATGCTGCATTTGGGTCTGCTACGCCCGTGCAACCAAAATATATCTCTCCGGTCGATCCTGCGGCACGTTGGAACGCTGCAAGCGGTGGCCTTGCTTATTATGCCTACTGCACAAATTACCTGATCGACCTTAAATCGGCTGTCATCATGGATGTAGAAACCACGACAGCCATCCGACAGGCCGAGGTTACGGCGCAACGCAGAATGATAGAGCGTACGCAGGAAATATTTGGAATATGGCCCGAAAGGCTTGCTGCGGATACAGCTTATGGATCCGCTGAAAATCTTGCGTGGCTGGTTCATGAGCGTGGCATCGAACCTCACATTCCGGTCTTCGACAAATCTGCCCGGCAGGACGGGACTTTCGAACGGCGAGATTTCACATATGACCACGTGCACGATCTTTACATCTGTCCTGGAGGACAGCAACTGAAGCAGCAGTGGCGCAAGATCAACTCGGATCAACCAAATGCCCCTCCCGACAACCTACTTCGATACCGTTCGTCGAAACTGGCGTGCGACGTATGCACTCTCAAACCAAAATGCTGCCCCAATCAGCCCAATCGTAAGGTTCTGCGCTCTATTCATGAAGGCGCTCGTGATCTGGCCCGCGACATTGCTTTAACCGACGCCTATATTATCTCCAGACGAGAACGAAAGAAGGTCGAAATGCTGTTTGCTCACCTCAAGCGCATTTTGAAGATCGATCGGTTGAGGCTCAGAGGACCAAACGGTGCCCGTGATGAGTTCCATCTCGCCGCAGCTGCTCAAAATCTCCGCAAAATGGCGAAACTGATACCTCCCGGAGCGCCTGCCTTATCCACCTGAGGCAAGAAAGCTGCACTTATGTCGAAGTGGCTTGGCAACACTTCCACTCTTCACCATGAGTTTTTCAACACTATCCCCCGATTGTGTTGAAAAAGTCCCACTGGAGTTTGCACTCGACATTTAGGTTCGATGTCATAACGTATAGAGCACTGTAATCATGGAGAATTTTCATTCGCAATTGCATACAAAATCCTGAGCAGACACCTCAACATGACTTTTTCAACACAATCCCCCCAAAGCTGCCAGTTTTCTTAGGCCTATTAAGCGAACAAGCTGCAGTCGTCTTCTAACCGCTTTTGACGTTTATTGGCTTTATGCGGCGTCTTGCGCGAGAGCAGCACCCATACTGCACTCACAACCATCCGCGATATCGTTGTCTGGCAGCGGGTTTCTTCCGCTGCATCATCAAGGTCTCAGACTGGAGAAGCAGACATGACCAGAGTTCTTTATGGTGACAGCCGCGCCCTCGCCCGTGCCGAAGACCAGGGTTTCGTTCACTGTGTTCGTGACGACGCGTCTCTGGAGACGTTCCTCCAGGAAGGACGGGACACGATCCTGGTGCATGCAGAAAGCCCAGAAGGCGTGATCCGCCGCTACCCTCGCCTCGCGAGCGCGAACGTCACGTTCGAGGCAGCTGCCTGATCTGACGCTCAGAACGCCGGATCATACGCCGATCAGGGTTTCTATAGCCCCAGGCGTGTGATCCCGGCCCGATACAGCCCCTCGAACAGATCCCCGAGCGCCAGGCGCCGTCGCAAGGTCAGGCGTCGTTGGGCCAGATGATACATCCGGTCGTGCAGCAGGTGGCAGCGCTGACAGAGCGCGCGCAGATTGCGCAGCCGGTTGCTGGTGGGATCATGATTCAGATGAGCCGCCGCCAGAACCACTTTCGTCTGTCGTATTTGCAGATGCTCGATCAGGTCCGGAGGTGAGACCCGCCTGCCCCGACCATTGAACCAATGCCCCGTGTCCGGATGCTTCCATCGGCCACCCGGTAGCACCTGAAGGCGATGTCCATGCGGCCGACCACAGCGCTGACAGATCCCTCCTGCCCGCTCGAACCGCACCTGTCGGCTCAGTTCGGGCCAGTTTGAGGGGTAAAGTGGCTTCAGTTCCGGTCGGATCGGCATTCAGTCTTCGTTAACACATTTCCGGTCTGCGTTAGACAGGGTTTGTTCCTGTGTCCACTGGCTGGCAGTGGCGGAACAGCATAAGCTGGCGGCCATGAACTCGTCTCTGGAACCTCAGTCCGATCATCAACGACATGTCGGTCAGCGTCTGCGGCAGGTCCTTGATGCCCTTCCCCTGCCCTATGTTGATGCCGCCACCGCTATGGGGGTTTCAAAGCAGGTGCTTCGGAACTGGATGGCAGGAGACAGCTACCCCTCGCCTTATGCGCTGTATCGTCTGAAATTGGCGCATGGCGTCAGCGCAGACTTTCTCTTCCTCGGTGACAGCGGTGCGCTCCCTCACCGGCTTGCATACGCATTGCAGCAAAAGTCCACCCCCGCACGCTAAGCCGTTTCGGGCGCCCTGCTCTGACCCGGGCTTTGTGCTATCAGAAGGAGTAGGTTCAGGTTTCACGGAGGTTTTTATGCTCAGCCATATTCACATTGCAGGCTCGGCAAAGGCTGCCCGTGAGGCCCTCCTGGACCGGCTGGACCAGAAGACCCGACAGCAGCTTCCTGCCGGCAGTCTGGAAAACTCTGTCGCGCTCCTGTCGACCGGTCGCTTCTCCCCTCACCTGTCTCTGGTCATTCGCGGCATCGAATACCGGCATAACCAATTTGCAGAAGACACGGTCCTGTCCACCAATATTGAGACGGCCGAGGAGGCATTGGCCATCGCCAGTGCCCACCTAACCACCCTGCCCTCCGGGCACGACCTTGCAATCGCTCTGGATCTCGAACCCGATCCCGTCTTCGTCGCCTGGTTCAAACCGAAAGCGATCAAGCGGCGCAAGGCAGGATCGCAGGAGATCACACTAGCCCCTCTGGCTTCTCCTCTGGGTCAGCAGTCTGCGGCGGTCCTGCAGTGGTTCGATGCTCTGACCGATGAGGCTCTGCCCGACTATGATGGGACGCTGGTGACGGCGGAGCGCGCCTCGAAGACCTATTCCCGCGCCGCGAAGGCGGTAAACACACGGCGGACCTACCGTTCGGCCGTGCGCTCCTGGTGCGCATGGGCGGCAGGACATGGGCTCCCTGCCCTGCCCGCCCGTAGCGAGGACGTCGCCTCCTATCTGGCTGATCTTGCGCTCCAGAAGAAGCGACCCGCCACGGTGGATCTGCACCGTGCCGCACTGCGCTATCTGCATCATATCGCTCAGGTCCCCGTCCCGACTTCCCATGCCCTTGTGTCCGAAACTGTTGCGGGTATTCGCAGGACGTCGACGGGAAGTGCGTCCCGTCAGGTCAAGGGACTGACCTGGGATCTGTTGAGTGAGGTCATTGAGCAGATCGATAGCACCGAGCTCGTGGGCGTCCGCGACAGGGCCATTCTTCTGCTCGGCTTTGCCGGCGCCCTCCGACGGTCCGAAGTGGCGGCGCTGTGCCTGGAGAATGTGGCGCTCGATGATGACGGGATGCGTATCCGGCTGGACCGGTCCAAAGGCGATCGCACCAGTCAGGGTGTCGAGGTGGCGATCCCGAGGGGGATTACCGGTCTCTGCCCGGTCCGGGCTTACGAGGCCTGGCTACGCGCGGCCAGACTGAAAGAGGCCAAGGGACCGGTTTTTCGACGCGTGTGGCTTCCGCCTGCCGCCGAGGCCGGTCAGCCCCCTGCCCTGCCCGCCATGGGTTCAGAGGCGCTGTCTGACAGGTCTGTGGCTCGCATCATTCAGAAGCGCTGCCTGGATGCAGGACTGACAGGCGATTTCAGCGGGCACAGCCTGCGACGCGGAGCAATCACCACAGGAGCGCGGGATGGCACCGATCTTGTGTCGCTCAAGCGTTTCTCTAGGCACCAGACCTTCGGCGTGGTGGAAAAATATATCGAGGTAGAGGACGCCATGACCAAGCATCCAGGGCGCAGTCGGTTCTGATTGGGCCAAGGATGAATCCAAATGTGCACTTTACCGGGATTTGCGATGAGATCCCCGATCTTTTCGATCCTCTTTTAAGCCGCGCAAGTGTGAACTTTAGCGGGGTCGTCCGCGAGGGCAGAAGAATCGCTCGGAACTGGTAAGATATCTTGGCTATCCCGTGCACTTTTGCGGGCAAGGTGTGCACTTTAGCGTCGGAAGTGTGCACTTTTCCGGAGAGCGATACGCTAAAAGCGGCACTCTTCCGTGTTGTCCTGTGCACTTTAACGGGACAAACTAATATATAAACTAATATCTTCTACTAAGCTTTTTCCCTCTAAAGTGCACAGCCGCGCCAAAGCATTTCCGTTCCCCGGTAAAGTTCACGGAGACAGATTAACTAGCTTTAGTCATACTCTCCACGTCGGAGAGATAGGCATGGCTGAAGTTCATCGAATTATAGAGCAGATAGGGCGCCAAGGCGCGCTTCAGCTCGATATAGATCGACGCGTGATCGACATCGCGAGTGGGTATATGTCGAGCGAAGAACTTGGCATTGGCTTCTTGTATTCTGGTTGGGCCCAGGCTGCATTGCCGCATAGAAGACTTAAGTCGAGCGCTGCGTGGCAAGTAAAGAGCGATCACGTAACGCTGCTCGTTGAACCGGGACGGAGACCCGGGAAAGATGCCGAGCCTGAATACGTAGGAGTTCCCTATGGAAGTAAAGCCCGTTTGATTATGCTTTATCTTCAGACCGAGGCACTTAAGACAAATAGCCGGGAAATCGAGATAGGGAAAAGTCTCCGATCATGGTTGAATCGCATGGGCATTCCCATCGGAGGAAAGGCAGTGGCAGACGTTCGTGATCAAGCCGAGCGGATTGCGCGTTGTCGTCTAAGCTTTCATATAAAAACTGCCGATAGCACAGGATTCCTAAATCAAAATATCATCGACTCAGGAATGATCACTGAGTACGACGATGCGACAGGGAAACCAACGTCATTCCTTGACGCAGTAAAATTGTCCGAGAATTTTTTTCAGCAATTAAAACGCCACCCTGTTCCGATAGAAGAGGCCGCCATTAGGCATCTAAATGGTCATTCCCAAGCTTTGGATATTTATTGCTGGCTAGCGTATCGCTTACACGTCTTAAAAAAACCGACACCCGTTACTTGGGCGGCCTTAAAATTACAATTTGGACCAGGCGTTGCCCGTATGGACCATTTCCGCACAGGCTTTTTAGATAATTTGGGACTAGCATTAGCAGTTTATCCTGCTGCGAAAGTTGATGTCGACCGAACAGGCGCAACCTTGTTTCCCTCCCCTCCCCCAGTTAAGCCAAAAACACTCTCATAAAGACGGAATTACCATTGGTATACCGTTGACCTACCCGAGCAAGGCAGCTAAGAGGAGGCGTAATGTTCGTCTGCAAGCGGAATGATAGGTATACCGAAGGTCTTCCGTTTCCATGCAGTATACTATTTTGGAGAACCTTAATGCCAACTATCGTCTTCGCTTCTCCGAAAGGTGGAGCAGGGAAATCTACGACAGCTATTCTCTTGGCATCGGAGTTCGCACATAACGGTGCCTCCGTAACTCTAATTGACGCTGATCCAAATAAGCCGGTTGCTCGTTGGGCATCACTTCCTGGAAAACCGGAGACGTTAAAGGTGATTGAAGACGTCACCGAACGGACTATTATAAAGACGATTGACCACGAGGCAGAGGAAAGTTCGTTTGTAATAGTAGATCTCGAAGGTACCGCGTCAAGAATGGTACCTTATGCAATGAGCCGTGCGGATCTTGTAATCATCCCTACGAGAGGTTCAGCCCTCGACGCTGTTGAAGCTGTTTCTGCTGTTAGAGAGGTCAGGCAGCAGGAAGAGGCATTTAGAATCAACATTCCCTGTGCCATCTTATTTACCTGCACAAGCGCAGCAATACGACCGAGGACTTTATCTGCTATTGAAGCGGAATTCCGGGAGAACGGCGTACCTGTGTTCTCGGTTCAAGTTCATGAGCGTGATGCATACAGGGCGATTTTTTCTTTCGGAGGTACTATTCGTACTCTCGATCCCAAAAATGCGCGCAATCTCCCAAGTGCCGCAGCGAATATCGAAGCCCTTGCTAGGGAAGTGATAGAATTACTATCCAGCGGACAGGACATAGATCGATGAAATCACGCACAAGCATCTTTTCGGATCCGCAAAAGGGTGGAGCTATGGATCTTTCCAAATTCAAGCCCGCACCGAAAAACAAAGATACAAGGCCCGCGCCTGAGGAGATTGACCGGATCTCGGAAGGATCCCGATTTGTCAGTAGAGAAAGTGTATCCGAGCCCGAAAACACCGCAGGCAAGGCTCAATCTAATCAAGGCATGAGGAAACCAAGAGCGTATCGAACTGGACGACATCGCGTAGTGAGTGTGAAGACTACAAATGAACACGCAGAACGGTTTTATGAGCTCGCAGACAAATTAGGTTTAAAAGTTGCGGAGACGTTTGAGTTAGCTATAGCGGCACTGGAGCGTGACAATCGTCCATGATCAAATGAGAATGCCCGTAACGAGGGATTCTTGTTCAAATAGGGAAGTTCCCTTTTCCTACCCTATGAAACGGTAGACCGACCGTATTCCTTTCTACCGACGTCCTGAATGTGGATGGTGGGGAACACTCCCTGCCCCGCGTTTCAGTGCCTGCCCTTGGTAGACTGACCGTAGACCCGGATGCTTAAGGAGCTCGTGCTGTCATGGCTGGTAAACGGTAGACCGACCGTATTCCCTCCTACCCACGTTCTGAATGCGGAGGGCGGCGAACCCTCCCTGCCCCGCGTTTCAGTGCCTGCCCTTGGTAGACTGACCGTAGACCCGGATGCTTAAGGAGCTCGTGCTGTCATGGCTGGTAAACGGTAGACCGACCGTATTCCCTCCTACCCACGTTCTGAATGCGGAGGGCGGCGAACCCTCCCTGCCCCGCGTTTCAGTGTCTGCCCTTGGTAGACTGACCGTAGACCCGGATGCTTAAGGAGCTCGTGCTGTCATGGCTGGTAAACGGTAGACCGACCGTATTCCTTCCTACCCACGTTCTGAATGTGGAGGGCGGGGAACCCTCCCTGCCCCGCGTTTCAGTGTCTGCCCTTGGTAGACTGACCGTAGACCCGGATGCTTAAGGAGCTCGTGCTGTCATGGCTGGTAAACGGTAGACCGACCGTATTCCCTCCTACCCACGTTCTGAATGCGGAGGGCGGCGAACCCTCCCTGCCCCCGCGTTTCAGTGTCTGCCCTTGGTAGACTGACCGTAGACCCGGATGCTTAAGGAGCTCGTGCTGTCATGGCTGGTAAACGGTAGACCGACCGTATTCCTTCCTACCCACGTTCTGAATGTGGAGGGCGGGGAACCCTCCCTGCCCCGCGTTTCAGTGTCTGCCCTTGGTAGACTGACCGTAGACCCGGATGCTTAAGGAGCTCGTGCTGTCATGGCTGGTAAACGGTAGACCGACCGTATTCCTTCCTACCCACGTTCTGAATGTGGAGGGCGGGGAACCCTCCCTGCCCCGCGTTTCAGTGTCTGCTCTTGGTAGACTGACCGTAGACCCGGATGCTTAAGGAGCTCGTGCTGTCATGGCTGGTAAACGGTAGACCGACCGTATTCCCTCCTACCCACGTTCTGAATGCGGAGGGCGGCGAACCCTCCCTGCCCCGCGTTTCAGTGTCTGCCCTTGGTAGACTGACCGTAAATACTGCGGAAACATTAGCTGTCTGCAGCTTGCTGAAAGTATCCCCCTTACCTCACCAGCACTGACAGACGAAGAATAGACGAGGAAAAAAGGAGAGGTAGGATAGGCGTATGGGAGAACCGCTGCCAG